>JADHYN010000028.1 GCA_016782425.1 Candidatus Omnitrophota bacterium
ATTTGCCCTACATGTGGGAAGGCCCTTCCCAGAGACCTGGTTGTTATAATACCGCATACTGAAGAACACATAACTAATGAGATAAAGAAGACACACCCTGATTGGGCCACAGAAGACGGAATATGTAAAAATGCTACGAATACTACAAAACTCAGATGAAACCGCAATTCGATCATTCAAGAAGGAAATTCATAGAAGACAGACTTATGTTGCCCACGGTGGGCAACATAAGTCTGGATCTCATTGAAGGAGGTCAATATGAAAGAAAGAGTAGAAGCTGCATTAAACAAAATAAGACCATCACTTCAGGCTGACGGGGGAGACGTTGTACTCGTAGACGTTACACCTGATGGCGTCGTGAAGGTGAAACTCACCGGCGCATGCGGATGCTGCCCAATGAGCCAGATGACTTTAAAAGCAGGCGTGGAAAGAATCGTGAAACAGGAAGTGCCTGAGGTGAAAGAAGTTATTGCCGTATAAGGAGGGAAGCATGCAAAAATACGTATGCACCATATGCCAGTATGTATATGATCCTGAAAAAGGCGACCCGGAAAGCGGCGCAAAGCCCGGAACATCTTTTGAAAGCTTACCGGAATCTTGGGTTTGCCCGGAATGCGGGGTCGGGAAAGACAAGTTCGAGCCGATTTAAATGGAATACGAAGTCGCGTTAAACAAAGCATGGCAGGAGCTTGCGCAACTTGCAGGGGAGAAGACCTATTCCTTGCGGTTTTTGGGCGATGATTACGAGGTTGACGTAGATAAGGAAACTGTTTTTTCTCTCTCATGCAACGTCCCCGCAAAAGTTTACACGTCCATTTTGATCTTGCATTACCTGATCCGCAAAGCAAATGGGCTACCGTCCATAAAAGGCGAGTGGATCTCTTTTAAGGAATTAGTAGGCGGTGAAGGGTATTATCCGAACTTTAAGAAGCGTGTAATTAATACAATTACGCGAAAATACGGTAAAAATCCCGATAGCCTTCTAGCACTCGTAGAGCGTTTCAAGGCTAAAAAGGCCGAACTTGCGGATGTAAGCGTGGTCCTGGACACAATAGAGGAGAGCGCACCTTTCCTTATAACACTGTGGCGGGGGGATGAAGAATTCGGGCCGGAAGCCAATCTTCTTTTTGACAAAAGCATTGCGGATATTTTTGGAACCGAAGATATTGTAGTTTTATCAGAAGTGGTGGCGCATAGTATATGAAATTAATTACACGAGATACAGATTACGCGATAAGAGCGCTTTGTTATATTGCAAAGCGCAAAAAGACCGTAGTCTCGGTCAAGAAACTGGTGCGTGATTTGAAAATCCCGCAGCCTTTCCTGCGAAAGATATTACAACACTTGAATAAAGCAGGGCTCTTGAAATCCTATAAAGGAAAAGGCGGAGGCTTTGAATTATCACGAAAGGCCGGCACTATATTTGTTGCCGATGTGATGAAAATATTCCAGGGACCCTTGAAGTGCAATGGGCATATTTTCAAAAAAAGCCTGTGCCCTCATATAAAGACATGCGTTTTAAAGACAAAATTGGACATGATACAGAAGCACGTAGTGTCTGATCTGAAATCAATTAGCATAGAATCGCTAATCAAAAAAAGGTAAATAAAATGGTTGAATTCGAGACGCGCCTCATAGATGTAATAGAGCGAACGAATACCGTGAAAAGCTTCAGGTTTGAAGAAAAGCCGGGAGAAGGCTTCAAGCCGGGCCAGTTTTTTTCACTTACAATCAAAGTAGGCCTCGCGGACCAGACGAAGTATTTTTCGTTTTCGAATTCACCTACGGAGAAAGGGTACATCGAGTTTACAAAGAGAATAACAGAAAGCGAATTTTCAAAAGCCCTGGATAAGCTTGAAGCCGGCGACATTGCAAAAATAAAAATGCCTCTGGGCAAATTCACGCTTGAAGAGGAACACGAAAAAATCGCATTTCTTTCAGGTGGCATAGGGATTACCCCGATAAGGAGCATGTGTAAATTTGTCGTAGACAAAAAGCTAAAAACGGATATAGTATTACTATACAGCAACCGGACAGAAGCCGGCATTATATTCAGGGGGGATTTTGATGATATGGTGGGGCGCAGCAACTTGCGCGTTGTGCATACGCTAACTTCATCCGACATAGATAAAAAAGCGTGGAAGGGCAGGACCGGCTATATTACTGACACCATGATAAAAGAGGAAATCCCGGATTACAAGGAAAGAATATTTTATATATGCGGCCCTCCAAAAATGGTAGAAGGCATGGCCAATATACTGAAAGACAAATTAGCCCTCAGTAAAGACAAAATCAGAACGGAAAATTTTGCAGGATACTGATGAAAAAAACATGCATAGAGTGTAGCGAATACAAGAATTGTAAAGATTCCCTGGCTTCGTGGGGTTTCGTCATAATAGGGCTTATAGCAACAGTAGCTATCAGGCTTGTAACTGTCTTAATGCATCTAAACCCGCTTTATGCTAAGATGGCATGGTATATAGGAATAGCCGGATTCCTGGCATTTTTCGTTTACAAATTTAGAATAAACCAAAATAGAGCAAGGGTAATAGCAAGGCAAAACCTCATTAGCAAAATCAACAACCAAAAAGAGCTCACAAAGAATGACTACAAGACAATAGGCGCTATTCTCTGCGGTGTGGGTTCCAGGAAAGAAAGAATAAATTACTTTTTTATATTTGTTTTATCAGCAGCTGCGTTGCTCTTGGCGATTTACATGGATTTTTTGAAATAAAAAAACAAAGGAGGAATAAAAAAATATGGAAAAGACTAGGACAAAGTCTATTAAAGGCACAAAAACCGAACAAAATCTACTGGCATCTTTTGCCGGAGAATCGCAGGCAAGAAACCGCTATACTTATTTTGCGGGTGTGGCAAAGAAGTCAGGATATGAGCAGATAGCCGCAATCTTCCTGGAAACGGCCGACAACGAGAAAGAGCACGCAAAAAGGTTCTTTAAGCTTCTTCCTGGCGGCGAGGTGGAAATTCAGGCCTCCTACCCGGCAGGCGTAATTAACGATACGGCTAAGAACCTGGAAGCCGCCGCAGCCGGGGAAAACCTGGAGTGGACAAAGCTCTATAAAGAAGCCGAAGAAACAGCCCGAAAAGAAGGCTTCGAAGACGTAGCCGATCAGTTTAAAGAGATTGCTGAAGTTGAAGAACAGCACGAAAAAAGATACAGGAAGTTTTTGAAAAACGTAAAAGACGGTAAGGTGTTTAAAAAGGACACTGTTGTTAAATGGAAATGTCGTAATTGCGGATATGTACATGAGGGAAAAGCCGCGCCGGACGAATGCCCCGCGTGCGCGCATCCTCAAAGTTATTACGAAGTTGTGTGTGAGAATTATTAATGAGGCCGCAGTTTACGACTACCTAGTGGTAGTCGTAAACTGCATGGCCGAATTAACCCCTCACCCAGGAATTCAGCGGAAAATTCGTTTCAAGAATTTTCCACAACAAGAGGGACAAAAATATGACAGAATATCGAAACACCAAACATAATATTTTCGCGCAATATTATGAATTCCTGGGTGAGGGGTTAATTCGACCCTTCATAGAAGAAGTTCAAGAAGACACACTTACGGAAATCTTCGATTTCCGTAAGTGTGGGTCTCATCGGAGGTGATTTATGAAAGGTCATGTATGTAAGGTTTGTGGTTATATTGCGATAAACGGAAGCGCGCCTGATAACTGTCCTGTATGCGGTGCGCCGAAAGCATCATTTCAAAAAAAAGACGCTATAAATACGCCGGCTGATCCAAAGAATTTAACAGAAGGTGATAAAAAGCACGTGCCGGTTATTACTATTTTAAGGAAATGTGGTTTGATTCCGGAAGGTTGCGTAGATGCGCACGTAAAGATGGGGCAGATCCTGCATCCCATGCAGCCGCAACACTACATTAACCATATCGATTTTTACCTTGATAAAGAATTTATTGCAAGGGTTCATCTAACCCCTGAAAAACTTAATCCCGCAGCCGCTTTGCATCTTAAAGCAAGCAGCGGAAAATTAGCCGCTATAGAATTTTGCACTGTGCACGGGGCGTGGATTAACGATGTAGAGTTATAATGGCTGATACATTTGCGATAAGTGAAGTGTTGGAATTGGCGGTCCGGATAGAGATAAACGGAAAAGATTTCTATGGCATTTTGGCAAAGCAGTCTAAAAACGAAAATGCGAAAGATATTTTTAAGCATCTGACAGAGGAAGAGGAAAAACACCGCAAGACTTTTCAAGAGATGCTGGATTCGGTGAAAACATCCGCGCCGGAAGGAACCTATCCGGAAGAATATTACGCATACATGCGCGCATTGGCTGACGGTAAGGTGTTTACTCAAAGAAATCAAGGCAAAGAAGCGGCAGCGAAGGTAAAAAACGAGAAAGAAGCGCTTGACTTGGGTATTGATGCCGAAAAATACTCCATAATTTTTTATGAAGGCATGAAGAAGCTTGTGCCCGGGGAAGATAATAAAATAATCGACGTAGTTATCAGTGAAGAAAAGGATCATTTGAAGCAATTAGTCGAGCTTAAAGCGGTCCTAGGCTAAAGGGGGAAGTTATGGCAAAGAATGTGAAAGTTTACAGCACGGCCACATGCCCGTATTGCATAAAAGCAAAGCAGTTTTTAAAAGATAACAATATCGAGTTCGAGAATATCGATGTCGGGGCAAATCCCGATAAAGCGCAGGAAATGGTTGATAAATCCGGCCAAATGGGCGTACCCGTTCTGGATATTGACGGAAAAATCATAACAGGATTTGACAAAGATGCCATCAAGGAGAGTCTGGGTATATAATTATGGCAAAAGATCCGATATGCGGGATGTCGGTTAACGAAAAGACCGGCCTTAAACTTACGCAAAACGGAAAGACGTATTTTTTCTGCAGCAAGACCTGCCTTCAGAAATTCGCCGGACAGAACAAGACCCCGCAAAACATAGTTAGCGCAGCCTGCCTCGCCGCGCCAAATGTTCCTTTTTATAAGAATAAGACAGTTATTGTCGCCGCGGCTCTAGCAGCGCTTGTTCTCTTGTCTTACGTTTTGCCTTTTCTTACCGCATTCAGGCTGTCCCTTTTAAGCTACGTTAAGACCATCTGGTGGGCAATTATACTCGGCTTATTTCTTGGCGGACTTTTGGATTATTACGTTCCGCGGGAGTATATTTCCCACATACTGGCAAAACCAAGAAAGAGCACTATTTTTTACTCGGTTATTCTGGGGTTCTTTATGAGCGCGTGTTCGCACGGGATCCTGGCGCTTTCTATCGAGCTGCACAAAAAAGGCGCGTCCAATCCCGGGGTTGTGGCATTTTTGCTGGCAAGCCCCTGGTCCAACCTTACGCTTACAATAATGCTTTTGGGTTTCTTTGGCCTAAAGGCGCTTTACATAATATTTGGCGCATTTTTAATCGCAATAACTACAGGACTTATTTTTCAGTTTCTTGAAAAGAAAAATCTTATCGAAAAGAACGAAAATATAATCGAAACAGAAGACGATTTTTCCGTACTGGCTGATATCCGTAAAAGGTTCAAGGAATATAAATTTTCTCTGGGTTCGCTTAAATCCGACATGAAAGGCGTATACGCCGGAACGCTTTCTCTGGCAAACATGGTGCTCTGGTGGGTACTTATAGGCATGGGTTTGGCGAGCTTGGCAGGGGCTTACATTCCGCCAAACTTTTTCCATGATTATATGGGCCCGACAGTGCTTGGGCTTTTTATAACCCTTGGAATAGCCACCATTATAGAGGTATGCTCCGAAGGATCAGCGCCCATGGCATTCGAGATATTCAGGCAAACCGGCGCTCTCGGCAATAGTTTTGTTTTTCTAATGGGGGGCGTGGTTACGGATTATACCGAAATAGGCCTTTTGTGGCACAATGTAGGAAGGCGCGTAGCCATCTGGCTTCCCATTATAACCGTGCCGCAAGTAATTGTGCTTGGATTTATAGCTAATAAGATGTTTTAGAGAGGCAACATGATATATGATCTCATAATAATAGGAGCGGGACCGGCGGGGATAACCGCAAGCGTATACGCGGCCCGCAAGAGGATTAATTTTTTGGTTATTTCCAAGGATATCGGAGGGCAGACTGCCTGGAGCGGCGACATAGAGAATTATACCGGTTATCAATTTGTTACTGGCGCTGATCTGGTAACGAAATTTGAAGAGCACATGAAAAAATATAACGTCCCCTTAAAAGAAGAAGGGGTTTTGGAGTTAAAAAAGAAAGGCGACTCGATTTCAATCAAAACCAATAAAGGCGCGTATGAAACTAAAACTGCGATAGTCGCATCAGGCAAGTATTCAAAAGAACTCGGCGTTCCCGGAGAAAAAGAGTTCAAGAATAAGGGGGTTACGTATTGCGCTACCTGCGACGGGCCCATTTTTGCGGGAAAAGACGTAGCGGTTATAGGCGGCGGAAATGCCGGTCTAGACGCAACCCTTCAACTTATGAAAATAGCGAAGCACGTTCACCTTATAAACATTACTCCGGAGCTTACCGGGGATAAAATCATGCAGGACAAGGTTGAAGGAGCCGGGAACGTTACAATCTTAAACAATACCCGGGTAACCGAAGTCATGGGCGATAAAATGGTTACCGGCATAAAGATAAAAGTCTACCTGCCGGCAGGCAGGGAAAATGAAAAAGAGAAAACACTTACTCTACAGGGTATTTTTGTAGAAATCGGGCTCATGCCGAATTCCGACTTTGCCAAAGAGCTGGATAAGAATAAAAAAGGCGAGATCAAGATAAATTCTTTCAACGAGACAAACGTTCCCGGTATCTTTGCGGCGGGCGACGTTACCGACATACCGGCAAAACAAATAATCATAGCGGCGGGAGAAGGGTCCAAGGCGCTTTTAAACGCCTTTAGTTTTTTGTCGCGCAAAAAATAAACATGATCACAAAAGAAAGATTAATCGCGGGATTAAATGAACTTATAAATGTCGAAGAGGGCATGGTGACCTTGTTTGCCAACTTTTCTAAAGCGCTTTTAAAGCATGCGGACGGGATAGAAAAGAAAAAAAAAGAAGAGATGACAAAAATGCTTTCCTATCTTTATCGCGACTCCTCAAAGCATAAAGAGACGGTGGACAACATGATTGAAGAGGTTTCGAAGGGTACAAAAAATGAATACTAAAATGCTTAAAAAAGAATTTCAAAGCATTTTAACCCTCGAAGAGAGGGCAAAGAACTTTTACGATCATTACATAGAACAAGTTGATGATAAAGCGATAAAAGAAAAATTAACCTCAATACGCGATGATGAGATCGCCCACATAAAAGTAGCAAAAAGACTGATAGATTTAGTTTCATGAAAAGCCTTATTTCAGCCTACCGCAAGAAAAAATCGCACATAAAAAAAAGATTAAAAGAGTTTAAAGGTTCCCAAAAGGATGAGGATCTCTTCGCGGAGTTAGCCTTTTGCCTGTTAACCCCGCAATCAAAGGCGGTTTCCTGCGACAGGGCCGTAAAAGAATTAAAAAAAGAGGATTTGCTTTCCGTGGGCACTGCCCGGCGGATAGGGTGTAAACTAAAGGGGCTCGCGAGATTCCACAATAAAAAAGCCGACTATCTCGTAGCCGCAAGAAGAATTTTTAAAAACAATAAAAAGTTTGAGGTTAATAAAAAACTCGACCGAAGCGATGTCCTTAAAACAAGAGAATGGCTTGTTAAAAATATTAAAGGGCTGGGCTATAAAGAATCAAGCCACTTCCTTAGGAACATTGGTCTTGGCAGGGACATAGCGATACTGGATGTCCACATACTTCGAAATTTAAAAAGACTAGGAGTAATAGAAAAAATACCGGCTTCGCTTAACAAAAAAACCTACATCGAAACCGAAAACAGGATGAGAGAGTTCGCGAAGAAAATAAAAATACCACTCGGAGAACTTGATCTTTTATTCTGGTCAGGCGAGACAGGTTTTATTTTTAAATAGACAAGCTATCCGCCGAAAAACGCCTTGGCCAGCGTCAACAAGCCAAGCAAGGTTATGATGATCGCTACCGCAATTTTAACGCCTTTTTCCGGCATCCTTTTTAAAGTATGCGCAGCAAGAGGGACGGAAAGTACAGCCCCTGCCATAAGCCAGGGGGCCAGCGTCCAATCTGCGCCTGATTTAAGGAAAAAATATAAAATTACCCCGACCATACACGTTATGCCTTCGGCCAGCGAAGTGATGGCCACGGCATTTTTTACCCCTATGCCGGAAAGGACCTGCCCTCCCATTACTAAAGGACCATAACCGCCTCCCGACATGCCTTTGTTGAAAGAGGCAATTGTACCGAGAATTGTTATTTTTCTCCATGTAAAGCGCGGCTTACGTTTAAATGTCGCCAGGATAAAAATGCCCATGAATAAGACTATGCCACCTATCCAGATTTTAAGTGTTTGAGCGGGAAGTTTTATAGCAAGAAATACGGCGATAATCGTGCCGATTACAGAAAACACAGAAAGCACAATGACTACGCGCGTGTCTTTGGAACCGGGCTTGAAATTTACATTCTGCACACTATGATGAAAAGAGGCCGCGGTTATGCCTGAAATAAATTCCGAAAAAAGTACAGCCGGAACCACCTGCATCGGTTCAAAGCCCATCAATAGTAGAATAGGGGTGAGGCTCGTCCCATAACCCATGCCGAGCGTCGAGTCGATAAATTCGCAAACGAAGGCAAGAGGCATTAGTAAAAATATTTTTATATCCATGCGTTATCTCCTTATATCAGATCAGAAAGCTTCAGTTTTTCCAGTTTATGCGAAACAAAGTTTCTTATTTCTTTAAAAGCGGCCATGAGTTTCTTTTCTTTTTCGAGAGGCGTGTGCGAAAAAAAGTACGTACTTACGGATTCCGTCGGCGCAAGGGCGCCGTCCATCAGCCGTATGATTTGCGCCATGCTTATCTTCCCCGGAGGTACAGCCAGCCTGTAACCGCCCGAAGCGCCGCGCCTGGCCTTCAGGATGCGGTTTTGTTTTAATATCAGAAGCAGTTGCTCCAGATATTTCTTGGGTATATCGCGCCCAGAGCAAATACTGTCAACTGTTACAAAACCTTTTTTTTCGTGACGCGCAATGCATATGAGCGCCAGGATCGAGTATTCGCTTTTAGTTGTAAGTTTCATTCCATTTCCTACTTTGTTGATAGGGATTATATACTATGAACACAGCTTTGTCAATACTTTTTTAGCATTTTCCCCTTGACAATCTCCGTGAAAAATGGTACAAAGTCTGTGAATATGGGAACGAAGAAGATACCCGAGGGGACTATATCGCGTCTTTTTGTTTATTTAAGGGAAATAACCGCGCTTATTTCGGTAAATATCCGCACAATATCATCCGCGGAGCTCGGCAATAGGGTAAACTTAAGCGACGCGCAGGTGAGAAAAGATCTCGGGCACTTCGGCCAGTTCGGCGTAAGCGGTTCCGGGTATGACACGGGTGAGCTTAAAGCTGCGCTTGAGAGAATCCTCGGCAAAGACAAAACCTGGAACGTCGCGGTCGTGGGAATAGGGCACCTGGGCTCGGCGCTTTTAGCTTATCCCGGGTTCAAGCAGCATAAACTAAGCGTTGTAGCGGCGTTTGACGCGGATACCAAAAAAATAGGAAAGAAAATAAGCGGCGTAGTGATAGATTCCATCGAGGATATGCCGAAAATTATAAAAGACAAAAAGATTTCGATAGGCATCGTAGCTGTTCCGTCCGAGAGCGCCCAGGAAGCGGCGGGAAAACTTGTAACAGCAGGCGTTTCGTGCATTTTAAATTTTGCCCCGACATCGCTTTCTGTACCGGATAAGGTTAAGGTAAAGGACGTCGATCTTTCAAGAGAGCTTGAAACGCTCTCTTATTTTTTGGCCAATAAAAGATAATTATGAAGTTTATTTCCAAAGCAAACATTTTTAAATTGCTGGATGCCCTAAAGTCGGATTACGACGTTTACGTACCCGTTAAAAAGGGCGAACAGCGTTTTTACAAAAAATATGACGAAGCCACAGGTGACATTACAATCGGCGAGGTGAGGGCATTTGAGCCGCTCAAGGCTTTCTTCAGCCTTGCGCGTGAAGTAGTCGCCAAAGGCTTTAAGCCGGACGTACCCGGTGCAGACCGTAAGCCCTTTGCAATTGTCGGGGTAAAGGCCTGTGACCTGAAAGGCTTTAAAATCCAGGACCACGTATTTAAAAACCACGATTACAAAGACCCCTTCTATATTAAAAACCGCGAACAAAATCTTATAATAACATCAGACTGCACTTGCGCTATCGAGACATGTTTCTGCACAGCCCTTGGAATAAAACCGTACCCACAGGAGGATTTTGATATTAATCTTTCCGAGACCACGGGGGGCTTTGTTGCCGAAGCCGGATCCGAGAAGGGCCGCGCGCTCGTCAAAAAACACGCCTCGCTATTTCAGGAAGCAAGAAAGGGCTGCGAGGAAGATAGGGCTGACCGCAGGGAGGCAGTTATAAAAGACGTAGAAAAAAACATAAAAGAAAATAGCGTGCCGTCCCAGGACCTATATAAAGGTATGATAGAAAAGAAGTTTGAATCCGATATCTGGGAAGATGAAGCGAAAACCTGCGTGGAATGCGGGGCATGTAACACGATTTGCCCGACATGCCACTGTTTTTTGCTCTATGATCAGAAAGACAAGGATAAAATGGAACGTTTGCGCATGTGGGACTCGTGCATGATAAAAGATTTCGCAAGGGTTGCCGGCGGCGCTAACCCGCGCGCGAAGCTCCAGCAGAGGCTGCGAAATAGGTTCGAGAAAAAGTTCGACTATTTCCCTAAAGTAGCGGAAACCTATGCCTGCACCGGATGCGGCCGCTGCATATCGGCGTGTCCCGCGAAAATAGACATAAGAAAAGTGCTTAAGAGACTGGTAGGAAATGCATAATAACGAAAATCCATATAGGCCCATTGAAGCAAAGGTTTTAGAGGTTAGGACCGAAACCCCTACCATAAAAACTATAAAGTTTAAACCGGCCGAACCCATATCTTTTGAAACGGGCCAGTTCGTGGAAATAACTATTCCCGGAGTGGGAGAAGCGCCTTTTACACCGTCTTCAAGGCCCGATGTTAAAGATACCATGGAAGTAACGGTAATGAAGGTCGGCAAGGTTACCGAGAAAGTTCACGAGCTTAAAGTCGGCGACACGATAGGAGTAAGAGGGCCCTTTGGCAATGGTTATCCGATGGATCATTTCAAGGGCAAGGAACTATTGATTGTCGGAGGCGGATGCGGGCTCGCGCCAATACGAAGCCTGGTATATGAAGTCTTTTCAAGGATAGGCGATTTCAAAAAGGTATTTTACAGGGGTGGCTGCAAGACCCCCTC
>JADHYN010000010.1 GCA_016782425.1 Candidatus Omnitrophota bacterium
GGAAGATTTAAGGGGAAGCCTGTATTAAAGGGTGATTACCTTATCCAATGCGCTACATACATTGAAGCCAACCCCCTAAGGGCTAATATGGTCTCTGGGATGGCCGATTACAAATGGAGCAGCTATAAGCAAAGATGCTTAGAAATGAAGCCGGGCGGCCTAATTGATTACTATGGGGGACACTGTTAAAATCAGATTCGGGGACACTTTGCTATTCAAAATCGCAAACGTCTTAAAAGATGTCCTTTGCTATTCAAAATCGCAAACGTCTTAAAAGATGTCCTTTTGAAAATAGGATGTGGTTCGATTTCTTTCATTCAAAATTGTAGACGCTAGAAAGACTATTTTATCTCATATATTTCTCAATTAGAGCTTCGGCAGCTGGCATATTATCTTTTGCCTGTTTTCCTAAAGCATTGGCTTTAGTTACTTTTGCCGCAGCCTTGTCTAAAAACTTTTTTTTCTCATCACTGTCGATAGACGTGCTGCTTTTTATTAAAAAATCTAGCATTTGATAATATTCTGTTAATGTTTGTTTATGTAAATTGTGATATTGTAAAAGTTCGTCGGGAACCTTAATCGTCGACATAGTCTTAAGTGTTTTTCCAATGTCCTTTTTTAGTGAATATAATTTATCAATATAAATCTCATCCGAACTGCATTCAACTATATTTTTTGTATTTTTGCCTAAAAATACGCCCATACGCGTTATACTATTCCCGGATTCTCTTAAAGCTTTTCCATAATCAATATAGATCTGACCGATATCATCTGGTATGTCCGCTGAACAGCCTGATGTAAAAAAAACCAGGAATATAAAGACCCAGAACCTTACCAATAAGGTTCTGGAAATTGAGATTTTCCCCATTTTCCTATAAATTGTAATGTCTGTCCAACTTTAATATCAATCGCACCGCCCCCTGCAATACCTCTTCCAATTCGCTTAAATCCTTTGGGTAATATTACCGTTAATGCTTTTCCAATTTTATTGATTATACCACCGTATCTTTCAGTGGTTATTCCTATTTCGTTTGCATCGTCAAATGACCCTCTCCAAAATAGTTCCGATTGAGATGGTGATGGATCCGGTTTATTCAGTGAGGCTAAATCTGGATTATTCCCTCTTCCTAACGTACCATTCTTTGCACCATTTGCTATTACTTTAGCTACATCATTTCCACTGAGGCCGGCGGGTTTTCCCGTTCCTTGCTCAACAGCAGTTTTAACCTGTTCAAAATCGCCTGTTCCAACCGCTTCGTTAATGGCCTCTTTTGACTCAGGCGATACCCGTGTTTCATTTGTTTGCGCCGGACCTAAATTTAGCCCACTTGCTATCGCTTGGCCAGTTTGATACCCTGCAAAAGCGCCAACAGCTCCCGCAGCAAAGTCACCTAGGCCTTCAAGGCCACCTGTAGTGCCTGCATAGGCAGCACCTCCTAGTGCCACGGCGGTTCCAAATGCGGGGCCAAAGACACCTACACCAGTCCCTACGGCAAGTCCTATGCCAAAACCAATAGCAGCACCTTTCAGTGCACCTCCCCAACCGCCGGATACACCACCCAGGATAGCGCCTGCAACTGCACCGCCGGCTGCCATTCCTAATGCGATATTTCCACCGGTAACAGCGGTAACTATAACAGTGACAACAGCCCCAAAGAACCCCGCAACGAAGTTCCAGAAAGCGCTCCACCAACTGAGTCCAGTCGGGTCGATATATCTGACGGGATTATTTCTACAATAAGAATATCGGTTAAAATCTTGCGGGTCATAGGGGCGTTGTATGGTGGGATCCGCACTAATAAACCTCCCTAATTCCGGGTCATAATACCGCGCACCATAATAGTAAAGAGCGGATGATTTGTCATATATTTTACCTGTAAATCTTTTATCTGTCGAGTAGTTTCCAGTGTTGCGGGAGATGAGGCCATAAGGAGTATATTCGAGGATATTTATAACGGCACCGGTCTCATCGGTAATTACATTGCTTGACCCGATGTGGTCCTGATGGTAATAATAGATATGGTCTATTTCGTCTTCGGTTTCAACAGAGCAGACACGCGTTGAGCCCATGAAGATATGTTTCGTGACTTTGTCAGCAGGTTGGCCGGGTGTACCGGTTGCTTCAAAAGAAGAACCGATGTAGAGTGTTGCCTCGTCGTTAGTCTGGCGTAAAACCCTCCCCCCATCGCCGTCGTAGGTATAAGTTGTTTCAACTTCACTCAACAGGATTGACCATGTTTGGTCGAAATTTACATGAATCCAATAGGCTTTTCCTTTTTTTAGTGTTTCGGGATTATATGTATAACCACTGCCATCATATTCGGCGATACCATCATACGTAATTCCTTCGAGGGCTTCGTTTACATCGATTTCAGAATTTGTAGGCGCGTTTATTAAATTCCAGCCAAGTTTTAATTCTTTAGTTTGTTGAGCTATAGGGAAAAGTCCTGTAATATCCAAGGTACAGGACTCTGTTATATAAATCAGATAGCCCTCGCTTTGTTCCAACGTGTCAAATTGATTAAATTTGCCATTTCTGACATAGTGTAGCCATTCACTTGTAGCTGTATCATACTTAGAAACCTGCTCGTATTTACCCTCTATCGAGGAAAGAATCTCTGCGATACTACCACCTGTATTGGGGACAAATCCAGGTAAACTAAAGAAGTTCCAGCCGGTAGTAAAATTTATTGAAACATCAAATCTTCCACCGCCTTTTTGAGCCGTTACCTTAACCAATCTATTTTCTATATCGTATTCAAAGGAGTCGGAACCTTTCTGTATCATATTGCCGTTGGCGTCGTAGGAGATTGCTTCGGCGGCTCCGCCGCCTCGCAATGACGTAGTTACGGCATGAGGTCCATGTCCTCGCTCACCGTAAGTTAGGGTGAGGTCGCCTTTTTTAAGCATATTTCCAATGGAGTCATACTGGTAATCAATATAGCCGTAACTGGCGCCATTTGCTTCTATGAGCCGATTTATATTGTCATATTGGAAATGCTGGGTATTGGTATGCGCGGAATCTAATATAGAGGTAACGTTGCCTATCGGGTCGAAGTTGTAGGATAGGTCCTGAATAGTTGTAAGTTGTAAGTCATAAGTTTTAAGTTCTGAGAGACGGAAATTATAAGGATCGTAATTGTAGGTAGTAGATGTGCTATTTCCGTAATGGATCTCTTCTATCTGACCGTTGGCGTTGTAGTCGACGGAGGAAACAAAATAGGGACAGTCCCCTGCGGGGACAGTCCCTATTTTATCTATACCACCCTGAGTATTGTATTCGTATTTAATAACTGTAGTATCCGGGTAGGTCACCGTTATAAGGCGATCCAGGGAGTCGTAGGTGCGTTCAATGGTGTATGAACTACCGTTTATGGTCTTTGTTGTCGTTATTTCACGGCCTAAGATGTCATAGAAAAACTCTGTCGCTCCGGAAGAATCGTCTACTCTTGAGAGCCTTCCTATACCGTTTTGATTTTGGTCGTAAGTATATTGAACCGATGAGATTGCTTCGCCGCCTTCGGCGGCTCGCAATGACTTCGTGGTGAGTCTATTTATAGCATCGTAATCGAAATCTATAACTTGCCCCTTCGCATCAGTCTGGGATACGAGGTTACCTACGTCATCATAACCATATACCCAATTTCCCATGTCTGGGTCGTCCATAGAAATCTTTCTTCCAAGGGTGTCATATTCTATATGGGCATGGTTTCGAGGTGAGGCGCTATCGTATGTATCGGTCAGATTACCGAGAGTATCATAAACATAATTTGTCACGCTACCATTGGCTTCTTCGATTTCTATTATCCTTCCATAGACGTCTTTTGTTTGCCTCATTCTCTGGCCGTTTTCGTTTATTGATTCGATTTCATTCAGATTATAAATGACATAATTTGCCTTATTGTCAGGCCTTATCGTCTCGACCAGCCTCCCCATCGCGTCATATTTATAAGCCATAAACGGAGTTGATTTTGATGGAGGTAGATATTTATCCTCGGGTTGCGGGACGCCGATATAGTAAGGCAGGTATTTCTTTATAACCTGGCCGCGAGAGTCATATTCTACTTCACCGCTTACGATATGTCTGGAAGCACCCTGATATTCCGCCTGAATACGCGAAAGGATTTGCCTGCCAAGTCCGTCTATGAAGCTATATGCGGTCACGGATTCGGTTTCATTCACTTTTGTTGTCGTAGCAACTTTAGCGGGGAATGCACTTAAAACGTACTCGTAACTTACTTCGGAAATACTGCCAGGGCCCTTAACATTTATCAACCTACCGAAACCGTCATAGGCTGATGTAGTTCTTTGGCTATTCGGATCGGTAGAGGTAAGAATTTTACCTGTTGCTTTATTATATGTGAACCGCTGGGTATGGCCGAGTATATTTGTTACGGATTCGGGGAAAGTTTTTGTAGAATCATATGTCGTTTGCGTAATGCTTTCTCTTGCGTCTTTGACTGAAATAACGTTACCGGTATCGTCATAGGTAAATTCTGTCGAAGGATTCTGTGAAGTTCCCCATTGTGGAGTAGTGCCAATCTGGCCTAACCATTTTTCTTCCTTAATAAGAGAGCTATTGGAGTCATAGGTATATTTTGCGGCTGATACTATTGTTCCTTGTGAATCTTTTATCTCATTTTGAAGCGGTTTTGCGAGTATCCACTTAGTGGTATCGTAATAATATATAATGGAAGTTTCTCTTTCATCGCCTGTTACATCGAGAAAGCCTTCTTCACTTATAATGGTAACGTTGCCATATCCATCATAAGTATATAAAACCTGAGAACTTTTACTTTCACCTGTATTTGGATTAAATATTTTTGAGGTTTTATCGGCAAGATAAGGAAAATCGACCAAATCACCGTGTAGCTTGCTACTCTGCCAGTTGTATACGGTCTCTGAATAAATTCTTTCATATTTATCTTTTATAATTTCTTCTTTTGGCCTTCCTTTGAAGATATTGTCCTGATTGAAATTTGTTTCTTTAACACTGCCTTCAACGTCTATAACTCTAACATGGCCAAACCCCCGGAATTCCCGCTTACCCGGTTCGAAAAAGCCATTCTCGTAAAAGTAACGCGTTTTGTAATTGTTACCCAGTCCATCTTCTTGTGTAACTTCAGTAACAACGCGCACTGAAAAAGGAAGGTCGGGAATATTGTCATAGCCTGTGTTATCAAACATTACGGAGTCTTTGTATTCAATCTTTGTTTTACCACCTATGCCATTATCAATTTCGACAAGTAAATCCGGATATTTTGACTGGTGCAGTCTTACTGTCCACTCCCGCGAATCTTTGTTAAATACAGCTACGTCAAAAAGACCGTCTCCGTTAGAATCACCTGTTATAAACGTGCCTTCTATACTTCCGGATATATTTGTCGGGTAAGCTTCCTCTATTTTGTTGAAGGCGGTGCCGTCCGATGTAGCGTACTTTATATACCACTGTCCACCCTGCGTATATACATAACCAATATCTGTCAGACCGTCTGTGTTAAAGTCGCCTAATATTGGATCCTCGTCAGCGCCAAAGCTTGTAAGCCAATCCGTAGTATCGCCAAATTTATCTCCGTGTGAAAGCATAACAACCCATCTTCCCACATTCTTCTTAAATAGGCACAAATCGCTGAGACCATCACCGTTAAAGTCACCCGCTAACGGCGAAAAGTCTGATAATGGATCAGAGTTAGAACCGTTATCCCATTCAGGATAAGTATATGTGTATGGACATATGGGTGGTGTAAAATCAGAAGTCCAGCGAGCTGTGTTAGAAATTCGTACTTCATCCATATAACCAGCCATATAAAGAGAACTTGTCCACACTCCACTTGAAAGCCCGCTAGAACGACCTATTTCCAAAGCACCCGTAGCATTTGAAATAGTAGTAGAATCAGCAGTGGATTCTTCAAGCGTACCATTTACATATAAATTAAGATAGCCACCAGTCCTTACAATAGCAACATGGTACCAAGTAGTATGTGACCAAGTGGTGGTTCCTAGATAATATTCATTTACGGTAGACCCATTACCAAGTTTAATACTTAATCCCGTATCAGCCGTATTTATTGACCATCCATCTTTTGTCCCAGATGTATGTTGAAATAATCCATCAGCGCTTTCCCCAGTCCAATACATCCTCCAATCTATCGTAAAATCATTAGCTCCTAGCGTCCAGTCAGTATGATCAGCAGCACTTAAATAATCATTAGTTCCATCAAAATAAACAGAATGTGTACCGAATACATATAGATCCGTAGAAGTCACAGCACCAGTGGCAGTAACAGTATGTCTACCAGAGGCATCGACAAAATTGCTATCAGCGTGTAAGAGTAATCTTGTACTTTGATCTCCCAAATTTTCTCTTGCAAGGAGGATATTTAAATTGCTACTATCATCAACATGTATCTGCCCGATATCGGTAAGACCGTCTCCATTGAAATCTCCGCTAAACGTAGTAAATTTCCAATTACTTTCCAAGCCACCGGTGTCACTATCACGCCAATGGTCTCTATCGGATGATTCATAAATATCAAAGCCCTCAGCATTTGACGTTGCGATATCTATATATGAGAGGGCCCCATCGCTGGTGGGAACCCTTATATAGCCCACATCTGTTCTTCCATCGCCGTTAAAATCACTTGTTAATGGATAGAAATAATCATTGTTTTTGCCAAAATCATCTGCTCCATCTATCCAATATTCAAAAACACCGAACACGCCATTATTTGATAAAGCTATTTTCCATATCCCCAGGGCTCTATTGTAGTAACCAAGGTCTGTAAGGCCGTCGCCGTTGAAGTCCCCCGAGAGCGGAAAGCATTCGTCTGGCGAGAAGCTTTCTTCAACGTTTATAACTAAAGAATCGGAATAATACCATATGTTAGGCTCATATGCATGGTCTGGAATGTCAAATTCGTTCGTCCATCTTGCGATTCCTTTACTTATTCTTATCTCATCCATATACCCACTGACATAAGAATAATAAGACGCACCTGACCATTGACCACTCATTGTTTCAAACCCGCGCCCTATCTCTAAACCTCCCGTAGCATTAGAAATAGTAACTCCTGTCAAATCTACCGTACCCTGAGTTTCTCCGTCTAAATAAAAAGTAAAGCTATCGCTATCCCTTACCAGAGCAATATGGTACCAACGCTCTGCTTCAAATGCTGATGTACTCTGAAAATACTCAGTGGTGCTTGAACCATCACCAGCGATAAACATCATTCCAGTTTGATGAAGTGCAAGCATCCACCCATCATAATTACCACTCGTGTGTCCTATTACACCCAGCGCATTCTCCCAAATACTGTTAAATTTAATCCAAAAATCTACTGTGAAATCATGGGTTCCAAAAGCCCAATCGTCGCTATCCGGAATTGATACATAATCCCCGTTTCCGTCAAGGGATAGTGAAGAGGCGCCAAATTTCTTATTTGTGCTATCAAGATGGGCATTGCCAAACGCTGTTACCACATGTATGCCAACAGATTCATCGGCGATAGACGTACTCCCTTCCGGGCCGTCAAAATGACTAAGAAACTTTGTGTTTGAGTCGTAAGAATTTGGGGGGATGTCCGGAGGGGTTCCCTGGGGATCAACCTCTTCCACAACAGCCTCAATAGTGTGGTTACCTGCCTCAGTTATTGAAAATGTTTTTGAAAACGTGGGGCCTTCGAGAATAATGCCGTCGCAATCTGAAATTACGGAGCCATCTTTTGTAAGGGTAAGCTTGAGGGTATCTCCGTCCGGGTCCTCGGCAAAAACATAGACGGTAAACTCCTCATCCGGAGAAACGTTGCTTTTGTTTGATGATATCCGAACGTCGGGCGGACCATTTTTGTTAGTTATGAAAAGGGTAAAGTCTTCGGTGGTCTCCAAAGCACCGTCAGAAGCTGTGACAGTAAGTTGATAGGTGCCGTTATCGCTGTAAGAAGTTTGCCAAGTTCCATCCGTGTTAAATGGCTCCGGATAGGAAATGGTAACGCTGTCGCCGTCGGGATCATAAGCAGTAATGTTCAATTTTACCAAATCGCCTTCCGCGACTGTTATGTCCGGCAAATCCTCTATATAAGGCGGTCTGTTAACATTCCTTACCTCTATATTAAAGCTTTCGGAATCGTTTAAAGCACCATCCGAAACAGTGGCTGTCGCAGTATATGTGCCCGCATCCTCAAAGGTAGTCTGCCACTGGCCATTATCATCAAGAGGCGCGGTGAAACTCGTTGTAAGTATATCTCCATCAGGATCAAAAACCGTGGGTGTCACCTCTATAAGTCCGTTTTCTCTTCCTGTTATGTCATTTATAGGGTAAATTACGGGTGGGTTATTTGAAGGTGATTTTACTATCAGTATCACAAAATTGCTTTTCGTCCTATTTCCGTTTTCATCTATAGCGACGAATCTAACCTTCTCTATTCCAGAAAAATCTGCAGGTTGAGAGAAACTTACCGTATGAGGCACACTATCAATATCAACTACTATCTGCGCATTTCCTTCCACATTATAGGTAAGGATAGAATTATCTGGACTTGAAAAATAATCATCGAGATCAAAGGCGGCTTCTTTTGACGAACCCTTATCCCACATCACCCTCATGGTGCTGTCGGGTATTAATCCCGTTAATACAGGCGGTTTTGATGAGATGGTATTTATGTAACCAAGTGATATTTTATAGTTCTGGCTCTCGATATTCCCAACCGCGGATTCTCCGAGGCTTAAATAATCTATCTTTACGTTTACGGATGCCTCTTTGCCGCCGCCTGAAGACACAGAGCTTTCCTTAATCTTATAATTTGCGCTCTCCATTGCCTCCAGTTCCGGTAAGGGTGTTACAAGCACGAGGTGCGCAAGGATTAAAAACGCTATCCCGCATCTTTTGGCTAATTTATATCTTTTTCCGTAAATTATGTTTTGCATATTTTAGCTTTTTGCTGTCAATCTTCAACTTTTGTACTCCGCCCTTAATTTTTTGAGTAACATCGTAACGTTTTCTGCTGGAAACAGGTATGTCCAAAATCTTTCATAATCACGTGGATATTTATTGGCTAAATATTTTATTCCAAATAATCGGAAGGTTTTATAGAAAGTAATTTCTCTTTTTATAATTTTAAAAGGGACTTTTTTCAAAATTTCATCTATCATAAAGTATGAAAAATAACGCTTATGTTGAGGTTCTGAGTAGGCAACGTAACAAGAAAAATGTGGAGTTTCAATAAAACATATACCGTTTGGTTTTGTAATTCTATAAACTTCTTTCATAAATTCTATTGAATCATCCACATGCTCGATAATATGTTTTGCGTATACTTTATCGAATTTATTATCTTCTATAGGATACGGATATTTGTTCAAATCCCATATAATATCTGCCCGGGTTTTTTCATCAATATCTAACCCAATAGCGTCTTTTATTTTATTGTTTCCGCAACCTATATCTAAAATTTTCTTTTCCATTTATTCTTGTACCGTATTCTATATTACAATTACAATTTCATAATAAATGCTAATGCGTAAAACGGTGGACAGTTTTCGTGTGCTGCGTCGCTGCCTGTGTTTGAAGTATTTTCATTATAGACACTATCACTACCACCGCCACTATCTGCTACTATTTGACTTCCCCCACCCGTAGTACTGGAAGCATAAACAGTATGATGATGACTTGCCAATTCGTTTTCTGTTAAAGTATGTTCGTGTTCTCCGCCTATTTGTTGTAAAGAGCCTTTTACAGTTGTTTTTGCAATTGGTCCATCGTCCTGGCTTGCCCCAACAATAAATCTATCTCTTAAATCAGGGGTTCCGTTAGTTCCGTCGCAAAGAGCCCATCCTTCCGGAATATCTACTATAGCGCCCGACCACATTACTATTACCCCGCTTGGTAACTCCGGTATAGTTAAATTATCTGCGATCACGGCGTGTTCCGCTTTATATGCGTATCCTACTGAAGCAAGGCGGGTTCTCGGAGTCATTTCTCCGTCTGTGTCTATTTCAACGGATACCCAGTAGTCTGTATCAAACGGCAAATCAAGCGTAGTTACGTCGCCTAACAGAACCTGGAATATACCGTTTGAGATCTGGATATCCTGATGGATTTCGGTCCATTTTGGAGTGCCGCCTGTCTGGGCATCGTAGATGCGCATAGTAAGGTTATATGTGCCATTCAAAGGCACACCCCCCTTGTCAGTAGCTTTTCCCTGGAAGTTTATCACCTGGGGAATGTCAGCATATAAAGTAAACGTCAACGTTAGAATTACGAGGAAAGTCAGCAATATTGTTTTTGTTTTCATGACTATCATCTCCTTTTTTATCTCTGTTTAATTAAAATAAACCTATTCTATTGTTTGGTACGTAAATTCCTTCGGAGGTAACGAATTTCCGTCAGCGTCAAATAAAGTTATCTTCGAGAGAAGCGACCGATCCGTGTCTATACTCTCTTTGTAATCCAGCACATACCTCCAGATAAGGCCGTTATCGACTTTTATATGTATTTCTTTTAACCGCTTATTTGTCTGGATTTTCCATCCGCTCCTATAATTGTATAAAATATCGGGCCTTCCGGTTTCGTAAATAAATTCCACTGATTTATCCGCAGGTAATGCCGGCGAGGCCAGGCTATTTTCTACGTATTCCACCCTGGACAGATAAACCTGGGACTCATCCTTTTCGTATGTAAATAATACGGTATTTCCATATACATCTTCCACGCTGTCTAAAAACCATGCGAAAATTTTAGTTCCGCTATTATCTGTAATTCGTGAATTCGCTGAACCTCCAAAAGTATATTTTGTACCGCCTTTGTCCCATACAATCCATTTTAGATTCACCCTGTCAAATACGTACTTCATAAATGCTGTTTCTATCTTTTGCCTGTATTCATTATTCACATTGTCTATTAAAACCAGTTCTCCGCTCGAACCGCTTGAAGCAAATACAAAGGTATCTGTATCATTGTACTTGGGCGTACCTTTCTTCGTAGAGCGCTGGATGCTTGATGTGGTAAGGCCCCATCCGACACCACAAACGCCGTTAGGATTGTTGCTCGAATAGGAAAGTGCAATATTCGGCTGCATATTTTTTCTTCCGGGAGGAACTACAATAGAAATGCTGACTGTGGCGCTGCCCGTGGCAAGGTCTGTCTGGAAAGATTCACTTAAAAGAGGGGATAGCAACACTCCTTTTCCAACTGATCCTGAAAAGATTTCTCCTGGAAGAGAAGCAAGTGTCCTCACTTTAGCCGCTTTAGCATCTGAACTGCTAACGCTTTCTTCTTCATTATTCAAATTACTTTCTTTTTGATTTTCATTTTCGGTAGAGGTGGCGGAAGTACTATTTTCTGTCTTGGCATTCGCATAAGACGCAAAATAAAATAGATTAAATATTACAACTATTACTGCTGCGGCAATTATTGGTATTTCCTTTATTTTCATTTTCCTCATTCCTATGGCAAATCAAGGGGTCTTCTAAATACGTAAATCTCGATTTCTTCGGTTTGTATAATATCTATAGCATCTGTAACTTCTGCTTTTATGTTGTTTAAACCTATATCATCGCCGGTGAGTACATAGTTAAACGAAGCTTCATTACTCCAGGGTCGTTTTATAATACCTTTTATTATAAACCGGTATTGCAATATGTCATTATTCGGGTCATTAGCGATAACTGAAATTTGTAGCATATCGCCTTCTATTATCCTATATCCATCATCAGGCTGAAAGCTTTCTATGTTAGGTGCTTTATTAATTACTACTTTTATATCCACACTCCCGCTGTCAAGCGCCAGGGTTTGCGTGCTTATGCTTATTAGTAAAAATATGAAAATATAAAGTAGCTTCTTCATTTTTATTCAGTTATTGAAATTAAAAGTTTACTCCTGAGGCCTATAGCAATAGAGCCCCCTATTGTATGAGACCATATATAAACTTGATACTTCTTACCTATATATTCTTCATCACCCGGAATCTTTATTATGACATCGGTTGAAACTTCACTTTGTGGGGGCAATGTAAAATTGTCCATCTCCAGCTCTATCCATTCAGTATCTGGTATAGCCTCGTATCCTTCAATGAGCTCTTTTTCTTTTGGTATAAACAAATCTATTTTAAGTGCAAGCTCAACATCGCTTGTATTCTTTATTACAAGAGGGGTCTTTGCCTCTTTCTCCATGCTGTAGGTTTGACCTATTTTTATATTATCAACCCTTACCTGCCCAAATGTTGTGCTTAAGCCTGCGGCATATAGCTTTTGGATAAAAAGGAAAATAGCACACGTTAATATGCAAGCTAATATAAGCAGAGTTTTTCTGTACATCAACTACTCCTATCCTTGGTTATGGCCGCCTGCAGGGTGGCTTAAGCTTACCTTGCAAGAGTGTCTTATAACTCACCCTGCAGACAAACTCATATTTTATTCGGCTGTAATAGTTACCTGTGTAGTCTGTTGGGTTGTAACATTAGTAGCCGTTGGTGTCTCGAGTTTAATCCAGAGACTCTTACTTTCGTCATAAGCGATTAGCTGAGAGACTGCGCTTGCTGATTGCCAAGTTTCACCTGTACCATCGACACTAAATTGGAACCTCATTCTGTAAACATTTTCAGCAGGGACTCCATGGGTCCATCCAGCAGGATCTGTAACGCTTAGAGTAAGTGTTTCATCAGCGCCGCTTCCGTCATTGGTGATTACTATTGCACTAGAAGATACAGCTGTCACGCCAACGCCCATTCTTCCAAAGTCTACAGGGCTACCGCTAATCGATATACTGACAGTCTTATCTATCGTTACCAAAACATGAGCCACGCCTGAAGGTGCTGAAAAACCAGAAACGGCATTCGAAAAGACTAACGCAACGATCGCTACAATTGATAAAATTTTTCGCATCTTAATTCACCTCCTTCGTCTTATCTTTTTAAAAACATCATTTTTAATAGGGCTTAAATTTCTATTCCGAAACCTCTGCCCCCACAATAAGCCATATGTCGTGTTGTTCTCCGGTGGTATCGGCTTTTGGTGCTTCAAACTTTAACCAAAGGGTTCTCTCTTCATGTGGCACAATTTCTACGCCATTTTTGGCCGAATAGGTACTTGCGAATTTAATAGAAGTTGATAATTGAGCTATGTCCTCCGATATTAAATCCTCGCTACCCATCTCATTAAAATATGTCTCGTCTACACCCGAGACGCTTACATCTGTCAATATTCCACTCATTACATATTTGTTTACATCATTGCCACCAACTGTATCACTAGCCCTCCATGTTCCAGCGCTATCTATAACCTGGAGGCTATATGAGGCTTTCACGTTTCCGTCATTTAATACGATTATTTTTTCATCTGAGCTGGTAATCTTAGAGGTACCTGGTGTCACGGAATTTAAGACCCAGCTTGTAGGATTTAAACTGATGGATAATCTCTGTGTAAATCTTTCATCGAGAAGAAAACCTGGCCGCAGACTATAATTTGCGCTTACTGCTTTACCGCCAAAGATATTTCCTAATTCGACATTATTAAAAGAGTAATTAGTAGAATGGACTTTGCCTCCAGAAATAACTATTTTCGCGTTCGAAAGGATGTAATTCGTACTTATATATGTCTGGGCAGAGACCATTGAAGCTGCCGCGAATGCTAAAATAGTTATTATTGTGGTTGTTCTTTTATACATTGTTGTTACTCCGCAAAAAACTCTAAAATGAACTATTCATCAGACGTAAATGCATACGGTACGGCGGTTAATTTAAATCGCGGTGTCATCTCGCCATCTGATTCAACTTCCACGCCGAGCCAGTACTGTTCATCGAATGATAGGTTAAGAGGTGTTACGCTTCCGAGTTCTACATCCAGCAAACCATTTTCCATATTTATGCCTTGCTGTGATTCTTCCCAAAGCGGGCTACCGCCTGTCTCAACATTATATAATCTGAATATCAATGCCAATGTTCCTTCGAGAGGTATACCGTCTCTGTCTTTTAATGTTCCCTGGAATCTTATAAGATGTGGTATGCTTGTTGTTTTGTATGCCGTAATTTCTCTTAAAACAGGAAAATAATTTGCACCTCGTATATAGAGTCTTATGTATCGGGCATCCCGATTTATTTCTCTTTCATTTCCGGTCATATTAAATATTCCCTGTATACCGCTATAGATGTTTTCCCAATTTGTACTATCATTTGATATCTGTATGTCATAGTCGGAAGGAACGTAATACGAAGAATACCAAACAAGATTTATCTTATCTACATACTTTAATTCTCCCATATCGAACATTATCCACCAGGGTGTAGCATATCTTTCACCCAACCAATAGGTGTTATATTCACCATCTATCGACTTGAATGGGCCGTACGATTGATTGTTATAATATGTCGAAGATGCAGTGGCATTTTCAACGGTTATTTGCTCTTCTTTGGCTATGGCTACCACGCATATAGTAACCGCATAAAACAAAATAACCGATGACATTAAAATCAGCCGTGAAAACTTGGATAACTTTACCTTTAACAAAATCATAACGCACCTCCTGGAAAAAAAAAGCCCTTACCTGATATAGGTAAGGGCTTTTAAAATTAAATTTACTTTTTCATAACAGTAGTATTGTACCACTTTTTTCAGCATTATTCAATTCCTTTTTAGCAATTAGAGTATACCATAAAATTACACATTTGTCAAAGGAAATTTGATTTTTCATCAAATAGCAAGAAATGGTGTTTCGCAGTTAGTAGAAAAGGGTTAGATCTGTGATTCTGTCGTTAATAAAGCGGAGAAGTCAGCGGGTTTTTCGAGGTTTATTACGTTCAGTGATTTGTCTATCCTCCGAAGGAGGCCCTTTAGAACTGTACCCGGCCCTATTTCTAAATATGTCTTTATGCCTTGTGACGCGACATAATTTATCGAGTCATTGAAAAGCGTCTTTGAAGTTACCTGCGTAATAAGGTTTTGCTTGATTTCCTCCGGATCCCGGGTCGGTTTTGCCGTAACATTACATATTATTGGATACTCCGGGGTATTGAATGTTATTGTATTTATTTCTTTTTCCAGTTTTTCTTTCGCAGGCTCCATAAGGGATGAATGAAATGCGCCGCTTACATCGAGCGTTATCGCTCTTTTTGCGCCTTTTTCTTTTGCCATGTTTGCAGCAAGCTCAACGCTCGATGTGCTTCCGGATATTACCACCTGGCCCGGGCAGTTAAGATTGGCTATTTCACAACCAAACCCCTTACAAAGTTTTTCAAGCTCCCCTAGTTCCATGCCTATTATAGAGGCCATTTTTCCGGGATTTTTCTCGGAGGCCTTTTTCATAAATTGGCCGCGTTTTCTTACAAGTTTTACGCCGTCTTCGAATGATAAACTGCCTGATGCAACGAGAGCGGTGTATTCGCCTAAGCTTAAACCTAAAGCAAAGTTAGGAGTAAATCGTTCGGGAGAGGTTTTTTCAAGGACTTTTAATGCTGCGATACTATGGATCAATATAGCAACCTGGGAGTTTGAAGTCATAGTAAGCTCTTCGGTCGGCCCTTCAAAACAGAGCTTGGTCAATTCGAACTTTAATACCTCGTCTGCTTTATCAAAAACTTCACGAGCTTCGGGATAGATTTCATAAAGCTCCTTTCCCATCCCAACATACTGTAAACCTTGCCCAGGAAATATATATGCTACATTCTCCATTTTTGCCCCGTGTTATATGCTAACCTTTTCGACCTACGCGGATGCCATGCCAACCAATACATTATGGCAACCGCGTAGGTCTCTTTCTACCATTCCTCTCTTTCTACCATTTAATAACGATAGCGCCCCACGTAAGTCCTGCTCCGAAAGCATCGAGAAGGATTATGTCCCCTTTTTTCACCCGGCCTTCTTCTACCGCTTCAGCTAAAGCAACGGCACTTGAGGCAGCAGACATGTTGCCATATTTATCAATATTTAAATATACTTTTTTCGCCGGGTCTATGCCCATTCGTTTTGCGACTGCATTCAGGATCCTGACGTTGGCCTGGTGCGGAATAACTAAACTTATGTCATCGCCTTTTAAACCAAGTGGCTCTGTTGCCTTCAAGGCTGCTTCGGCCATAATCTTAACAGCGTGCCTGAAGAGCTCATTTCCCTGCATCTTTAAAAAATGAAGCCTTCCTTCAACCGTAGATACCGACGCCGGCAATTTCGAGCCGCCTGCAGGCATTTTTAATAATTCGCCTTTTGAACCATCTGCGCCAAGATAAACTGAAAGAATGCCACCGTCTTTCACTTCGCCTAAGACAGCCGCTCCCGCGCCATCCCCCATGAGAACGCAGGTTGCCCGATCCTTCCAGTCGGTTACACTCGACATTTTCTCCGCGGCTATCAGGAGAACATGTTTGTATCTTCCTGATTTTATGAATTGTTCCGCTATGGCTATTCCGTATATGAAACCAGAACAGGCCACACTTATATCGAGGGCAGGAACATGGTCAACGCCAAGCTTGTTCTGGACAACGCACGCCGTGGAAGGGAAAAACATATCAGGCGTGATAGTGGCTACAATAATGAGGTCTATGTCTTTTGGTTTTAACCTGGCGTCTTCAAGGGCTTTTTTAGCCGCGCTTACCGCCATATCACTTGTTGCTTCGCCGTCCCCGGCAATTCTTCTCTCTTTTATGCCGGTGCGGGCTCTTATCCACTCATCGGTGGTGTCAACGATTTTTTCAAGGTCTTTATTTGTAAGGCGGTTTTCGGGAAGGTATTTTCCCAGACCGATGACGCCTACTTTTTTATCATTATACATTTATTTTCTCGATATCCTCTATGATATGCTTGTTTATCTTGTGCTTTACGTATTCGATAGCGGCGCGCACGGCATTTTTTATTGCCTTTGCGTTTGAATTGCCGTGAGCAATAATGATCCTGCCGTCTATGCCGAGAAGCGGCGCCCCGCCGTATTCGGAGTAATCTATTTTTTTTCGTATGGCCCTATAGGCCGGTAGGCTTAAGATCGCGCCGATTTTCGGTAACAGCCTTTTTGTAAGCTCCTGTTTTAAAAGTGCGCTCGTGGACTCCGCAAAGCTTTCGGTTACCTTAAGAACAATGTTGCCGACAAATCCTTCGCAGACGACAACGTCCGCTTTTCCCGAATAAACATCCCTTGCTTCGACATTGCCTATAAAATTTAGATCAGTTTTTTCAAAAAGCTGACGCGCCTCTCTAACAAGTTCTGTGCCCTTGGATTCCTCCTGCCCGATATTTAATATTCCGACACTCGGATTGTGCCTGCCCAGGATATACTTGGCGTAGGCCAATCCCATGACACCGTAATGTAAAAGATGACGGGGGGTAGTTTCGATATTAGCTCCTATATCTATAACCATGCAGGGATTTTTTAGTGTAGGTAACACAACACCTATGCCGGGCCTTTCTATGCCAGGTAACGTCCTGAGTTTCAGCGCTCCCGCGCATACAACGGCACCCGTGCTTCCCGCGCTTATGAAGGCATCGACTCTTTTCTCTTTCAAAAGATCGATGCCGATAGAAATCGAAGAATGTTTTTTACGCCTTACGCTGATAGCGGCAGGGTCATTCATCTTTATTACTTCCGTGGCGTTCTCGATTGAGATCTTGTTTTTTACATAATCGGCCTTATTCAGAAATTTTTTGATGCTTCGTTCTTTGCCGACAAGAACTATATGACAATCCAATTCACCCGAAGCCCATGCCGCGCCCTCGACAACCACCCGAGGGGCTCTATCCCCGCCCATTGCGTCTAAAGCCACTTTAATCATGACGTGCGTTTCTTTTCTCTTGCTTTTTTCTTTTCATCCTTGCTCAAAATCGTAACGCGGGATTCTCCCTTGTAATACCCGCAAAAAGGACATATTCTATGAGATAGTTTCGGCTTGCTGCACTGAGGGCATTTCGATAAATTTCTGGACTCTATCCTGTAAAATGTTCTCCTCAGCCTTCCACGACTTTTAGAGTGCCTGTGTTTTGGATTTGGCATTATAAATCGACTCCTTTCAACATCAATGTTTTATCAAATTATACGTATCGTGAGCTATCAATAGCTCCTCGTTAGTGGGTATTGTTAAAAATTTTGCCTTCTTGCCGAAAATGGGGCGAAGTTCCCGAGAAAGCGTCTCTTTAATCCCCGGCACGTTCTCTCCGATACCCCCTGTAAAAATAACCGCATCGAGACCCCCCATTGCCGCTGCGTATGCACCGATATATTTTTTTATCCTGTAAACAAAAATTTCAAAAGCGAGGATGGCACGTTTGTTACCCTTCTTTACGAGAGTTAGTATATCCCGCATGTCATTGCTCGCTCCGGAGATACCCAAAAGCCCGCTTTTTTTGTTCAGAATCTCGTCTATTTTGTTGATATTTACCTTTTCTTTCTCCGTTAAAAACTTAACTATGGCCGGATCCAAATCCCCGCTTCTGGTTCCCATCAAAAGCCCTTCCAGCGGCGTAAAGCCCATCGTTGTATCGATCGACTTTCCGTCGATCACTGCTGCCATGCTGCAGCCGTTACCGAGGTGAACCGTAATCAGCTTTAACCTCTGGAGTGGTTTTCTTAATTTTTTAGCCGCTTCGGCCGAGACAAATCTGTGGCTCGTGCCGTGAAAACCGTATCTCCTTACCTTGTGTTTTTTGTAAAAATTAAAGGGTAAACCGTAAATATACGCACGTTGCGGCATCGACTGATGAAACGCCGTATCAAAGACCGCTACCTCCGGTATGCCGGGAAAAAACTTTCCGCACGCCTTTATGCCTTCCAGAGCCGGCGGGTTGTGTAGAGGCGCCAGCTCGCTAAACCTCTCGATGGACCTGGTAACCTTATCGTTTATGATAACCGCTTCTTTGAACTCCTCACCGCCATGCACAACCCTGTGGCCTATCCCTTTTATCTGGTCTATGGACCTCAGGATACCCTTTTTTTTGGACAAGAGCCTATCTTTTATCATGCCTATCGCATGGTAATGGCTTTTGCACCGGGAGCCTTTTTCACCGATTCTTTCGATGACGCCTTTTGCGACGGATTTTTTGTATTTTATATTAAAGAGCTGATATTTAGCAGAGGAACTGCCGCAATTTACTACAAGTATCAACATTTCTGGGCTCTCAAAACCGTGCAAGCTACGGTATCTACAATCTCCTCTACGCTACAGCCACGCGATAAGTCGCTGGCGGGCTTCGTAAGCCCCTGTAAAAGCGGGCCGACCACTCTGGCGTTTGCGAACCTCTGAACCATTTTATACGATATGTTGCCGGCATCCAGATTCGGAAATATAAGAACGTTTGCACGCCCTGCAATACAGCTTCCCGGCGCTTTTATTTTTGCCACTTCCGGCACAACAGCGGCGTCGAGCTGCAATTCCCCGTCGACAAGTAAACCGGGGGATTTTTTTCTGATTATCTCGAGCGCTTTCAAAACCTTATCCACGGAATTTCCCCTCGCGCTACCTTTCGAAGAATAACTGAGGAGCGCGACACGTGCTTTTCGTCCAAAAAAATTTTCGTAAATCCGGCTCGAAGAAATGGCTATCCCGGCTAGCCTGACCGGGTTTGGATCAGGCACAATACCGCAATCTCCGAAAATAAATAATCCTTCGTCGCCGTAAGGCGAATTATCCAGCTCGACTAAAAAAGAGCTCGACAGAACCCCTATCTCCCTATCGAGGCCCAGACAATACAATGCCGCCCTGGCGACATTAGACGTTGTGTGACTGGCGCCGGCAACAAATCCGTCTGCAACGCCCATTCTAGTCAAAAGCGCCGCGAAATAGACACAATTTCCGGAAACGGCGCTTTCGGCGTCATCCCTTGTTATGCCTTTATGTTTTCTTAAATTGTAAAATGTATCTATTAATTCTTCGCGCCTCGGGAAGTTATCTTGATCAATAATCCGGATTTTATCCAATGAAGCAGAATTTTCGTCGGCTATCTTTTTTACCTCATCCTCTTTTCCGACGAGGATTACCTTAGCAATGCCGAGCGAGGCAAGCGTAGATGCCGCTTTGAGAACCCTTGGTTCGTTTCCCTCCGGAAGAACGATATTTTTTGGGTCTTTTTTCGCTTTCTGTATCAGTTTTTCTATATGGCCGGCCATTTTTATTTTTTGGAAAGCTTCTCTTTTAATTTATCCGCTACAAAGGAAGGGACAAAACTTTTGACATCCGCTCCGAGAGTTACTGCTTCCTTAATAAGTTTGCTAGAAAGATAAGAATAGCTGTCGCTTGTCATCATGAATACTGTCTCGATATCTTTCGCTAATTTCCTGTTCGTAAGAGCCATTTGGAACTCAAATTCAAAATCGGAAATCATGCGAAGGCCTCTTATAATGACGCGTGTTCCCTTTTCTCTCGCATATTCGACTACAAGGCCCTTGAAATCTTCTACTGTCACGTTTTTTACATTCGCCGTTGCTTTCTTGAGCATGGAAACGCGCTCTTTAACGCTAAAGAGGGGTTTCTTTTCTTCACTGTGGGCAACGCATACGAAGACCTCGTCGTATAATTTTGAGGCCCTTTCGATAATATCGAGATGGCCGTACGTAACCGGGTCAAACGTTCCCGGATAAAGCGATTTTCGGTTCATTTTGCGGCGCTTTCCTTCCTGTAAAACGATAAAACGGTATCCCCATATCTCTTTCTTTTGAAGAGTTGAAGCTTACCGATAGTATCGGGTATAACGTCTCTTACAAAATGCTCAGCGATGACAAAACTGTGTTGTGCTAATATATCACAGGCGTCTATTTTTAGCAAGGAATTTTTGGCAAGGTCCCTGTAATAAGGGGGGTCGAGGAATATTATATCGAATTTAACTCCGCTCTCTTTAAAAGCCTCGATTGCCTTAACTCCGTCTTTCTTAAGGAGTTGGGTGCACTTTGCTTTATCGCCTATAACCGAAAGATTGGACTTTATGGCAGCTATGCACTTAGTATTATTATCTACAAATATTGACAATGAAGCCCCCCGGGAAAGCGCCTCTATACCGAATGCGCCGCTACCCGCATACAAATCAAGAACCCGACTTTCCGGAACCCTCTCTCTTATAATATTGAATACGGCTTCCCGGACTCTGTCCTGTGTAGGCCGCACCTCTACACCCTTTGGCATCTTTATTGCCCGGTGCCTGTATTCCCCGCCTATTATTCGCATATTTTGTTTCTTTCACTCCAAGCTTTCGCTCCAAGCTCAGCCCACATTAACAAGATCCAGCTTCCCTGAAAATCTTCTTCTTAGAGCCTGTTTAATAAAACTGTTCCTGGGGTTTCTAAAATACGGATCTTGTTTTACGAGCGCAAATGCTTCGCTGCGCGCCTGTTCCATTATTTCAAAATCCCTTAATATGTTTCCGAAACGGAGTTCCGGAAGACCGTGCTGTTTTGTTCCGAAGAACTCGCCGGGACCTCTTAATTCCAGATCTTCCTCGGCAACCTTAAATCCGTCCTGGGTCTCTGACATCGTATAAAATCTTTTTTTGGCTGCTTCCGTTCCAGGATTCCCCAGCAATATACAATAGGACGGGTAACCGCCCCTTCCTATCCTTCCTCTCAGCTGATGCAATTGTGAAAGCCCGAAGCGCTCGGCATTCTCGACTACCATGACGGAAGCGTTGGGCACGTCTATGCCGACCTCGATGACGGTCGTCGAAACCAGTATGTCGAGCTTTCCGTCCTTGAATTTTTTCATGATGGCGTCTTTCTTATTCGCCTCGAGCCTGCCGTGTATAAGACCTACCTGCAAATCCGGAAAAATCTCTTCCTGAAACTTGTTGTACATATGTGTTGCCGCTTTCATGGCGGTGGTGGCGTCCTTCCTTAGCCATATTCTCGGATAGACGATATAGGCCTGTCGGCCCTTTTTAATTTCTTCTTTAATGAAGAGGTAAACATTCTGGCGCTTTTCTTCCTCAAAACAGTAGGTTGTAATGGGGTATCTGCCTTTCGGCAATTCTTTAATTACGGAAATATCCAGATCGCCGTAAACGGTTAAGGCAAGTGTCCTCGGAATCGGCGTGGCTGTCATGACGAGGACGTCGGGATTCTCTCCCTTCGTTCTCAAAATATGCCTCTGGGTTACCCCGAACTTGTGCTGCTCGTCAATAACCACAAGCCCGAGCTTTTTGAAATCAACACCTTCCCATATAAGAGCGTGCGTTCCTATCACGATATCCGCATCTCCCTTTCTAATTTCATTTTTTATCTCGTCTTTTTTTGCCGGCTTAAGACCGCTTACAAGAAGCCTCACATTGATACCAAGCGGCATTAAAAGCTCGCTTATATTTATGTAATGCTGTCTTGCCAGTATTTCGGTCGGCGCCATGACGGCGGCCTGGTATCCGTTTTCTCTTGTTAATAAAAGCGCGTATGTTGCTACGACGGTTTTTCCGCTTCCCACGTCTCCCTCCAGAAGGCGATTCATGGGTTTTGGGTTTGCCATGTCAGACTCTATTTCATTTATCGCTTTTAACTGAGACTGTGTAAGCTCGAACGGAAATAGTTTCTTAAAGGAATTAATGAGCCCTGCGTCCAAACTGTGGCGTATACCCCGGGTATCCGTTTTTATATCTTTTTTCTTCAGCGCCAGCGCTAGTTGAAGAATAAAAAACTCCTCGAAAACTAGCCTCTTGTAGGCCTTGTCCAGGTTTTCGAAGGAAGCCGGAAAGTGTATATTGCGAACGGCAAAGCGGATGTCGACAAGCCGACGCCTTGCCCTTATGTTGGTAGGCAGGTTCTCACGCAGGCAGGAAAGAAAGTCCGCTATCGCCTCGTGGATTAAAAATCTTAAATATCGCTGGTTTACGTCCTGGGTGAGAGAATATATCGGCACGATCCTTCCGATATTCACAGAATCGCGCTCTTCCTTTACGATCTCGTATTCGGGGTGGTTTATCTGAAGTTTGGCGTATTTTTCTACCTTGCCGTAAATTATTATTTCCTGACCGGTTTTAAAAAATTTATTTAAGAATGGCTGGTTAAACCAGACGCAGTAAATAACACCCGTTTTATCGCCGAGGGCTAGCTGAAATAGGTTGATTCCCCTTTTTGTCCTGTGCCTACCAAGGGTAAGGACTTTTCCCTTTACGGTCTGATATTCTCCTACTTTTAAATCCTTGATAAAGGTAAAGTTACTTCTGTCTTCGTATCGGCGTGGCAGGTAATATAAAATATCCTCAACGGTGTTTATTTCAAGATTCTTCAGGATCTCGGCCCTTTTTGGTCCTACGCCCTTTAAGTACCTTATGTCTACTTTTGGGTCTGGTTTTTTCCCTTGCATTGATTCTTCTTATGTGATATTATTACCGCCATATCGGAGAAGAAAAATGTCGAAAATCTGCTATATATGTGGAAAAAGGCCTGTTGCGGGCCGCACTATCAAGCGACGCGGTCTGGCTAAGAAAAAAGGCGGTGTCGGACAACGCATAACCGGCATAAGCCGGCGTCGTTTCCTGCCTAACCTACAAATGGTGCGCGCTATCATAAGCGGTAGAACAAAAAGAGTGCGCGTCTGCACCAAATGCCTCAAAGCAGGCAAAATCAAAAAGGCCGTATAAAAGTCTTAAAGAGCCATCTTCAAATCTTTCAGATCAAGCTGCAAGGAAGTTACTCCCTGCCAGGTATTTATCGACGGCGAATAAACCAGGTTAACCTGCGAGCCCTTCTCGGGTATGCTAATGCCTTCGGAACGGAAGGTTATGGCCTCGCATGTAGTTTTGTTATCCGTAACCCACATTTTTAAGCCGTTTCTCGATATCCTTCGCGGTTCGTTTTTAAGGTATACGCCCATGGAGGAAAATATGGGCCGCGGGTTCTCCGGACCGAACGGAACCAAAAGCTCCAACTCCTCTACAAGCCTTTCGGAAAGTTCTGAAAGCCCGACTTCGGCGTCTATGTCGAGAGTAGGGTATAAATCTTCATCGGCGATCATAGTTTTCGCAACGGTATTTATTTCGTCGGTGAATCTCTTTATATTCTTTTTTTCTATTACGAGCCCGCAGGCGCCTTCGTGCCCGCCAAAATCCACGAGATACTTCTCGCATGAATTAATCGCGTTAAAGAGGTGAAAATTGTCGATGCTTCTTGCGGAGCCCTTGCCGATCTTGCCGTTTACGGCTATCATGACCGTGGGCCTGTAGAAACGGTCTATAAGGCGGCTTGCCACGATACCTATGACGCCCGGATGCCAGTCGGTTCCCGAAAGCACGATTACCCTTGATTCTTTAAAATTTATCTCTCTTTTTACTTTTTCAAGGGCAGCGTTTAAAACTCCTCTTTCTATCTTCTGGCGGTTACGGTTTTCGCTGTTTAAAATACCTGCCAGGCGCGAGGCTTCCTCTTCTTTTTCTGTCAGAAGCAATTCGAGGGCAACCTCGGGCGAACCGATCCTTCCCATGGCGTTTATCCGCGGTCCCAAAATATAACCTATGTGCCCGCAGGAGATATCGCGTCCCTTCAGGCCTGAAACTTCTATGAGGGCTTTTATGCCCTTCTTTTTGGTATTTTTCAGTTTTTTCAAGCCGAATTTCGTAAGTATTCTGTTTTCACCTTTCTGGACGGATAAGTCGCTTACGGTGCCGAGCGCCACAAGATCCAGGTGATTCATAAGCGGATAACGCGTGCCCTCTAAGAGTGCCTGGATCATTTTATAAACCAGTCCGACGCCGGAGAGGTGCTTAAAAGGATAAGCGCATCCGTTTTGAAGCGGATTTATTATTGAATATGCCCTCGGCAATTCTTCCGCTTTAATCTCGTGATGGTCTGTTACAATAACATCTACGCCGAGCGAATTTGCAAGATCTATTTCTTTATGAGCGCTTATGCCGCAGTCGGCGGTTATAATGAGTGATATCTTCCTCTTGTGGGCGAGCCTGACGGCATTTACGTTGAGGCCGTAGCCTTCCTCAAGCCGATTGGGAATGTACGTTTCGACGTTGGCTTTCATGTGGGTGAGAACTATGCTTAAAAGCGCAATGCTTGTGATGCCGTCTACGTCGTAATCGCCGTAAAGAAGGATCTTCTCCTTCTCTTTTATGGCGCGTTTTATTCTCGCTACGGTCTTTTCTATGTCCTTTAAAAGGGAAGGATCGTGGCAGGACTGAAAATCGCCGTATAGAAAATGGTGAGCCTGCATTTCATCTTTTATGCCCCTGTTTATCAAAAGCTGCGCGGTAATGTGGGATATGCCGAGTGATTTTGAAAGGGAACGGCTAAACTCGGGGTGTGGCTCTTTGGTTTTCCAGATTCTGTTCACTTGGCGTGTTCCTTAAAAATAGGGCTATGTATACGATTACCTTGCGCGCTTGGAAGGCCAATCGATCAATATGGGACTTGCGATAAAAATAGACGAATACGTACCGGATATAATGCCTACAAGCATGACAAAAGCAAAATCATTGATAACTTCCCCGCCGAAAAAGTATAGCGCTAGAACAACTATAAGTGTGGTAAGGGAAGTAAGTAAGGTACGCGAAAAAGTCTGATTTATGCTCGCATTTATGATTTCTTTATACGTGGATTTCCGCATGAGTTTTCTGTCTTCTCTTATCCTGTCAAAGACAACGATGGTATCATTTATCGAATAGCCCACTATCGTAAGAAGGGCCGCTACAACAGGGATAGAAAGCTCTCTATGCGTGAGCGCGATGGCACCGAGCGATATTCCAACGTCGTGCAAAAGCGCAACGATGGCCGCGATGGCAAATCTGAATTCAAATCTGAAGGATACGTAAAGGCATATACCTATCATTGCAAAAATGACGGTCTTAACTGCCTTTCCCCTTAAGTCTTTTCCTATGGAGGGCCCTACTCTTTCTATTCTCATCACTTCGAATCTATTATCTTTAAACGTACTCTTGAATTTTCCCATTATCTGTCCGGAATTGTCTTCCTGGGTTCTTATTAAAATTTCTCTTTTGTCCGAAAATTGCTGAATGGGAACGTCCCCTGCGCCAATCGGCCTCAGGGTTTCCCTTATGTCATTAAGGGGGATGAATCTTTCAAATCTATATTGCTGGAGAACGCCACCCGTAAAATCTATGCCGTAATTGGCTTCTCTTCTTTTAATAAAAGTGAACATGCCGATAACAATTAAAACTACCGAAACAACATACGCTACCTTTCTTGCTCCTATGAAGTTGATTTTTGGGTTCCGTACGAACTGCAGCATCACGAGTTTATTTATTTTATGCGTACCCGTCGCAAGAAAATCCAAAATAAGCCTTGTTACAACCAGAGCCGTAAACATGCTTGATATGATACCTATGCTGAGGACCGTGGCAAAACCACGCACGGGACCTGTGCCGAACTGGAAAAGTATGAGTGCTGTTATAAGGGTCGTAATATTAGCATCCAGAATCGTAATGTATGCGCGCTGGAAACCGCTTTGTATGGCGGCACGCATCGATTTCCCGAGCTTGAATTCCTCCCTTATCCTCTCGAATATAAGAACATTCGCGTCAACCGACATGCCTATTGTGAGAACGAGACCGGCTATGCCTGGCAGGGTAAGCGTAGCATGAAAATATGCTAAAGCGCCCGTAATCAGAACCATGTTAAGAATAAGCGCGAAATCCGCTATTAGACCCGATATTAAGTAATACACAGCCATGAAAAGAAGGACTATGAGACCGCCTGTTATGATCGCCTTTATACCTTTTTCAATCGAGTCTTTTCCCAGTGTCGGCCCGACCGTTCTTTCTTCTATGACTTTTACCGGAGCAGGCAAAGCACCGGCTCGTAAGACTATCGCGAGGTCATTGGCTTCCTGAACGGAGAAATTACCCGTTATCTGGGCGTTGCCCGAGGGGATTTTCTCCCTTATTACCGGAGCGCTGTATACGGTGCCATCCAGTACGATCGCAAGACGCTTTCCGACGTTTGCTCCCGTAAGTTCTGAAAAGGTCGCGCCACCGACGTTATTTAACCGGATCGAAACATACGGCTGGTTAAAGGTGGTCTGGCTGAAGTCCGTAGTCGCGTCAACGAGGGTATCGCCTTTTAAGGATGCCTTTTTTTCGACAAGAAGTTCTTCGGTTTTACCGTCTCTTAGTTTTAAACTTTTGAGTTCGTAACCAGGTACTATTTCGCCGGTAATCGCTTTCTTCAAGAACTCGGGATCATCGGAGACAAGCCTGAATTCCAGGTGCGCGGTGCTTTTTAGAAGTTTTATTGCCCTTTCCCTGTCGGTTACGCCCGGAAGCTGAATGACGATTCTATCACTACCCTGCCTCTGAATAGATGGTTCCAATACGCCAAACTGGTCAATCCTGTTTCTTATTATTTCAAGGGCTCTGTCCGGGGCATCCTTGGCCTCCTGGGGGGTCAAATCGGATGTATCTACTACAAGAACAAGATGCATCCCGCCCTGTAAATCCAATCCGAGATTGACTTTTCCTTTTTCGACTATATTGCCTTCTGAATCGCGTATATCAAGAGGCGGATATCCCATCCATAACGCAAAACCAATAATCAATACGACTAAAATAGCCTTCCACTTAAGGTTTCTGCCCATACAACCTCCGTTTTATGGATTAAAGTTATCCCTGGCGGGATTTTTTCAGCGTGCCGATGGCGTTTTTCTGAACCTCTATTTTTACGTTATCATCTATTTTTAAAACTACCGAGTTATCCTTTACGTTCGTGATCGTTCCGTGTATTCCTCCTGTTGTTACGACCTCGTCGTTTTTGTTAAGCTGCGAAACCATTTTTTTATGATCGTCCTGGGCTTTTTTCTGAGGCCGGATAAGAAGAAAATAGAAGATCGCAAATATCGCGACCATCATTATTAGGGGAGAACCCAGAATACTCGTTTGCCCTTGCGGTGCGGCGCCTGAAACTTGTGCATATGCGTTTAACATTTTTTACCTCCAATGAGCACATAACTTATGGAGCGTTCCATGCGACATAAGTTATAAGTGCGAATTTCCGCCTTCGCTGAATTGCCTGCAGGCTTTTGCGTTCAGCTACGGCGGATCCGCCAAAGTTAAACACGATAAGTATTTAACGTAGACGGAGATCCTGAGACACAGAATGTGCCGAAGGACCTTTACTTTTTATACCTGCTTCGAAATTCCTCTTTAAACTCTTCAAACCGGTTTTCGCTAATTGCCCTTCTCGAAACCTCTATAAGTTTAACATAAAAATAGACATTATGCAATGACACAAGGCGAAGGCCCAAAATTTCTTCCGTGTTAAACAGGTGCCTTATATAAGCGCGCGTATGGTTTTTGCAGGCGTAACAATCGCATTTTTTGTCAATGGGGTCAAAATCCTTCTTGAAAGGCGCGTTTCTTAACTGCAACTCTCCGTTCCAGGTAAAGGCCTGGCCGTTTCTTCCGTTTCTTGTCGGTACGACGCAATCAAATAAATCTATGCCTTCGGCAATGGCATCGAGCATGTCAAGGGGTGTGCCGACGCCCATGAGGTAACGTACTTTTTTCTCTGGTAGCAAGTCCGCCGTATATTCTGTTACTTCATGGATCAACTCCGATGGCTCGCCGACGGCAACCCCGCCTATTGCGTAACCGTCAAAATCAAGCCCCACAATCTCCGCAGCTGCCACCTTGCGCAAATCAAGATATGTGCTCCCCTGTATAATACCAAATAATTTCTGTCTTCTGTTTTCTGCTTTCTGTTTTCTGAATGCTTTCTTTGATCTCTTCGCCCAGTCAAACGTTATTTTAAGCGATTCTTCCACGTTGTTGCGGCTTACGGGGTAATGGAGGCACTCGTCGAGAGGCATCATTATGTCGCTTCCCAAGATATTCTGGAATTCTATAATCTTTTCGGGTGTCATGAAGTGTTTTGAACCGTCGATGTGAGAATTGAATTCAACCCCTCCTTTTTTGACCTTTCGTAAAGCGGCAAGGCTGAATATCTGGTAACCACCGCTATCGGTCATGATAGGGCCATCCCATGACATAAACTTGTGAATTCCTTTTGCTTTTTTTAAAACCTCTTCTCCGGGCCTTAAGTACAGATGATAGGCATTGGCCATAAGCATCTCTGCATTACAACTTTTTATCTCGTCGGCGGAAAGCGTCTTTATCGTGGCCTGCGTGCCGACAGGCATGAAACACGGCGTGCAAACCTTGCCGTGCGCGGTTGTTAAAAGACCCAAGCGCGCTTTACTCGTTTTGTCCTTGTGTAAAAGTTTAAACATCGTCTTTCTGAACCGTTTGCGATTTTCCATGCAACCTGTCCCCTGGAATTTTGGGGACAGGTTGAATTGAAAATTGCAAACGGTTCATAATACTAGCATTGCGTCGCCGTAGCTGAAAAATCTGAATTTCTTTTTAATCGCGTATTCGTAAGCCTTGAAGAGTAGCCCTTTCGCGGCAAATGCACTTGTTAAAAGAAGAAGCGTGGACTTCGGCAGATGAAAATTGGTAATCAGCGCATTTACCACCCTGAATTTATATCCCGGGTAAATAAAAAGCCGCGTAAAACCGTCGAAGCCCTTGAATTCCATGCCGCCATAATTATAAGCTTGGGGAATAAAATTTACAAATTCGTCCGCACATGTCTCTAACGCCCTTAAAGAGGTTGTCCCGCAGGCGAAGATTCTCGCGGTTTTATTTCGAGCTTCGTTTATAATTATAACATCTTCTTTCAAAATGTGATAGAATTCCGAGTGCATTTTATGCTTTTCGACCGTTTCTTCCTTAACCGGGGCAAAGGTGCCATAACTTACGTGGAGGGTTATGTATGCTATTTGAACGCCTTTTTTTCTTAATTTTTCGATTATTCCTTCGGTAAAATGAAGCCCGGCGGTCGGAGAGGCCGTTGCGCCTTCGCAAGCGGCATAAATCGTCTGATACCTCTTCTGGTCTTCCGGCTCATCCGGTCTTGAAATATAGGGGGGTAGCGGAATATGCCCGCACCTTTTTAAAATTTCGTCGATCGGTTTACCGAACTCGACAAGCCTTCCTATATCCGTTCTTCCCCCCACCCTTGCTTCGTCGCCAGAATCGAGAAGAACACTTTCGCCTTCTTTTATCCGGCCGGAAGGACGCACGAGCGCCTCTATGGGGCTTTTTGTCTTGTCTACTATAAAAATTTCCACCTTGCCGCCTGTTTTCCTCTTTCCGAAGAGACGTGCCGGAATAACTTTGGTGTTATTTAAAATAAGGAGATCACCTTTTTTGAAATAACCGACGATATCCGCGAAGGCTTTCTCCTCGAAAGAATTTTCGTCTCTTTTTACAACGAGGAGCCGGTCGTCTCCGCGAGTCTCACTCGGATACTGCGCGATCAGCTCTTTTGGCAGATTATAATTAAAATCGGATAACTTCATTGTAATTCTTAATTTTAGCCCCGGGATAGTAGAAATCGAGAATCTGCCTATAATTAAAGCGCCGCTTTGCCATGCCGAAAGCACCCCACTGGCACATGCCCACGCCGTGGCCCCAACCCTTGCCTCTGAATATCACGCCCTTCGGAGTAATCCTTATGCGAAAGTTGGCACTTTTTATCATGTTTGGCCCGAGGGCAAGGCGAAACTTGTATCCTTTTATTTTCTTTACGCCTTTCGAATCCCGTATTTTTACTTCTTCGAGGCGACCTGATCTGTCGCGCTTGCCTTCGGCAATGAAATTAATGCCTTTTGCGCTAATCCCATATTTATTGAGTCGGTCTTCCATCTGTTTGTAAGAAAACATGGATTTCCAGTTCATTCCGCGCGCACCCCTGCAGTAAGGACAAGACCTTCCTCTTAAAGGCAAGAGGTCTATCTCGAAAACGCCTTTCGCGTTTTCGGTATGCCCTGCACAAATCGAATGGTAGTAAGCCGGCAAGACTTTGCCGTTATACGCTAAAATCTTGCTTCTTGTGGCCCGAACGGCTTTTGTCGTCCGGCGCCGCTCGCTTGATTTCCCGCCGTAAACCTGGGAATAAATATCGCTTGTAACATCATAATCCCTATCGCGCATGTTTTCTATTCTGTAGAGTGCAAATGTCCTTGCCGCTATGGCCTGCGCTTTTAACGCGTCCATGGGCCAATAATGCGGGGTTTCATGGTATAAAACACCGTAGAGATATTTTTCTATGTCCAGGTGGTTTACAACCATGAGTTTAAGTTTCTCGGTTCTTATGATATCAACGATTCCCCTGAAGCGGTTTTTACCTATGAAAATGGTCGCATCTTTCTTCGGGATGATTCTTATACAGTAGACTTTAAATTCTTTATCGCCTAATTTGATTCCGCTATTTGTCGGAATAATAACTTCTTTTTTCAGATACCTTCCTCTGGCAAGCGTAAGATCTGAATTAACGGCTTGGATAGTATAGTGACCCTTTACGCCCAGTACAAGTTTGTCCTTATCTTTGGCTACCGAGACCCTCACGTTTATTAAACGGGGTTTAGAATAAGACGCCTCCGAAGGACCTGTAAGAGACGAAACGAGAAAGATGGCGCATAGTGTATTGCGTATTGCGGTTAGGTGTTTTTGATAAATATTCGTGGGGATCATTACCTTTTAAAAAAAAGAAAAAATATCGCCGATAAGATAATGCTTATCAAAATGCAGGTCGTTACGGGGAAGTAGAAACTGAAATTTTTCTTTTGAATAATAATATCTCCGGGGAGCCGGCCGAGCCAGGGTATTTTCCCACCGAGCCCCGTTAGATGTTTACTATCTAACGGGGCGAGGGTAAAAAATACACCGGCTACGACTAATAACACGCCCATGATAATTAAAGTCCTGCCTAGGTAATTCATCGTGCCTTCGCCTCTTCCCTTTCTACGATCGAAAAGACGCAGCCGCAATAGTTCTGGCAATATATACCCTTTTCTTTGGCCTCTTTATGCGCGGCCTTAAAGCCGGCCCTCAAATCTTTATAATAAAAGTTCTGATTTGTTTTTTCCGAAAGGTCTTCGCAAATACCTTTTATAATTTCGTGATCCTGATACGGACTTCCAAGAAGCGTCGTTGTAAACATATCGAAACCGTTTTGATCTGCGAAAGAAGCAGTTTTCTCAAGCCGCATGCCCCAGCAGGCCGCGCACCTTGCCGGCGCAATCTTACCTTCTCTAACATTATCAAAGAAAGTACGAACATCATAATCACCGGATACAAGCTCCAGCCCTTCGGATTTAAAATAAGTCTCGGTTTCTCTTTTTCGTTTAAAATATTCGGAAGGGGGGTGAATATTGGGGTTATAGAAAAACCCTGTTACGCTGAGATTTTCCTTTTTCGCCTCCCGGACAGGATATATGGCGCAGGGGGCGCAACAGGCATGTAATAACAATTTCAAAACAGTTCCTTTTGCGGCTCTGTCTTCTTGAGCGCCAGATGCGTGTATGCAAGCTCCGTCAATTGCCTTCCCCTTGGGGTTCTCTTGATAAGTCCCTTTTTGAGAAGGAACGGCTCGACAATATCTACAATTGTGTCGGGTTCTTCGTTCATGGTGGCGGCAAGAGCCTCGATACCTACCGGGCCGCCGCTATAAGAAGAATGCATCACATGTATTACTTTTCTGTCTATAAAATCGAGTCCCAGCTCGTCCACGCCGTGATTTTTGAGGGCCCTGACGGATATGTCCTTTGTTATGGTGCCGTCACCTTTTACCTCTGACCAGTCACGGACGCGCCGGAGTAGCCTGTTTACAACGCGTGGTGTACCGCGGGATCTACGGGCGATCTCCTCGGCGCTTTCTTTATCCATGGAAATACCCAAAATCTTGGCCGATCTTCTTACAATTTTTACAAGATCCCCCGTATCATAAAAATCGACATAGTAAAACATGCCGAATCTCCCCCGAAGCGGCGCCGTAAGAAGTCCTGCGCGCGTCGTGGCGCCGACCAGCGTAAACCGTTTCAAATTGAATTTTATTGTTTTCGCGTAGGGGCCTTTATCTATCACGAAATCAATCTGAAAATTCTCCATTGCGGGATACATGAATTCCTCAACGACCTTCGTAAGCCGGTGAATCTCGTCTATGAATAAAATATCTCCTTCGGAAAGATTAGTGAGGATTCCTATCAGGTCGCCTGCGCGTTCTATCGCAGGGCCGCTGGTGGCGGTTATGGAAACGCCCATCTCGTTGGCTATAACATGGGCAAGGCTTGTTTTACCCAGTCCCGGCGGGCCGGAGAGAAGAATATGTTCCAGCGGTTCTTTTCTTTTCTTTGCGGCTTCGAGAGATATCTTCAGATTTTCAACGGTCCCCTTCTGGCCGATGAATTCCTTTATCTTTGTCGGCCTCAAAGACATATTAAGTATTATGTCTTCTTCAGTCTCTTTGTCCTGAACGATTTTCTCTCGTTTGTCTTTGTTCTTATCTTTTTTTCTCATTTTGTCTTGCCTTGTAGACTTCGTTTAAAAGTTCTTCACTTGAATTTATCTCGTGGTTTCTCTTGAGGGCTTTCTCGATCATGTCCATGGCTTCTTTTCTTCTGTATTGGAGCTGTAAGAGCACTGACAGGGCCTCTTCCCTTATATCCTGGCTGAGGTTGGGAATCGCTCCTTCGGGCCGGTCCTGGATCAGCCCGAATTTGCCAACCTTACCCTGAAGCTTTGCTATGATCTCTTTTGCCCTCTGCTCGCCGATTCCGGGAAGGGTCTTGAGAAGTCTGAGATCCGCCCTGTCGATTGCTTCGGCTATTTCCGAAATCGGTAGCGCAAGCGCTCTGCAAGCCGCCTTCGGCCCGACACCGGAGACGGTTATAAATTTCTCAAAAAATTCCTTTTCTATTTCGTTTAAAAAGCCTATGAGAACGGGTATGCTCTTGGACGGATCCGTCTGATAATAGTGATAGGTAATTAAAGCTATATCGTTGTCTTTACTTTTTTCCTTTTCAAGGTTTCTTAAGATGGCATCCGGCATGAGGACTTCGTAAGATAAGCCGCCGGTGACTTCTATCAGAATCTTCCCTGAATTTTTCGATTTGACTTTGCCCTGTATTCTCGATATCATCTTTACCTTAACTCAACGTTTACGTAAGTTAAAGCGCACGCGAGGGCGTCGGATACGTCCATGGGTTCGGGCTTTATCCTGAAATTCAAAAGCTCCTGGACCATGCCCTGTATCTGAGACTTCGAAGCGTGCCCTTTTCCCGTAACCGCTTTTTTTATTCTTGTCGACGGATAATTGACTAATTTTATTTTGGATACCCCGGCCACCAGACATACAACGCCTCTTGCGTGTCCCATGAGAATCGACGTCACGGGATGCTTGTAGTGCGAATAAAGTTTCTCCAGAACCAGAACTTCCGGCCTGTATTCTTTGACGAGATCCAAGAGGTTTTTAAAGATCTTCTCAAGCCTTGCGCTTATGCGATCCTGGGGCGTTGTCCTTATGACGCCTGCCTCTTTTAACTTTACTCTCCTTCCCTTGCCGACCTCTATTACACCGTAGCCGGTCACGGCGAGTCCCGGATCAACACCGAGTATAATCATTACGCTCACGCTACGAAAGACGACGGACGAAGGATGAGGGACGAAAAAACAAAATATCTTCCATCCTCAGCTTTTCGTCCATCGTCTCTCGTCCTTCGTCCATCGTAACAGTGCTTACTAACCACTGTTACCTTCGAGCTCTTTTAAGATAGAGTCGGGTATGTCAAAATTGGCGTAGACGTTCTGTACGTCGTCATTTTCTTCCAGTTCATTGACAAGGGAAAGTACTTTTTTGGCGTCTTCGCCTATCACTTTAATCGTGTTCTTGGGTACGCTTGTAATTTCGGCTACCTCGATTTTTACGTTCTTGTCTTCGAGGGCTTTTTTTACCTTGTCAAAATCGCCAGGTTCGGTCGTAACCGCATAGGCGGTCTCTTCCGTTTTTAAGTCTTCGGCGCCAGCTTCCAGGACAATCGACATGAGTTTATCTTCTTCGATGGTATCTTTGTTAACAACGATATATCCCTTCTTCTCAAAAATCCAGCTTACGGAACCCTGGCCGGCCATGTTCCCGCCCTTTTTCGAAAAGATATTCCGGATTTCGCCGGTTGCCCTATTTTTGTTATCGGTAAGAACGTCTATTATTATCGCCACGCCGCCCGGACCATATCCCTCGTATGTAATTTCTTCGTAATGGGTACCTTCTAGTTCGCCGGTGCCTTTTTTAAGTGCGCGCTCAATATTATTTTGGGGCATGTTGGCGTCTTTTGCTCTTTGAATCGCCAATCTTAATCGCGGATTAGAATCTGGACTTCCTCCGCTTTGCCGCGCTGAAACGGTTATTTCTCTTATTAACTTTGTAAAAAGCTTACCTCTTTTAGCATCCTGCGCGCCCTTTTTGTGTTTTATAGATGCCCATTTTGAATGTCCGCTCATGAAATCATCTCCTTGAATTTCTCCCGGATTTTGATTTCATCCCGAGTCCTGCCGAAAGCAGGGCGAGGGATACAATCATCTCCTTTGATTCTTCTTCTCTGAAGAAGAATTTCATCCCGAGCCCCGATTTAGCGGGGCGAGGGATAGTTTGTTGTCTCCTTTTTATTTATCAAGCTTTCGCTTCCTCTTTCGCTTTTTTCGCTTTTTCTACAATCATCTGCGCTAAATTCGAGGGAACAACTTCATCATGTGAGAATCTCATCGTATATGTCCCGCGTCCTCCTGTAAGAGATTTAAGCTCGTTTGCCCATTTATACATCTCCTCTAACGGCACCTGCGCTTTTATGACCTGCATGCCGACTCCGGGTTCTATTCCCATGATCCTTCCCCTTCTGGAATTCAGGCTTCCGGTAATATCTCCCATGTACTCATCGGGAATGGTTATATCTACATCCATAATGGGTTCCAAAAGAACCGGTTTTGATTTCAAAATCGCTTCTTTGAACCCATGCCGTGCCGCTATCTGAAACGCTATATCTTTCGAGTCTACGGGATGAGTTTTGCCGTCATAAACCGTGGCTCTCAGGTCAATCATCGGAAAACCTGCCAAAACGCCATCTTGCATCGCGGCCTTTATACCTTTTTCGCAACTGACGATAAACGGGCCAGGAATGGCGCCGCCGACGACCTCATCCATAAATTCAAATCCAGTGCTTCTTGGCAAAGGTTCGACTTTCATCCATACCTCTGCAAACTGGCCTGCGCCGCCTGATTGTTTCTTGTGCCTGTAGTGAGAATCTCCCTTGGAGGTTATTGTCTCCTTATATGCCACCTTAGGGGTTCCCATATCCACCTGGACGCCATAACGGTTTTTTAATCTCGCAATCATAATTTTTATATGGAGGTCGCCCATGCCCGAAGCAATGAGTTCTTTTGTCTGCGGATCGCGAATAATCTTGAACGTCATGTCTTCGGCTGTTAACTTGTGCAGCGCATCCGAGATCCTATCCTCATCGGCGCGCGTTTTTGGCTTGATGGAAAAGGATATTGCCGGTTCCGGAAACTGAAATTCGCCAAATACAACCGGCTTTTTCTCTGTCGACAATGAATCGCCTGTGGAGGTGTTTTTCATTTTGGCTATACACGCGATGTCACCCGCAAAGGCCCCGTCGAGCTGTTTATGCTCTTTACCAAGAAGTGTAAAAAGCTGTCCTGTTTTCTCCGAGGCTTTTTTAGAGGAATTGTAAATTGACGTATTGGAGGAAATTTTTCCCGAAAATACCTTGAAGATAGATATCTGCCCGACATAGGGGTCAGAAATGGTTTTGAAAACCTGAGCGCTGAAAAAATCACTTTCTTTGGGGCTTACGGTAAGCTTTTCGTTTGTTTTTGGATTGATTGCTTCGCGGGGCGGCACCTCATCCGGGGAAGGCATTTCGTTCAAAATAAAATCGAGAAGTTCGTTTATGCCTATATTTAAAGTTGCCGAACCTGCAAATATGGGGATTATCTTGCTTTCCAGTATGGCCTTTTTTAGAGCCTCTTCCACTTCGCCTTGCGTAAGCTCCCCTTTATCGAGATATCTTTCCAAAAGGCTGTCGTCCGTTTCCGCTACGTTCTCCACCAGCGACTCTGCCAGTTTTTCCGCATGCTTTCTGTCATCGCCCTGGAGCTGGTCTATTTTTTCTTTTGTAATTAGATTAACGGTATCTTTAAAAGAGCTTTCCTTTCCTATGGGATACGAAAGCACGACGCCTTTTTTGCCGAGTAGGTTTCCGAGTAAATCGACGCACTTGGCGAAGTCGGTGTTTTCCTTGTCGATTTTGTTTATGAAGATAACAGCGGGAAGCTTATTCTCTCCGGCAAGTTTAAGGGCTTTATTCGTGCCGATTTCGACGCCACTTACCGCATTTACGACTATAACGGCGCTGTCAGCGGCCTTTGCGCCGCTAGTAGCTTCGCCGATGAAGTCGCCGTAACCGGGCGCATCTATAATGTTAACTTTTATGTTGTTCTTTGTTAAATTCAGCATTGAGGAGCTTATTGATATCTTTCTTTCTTTTTCGTCGTCATTATAATCAGATACCGTGGTGCCGTCTGTGACGCTGCCGGGTTTGGGGATGGAACCGCCGTTACAAAGAAGCGCCTCCGAAAGCTGGGTTTTTCCCGAATGGGAATGTCCGAGAAGTACTACATTGCGCATAGGTATTCTACCTTCTGCCATCAGTCCTCCTTATTTTTACTTGATGGGGATAATATTGGTATAATATAAAAGAAAGAGGTTTTTGTCAAGACCTATTAGGGA
>JADHYN010000029.1 GCA_016782425.1 Candidatus Omnitrophota bacterium
CGGAAGAATAAAAGAATATCTATTCGCGAACCTATCTAGAGATGCTCTGAAAGAATCATTATTAAGGGACCTTATCCTCTTTCCTACTGAGGGCGAAATGCTACAAAGAACCGTTCGAGAATTTTCTAATATTAAAGAAGGCTCCATGATCAGAGAGGCTGCGGAAGTAATTTATCATGAATGGAAAAGCTCTGAAATACCCGCCACCCCCGCTGAAACTGCCCCTGCTGCCGACGTGGGAGTCGCAGGCGCGTGGCTTGAAAACACCTGGTGGAAAGCCATAGCGCCCTTTACCGAACCAGGGCTTTCATTTTTATTTGGAAGCGCGATCGCGCTTTATTTTGCTGCGCCGCCTTCTGCGACCGCAGCTATAATTGCAGTTTCCTTTTATCTGGCCCACTTGTTATTGAACCCGCAGGCCGCAAGACGGCCGAGCGTGCTCGTTCTTACCGGCGCGACCTTCGGCGCGTTTTATTCTTATTTAACGCACGGCAATCTCTGGGCCGTCGCGGCGCTTATCGCGCTGCACGCTGTTATAAATCTTTATGATATATTTAAACCGGCCGCCGCTCATACAACTGTGCAAGATGTGGTCTTCCAGGAAGCCGTAGAAAAATGGTATCAAATGAGAGAAGATATCGAGTTAAGATTTTTTAGCATAGTAGAAGAATTATATCGCGAAGAAAATAATGATGAATTTAAAATCATATTTAAAGGAGATAACAGAAGGGTAATTAGCATGCCTGTAAGCGCGTCTTTATCGGAGATAGAAAACACCATAAGGAACAATACGTTGGAAGAGGAGCTATCGCTGCAGGAGGAGCTTAACAGGCTATTATCCGAAAATAATGATATCGTCTACAGGATCGAGCGAACAAGCCAGAACCAATGGATTATAGTAACCAATGCGCTGGGCACTTTCGACGTGGCCGCCTCTCCCGAAGAGGCGGTAGCTGCATTGAGGGAAAGAATACAAACTTGCAGAGAAGAAAATGAATTAAAATTAGCCCAAGAACATGCTGCAAGCGAAAACGTTGAAAGAGGAGAAATGGCGCGCAATCAGGAAAGAATAGAAAGTTTCATAACAACGCACTACCCCGGATTATTAACATACGTGCAAGTAGATGTAAGACAAATAGAAGAGCCTTTTATGTGCACGCTTGTTTTAAATGACGAATCCAGGATCCGATTGCCGCTTAATGCTAACGAAGGAGATATAAGAAGTGCGCTCGACGAAATACCCGGCGAAAATCAAATTGTCTCAGCCGGCGGGTCTGACATAACCCAGATTGCGATGGGGTTACCGCTCGCTGTAACGCCTCCCGCATCTGCAGCGTTCCACGCCGCGCCTACGGCAAGAGGAGAGGTGCCGAAAGTAGTTTTGGATAAATTAGAAACAATGAAAAATATTACCGACACCGCCGCTTCCAAGTCGCCATTACCGGCGGCGCTGGCTGCGCGCGATAGAGGCGTAGAAGCGAGGGTGCATATTAATGAGGCTACAGGCGTGGTAACCATTGTGCCGGATAGCACGGAACTGATAATTCCCGATGAATTCAACGCAATGAAGAGCGCAGATAGAGAAAGAGTTCAAACCACCCTTCGCGAAAGTATGAAAAAACTCGGAGGCCAGCAAGGATCTATTATTAATATAGAGGTGGATGAAGATTTATCCGGCATGGATGATATGGCGCTCTTTACTCCCTTACGAAACGGAATGAACGGAGTAAAAAAATTAGCGAGTGAAAACATAAGAAGCTACGATTTAGGCGTATCGATCGTCAACGTATATGTAGGTTCGAAAAAAGGCCGTCAGGACTTGGCTGAAAAAATAATAGAACAAATGAAAGACAAAGGCATCCAAGATGCCAACGAAATGAAAAAACGGGTGGTTACCTTTACGTTCGCTGAAAAAGAAAGCCCCGAAGCGCAAGCCATAGAAGAAGTCTCGTTTACCTCGTACTTGCAGCCCATGGTCAAAACAGAAAAAGGGAAATTAGCCACACTTACCCCTGTTGACAGATGCTTCACAGCCGGCATAAGGGTGCTGAACGCATTTGAGCATATCCGGCTTGGGCACGAACAAGGCGTTATAGATAATGCTGTCGAAAAAGCCATTCGAAGCATTATTGAAATAGGCGGCGCTGTATCTGAAAAAGACCAGGCAAAAATCGAACAATTAATAGAACGCGCAAGCACAGAAGGTCTCATTAAGCTCTCCGGTTTTATATTCGTCCAAATCCGCCCTGTCGATTGGAACGAAATCACGAATTACCACGAAGCCATGTCCGAAGTCCTCCAGGCGCTGTAATCCCTATAAAATCAGTTGCATTTACTGCATACATAGCTTATAATTTTATTAATTCATTAATATAAAGAGAGGTATGTATGACAGAAGAACTTAAAGCTTTTCTTGATAAAATTCAGGAAGAAGGCGTGAAGGTAGCCGAAGACAAGGCGCGCTCCATTGAGGAAGAAGCCAGGGCCAAAGCAGACAATATTGTTAAAAAAGCACAAAAATTCGCTGCAAACTTTATAGAGGCGGCGAAGAATAAATCCGTTGCGATGGAAGAATCAGGTAAAGATGCGCTTCGGCAGGCCGCGAGGAATACGCTTCTGTCCCTTAAAGAAGAGATAAAGTCGACATTAAAGACGTTTGTAATCGAACGGTCGCGTGAGGCGCTCACGCCATCAGAACTTAAAAAGATCCTCACCGATATGATAAAAAGTTATTCGCGCGCCAAGGGCGAAGGAATCGAAGTCCTCTTAAGCAAAAAAGATCTGGAAGCCCTTAAAAAGTCGCTTATAGCCGACCTCTCTAGTGAGTTGAAAAAAGGAGTAACCCTAAAATCTACCGATGACATAGAGGGCGGCTTCAGGATAAGCTATGACTCGGGGAAATCATGGTTTGATTTTACCGATAAGGCGCTCGCCGAATACATGGGGAAATTTGTAAATGCGCAAGTTCTCGGGATCCTGAAAGACGCACAAAAGATTAAAGAATAATTAAATGCCCTCTTATTATATTTATTTTCTCTCAAGCCTTCCAACACTCGAGCTTGGGGCAAAACCGCCTTTTTCATTTGAGGAACTCATTGAAAAAGCCAAGGACCTGATACCCGAAGAGGATTTAAAAATTATTTCCTTGATTCCTGCCATTCTTGAAAATCCGAGTTATTCACATAGTAGGGGAGGCTTAAGCCTCCCCTACTATGCTCTAAAAAAATGGATCAAATTTGACACAGCCCTCCGAAATGAATTCGTAAAAATACGGGCCTCGCGAAAAAAGCTTGACCCGGTTAAATACACAAGAGAGAACGGCTACGCCGATCCATCGATAAGCCGCATAGCGATTACCGCCTACAGGAATTCGTCTGTCCTCGACGGAGAAAAATCCCTGGACACAGAACGCTGGCGGTTTTTGGATGACCTATTGCTTGGGCATTATTTTGATATCGACGCGTTTATAGTATACGCGGTAAAATTGCTTATTATTATAAAACAAAATCGTATAGAGGTATCGGATAAGACAGAACTTCTAGAAAGAGCCATTACATAACAGTAGGGGAGGCTTAAGCCTCCCCTACTGTTTGAAGAGGCTATTACATGAAAGCATAAAATGGAATACAAAAGAATCGGGCGCATAGTAAAAATAAACGGGAACATGGTGAGCGTTGAATTCGACACCATTGCCGTGCAGAATGAAGTTGCCTACATACTTCACGAAGACGAGCATTTGAAGGCCGAGGTTATAAGAATACGCGGACAAATTGCGGAGACTCAAGTCTACGAAGGTACGAGCGGCTTGAAAGTCGGCGAGAAAGTAGGTTTTACCGAGGAGCTTTTGTCAGTTGAGCTCGGGCCCGGGCTTTTGGGACAGATATTTGACGGTCTTCAGAACCCGCTTCCGGAACTCGCAAAAAAAAGTGGCTTTTTCCTTAAAAGAGGCGTTTACCTTGAAGCGCTTTCAGCCGGTTCGAAATGGAACTTCACACCTTTACGAAAAACTAAAGATAAAATAAGAGCCGGTGACAGAATCGGATTTGTCCCGGAAAGAATATTTAAACACTACATAATGGCACCGTTCGGCCTTGCCGGAGCTTTAGAAATAATAAAAATCGCGGAAAAGGGCCCATATAAACTTAAAGACAAGATAGCTACGCTTAAGGATCAAAACGGTAAGTTGCACGAAGTAACTCTCGTGCAAAACTGGCCGGTAAAGGTCCCGATATCAGCGTACAGAGAAAAGCTAAAACCCGAAGAACCCCTTATTACGAAAATGCGCCTTATCGACTCGCTTTTTCCCGTGGGAAAAGGGGGCACATATTGCATACCGGGCCCGTTTGGTTCCGGAAAAACAGTTTTGCAGCAGCTTACAAGCCGGCACGCAGAAGTAGATATTGTTGTAATCGCTGCTTGCGGGGAGCGGGCAGGCGAAGTTGTGGAAACCCTAAAGACATTCCCGGAACTCATAGATCCACGCACCGGCAAGCCATTAAGCGAGCGGACAGTGATAATATGCAATACAAGCTCCATGCCTGTCGCAGCGCGGGAATCGAGCGTGTATACAGCCGTGACAATCGCAGAATACTACCGCCAGATGGGCCTTAACGTACTTTTATTGGCGGATTCTACTTCGCGCTGGGCGCAGGCGATGAGGGAGATGTCCGGAAGATTAGAGGAAATACCGGGCGAGGAGGCATTCCCGGCATATCTTGAATCGCGCATTGCTTCATTTTATGAAAGGGCAGGAATGGTTCGGCTTTGGGACGGTTCTTACGGGTCTGTCACCATAGGCGGGACAGTGAGCCCTGCCGGCGGCAATTTCGAAGAACCGGTAACGCAGGCGACGCTAAAAGTAGTGGGCGCGTTTCACGGGCTCTCGCGTGAGCGCTCTGACGCCAGACGCTATCCGGCGATAGATCCCTTGATAAGTTGGTCGAAATACAAAAGCATTATCGACCCGGCCCAGATGCAGGCAGGGCACAGGATCCTCAAAAAAAGCCATGACATTTCCCAGATGATGAAGGTCATAGGAGAAGAAGGAACCTCTCTCGAAGATTTTATAGATTACTTAAAGGGTGAGTTTTTTGATTTTGTGTATCTCCAGCAGAATGCCTTCGATCCGGTCGATGAGGCAACGAGTGCCGAGCGGCAAAAATACGTATTTAATTTTATATATGAAAAAATTCTTAAAACAAAATTCGATTTTAAAGATAAAGAAGAAGCCCGCCATTTTTTCCACACGCTTCGCCAGGAATTCAAAGGGTGGAACTCTATCGCGCCGGATACGGACGAGTTTAAAAAAATAGAGAAAGATATTATTGCTTTAATAGGAGAAAAATGCAAAGAGTCTATACCGACATTATCCGAATAGCCGGAGACGTCATAACTGTCGAAGCAGACGGCATCGGTTACAACGATATAGCCGAGGTCACAACAAAAATGGGAATGTCCCTTGCGCAGGTGATACGCCTGGATGACAAGAAAGTATCGCTCCAGGTTTTCGCGGGATCCCGCGGCATTTCAACAGGAGACAAGGTACGTTTTTTGGGCCACCCAATGCGCGTCTCAAGCGGAAAGAATCTCATAGGACGCATATTTAACGGGAGCGGCGCGCCGCTCGACAAGGGGCCGGCGCTTTCCGAGAACCTGATCGACATAGGAGGGCCTTCGGTAAATCCGGTAAAAAGAATAATTCCTAATAAAATGATACGTACGGGCATTCCGATGATAGACGTTTTCAACTCTTTAGTTGTTTCACAGAAGCTTCCTATTTTTTCCATCGCGGGCGAGCCTTATAATGAGCTTCTTGCGCGGATCGCCATCCAGGCCGAGGTAGATATTATTATCCTGGGGGGCATGGGCCTTAAATACGACGATTACCTTTTTTTTAAGAGTAAGCTTGAAAAAGAAGGCGCCCTTTCAAGATCCATATTTTTCATGCATACGGCAGCTGACCCGACCGTTGAATGTCTTCTCGTGCCTGACATAAGCCTTGCCGTAGCAGAGCAGTTTGCCTTAGAGGGGAAGAAAGTGCTTACGCTTCTTACTGATATGACTAATTTTGCCGATGCGCTTAAAGAAATATCCATAACCATGGAACAGGTTCCTTCGAACAGGGGATATCCCGGGGACCTTTACAGCCAGCTCGCTGCCCGCTACGAAAAAGCAGTTGATTTTGATTCAGCCGGTTCCATTACGATACTCGCGGTTACCACGATGCCGGGCGATGACATTACGCACCCTGTTCCGGACAACACAGGATACATAACAGAGGGTCAATTTTATCTTAAAAACAAGGTAATCGAACCTTTTGGATCTTTAAGCCGCCTGAAGCAGCAGGTGAACGGCAAAACGCGCGACGATCACAGGACAATAATGGATACAATGATACAGCTTTTTGCGGGTTACCGGGAAACGCTCGAGAAACAGGCAATGGGTTTTCAGATAAGCTCGTGGGACGGAAAGCTTCTTAAATATGGAAAAATCTTTGAAAAAGACCTCATGTCACTTGAAGTAAATATTCCCTTGGAAAAAGCGCTTGACCGCGGCTGGGAAATTCTGGCAGAATGTTTCACCCCGGAGGAAACAGGCATAAAGAAATCAATGATCGAGAAGCGATGGCCGAAATATGAATGATAAAGTTCAGAAAACAGATTTCAGAAATCAGAGGACAAACATGGAAATCTAACTTCTAATATCTGTCTTCTGACCTCTGAACGCTATAGACTAAAATGGGAAAGATAAAGTTAACAAAGGGCGAGCTAAAGAGACAGCGCGACGCGCTCGCGCAATACAAAAGGTATCTCCCGACCCTGCAGCTAAAAAAGCAGCAGCTTCAACTTGAGATATTGCGCAAGCATAAGGCGCTTTCAGAAACAAAGAATAAAGAAAAATCCGAAAAAGAATCCGCCCAAATATGGTGCGGGATTCTCGCAGGATTTAATATCCGGCCTCTTTTAGGAAAGAAGAAAACTACGACGCGAACAGAAAATATAGCAGGCGTGAATCTTCCGGTTTTTGAGCGCGTGGAGTTCGAAAGGGAAGAATACGATATTTTCATTACCCCTTTTTGGGTTGATAATGTCCTCGCGGATTTTGAGGCCATCATTGTTCTCAACGAGGAAATTAAGGTTCTTGAAATAGCGATACGCGTTTTGAGGCAGGAACTCGCCGTAACAACACAGAGGGTGAATCTTTTTGAAAAAGTGAAGATCCCGGAATCCGAAGACGCGATAAGGCGCATAAAGATTTACATAGGTGACCAGCTCGCGAATGCCGTCGGAAGAAGCAAGATTGCCAAGCGCAAGATAGAAGCAGTTTTAGCGGGAGAAACAGCGCTATGATAGTGAAAATGAAAAAAATAGCCGTAATAGCACAAGCAAAAGATGCCGGTAAGGCCGTAGGAGATTTAAGGAGCTTAGGTATCTTGCATGTTGAACACCAAAAGGCGCCCCTGGGAAAAGACATAACCTCGTTAAATGAGGACGCGGCTCTTCTTGACAATATAATAAACATTCTGTCAATGCCCGAATACGCGGACAAAAAAATACTTGCCAAACAGGCGGGTGAGCTTAAAGACTGGAGATTTGCCGCAAAACACATACTGGACTCGCAAAAGCGCTTCGAACAGCTCGACCATTACGCGAAGGGCCTTAAAACTATCGAAAACCAGTGGGAATCCTGGGGCGATTTTGACCCGGAGAGCATAAAGCGTCTCGAAAAAAAAGGGATACATGTAAAGCTTTACTTGTTGCCGGAAAAAGCGTTTCGCGCGATAAAAAAAGAAGATTTTATCTTAAAAGTCGTGTCGAAGAAAAATGGAATGATAAACTGCGCGTTTCTGTCGCGCTCTGAAAGCGCTGCTCTTGCCTATCCCGAACTCGGCCTGCCTAAAATAAGCCTGGGGAAAGTGCGTTCGAGGCTTGCCGAGGACCAAAAAGCAAAAACCAAAATAGAAAATGACATAAAACAACACCTTACCTATAAAGAAAGATTTTTGAAAATAAAAGAAGCCTTTAAAAAAGAACTTGAGCTCCACGAAGCAATACAGGGTATGGGGGAAGTGCGCACACTTTCCTATATTACGGGTTACGTGCCGCACGATGCGACAGAACGGGTCCTTGCCATGTGTAAGGAGAAAAAGCTTGCCGCGTTTATAAACGATCCGTCAGAGGATGATAATATTCCGACCCTTATAAGAAATCCCCGTTGGCTATCCGTCATAAATCCGGTTTTTAAATTTATCGAGATCGTGCCCGGCTATAAAGAGCTTGATATAAGCTTCTGGTTCCTGATTTTCTTTTCTATTTTCTTCGGTATGCTCGTAGGCGATGCCGGGATAGGAATGATTTTTATCCTTCTCACGGCTATAGCGCAGATAAAACTCGGTAGAAAAGTTAAGGACAAATCTATTTTTCCGCTTTTTTATGTTTTGAGCCTTACCGCGGTTATATGGGGAGCCCTCACGGGCACATGTTTTGGCCAGGCGTGGCTTACTCCTTATTTTAAACCCCTCGCGCCGGCTCTCCGCAGCGATAAAAATATCCAGGCGCTCTGTTTTTTGATAGGTGCGATACATTTGAGCATAGGGCATTCATGGCGCGCGCTGATAAAGCTTCCTTCGCTTCAAGCGCTTGCTGATATTGGATGGGTTGTGATTCTCTGGGGCGGTTTTTTTCTCGCGAAAACACTTGTATTAGGTGAGGCGCTTCCTTTTTTTGTTAAATGGTTTTTTTTAATAGGCTCGATCCTTGTTATCGTATTCACGAGCCCGAGTTGGAATATTTTGAAAAGCGTGCCAAAAGGCCTCGGTAAGTTGCTTTTAAATATTGTAAATAGCTTTACAGATATTGTTTCATACGTCAGGCTTTTTGCAGTGGGCCTGGCAAGCGTTGCAGTAGCAGACGCGTTTAATCAAATGGCAATAGGCATAGGTTATAAAAGCGCTATTAACGCGATTATCGCGGTGATAGTAATTCTCATCGGGCAGGGGCTAAACCTCGTTCTCGGGCCGATAGCAGTACTTGTGCACGGAATAAGGCTTAACGTTTTAGAATTCTGCAATCACATTGATATAAAGTGGACAGGCTTTATGTATAAACCTTTACAAAAAGAAAGGACTTAAATATGGATACCGGGGTTCTCGCGCAATTCAAGGATTTAGGGGCCGGAGCTGTTTTAGCGCTTGCGGCAATGGGTTCGGCCATGGGCACGGGAATTGCCGGCATGGCGGCAATCGGCGCCTGGAAAAAAGCATTCGTACAGAACAAGGCAGCGGCATTTATTATCGTGGCATTTGTCGGCGCGCCGCTTACGCAGACTGTTTATGGCATGATCATGATGAATAAAATAACAGAGATTGCTGCGAAGGGCCAATATAATTGGAGCATAGGGATTCTTTGCGGCATTGCCATAGGGCTTTCAGCTCTCTGGCAGGGGAAAGCCGCTGCGGTAGCTTCTGACGCCCTTGGAGAGACAGGAAAGGGATTTGCGAATTACATCATCGTCCTCGGCGTCATCGAGACGGTTTCACTCTTTGTCATGGCCTTTGCCCTCGGCATCCTGGGAAAGATATAGGAAAACATAATAGTATATGATTGCATACGAAGAAGTATTGCGTGAGTTTGATAGAAAAAAAGTCAAATATATTTTAGTTGGCGGCATTGCCTTTAATCTTCTCGGAGGGTTTAGAGGCACATCCGACATGGATCTCCTTGTTGATATGTCTGACAAGAACTTGGAAAAAATAGTAAAGATCCTTAAAAAACAGGGTTATTACGTTAAGCAGCCAGTGGACCCTATAAAAATCGCAAATAAAAAAATTAGAAAAAACTGGATCGAAAATAAACATATGAAGGCATTTAATTTCTACAAGGATAACACTTTACAAGAGGTGGATTTAATTATAGAATCTCCGGTGTCATTCTCGCGAGCAAAAAAAACACTGGTTAAAATACCGTACGAAGATATCACCTTACCGGTTATCTCTATAGATAATCTTATAAAAATGAAAAAACAAACGGGCCGAAAAATTGACGACGTGGACATAAAAGATTTAAGACAAATAAAAAAGCTAAGGAAAGAAAAATGATTTTTAAATGGAAAACAAGAAAAGAAAAACTTAAAAAATATAGTAATATACCACCTCAGCAAAAATTGGAGTGGATTCGCCAGATGAATGAATTTTTCGCGAAATACGCAAATAAAAAAACGCGTGCTATAAGACAAAAACTCAGAGAAGCGCGTTAATATTTGATATAGATTATGGGCGGGTAGTTCAGTTGGCTAGAACGACTCGTTTACACCGAGTAGGTCACAGGTTCGAGTCCTGTCCCGCCCACTTTTAATTTGCTAAATAAACTGCTATTTGCTATAATTTCTATTCATATTTAAGGGGACGTGGCGTAGCTGGCTTAACGCATCAGATTGTCGATCTGAGGATCGCGGGTTCGAATCCCGTCGTCCCCGCCATACAAAGTAGCTAACCCTGTTAGCTGCAATAAATTAGGCGTAATTTCTTATAAAATAGGAAGTTACGCCTTTTTTATCATCTCTACCATTTCTACGAACTTTATCAATTTTCTAGAATTTCACTACACATTTACTACACACTTGCTACACGGTGGGCTATGCCTACCGTTTTTTATTTTTTGGTATACAGAATAGAGAAAAAAGGAGGATTCGCTATGAGTAAAATGGAAGAACTTAACAAGAAGTATCCCGAAAGACGCCATAAACGAAATACACTCATTATTGATTGGCATGGGCTAGAAGCAAAAGATACACCTCTTACTGATTCAGATCGAGTATGCCTTGGAGGTATAACGGTGAATCCTTCCGGAGAAATAAGGGTTATGTTGGATATGAAATTAATGACGGACAAATTTCCCGAAAAGGACAAAGTTATACTACAAAAACGAATAGAGG
>JADHYN010000030.1 GCA_016782425.1 Candidatus Omnitrophota bacterium
ATTGGTAAAAAGATATGAAAATAAAAAAATAGATTATGTTGTGAGCGTGGAATCCAGGGGATTTATTTTTGGGGCGGCGCTCGCGCATAAATTACAGTGCGGGCTTGTCCCGGTAAGAAAAAAAGGTAAACTGCCGGCCGCCACGCACAGCGTGACTTACGATCTGGAGTACGGCAAGGATACCCTAGAGATCCATAAGGACGCTTTTGAAGGAGGAAAAAGGGTTTTAATTTTGGATGATCTTTTGGCGACAGGCGGCACGACTAACGCTGCCATCGAACTGGTAAAAAAGCTTGGCGGCAAAATTGAGGAAGCCGCGTTTGTGATAGAACTTGGGTTCCTGAACGGCCGAGAAAAGATTAAGGACGTTCCGGTTTTTTCGTTGGTGAAGTACGATAAGGAATAATGTCCCTGTTCTGCTTCGCCAAAGTAGAACTTCATAGAAGATATGCTTCGCAGAAACTTGGAGAAGGTCAAGTTAGATGTCCCTGTAGCTTCCTCCTACGCCTTGCAGGAAGAAATTCAGAGAAGCAGGCTTCGGAGGACGAGACGCTACAGGCTGCGGTAGAAATTCATAGATGTCCCTGTAGCTTCCTCCTACGCCTTGCAGGAAGAAATTCACAGAAGCAGGCTTCGGCGGACGAGACGCTACAGGCTGTGGCAGAAATTCAAAGATGTCCCTGTAGCTCAGCTGGATAGAGCGACGCCCTCCTAAGGCGTAGGTCGTGCGTTCGACTCGCACCAGGGACGCTTTCTGAATGCTTTGGCCGTAGCGAAAAATGCATAGGTATTGGCATTTTTCGCTACGGCCGCTAAAGAAGAACAGTGCGGGCTAATCGCCCAAAGCATTCCAAGGGGGAACCAAAGGTTCCCCCTATGGCGGCATTGACATTTTTAATGTCAATGCCTGTTACCCCCTCCTAATTGGAAGGGGAGTAAACAAAAGTATTCTGGTGTTAAGGAAAAACCTAAACGGTTTTTCCTTAACAATCCTTTTCCCATTAAAGGAAGGTTAGAGTTATGATAGACCTGCACACGCATTCGCTTTTAAGTGACGGGGTGCTTTTGCCGAGTGAGCTTGTAAGGCGCGCTGAGGTAAAAGGCTTAGAGGCCATCGCAATAACCGATCACGTGGATTTTTCGAATATTGACTTTGTTGTGCCGAGGATTGTAAGAGCGTGTAAAATTTTAAACAGGTACTGGAAAATAAAAGCGATTCCGGGAGTTGAGATTACTCACGTGCCGCCCGAGAGCATAGAAAAGCTCGTAAAATTCGCCAGGAGAAACGGCGCGAAAATTGTGGTCGGTCACGGAGAAACAATTTCCGAACCTGTTTTACCGGGTACGAATAGGGCCTTTATAAAAGCCGGCGTAGATATTCTTGCCCACCCCGGCCTTATAAGCGAAAAGGATATAATGCTGGCAAAATCAAAAGGGGTTTCGCTGGAGATCACGACGCGAAGGCTCCATCGAAAAACAAATAAAAGGCTTGTTAGGCTCGCCCTTAAACACAAGGCGAAGTTAGTGCTGAATACGGACGGCCACCAACCCGAAGATATATTGAACCCCCAGAAGCGAAAAGCCTTTTTAAGGCATTTAGGGTTGGGCGAAACCGATATTAAAAACATTGTTAGGAATTCCAGGATATTGGCGGGTCTATAGATAATCCTGCCATATAGCCGATGTGAGAAAAGTATATAAAGAGAGCTCTGAAAAAGTCCCCTGAATTTTAAACAATTTCCCCGTCGAGAAAATCTCCATCCCCCGCCGACAAAACCCTTGAATTTTCTTATATTTTATGCTAACATATTGACAGGTAAGAAGATATGTAAAAACGAGGGAGGTCAATATGTTAGGTAAGCCAAATAAACAAAAGGATTTTTTTGATAATTACGTATACGAGAACCTTCTTCCCTCCGAACACATTCTTTTAGATATCAAACGAGAAATAGACTTTTCCTTCGTCGAAGAAGAGACAAAAGACCTTTATTCAAGCCGGCTTGGAAGACCCGGTTATCCGCCGGAGGTCCTCTTTAAGATGCTCTTTTTGGAATTCTACTATAATCTCTCGGACGTAGAGGCGGCCAAGCAGTGCAAGTACAATATCCTCTATCGGTATTTTATCGGACTCCAAATCCATGAACCTACTCCGGATGATACCTCGCTCGTAGTCTTTAGAGACAGGCTCGGCAGGGAAAGATTCGACAGGCTTTTCGACAGGATAGTCCTCCAGGCCAAGGAAAAGGACCTGCTCAAAGAGCGCCTCAGGATAGCCGACGCATCCAAGGTCATCGCCGATGTCTCTCTTCCCAGCAAGGTAAATCTGCTCCATCAAGGAAGAAAACTCATTATAAAAACCATCTCAAAACTTAATCCTAAAAGGGCTAAAGAATTAACGAAGAAATTCTTACGGAAAACCAGACTTTTTACCAAGCCCAGCAAAAAAGAACTCTCAAAGGAGCGCAAGCTCACAAGGCAATTCATAAGAAGCGTAAAAGGTAAATTTACCGAGGGAATGGAGGATACTCTTAAGAAGCTCAATAGCGTCTCATGGGGCAGGAAGAAAAAAGATAAACTTGCAAGCTTCGTAGACCCGGACGCCCGCTTCGGCAGAACCTCTCTCGGAGAAAAAGGCAACTTCTGCGGATATAAAGCTCATATACTCGAAGACGAATCGGAAATTATTACCTCCGTTGATACCCTAAAGGGCAACGAGATAGAATGCACTAAATTAGGCGCCCTTTTAGATAAGGAAGAAGAAAAAAGACTTAAAACCAGCGCGGTAGCCGCCGACAGCATCTATGATTCAGGCGATAACTACAGACTCCTTGGCCAGAAGAAAATGAAAGCATACATCAGCTTTAACCCAAGAAACAGACGCACCTGGCAGGGGTTTAAACATAATGAAAAGAAGGGCTTCCTAACCTGCCCCCAGGGCAATACCTCTATAGGCAGGGTTCCCCAGGAAGACGGCTTTTTGTATTACTTCTCAACCAGGGATTGCCAGAGATGCCCCTCTAAAGCTACCTGCATCAAGCCAAAAGAGACAAGAGCAAGGGTATTTGTCAGGGCGGATTATGTATTTACAGGAAGCCAGAACCGTTATAGGATCCGCGCCTTAAGACTTCGTAAGATAATAGAGCGCAAATTCGGTGAAGCCAAGAAGTGGCACGGTATGTCTAGAGCCAGATACAGAGGAAAACACAAGGTTGCCATCCAGGTTTTAATGACATTCCTTGTGATGAACGCGAAAAGAATGGCCCGGTTACTGAAAGAAAATTCGCCCCTTGGAGCGTTCCAGCCGGGTATAGCCATCAGGGCAGGATGAAATTGATTTTAAGACGCTCTTTTAGAAGTTAAAAAACAGAAAAAAGAAAAACTCGTCCCTGATATCATCCCCTTAATCTACAAAACAAGATTTTTTCAGAGACCAAATAAAGAGCCTTGACAAATCTAACTTTTCTGGTATACTTACAGATAAATATAGCGCTCTGTACCGGTGTAAATAATATGAAGAAAGGGCAGGAAAGGAGGGATGAAATAGGTTAAGCCTTATAGTTATTTACGCTTATATAGATATATAGAAAGAGAAACGCAGGGCTAAAGGCCCTACATAAAAAAGTAATATAAGTTTGTTTTTAATGATCAATTAGGAGGAAAAATGAAATTACTACGTACGGTATGTGTTTTAGGATTGGCACTTTGTCTTGCGACAAGTGTTTACGCCGGAACACAGAGCGTAAAACTTTCAGGAGATCTCACCGTCCGCAGCTTGGTAAGGGACGACTACGATCTTAGCCACAACGATGCAGAGCCAGCTAGTGTACGTACGGGAAATACCAGCAATTGGGAGACATACTTCATGACCACGGCGGAAGTGCAATTAGATGCGGATTTGACAGACAATGTGTCCGCAGTCCTCAGGCTGTTTAACCAGAGGAACTGGGATACGTCCACAAAAAGCATAGATCACACCACGCTTATGGGAGAACTCGGCCGTCAGGGTTATACGCAGGATCCGGAAGAGTTTAACGTCGGTCTGGATCTCGCCTATATCGAATTAAAAGAGTTCCTGTACTCACCGCTCACATTAAGGATCGGTCGTCAGGATCTTTGGTTCGGTAAAGGTTTTATCGTAGGAGCGAATCTTCGCGACTACTATAACAACATTACAGCTGATGAATACACCTGCATGACTTCCTTTGACGCCATCAGAGCGACCCTGGATTACGATCCATGGACGATCGAAGCGATTGCGGCAAAGATATGGGAAAACAACATTCAATCAGATGATGACGAAGATCTCTTTGGAGTAAATGTTGGATACATTTTTGATTCTTACAACGCAGAAGCTGAAGCGTATTGGTTCAACAAAAGAGATTCCAGTATTGAAAACTGGAATATCAAAAATGGTAACATGGTACACACATTAGGTGTGAGAGGAAGCGCTGACCCGATAGAGAACTGGACGCTGGCCGGAGAAGCCGCGTTCCAGGTTGGTTCTTTCGTCGGATTCAGAAACCAGCTGGAAGCAAGAGACCGTAGCGGCTGGGCCCTTGATGCAAACGTTGAATGCAGGCATTTCAAGGACCAGTTCGCATGGCAGCCTGTCGGCGGTGTAGAATACATATTCTATTCCGGAGATAGGAATGATTACCCGACCGTAGGAACCACAGGTACCTACCAGGGCTGGGATCCGATGTACAGAGGCAAATTTGACACAGCATACAGGGAATTCGTCGGTAAATATAACGTTACTGCTCAAGGCGCGGCTGGATATAGGGGCGACTATATTGAGAACTATCAAGATGCCTCTTTCACCAACCAGCATCAGGTTGTTTTCTACGGTAACTTACAGCCGACTGACAGTCTGTCATTAGATGCGCGATGTGCGTTATTCTGGCAGCACCAACAGAGATCATATTATAGAACGCAGCTTTACCCAGGTGGAGCGGGTAATGTTACAGATCTCATAAAGCGCAACAATTGGCTTGGTACGGAACTCGATGTCACGCTAACATGGGACTACACGGAAGACGTATCATTCGGCCTTTTAGCTGGATGGTTCTTCCCGGGAAGTTTCTACTATGACCAGTCAGATGATGTTGCACAGGATCTTGTTGGTACAGTAAAGCTAAGCTTCTAAGGCTGGCATGTTTCTTAAAACCGGCGCTGAATGCGTAAATCATTCGGCGCCGGTTTTTTATTGTTGACTTTTCCTGTATAGTTATTAGAATATGATTAATATAGAAAGCGAGAAAGGAGGTATCAAGATGAATATAGCCACAGGCAGTTTACTTTTTTTGGGCTTTGTTCTTCTTATACTGGGGGTAGCGTCAAAGTTTTTAGGCATGTCTTTACTGGCTCCCACTTTTACAGCCAGTTTTGGATATTTCATAGCGGCAAATTCCTGTCTTTTACTGGCGTTGGTCATAGACAAGTTTGAAAAGAGCTAACCCCTTTTTTGTTTTAACTTTCGGAAAAAAATAGGGTGTATATGCGCAAAGTACCGTTTGCAAAAGGTGCTTTTTTGATTATATTTTTTCTGGTAATTGCGGTTGTAGCATTGGTTACATTGACCAGGCGTGACAAAGAGACTGGTCTCTACGATGAATGCGGTATCAGTGACTTTGGCATTTCAGACCTTATACGCTCTTTTTCATTTTCCAAAGAAAATTCCCTTAAGGAATGGGAAGAAAAGGTTTTAAAAGGAAAAGTAGTCTACCGCATCGAGAAAATAGAAGATTTATCCTATGTCAGGGCCGAGAGCGAGAAAGCCGCCTCCGCTTTATATTATAAGGTAAGGCTGGACATAAAGAAGCTCCCCGTGATAAGCTGGAAATGGCGCGTAGATGAATTTCCGAAAAGAAGCTGCGCTGAAAGAATAGAGGATAAGAAAGAAGAGGACTTTGCCGCGCGCGTCTATGTGATGTTCCCGGCCAAATTTTTTACCCATTCCAAAGTTATAGAATATATATGGTCGGAGAAGCTCCCGAAAGGCACCGCGGGCACAAGCGGATATTCGAAAAACATAAAAGTGCTCGTGCTTGAGACAGGAAAAGCAGGCGACTGGGTTTCTGAAAAAAGAAACATATACGAGGATTACGTAAAACTTTTCGGGGAAAATCCAAGACTGGATGTCGGCGCAATAGCTTTCATGACAGACGCGGATTCCACAAAAACTTCCGCTCTTGCCGTGTACGATGAAATAAAGGTGGGTTACAAATGAAAACGAGATTAAGATTTATTACCGCAAATCCGATGCAGATCAAGTATCTGGTCCTCATCATGGCTTCCATAACTGTACCTCTTTTTGTCGTAGGCGGATGTTTATATTATCTCATATTCCAGATAATGGCCGAGCAGCTGGGAATACCGGAATCGATAGCGTATAACCTGATGCCCGTCCTTACAAAAATAAATTTTTTACTTTTAGTGGGAATACCCCCTATAATCATTATCATTTTTCTTATTGCCATAAAATTGACCCATAAACTCGTCGGCCCGATAAAACGCCTTGAAAAAGATTTGACGGAAGTGGCGGAGGGAAACTACGATATTCGACTTAAGATTCGAAAAGACGATGACCTGCGCCCTTTTGCCGACGCCATAAACAAGATAATAGATAAGCTAGAGAAGAAATGATACACCACACAGCTATCGTATCTAAACTCGCGAAAATAGACTCAACGGCTACTATAGGCCCTTACGCTATCATAGAAGACGATGTGGAAATAGCTAAAAATGTTAAGATTTATGCCCACGCGTACGTGTGTAGCGGTACTTCAATAGACGAGGGTACCCAGGTTCATATGGGCGCTGTCCTTGGGCACCTGCCGCAGGACCAGGCGTTTGGGAACGAAAAGACCTATTTAAAAATAGGTAAAAAAAATATAATACGCGAATACGTAACAATCCACAGGGGCACAAAAGAGGATAGCTCAACCCGGTTGGGGAACGAATGCTTCCTCATGGGCCATTCGCATGTTGGCCATAACTGCGTTCTTGAAGACAAGGTTATTCTAGTAAACGGGGCGCTTCTGGGAGGGTATGTTACTGTTGGTGGAGGGGCGTTTATATCCGGCAATGTTGCCATCCATCAATTTTGCAATATCGGGCGGCTTGCGATGATAGGCGGGTTCTCGGGGGTGAATCAGGATGTGCCGCCGTTTATGATAGTAAGAGGCCGGTCGCTTGTTCGTTCAATAAATCTGGTCGGCTTAAGAAGGGCCGGATTTAAAAAAAGCTCAATAAATGAGATAAAGGAGGCCTTTAAGATTATCTATAGGTCAGGCCTCAATACACAGCAGGCGCTTCTTAAGATATCGGAAAAAAACTTTGGAGAAGAAGTTAAGCATATCGTGGATTTTATTAAAAAGTCAAAACGCGGAATATGTAAATCACGTCTTAACGCAGAAGAAAAAGAAGAAGAATTTTACAGTTAAAGACAGTTGTGTAAACAGAGGAGGTGGCCGTGGCTAAAAAAGGTGATTTTCAGAAGGAGCTCTCAAAGCTTTTGGATCAGGCAAAGGTGAAATTCCAGAAAATAGGAAAAGAGATGGGTGTTCTCGCAAAAAAAAGCGAAAAGGAAATAGTCAAGGCCTCCAGGGCCGGCAAGATACAGCTTGATTTACTGGGGTTAAACGTGAGGAAAGAAAAACTCTATTATGACATAGGCAAAAAAGCGGCGGCATTAAATGCCAAAAATGAGCTCAACATCTCAGAGCTCGAACCGTATTGGAAGAAGTTGGGTTCTATAGGAAAAGATTCCCGCAAAAAGAAGAGAGAACTTTTAACCGTGAGAAGGGAAAGAAAAAATTCCGGAAACTAAGGAAAGAAGGGGTGGATGATGAAGAAAGCAGTAGTTTTGGTTTTAGCCTTATTTTTAGCTGTTTTATTTTTCGAGATTTCCTTCGCTCAAGGCAGCGCTTCAATCGTCGATGCGAGGATAAGAAGGTGCATAAACGAACTTGAACAGAAAAAATATGCCCAAAACGCCAGGATCGGATTGGTTGGCGAGGGGAAACGAGCCGTACCTTACGTCGTGGAATTCTTGTTAAACCCTGGCACAAGTTCTAGCGCTAAGGTCCTGGCTGTCAATATTCTGGGGGAGATAGGAGATCCCGAAGCAACTGAGGGTTTAATAGAAGCGTTGGCTAGCGATGACACCAAGGTGCGGAGGGCCTCAGCCAAAGCGCTCGGCAGAATCGGCGATAAAAGAGCTACGCAAGCTTTGAAACAAAGGTTAAATGATTATGATGCGACTGTACGACTTAATTCTGTAAAGGCATTGGACGAAATCGGGGACCCTTCCGTTGCGGAATCCTTAAAGTTGGTCTTAAAAGATGTTAACCCCAACATCCGTTTATACGCCGTAAGGGCATTGGGAACCATGAAATACAAAGAAGGCGTAGCGGCGCTATCGGAGTTGACGGATGACCAGGACGCAAATGTGAGACTTGAACTGACTTATGCTTTGGGTTCGATAGCCACTAAAGATTGCGTGCCCGTGCTTGCAAAACTTGTTAATGACCCCCATCGAAATGTAAGATTGCATGCCATTATAGCGTTAGGGAATATAAAATGCAAGGAATCACAAAGTATATTGCTGGAAACCGTAAATTCAGGCGATAAAGAAGCGCGTTATTACAGCGCCATAGCTTTAGGCGATCTTGGCTACAATGAGGCGGTTGGGCCCCTCAAGAAGCTCTTGACAGACGAAAATACGAATGTGCGCATAGTTGCCGCCGAATCTTTGGCAAAAATAAACACCAGCGAAGCGAAGGATGCTTTGAGATCCGTTTCCAATGATGAGATTTCAAGGGTGCGAAACATCGCCAAGATGGCGCTTCGGGACTAACGGATTAGTTTATTTTTAATGCAAGGAAGGCAACCGACCGCCAAGGAATATAACAGCATAAAGATAAAATTAAAGTTCCTGGATTTATTAATCGGGGCTTTGTATTTAATCTTATTTCAGTTTTTTCTATCTTTTCAGTTAAAAGAGTCTGTTTTTAATATCACCCCCAATTTCTATTTCGCTTTCACTATCTATCTAGCGGCTTTTAGCCTCTTCTATTATGCAGCGACTTTCCCCTTAAATCTTTATTCTTCCTTTGTTCTAGAGCATAAATTCAAGCTGTCAAACCAGGGTTTTTTGGACTGGTTTAAAGACGATATTAAAGGGGGGATACTTTCGTTGTTTATTTTTTTGGCGTTCATGCAAGTTTTGTACCTTTTATTAAGGCATTTTAGCGCTACGTGGTGGATATGGATAGCATTTGTTTGGTTTATTGCCACGGTTATTTTTGCGAAGATCGCGCCCATCGTTATCGTACCGTTATTTTTTAAGTATTCGCCCGTAGAAAGTTCATTAAAAACGAAAATATTCGAGCTTTCCAAAAAATGCGGTATGAAAATTCTCGATGTGTATAAGATCGATTTCAGTAAAAAAACAAAAAAACTTAACGCCGCGCTTGTGGGATTGGGCAAAACCAGAAGAGTCATACTTGCCGATAATCTTGTCGAAGAGTTCACCGACAGGGAAATCATGGGGGTTATGGCGCATGAATTCGCTCATCACAAGCTTTTCCACATGTGGAAGATAATCTCATTTGCGTTTTTGGCGACATTTATTTCGTTCTATGTTTTATATTTACTGTCGATAAAAATAGTCGTTTTGTTCAAAGCGGACGGCATCTACGACATGGCGATATTTCCTTTTTTCGCGCTGGTTCTTTCTTTAACGGGATTTTTCACGATGCCGGCGAAAAACGCTTTTTCCAGAAGGCTTGAACGCTCTGCCGATATTTTCGCTTTAGAGGTTACAAAAGACAGGGATTCCTTTATTTCGCTCATGAATAAACTCTCTTCAAGGAACCTGGCCGACCCGAACCCTTCGAAACTAGTAAAATTCCTTTTTTACGACCACCCGCCGATATCCGAGCGAATTGAACTCGCCGAAAATTATAAACCATTATAAAATTTTTTGGCTGCAGTAATGGGCGCATAGGGGTTCTCGGCTCGTGCTCAAGGTCAAGGCAGGCTTGCACTGTTGCCTCCGCTTGCCGCTCGAAAATGGAGTCCTGCCATTTTCTCACTATCCCAAAAATTGCTCATTATCCAAAAATGGTTATAACACTAGATTGCAGGATTGTATTCGCAAATGGTATGTTAAAGTGTCAAGCTTCCCCAAACGGTAGTATACTATATCTGTTTGAGATATGGTCGTATCAAAACCGTTTTTTAACCCATAGGAGGGAAGCATGACACTAAGAGGGTATATTCCAAAGGACTTTGATGTGTTTATCGGGCTTGATGTAGATAAAAAGAGCTATGTGTTAAACGTGCGGGAGCGCGATGCAATGAATCACCCCAAGATAATGCCCGCCAGTCCAGGGATACTCTTTAATTATATCACCAAGCATCTCAAAGACAAAAGGGTTATTTGCGCTTATGAGGCGGGTCCGACAGGGTTTGGATTATATGATTATCTCACGGAAAACGGTATTCCATGCCTTGTTGTCTCACCTTTTTCTATACCCAAGGCAAAGAACGAAACGGCCAAAACCAATAAGATTGACGCAAGGAAAATTGCCGAATACCTGGAATACGGTAAGTTAAAGTCAATAATGGTGCCGGTAGGTAAGTACCGTGAACTGAGGCATCTGGTCCGGATCAGAGAAAAATACGCCACTATGAGAAGCAGAACCAAACAGCGCATAAAGGCGTTGCTTCTCCAAGAGTCGCTGTATGGACTACTTAAAGACGAAGAAAACGCCTGGACACGAGAATACCTGCGGCAGCTGAAAGAAATCAAAACCAGCGATGCGGTAAGATACAGACTGGATGC
>JADHYN010000031.1 GCA_016782425.1 Candidatus Omnitrophota bacterium
GGGAATAAAAACTTTTCTTTTACCGGTTAATCTGCCGCTTTTGCCCGCCTGGCAGTATACGCAGTCAAATGAACATATTTTACCCGAACCGACATAAACCGGATCTACCCCTAAAGATCTTCCCAGCCTCCAGGAAGACACGGGCCCATAAATATGATTAAACATCTTCTTTACCATTAAGCACCATATTATACTATAATATTCTTAATAATGTCAAAAATGATTAGAAACAAATAGGGGAGGTTTAAGCCTCCCCTATTTGTTTATCTTGTAGAATTATGTACTCGTTTTATCGCGGTACGCCCGCGTGCTCGCCACCCCACGATTCGCCGCTTTTATCGTCCCAGTTTAAAATTATCGTCTGGCCCTCGGTGCCGGCGCCTGCTTTTTTAGAAGTCCTCGTGGCAGTTACGCTAAATCCGGTATCAGAAGCGCCTGATACAGCGTAATTCCAGTAGGTTACGCTGCCTGAAGTCGGAACTTCAATAGCCAACTGGTTTATGTTCCCGGAGTACTCTCCGTTTTCCAGCTTATAGAGGTTTTGAGCCGTCCTTAAGGCGCTCATGGAGCTTACTGCTTCCGTTGCGCGGGCTTTCTCGATAAAACCCATATACTGCGGAACAGCAAGAGTGGCCAAAACGCCTATTATTATAACAACCATCAAAAGTTCGAGCATCGTAAAGCCGTGGCGCCTTCCAATAATGCTCATCATATTTTTCATATTTTACCTCCTTATTCTTATCCTAATGTGGCAAATTTAAATATTGGCATGAACATCGCCACAATTAAACCGCCTATAACAAGCGCCATGAAAAGAAGCACCACCGGGCCCAGAAGTGTCGTAAATCTTGTCATTGTCGTGTCGACGATATCTCCGTAATACTTGGCGACTTCTTCAAGCATGCCGCTAAAATTTCCCGTCTTTTCACCCACCAGAACGAGTTGTATCGCAAGCGGCGGAAACATATTCGTTTGATACAATGCCTCGGAAAGCGGAAGCCCGCCTGTAATCTTTACCCTTGCTTCATCTACCCTGTCTGCAAAAACAAGACTCTGCGAAGTCTTAACGGCAGCCTCCATGGCCTTCACTATAGAAATGCCGCTTTTCAATAAAACGCCCAGCGTAGAGGCAAATCTTTCCAAAGATAACGAAAGCAAAAAATCGCCTAAAATCGGGACATTAAAAAGCGCTCTTTCGGAGGCTTTTTTGCCGTAATCAGTAGACATGGCTTTTTTGAATAGGAACCCCGCTATAACCGCTGAAATAATCACTACGAAAAAATAGTTCCTTATAACGTTACTTATCCCGACGATCACTGATGTGAAAAAAGGTAATTTCGCGCCAAATGCGCCGAAAAGTTCTTCGAATATAGGCACCACTTTAAAAATAAATACAATGATTGTAAGAATTGCAAGTGAAAAAAGTAAAATCGGATACATAAAAGCGTTTACGGTTTTTTTTTGCATTTCGTCTCTGGATTCCAGAAACGTTACTACCTGGCGCAGGACAAACGGGAGCTGGCCGGAAAGCTCACCTGCCGCTATCATGTCGCCCCAAAAACTCTCAAATATCCTGGGATATTTGTTAATAGCATCTGCCAGTGTAGAGCCGGCCTCCAGGTCCTTTTTTATCGCTTTTACCGCTGTAAGGAGCGTGGCGCTTTCTATTTGTTTAAGGACAATCTCGAAAGTTTCAATTATGGAAACGCCGTTTTCCAGGAGAATTGTTAGTTCTTTGGCAAAAAGGCTTAAGTCCCTGGTTAATATTTTTTTATGCAGCTTTCTGTGATATGCTTCCTCTATTGATGCAGCTTCTTTTATAGAGAGTATAAGCAGATCGTCTTTCTGAAGGAGTTTTATAAGCTCCTGCTTGTTAGGGGCGAATGTCTGGCTGGTTATCAGTTTGCCTTTTTTGTCTCTCGCCTTATAGGTATAGTATGCCATCCTAACTCAAATCCATGGTAGTAGCAAGAACCTCATCCAGGGAGGTGAGCCCGGCACGAACCTTTTCCAGGCCGTCTTGCCTTAGGGTTTTCATACCTTTTTTTTCTACTAAAAACTTCTTTATAGAGCTCATGTCTTCTTTTTTTTCAATCATAACCTGAATGTCTCTATCTACGCACATGATCTCAAAAATAGCGACTCTGCCCATAAACCCGCGTTTGTGACAAGCATCGCAGCCTTTGGGCTTATATGTTTTCGTACCTTCAAGCTTATAGTCTTTAACTGTTTTTGCGTCGAGCTTGACGAGTTCTTTACATTGCGGGCATAGTTTTCTGACAAGCCTCTGGGCGATTATCATGTTAAGCGTTGAGGCTAAAAGAAAAGACTCTATCCCGAAATCTAAAAGGCGTGAAATTGACCCGACAGAGTCATTCGTGTGCAACGTGCTTAAAACAAGCCTTCCTACCAGGGCCGAACGCACGCATATCTCGGCGGTTTCCAGGTCTCTCACCTCACCTACCATGATTATATCCGGATCCTGCCTTAGGAAGGTTCTTAATCCACGCGCAAAATCCAATCCGATCTGCGGCATTGCCTGGACCTGGTTAGCGCCCGATATCCTGTATTCCACGGGGTCTTCTATTGTTATAATGTTTTTTTCCGGAGATTTTATTTCGTTTAGGAGGCAATAAAGCGTCGTGGTCTTGCCGCTTCCCGTAGGCCCCGTGAGAAACACAAGCCCGTTTGGCTTATGTATATGGCTTGAAACCTTCTCCTGGTCTTCTTTGTTTAAGTTTATGGTGCTGAGATTAAAATTTACCTGCTCTTTATCCAGTATTCTTATCGTAAGTTTTTCACCGTAAATGGTAGGGATTGTGGAAACACGGAAGTCGATATTCCTCTTATCTATCTTTGCCATGAACCCGCCGTCCTGCGGAAGCCTTTTTTCGGCTATGTCGAGGTGCGATAGTATTTTTATCCTGGATACGAGAGGCGCTATCATGTTTTTTGAAGGCGCGCTTTTCTCGTACAAAATGCCATCCACCCTGAACCGCACCACCACCTTTTCTTCCTGGGGTTCAACGTGTATATCGCTAGCCTTTTCCTTCACAGCGTCCTGCATCATGAGGTTTACCATTTTTATTACAGGTGCTTCCGCGGCTTTTGATTTTAATTCATCTATGGTTTCTTCATCGGCTCTCCATGCCGCCTGTCCGGCCATGACTGACTCTTTAGTGTCAAACACCCCCTTGTGCAGGTATAACCTATCGATGCCGATTAGTATATCCGATTTCGTGGTGCAATTAATTAAAAGATCCATTCTGGCTATTTTTTTAATATTGTCGATAACCACGAAATTAAGCGGATCCCATACGGCTACCGACAGATATTTCAGTGTTTTCGAAAGAGGCAATACCATGTTGGACCTTGCAACCCTCTCGTCTATAAGTTTATCCAGGCCCTGGTCAAAGCTTATGTTTAAAGATCCGTCCGCGAGTGAGAGATATTTTATGCCAAGCTTCCTGCTTATGGAAAGGCAAAGCCCCTCCTCAGAAAGATAACCAAGCCCTATAAGAGTTTCACCCAAGGGTTTGGGATCTTTGGTTTTTTGTTGCAAATTCAGGGCTTCCTGAAGCTGTTCTTTTGTGACAAGGCCTTCTTCCAGTAAAATCTCGCCTAGTTTTTTTCTTACAACTTTTACCATAACGGTTACCTCGCGTTTACCGGCCGTATCTCTCAAGCGTATCGCGGATAGCGCGATCGCGTTCCGCCACTTCCGGAGGCATAATATACTGGTCCCCTCTCTTTTTAACAATGTGCGGCGTAACAAATATCAAGAGCTCCGTATCATCAACTTTTTTGTACGATGATTTAAATGCCTCGCCAAAAAAAGGTATGTCACCGAGAAACGGGACTTTTCTTATTGTTTTATAATTGTCCGTTTTTATAAGCCCGCCTATCACAACCGTATCGCCGTCTTGAACAAGCACCGTGCTCGAGGCGCTTCGCACCTGCGGATCCAGGAATTGCGTGCTGAAGAATGTAGATGTCTGCGCTCTCGATACAGATGGTTCTAAATACATAAAAATTTGGCCTTTCGCATTGGCCTGGGGTGTTACTTTTAGCACTATCCCCGTCTCAACACGTTCGGCTTTGCTCAAAACCTGGTCCCCTTCGCCGATAGTTGTACTTTCTACGCCTATTGCCGTATTTGCCGATACCTTTATAATTGCCGGTTGGTTGTTAACGGTCATTATCTTGGGGCGGGAAAGATATTTTGTGTCCTCGTCGTTAGATATCAATTTCAAAATAACTTCTGTGTCGTTTGCCGTAAGCGTTCCGTAGTTAAAAAGGGCCGCATTTGAGAGCAGTTGGCTGTCGAAAGTTTGCTTTATAAACCACTCCGGAAACGGAAACCCTACGGGTGTTTGCAGTCTTTGCGTTTCATCAGAACCGGTTACCAGGCCGTATTTAAAACCGAGCGTTTCGGTAAGCGACCCGTATTCCATGCCGATTCTTTTGAGCGCTGAGGTTGTTGTTTCAACTATTTCTGCCTGAATCATGATCTGCGGCGGCTCGACATCAAGTTCTTTTATAATATCTTCGATAATCTTAATATTCTCCGGGATCTCGGTAATAATGAGGCTGTTTGTTTTCTTATCCGCTATAACTTTGCCGTATTTAGTGAGAAGGCTTGAAACAATGTCAATTATGCTCTTGCCTTCTGTTCCTTGCGGCATCCCAGAAGCTGCGCTGGACGCTAAGCCACCACCTTCGGGTGACCCGCCTACTTCCGTAATCGGAAACGCGCCTCCGGTGGAAGCAAAGCCTACGGCTTCAGCCGGCATGACCAGGCTATATGCCTGGATATAGTCTAGCTTTATTACCTTTATTACAGTTTTTATTGCTTCGGTGCCGGATGGTTTTATTAAAAAGACATCGCCTTTTTGCTTTTCATAGACGAGTCCGTTTGATTTCAGGATAGAGCTCAAGGCTTCATCGACCGAAACGTTACTAAGGTAAACTGTTACTTTCTTGCCTTCAATAACTTCGCTTGCTATGAAATTGGCGCCGGTCTGTCTTGAAAAAGCTTTCAGTATGTCTTTGAGCTCGGCATTTTCGAAATCAAGCGACACCTTTCTTTCCTCCATGCTTATAATTTGTCCTGCATCACCGGCTATGGCTTCATCGGGAGGAGGCCCAATACCGGTAAGCTCCTGGGTATAACCCGTAGGCTCTGTCATTAAGAAAACTAGAGAAGCTAACACGATATAGAATTTTATTTTCATGGTTCCCTCACCTCGCCTTTCCGGCTCTAAGTTCTATCTTTTTGCCGTTTTTCATAACAATAACCTTATCTTTTGTTATACTTAAGACTTTTGCGTCCGCCGTTTTTTCACCTTCACTTACAACTTCTCCGGAAATTATGGCCAGATTTTCTTTTCCGCCCCATATCACACCTTCAAGAATGAGTTCTTCTCCCGCGGATTGGGCTGCTCTTTCGCTCGAACCAAACCCAAATAGCCCCTCGTCTTCAAGGGTTACGATTTCAGTCGGCCTCTGAAATGGGTTCCTCACGGAGGTTCCCGTATAGGCAATATCGCCCGCGGCAGATTTTTCCATTTCGGCTTCCATGTCTTTTGTAACAAGAATATCTTTTTCAGGCTTAGCGGAGGTAAAAAGCTTGCCCCGGGTATGTTTTCGATAAATAAAATTAACGGCAAGTACAAGGATGAAAATCCCGATAACGGCTTTTTGTATTAAAATGTTTTTTTTCTGGCTCATTTTTTTGGACTAAATCCTGTAATTATTAATCTGAACGCAACTAGTGGTTCCCCTTTAACAACAGGTGCCGGGACAGCCTCTTTTTCCGGCATCCCCATGCCCCCACCGATCATTTCTTCGGTTATTGCGCCTGGAAATTCCTCTCCGGGCATCATTCCGTCGGGAAACATGTCCCGTGGCATAGCCCCTCCCGGCATATCGCCTGGAGAAAAACCGGGCCCCTCGGGAAAAGCAGATCCCTCAAAACCAGGCCCCCCGGGTCCCGGCATAAGTCCTTCCATCTCCGGATACATAGATACGTCGTCAATCCTCATGCTCAATTCCTCGGTAATAAGAAGCTTATCGCTTGCTTCCAAATCGCTTATGAAGCGGGCTACGTTATTATAGGAGGCTTTGCCCTTTATGGCGATGCTTATTTTCAGGTATCCCGCTATGGCCCCGCTCTCAATCGGTTTTACCTCATCAAGTATAACCGACCGGTTCTTAGCGGATTTTGTTATTATTTCGATAAGTTTGTACGCGTTTTTCTCGACGGCAAAATTTGAGTTAAATTTGTCTGTGTATTTTGTGTATCGTTCGATTTTTTTGAGCGCTTCCAAATTTTTGTTTGAGTTATAGACAGTTTTTTGCGATTTATAAAAAATTCCGAGGTCGTGCTTCAGGAGTAAAAAATATGCACCAATGCCAAGAGCCAGAAAAGATATAAGATATGCCATTTTTATCTTATCTTTTAAAATATTTTTTAGACCCGCTATTTCCATGCTCTTACCTACCTATTGCAGGAGAATCTCAAATTCCGTAATTTCCTTCTCGAGGAGGTTTTTTTTCCTCACCGAAATCAACTTAACTTCTTTGAAACCGCTCATCATGTTTTTATCGTTACCGATATTTTCCAGTATGTTATTTATTACGGTAATTCCCTCTTCCGTAGGGGCGTAAATGGCTCCTTCGATAGTAAGCGTCGGTTTACCATTTTCCCTGATAGGGTTTCTGAAATCAACGACGTTTATCCATGAAAGCGGGGTGAGGTCTTTCCCGAGTTCATTAAGTTTTTTCGTTATGTAAATTCTGTCCGAAAACGCTTTATGTATAAAGTTTGCCTTTTTTTCGGTAATATCCCTGTAGTATGTTATTTCATCACGCGATGCGCCGGGGCTTACGATACCGGAGGCTTTAAAATGCTTTTTTATTTTCCCTGTTAGGCTTTCTATCTTTTTGCCTTGCAGGAAATTTACACCCGCCAACAGAATGTGCAGTGCCAGAATACCGCATAAAATAATTCCGGCTTTTGCCGCTACGGGTTTATATATGCAGATGTCCTGCTCCGCTATTTTTCTGGGGGCGAGATTAATGAAAGGTTCTCCCACAGCCTGGCGCAAGAGAGAAATTGCGGGAAGAAATCTATCCCGGGTTTCATCGTTTTTTTCTTTGAATTTAAAATGCGAAAATTTTGCCCTTTCTATCGTTACCCCGAAATCGTCACCGGTTATTCCTTCATTGAGAGAATAACCGAATCCGGAGATAAATATTTTGTCAACTTCGCGCTTTGCTTCTTTCTTGATGTACTCAATAGTTTGCAGCACATCTGTTTCGATAGCTCCCCAGATATCCTTCAAAAGCGGGTATTTCATCTCGGTAGTCTTGAATTCATCCTCGCCGGTTATAATGTTTACGCTCTTAAAAAAATAGGGATAGCGGTCCACGACACCCGTTATTACTATTTCATTGGAGGGTTCGTAATGAACCGAAATATACGCTTTTTCTTTTTCCAGCTTGTGCTCGGAGTCCAGGATTCTGGCGATGAGTACGGGTGTAGGTATTATGACAGACGGTAGGATTTTTTTCTCCTGGTGATATTTTACCAGAGTATTTATGTTTCTTAATTCTGATGCCACGAAGAGGATTTCCTGTGATCCGGATTTTTTGTCGCACTTTTTAAATCCAAATGCCAGATCCTCTATAGCGTAAGGAATATATTTCTGCGCCTCGAATACAACGACCTTTTCCAGTTCATTATCCATGACCTGTTTGAAGGAAAAGCGGCGCAGTAATAAAAACTCGTCTTTTAGATTAAGGGCGATCTTTTCCGGTTTTTGTTTTTCGAATGCTTTGGAGAAAATGCTATCGAGTTCGGCCCTTGCTTCCGGCTGGGTCAGGTCTTTTACGTTTTTCAAAACCGGGTATCTCTGCATGGAGGAAATACGCACGCCGCCCGGGGTAATCTCGCCTTTTACTATATCGACAAAATCTTCGCTGAGATAAACAGCGGTGCCTGAAAGTAGCGACTTTTTTATATTATCGTATATTCCTGCCATAGCCTTTGGTTAAAATCGAACCTTATCGCCTCTTTTTATGTTAATGTTTGCCATGGATTTGTGAAGCGTTTTTGTAATCGCCGCATCATTACCCACTCTTTCCACCGAGACCCGCGCCAGCATCTTTCTTCCCCTGAAAATATAGAGGACGTCACCTTCTCTTACGCCTTTTCGCTTTCCCGCGTTTACCACGATAAAATCATAACGCTTATTGACCTCTAAAACCTTGCCTTTGGTCTTTAGTTTTTTCGGTTTTATTGTGATGGGCGCGAGCGTTACATCGCTTGAGGAAGCTCCTTCGTGCCACGGTTTTCCGGCAATCAGCGATAATTTTTCTATAAGTTGGGTATTTTCGGTTTTATATTCCTCGATTTTATTTTTAAGTTCGTCTATTTTCTTACCTTTGTCAAGGGCGGTTTTTTTGGTAGTTAAAAGATCTTTACCGATTTCTTCCACCTCGTATTCGAGTTGCTCGATATTGCTTTCGTATTCGTTCATCTTGCCGAGTAGTACCTCGTTTTCCTCTTTATATATTCCCAATTTGGTTTTGAGGGTTCTTTTTACTACGGAAAAGTCCGTTATTTTGCTCGTCAGAAATATCACTTCGCCTTTAAGCTGGCTTAGGTGGCTTTCTGCGCTTTCGTTTAATTCGTATAGATACCACGCAAGAGAGGCCATGGCGCACATGAGAACGATAGTAGCAATCCGCCATATGTTAAATTTCATTTTGTTTTCTCCTTGGTTTCCTTTTGCCCCTTCCCGACATCGCGCAAGATGCTTATGAAGACTTCGGTTAATTTCGGATCCATTCTGGTTCCGGCATGACTTCTCATGGTTTTTATTGCTTCGGAAGCTGTCATGGCTTTTCTATACGGCCTATCTGTCGTAATTGCGTCATACATGTCCGCTATGGAAAGCATCCGCGAGGTAAGCGGTATCTCCTCGCCTTTTAAGCCGTCCGGGTAACCCGTCCCGTCATAGTTTTCGTGGTGGTGCCTGACGAGTTCGCTTAATTTCGACATGGAGCGAAGCGGTTTTAAAATATTCTCCCCGATGATCGAATGGTGTTTCATGATTTCGTATTCCTCGGGTGTGAACTTTCCTTCCTTTTTTAATATCTCGTCGCGTATCCCGAGCTTGCCGAGGTCATGCAGAATTGCTCCGCCTTTCAGTATCTTTTTTGTCTCCTCGTTTATATTCAATCTATCGGCTAATTTCATAACATACCTACCTACTCTTTCAAGGTGCCCTGCGCTATAAGCATCTTTCGCTTCAACGGCGCGGGCCAAGGTAAGTAACGTTTCATAATACGTTTTTTCCAGGTCCCTGCTTAATTTAACATTCTCTATGGCTACGGTCAGTTGCCCTGCTAAATTCTCGAGAAGGAAAAGGTCTTCTGTATCTATCTTTCCTGTATCCTTCAGGTTGCTGACGCCTAAAACACCGATAACCGTGTTTTTTTGCGTAATCGGAACGCAGAGCATGTTGTTATAAGATAGGTATTCTTCTTCGGGCGGTATGTTCATTTCTTTTGATCCGCCTTTTTTTATAATCATGGGCTTTGAGGCCGTTATGGCAAAGCCGACAACGCCTTTATCCGAAGGAAGCTCCATGTTTTCGGATATGTCTTTTTGCGGGCCGGAATACGCTCTTAGATATAAATGCTCCATTTCGGAATCATACAGAGCCAGGAATGAGCCCTCCGCCATCAGCACCTTTTTCATGGTTTGGACTATGAGTTTAAAAAGGGCTTCTGTTTTGTGGGTTGAGGTTATCGCGTATCCTATCTTTTGGAAAAGTTCGCGGGTCAAACTGCGGGAAGATTGCAGATCTTTTATTTTACTTTCCAGGTCACGCGTAAGCCTGTTAAAAGCCGTGGCCAGGTCTTTTAATTCGTTACCGCCAAAGGTTTCCTCGCCGCCTTCTGGATCCCCCGAAGTAAGCTTAATGTCCTTGGT
>JADHYN010000032.1 GCA_016782425.1 Candidatus Omnitrophota bacterium
ATGGGTCGGATCAGGAATAATAGGTTTTAGCCTTGGGGGGGTTCTCGCCGAGTGGATTGGTATAAAAAATAGTCTCTATATAAACTCCACCGTCTATTTTCTCTCTGCTCTTAGCTTCCTATTTTTGGTTTACTCGATGAAAAATAGGGATCGAGGTGCCAAAAAACCGGCAACGCCCCAGCCGACGAAAAAGGTTCTTGAAAAATCATTTTTCCACGATTTAAAAGAAGGAATAAAAACGCTCTTCTCTGACGGGAGAATAAGATTTGTCACATATATATTCTTCGCTCTCTTCTCCATGGTCGGCGCTGTTTATGTTGTCGCTGTTGTATTCATTCAGGAGACGCTCGAGTCGATGACACGGCACGTGGGATTATTCAGCATGTGCATATTCGCGGGACTCATAGCAGGATCTTTTATTTACGGAAAGGTGGGACAGAAACTCTCCAGGACAAAGACCATTTTTGTGTCGATTTTTCTTACGGGGATCTCCATAAATATTTTCACCATAGGACTCAAAATAATGAAATCGTTTTTATTCGGAAGCTTATCAGCAGCCCTTTTAGGTTTTTTCATAGCCCCCATCTATGTAACGGCGACTACGATAATTCACGAATCTATAGAAAGCCGTTTGAGAGGCCGCATATTTAGTTCCATAGGGATTATTATGAATATAGGGTTTCTTTCATTTATGCTTATGTCTTCAATGCTCGCTGAGCACATAGACAGGTTTTGGATACTCATCGCATGCGGTTCGGGATTTGCTGCTTTTGGAATAATAAGTGTGCTGGTAGGATTTTTGAAAGAGGTTAACTTTTTTTCTTCTTAATTTTTTTATCGGCCGGCTCTAACTCATTAATGCATACCCGATAAAAGTTGCACAAGGGACAGCAGATATTGTCCTCTCCCCGCTCGCCCCTATACCATTTAGTTTCACAGGTCCAGTAAAGCTGGCATTTTTCACAACAATGCAACTTTTTTTTCATGTATAAAGCCTCTATTTGAGTTTATTTTACATCATTTTTGTAAAGTGTCAAGCGTGAAAAATAGTTTTTTGACAAACACGATTCCTTATGTATAATATTACTACCATGTTTACCCCGTTAGAGATGCCAGGGAAAAACGGGGTAAACATAAAAAATTCGAGAATAACAAAGTAAAATTTATATTATGCCTGAGAAATATAGATTTCTAACGGGGTACATGAAAACCTTTAAGGGAGGAGTATCCCTTCCCGAACACAAAGACCTGACCGTTGATAAGAAAATAAGACCTATTCCGCCGCCATTCGAGATGATTTTGCCGCTTGGCCAACATACCGGTGCGCCGAATAAGCCGCTTGTTAACCCGGGCGACAGCGTAAAAGTAGGCCAATGCATAGGAAAGGCCGAAGCCTTCATTTCCGCACCCCTTCACTCACCCGTATCTGGTACGGTAAAGGCCATTAAGGATATTTTTAACCCAATTTACGGTAAAAAACCCGCAATAATAATAGAAAATAACGGGAAGGATACACCCGTATCATTTATAAAAAGAGAAGATCCAGAAAGCTTACCCAAGGAAGAGCTGATAGCCATTATAAAAGACGCAGGGTTAGTCGGTCTCGGAGGCGCGGCGTTTCCCACGCACGTAAAAATGAATATTCCGAAAGGAAAAACGATCGATACGCTGATCGTAAACGGAGCCGAATGCGAGCCGTATCTTACGTGTGACCACAGGTTGATGGTGGAACGAACGGGTGAAATCTTAAAAGGTGTATATCTAGTTGCCTCGATCTTAAACGCAAAAAATATATTCTTGGCCATAGAAGAAAATAAATTAAGCGCGATTTTCGCGATGGAAAAAGCTACCGTTCAAATGAAAAAAGAATTTCACGGAAAACAAATTCAGATAATTGTGCTCAAGACAAAATACCCCCAAGGCGGCGAAAAACAATTAATAAAGGCTGTCCTTAAGCGAGAGGTACCTCCCGGGAAGCTGCCGCTTGATGTGGGCGTTGTGGTGCAGAACGCAGGAACCTGTTTTGCTATTTACGAGGCCGTCTACAAAGGAAAGCCACTTATCGAAAGATGTGTTACTTTTACAGGGAAGTGTCTTAGGGAACCCGGCAATTTTACTGTGAAGATCGGGACACCCTTAAAAGACGTAGTTGGTCATTGCGGCGGTTTTACGGAAACACCGGCTAAAATAATTGCAGGCGGTCCGATAATGGGAATAGCCCAGTATAGTCTGGATATACCCATTATTAAAGGTATAACGGGGATAGTTTTTATTTCAAAAAAAGATTTGGAAATTTATGAAGAATTACCATGTATTCGCTGTGGTAAGTGCGTTGATATATGTCCGGTTAATTTAATGCCCACCGACATTGGGCGCATGGTAAAATATTCCAGGTGGCACTATTTAGATGAGCTCCACCCTTCCGATTGCATGGAATGCGGTGCCTGCGCTTACATCTGCCCGAGCAGAGTACCCTTGGTGCAGTACATAAAACTTGCAAAAATAAAAGAATCGGAGAGAAAATAATGGAAAATAATTTCTACATATCACAGGGGCCTCACCAGTTTACAAATACATCCGTGCAAAAGATGATGAAGGACGTAATAATAGCTCTTGCCCCGGCAATTTTCGCGAGCATTTACTTTTTTAGAATAAGAGCCGTTATTCTATTTGCAGTTTCGATTGTATCGTGCATGGCCTTTGAAGCAATTTTTCAGCTTTTTATGAAAAGAAAAATCACGATACTGGATGGTAGTGCCGTCGTAACAGGCATGCTTCTTGCGATGATAATGCCGCCATCTTTACCTATATGGACCTGCATTGTAGGAAGTCTCGTAGCGATAGGCCTTGCCAAACAGCTTTTCGGCGGCTTAGGGGCAAATATATTTAACCCCGCACTCCTGGGAAGGGCATTTCTAATGGCTGCATTCCCCACTTATATGACCCGGTGGAACATGCCTTTTACGCTTGATGCTGTAACCGGGGCGACACCATTGGGATTGGTCAAATTCACGCAAAATTTAAACATAAATTACCAGGAACTTTTTATAGGAAGGGTTTCCGGCTCACTTGGCGAGACCTCCGCTTTAGCCTTAATAATAGGCGGTATATACCTCTTGATTAAAAAGACCATTGATTGGTGTATACCGTTAGCGTACATAGCCACGGTTTTTGTCATAAGTTCTGTAACAAATATGATCGCTCCGGATACGTATGCGGGGGCGGTGTTTCATGTTCTGGCCGGCGGGCTTCTCATAGGCGCCATATTCATGGCGACAGATCCGGTAACAAGCCCAGTTACCAAGACCGGCCGGTGGGTTTTCGGTATAGGCTGCGGTCTTATTACAATGATCATAAGATTGTGGGGAGGGCTTCCGGAAGGCGTTATGTATTCCATACTTTTAATGAACGCCGTAACACCGCTTCTTAACAGGCTCACAAGACCCAGGAGGTACGGCACGTAATGCGAAACACAATAAAAATGATAAGTGTTTTGACAATCGTAGGGCTGGTCTCTGGCGCAGCGCTTGTTTTTATGTATAAATACGCAAAGCCGCTCATCATCGTGAATCAGAAAAATGAGATGAAGCAGGCAATTTTTAAGATTTTTCCCAAAGCAAAAAAATATCGTAAAGAAACGATAAAAGACGAGACTATTTTTAAAGTAAATGATAAAGATGGAAAGTTCCTCGGATACGCTTTTTTGGCCGAAGGCTACGGATATCAGGGAACGATAAAGATGATGGTGGGTATAAAAAAAGATTTAGAAACACTGGTAGGCATAGAAATTCTGGAGTCCCAGGAGACACCGGGTCTCGGGCAGGAGATAACAGAGGAGCAATTCAAGTCACAATTCAAGGGGCTTAAAACATCGCCCCCCATTATTTATGTAAAAAACAAAAAACCGACAAAACCAAACGAGATCGAGGCAATAACAGGCGCTACAATATCTTCGCGGTCCGTTGTCGGCATACTTAATGAGAAGATAAAAACTATTAAAGATGAGTTACGATAAAAATTGCGCGGAAAAACCAAAACGCCTTTGTGCCAATTGCGGCAGGGAGTTCTGTAAAGGCCTATGGCGGGAAAATCCTATTTTTATCCAGGTCTTGGGGATGTGCCCGGCGCTTGCTGTCACGACAAAAGCGCTTTTTGGTTTTTCGATGGGTATGGCGACAACATTCGTCCTTGTATGTTCGAGCCTTGTCATATCCAGTATAAGAAAACTTATTCCGCCTCAGGTGAGAATCGCTACCTTCACCGTAATCATCGCAACCTTTGTTACATGCGCCGATTATTTTCTAAAAGCAAATTTTTACACCATCAGCAAAGAGCTAGGTCCGTACGTTCCCCTCATCGTTGTCAATTGTATTATACTCGGCCGCCAGGAGGTCTTCACGTCGAAGCACGGCGTATTTAATAGTTTTATCGATGCCCTTGGCATGGGGGTCGGTTTTAGCGCGGTGCTCGTACTCTTGGGTTCGATAAGGGAGCTTTTCGGATTCGGAACAATCTTTTATTATCAAATATTAGGAGAAGGATTTGAGCACTGGGTTGTCATGGCGCTCCCGGCCGGGGCTTTTATTACGCTCGGATTTTTAGTTGGGATTTTTAATTGGATAAACAATAAGAGAAAGAAATGATAGCAAATCTTGTACTCATATTTATCGCCGCAGCGATAACACACAATTTTGTACTTACGTACTTTTTGGGTATATGCCCTTTTATAGGAGTTTCTAGAAAAATAGAACAGGCCGTAGGCATGGGGCTTGCCACGACCTTTGTCATGACCCTCGCGGCCACCGTTACATGGGCTATTTACCATTTTATACTTATTCGCTTTAATCTCCCCTTTCTGCAATACGCATCTTTTATCATTGTGATCGCAAGCCTTGTCCAGATAGTCGAGATGTTTATAAAAAAGGTTTCACCCCCTTTATACAGAGCTCTCGGGATATACCTCCCGCTCATTACAACAAACTGCGCTATTCTGGGACTCACTCTTTTTATGGTTCTCAGGGAATACACGTTTTTAGAGGGCCTTATTTTTGGTCTTGGCGCCGGGGCAGGATTTACGCTTGCGCTTGTCATCATGGCCGGCATAAGGGAAGAACTTGAATGTTGCGATATACCAAAGCCGTTACGGGGCGCAGGAATCACGCTTATTATCGCGGGACTGCTTGCCCTTTCGTTTATGGGATTTGGCGGTTTAATTAGCAAATAAAAATGGATAAGACGATTATAATATCAATAGCTAGTATGGCAGGGCTTGGGCTTTTCTTTGCTTCAGTTTTGGCGCTTGTAAATCAAAAACTGAAAGTAAAAGAAGACCCCAGAGTAGAGGAAATCGCAAATACGCTTCCCGGGGTAAATTGCGGTGCTTGCGGTTTCACAAATTGTCACGAGTACGCGGAAGCGCTTGTAAAAAATGAAACTCAAGCCGATCTCTGCAGGGCAGGGGGTGAGGAAGTAATAAAACGCCTTTCTGCAATTCTAGGCGTGGAGGTTACAGAAAAGGTAAAAGAAATCGCTATAGTGCATTGTGGTGCAGATGCATCCAGGCGAAAAAAGAAGGCAAATTATTCGGGAATAAAAACTTGCCAAGCGGTACACAATACATTTGGCGGAGAAACCCTTTGCTCATACGGGTGTTTGGGTTATGGTGACTGCATGAAGGCATGCCCCTTCGGCGCAATAACCATGGTAAAGGGGCTACCGGTAATAGACAAAAATAAATGTACTGCATGCGGGAAATGCGTTACTAGCTGCCCTCGCGAAATCATTACCGTTGACAAAATAGAATCAGAAAAATTCGCCTATGTTGCCTGTAATAATCTCGATAAAGGGCCGGAGGCAGGAAAGACATGCCCCGTAGCCTGTATCGCATGCGGGCTTTGCCAAAAGTTAACAGATGGAGTATTTCACGTTGAAAATAACCTGGCGCAGGTAAAATACGATAAGATTAAAGATATCGAAAATGTAAAAGAAGTGGCTAGTAAGTGTCCGACCAAGTGCATATATAGTTTTTAAAGGGAGGAGAAATGGCGGGAAATTTAATCGAAATCACGACCGACAATTTTAAGAAAGAAGTACTTAATTCAGAGATTCCTGTTCTTGTGGATTTCTGGACGGAATGGTGCATGCCATGCCGCATGGTATCACCGATAGTAGACGAACTCTCGGAGGATTATAAAGGAAAGGTTAAATTCACAAAAGTAAACGTGGACAATAACACACAACTTGCAACAGACCTCGAGATTCTAAGCATACCCGTTTTAATCCTTTTTAAAAACGGCAAAGAACTAACAAGAATCGTAGGCGCAAACCCGAAGTCGTACATACAGGAACAAATAGAAGCCGCCTTAGGCAAGTAAGTGACAATCTATATTTAAAACCCATAAATTATGTATATATTAGGAATATCCGCTTATTATCACGATGCCGCTAGCGCCATATTAAAAGACGGTGATATATTGGCTGCGGCGCAGGAAGAGCGTTTTACGAGAAAAAAACACGATTCGAATTTCCCCAAAAACGCCATTCGTTACTGCCTTAAAGAAGCCGGCATATCGGTTCGGGATCTTGGGTACGTTGCCTTTTACGATAAACCGTTCATTAAATTCGAGAGGATACTCGAGACCTACCTCGCCTATGCGCCGGTTGGAATCCACTCCTTTATCAAGGCGATCCCGCTATGGATCAAGAAAAAAGTGTGGATGAAGGAACTCATAAAAAAAGAACTCGGCTATGAAGGTAAAATTATATTTCCGGAACACCACGAGTCTCATGCCGCGAGCGCATTTTTCCCCTCGCCCTTTAAGGAAGCGGCGATACTCACAATGGACGGCGTCGGCGAATGGACTACGGCAAGCCTGGGAGAGGGTAAAGACAATTTAGTTACCCTTAGAAAAGAGATAAAATTCCCGCATTCCCTCGGCCTTCTATACTCGGCATTTACGTATTATACCGGATTTAAAGTAAATTCCGGAGAATACAAACTCATGGGGCTTGCGCCTTACGGGGAGCCCAGATACAAGGATTTGATACTTGATAAGCTTATAGATCTAAAGTCAGACGGCTCGTTTAAGCTGAACATGGAATATTTTAACTATTGCGCAGGTCTTACGATGACCAATAAAAAATTCGAGAAACTTTTCGGCGGACCCCCGAGAGAACCCGAATCAAAACTTACCCAAAAAGACATGGATATTGCCCATTCGATCCAGATGGTCACAGAAGAAGTGATGCTCAGGATGGCAAAGCATGTCCACGAAATTACAGGGAACGAAAACCTCGTCCTTGCCGGAGGAGTGGCTTTAAACTGCGTGGGAAACGGAAAGATATTGAAGGAATCGTCTTTTAAAAACATATGGATTCAGCCGGCGGCAGGGGACGCAGGAGGCGCATTGGGCTCTTCGCTTTTTACATGGTATCAGTATCTGGGAAATGACCGCGTTGCGAATAACAGAACCGATTTTCAAAAAGGTTCATACCTCGGCCCGGAATACAAAAATAACGAAATAACCTACTTCCTCAAGTCAAGAAATGTCCCTTACACCGAAATTAAAAACGAGGAAATCCCAGAACGCATAGCGGATCTGATAGCAAAAGGAAAGATTATCGGATGGTTTCAAAACAGAATGGAATTCGGTCCGCGTGCACTCGGATCAAGAAGCATAATAGGCGATGCAAGGAGCCCCAAAATGCAAGAAATAATGAACCTCAAGATAAAATTCCGCGAGAGTTTCAGACCATTTGCGCCTTCGGTATTGGAAGAAAAGGCACGAGACTATTTCGAACTCAAAACCGAAAGCCCTTACATGCTCTTTGTTGCGCCTGTAAAGGGGAAAAAGAGACGAAAAAACCGAAAAGAAGACGAAGACCTCTTCGGTTTTGCGAAACTGAATGTCGTTCGCTCGGAAATACCCGCCGTAACGCACGTGGATTATTCCGCAAGAATCCAAACGGTAGACCCAAAGACCAATCCCCTTTATTACAATATGATAAAAAAATTTGACGAAAAGTATCACTGCCCCGTTATTATAAACACATCTTTCAATGTGAGAGGAGAGCCCATTGTTGCCTCGCCGGAAGATGCGTATCGATGCTTCATGCGGACAAATATGGATTACCTAATTATGGGAAACACACTTTTGGAAAAGAAGTCTCAAAAACCCTTGGACAAGGATATAGACTGGTTGCGGGAATATGAGCTGGATTAAAGAGAGAATAGAAGAGATAAGGAATATAAAAAGCGGAAAAAAAGAGCTACGCGAGTATGCCTTGACAGTCGGAATAATATATCTTATTATCTTAACTGTAGCGGTACTCTGGAAGCACAAGGAAATAGGCCCACATTTCTTTTTGGCGGGTGTCATATTCATAGTTCTGGGGCTTCTGTTTCCGCACGTTTATAAGCCTTTTCACAAGATATGGATGGGTTTCGGGATAATAGTCGGGTTCTTTGTAAGCCGGTTCGTACTTTTGATACTTTTTTACTTTGTTCTGACGCCCATGAGCCTTATTGCAAGATTATTAGGCAAGGACATATTGGACCAACGCATTGATAAGAGCAAGGACTCTTACTGGCACGAAAGAAAAGAAGTTCTCAAAAACAGGGAAAGTTACGAAAACCAGTATTAAATAAAAAAAACAATGAGCAAAATAGCTTTTTTTAAGGAACTCTGGGGATTTTTGATAACCCGCAAGAAGTGGTGGCTTCTTCCGATCATTATTATTCTATTTCTTCTGGGGTTACTCATAATCTTTACTGAGACATCGGCCGTAGCACCTTTTATTTACACACTCTTTTAGAGGTGAACATGAATATAGCGGTATTTGTATCGGGAAACGGCACGAATCTCGAGGCCATAATCGATGCGGTTTCGCGAGACGAGATTAAGGCAAAAATCGCGCTTGTCGTAAGCGACAACAAAGACGCCTATGCCCTTGAAAGGGCCAAAAAAGCAGGTATAGATACGTTTATTTTAAGTTCCAAGGGATTTAAAAAAAGAGAAGACTATGATAAGGAAATCATAAAAGAACTTGAGAAAAAAAACATCCAGCTTATAGTCCTTGCCGGTTTCATGCGGCTTATGTCGGGGTATTTTGTAAAAAAATATAAACATAAGATCATGAATATACACCCTGCTCTTTTACCTTCATTCAAAGGGACACACAGTATTAAGGATGCCTTCGAATATGGTGTTAAAAAAACCGGCGTTACCGTACACTTCGTTGATGAAGAACTGGATCACGGGTCTATCATATTGCAGGAATCCGTGGATGTAGACGAAAACGATACCCTAGATACACTTGAAGAGAAAATACATAAAGTTGAGCACAAGCTGTACCCAGAAGCAATCAAGCTTTTTACAGAAAACAAGCTAAAAATAGAAGACAGGAAAGTTAAGATTAAGGATTAAGGAGGTTGGAATCTGATGTCTACGAAGATCAAAAGTATACACGGACGCGAAATTCTAGATTCAAGGGGAAACCCGACAGTTGAGGTTGACGTAGTCTTAGAAGACGCCTCCCTTGGAAGAGCTGCTGTTCCGAGCGGCGCTTCGACAGGAGAGCATGAAGCCGTTGAGCTGAGAGACGGTGATAAATCACGCTATCTCGGAAAAGGCGTAACCAAAGCTGTGGGAAATGTTAATAAAGAAATCGCCTCAAAAGTAAAAGGAATGGATGCGCTGGGGCAGGAGGAAATAGACAAGACCTTGATCGACCTGGACGGAACGGAAAATAAAGCTCGTCTGGGAGCGAATGCAATTTTAGGCACATCCCTTGCTGTCTGCAAGGCCGCTGCCGGTTCAAAAAAGATGTCATTGTATAAGTATATCGGCGGAGAAAAAGCCAATATTCTTC
>JADHYN010000011.1 GCA_016782425.1 Candidatus Omnitrophota bacterium
CCCCTGAGGGAATGCCACGAATAATAATTAGTTCGGTTCCAATCTGCGGGTTGTTGATGGATCCGGGATGATTTTAATTATGCGGTAAAAAGCTTGACACTTTACATAATAATTTTTTGAAGAAGAAAGAGCTCCGTCGCTAAATGCCAAGCCGCACTTGCCGATGCCCTCGCATTCTGTCAATTCTGCTCTCAATAAAAGGTGTTTTGGGCTTGCATATAGGTGAGCATTATGATATATTTAGAGTCATGAAAAGAAGTATAATTACGCTTATGTTTACTGTTTATCTTGTAGCGCTTTTTGCGGGCGGGTGTGGCGGCCGCGGAGACAATGAGGTACTGGCGCGTATTGACAATAAGGAAACCATCACTGTCGGTGATTTCAATAATAGAATCAAGCGACTACCCGAGCGTTACCAGGAAGTTATAAATCAAAACAAGAAGGCTTTTTTGGATGAGCTTATTATAGACGCTATATTACATAAAGAAGCCTTGAATCAAAAATTGTACGAAAACGAAGAAGTCAAGGGGATGGTCGGTGAGGCTACAAAAAAGATTTTAATCGCGCGCTTATTAAAAGAGGAAGTCGGCGATAAAGTTACGGTAACCGAAGAAGAGATCGAGGCTTACTACAGCAAGAACAATGAGCAGTTTACAGCGCCTGAGATGCTACGCGCTTCTCATATTCTTGTAAAAACCGAGAAGGAAGCCAAAGACATCCTGGCAGAGCTGGCAAACGGCAGAAATTTTGAAGACCTGGCAAAAGCACGTTCAATGGACTCTTCGGCTAAAATCGGCGGCGATATTGGTTCTTTCACCAGGCAACAGTTAGTGCCGGAATTCGAAGAGGCCAGTTTCAATTTGCAGGTCGGTGAAATATCAGGTATCGTGAAGACGAAATTCGGATACCATATTATCAAGCTTACAGAGCGAAAAGAGCCCCGCGTAAAAGAGCTTGCCGAGGTACGCGATGCAATCGAACAATCTCACAAAAGGCAAAAAGGCAAGCAGCGTTTTCAAGAATTTGTGGAAGACCTTAAAGAGAAATCCAAAATAACCGTCAATACAGACCTCCTAGAAAGCATATCCACCGAAGAAGCCCCGAAAGAAAAGCCCGAAGAATAAGACATGTCAAAAAGAGCACGGTTCGTTTTTAGTAGCGCAACAATTGTGTTTGTAGCGGTATTTTTATTCTGCGCGGCTCCGTCCGCATTCACCGAAGTGGTAGACAAGATACTTGTTATCGTAAACGATGAAATTATCACGCAGGGTGAAGTGGACAGGATCATGATACCCATATACATTCAGTACAAAAATTTGTACAGCGGCCAGGAGCTTACAGAGAAACTTGACGAGGTAAGGCGTAATGTCATTGCCAGGCTTGTCCAGGATATGCTTCTCTTGTCCGAGGCAAAAAAAAGGGAAGTGGAAGTAACAGACGAAGAAGTAGAGCAAAGGATCGAGGAGATTAAGAAAAACTTTTCGAGTGATGAGGAGTTTGAGCAGGCCCTGCTAAAGGAAGACATAGCCCTGGGGTCTCTTAAAAAGAAACATAGGGAGCGGATTTTGATAGACAAGATCATAGACGCAGAAATCAGGGGTAAGGTTTCTGTTTCACCGAGCGAGCTGGTGGAATTTTACGAAACCAATAAAGAGAAATTTCGTGAGCCGCAAAAAGTAAAAGTGAAATCCATCCTCATCAAGGTAAGTGAAAAACGCCCGGAAAAAGAGTCGCTGAAACTGGCAAAAACGGTTTTGCGAAGACTTGAAGAGGGCGGTGATTTTGGGCTCCTGGCGCAGGAATATTCAGACGGCCCTTATGCGGAATCCGGCGGCCAAATGGGATGGGTAAGAGAAGGGGAGCTAATGGACAAGTTGAACGACCTCGTTTTTAGCCTGGATGAAAACGAAATGTCAGGTATTTTAAAAACAAAACTGGGATTTCATATATTTCTGGTTGAGGAAAAAAAGCCGTCTAGTACCATGGAATTTAACAGCGCAAAGCCCATGATCGAGCAGATTACAATGAACAAAAAAATACAGGAAAAGCTTGGGCAATGGATAGAGAATCTGAAAAAGGATGCATACATCGCGTTTAGGTAAAAAACTTGTTGTCATCACATCCGGCGACCCTGCAGGAATAGGTCCGGAAATAATCCTAAAATCACTCGCCGGTTTTTCGCCTTCCAAAAAAATACGCCAATCCCCAGGGGCAAGCCGCATATTCACTCCGTTGGTTATAGGCGATTACGGGGTATTTCAAAGGATTGCGAAAATATCAAAAATCGACATTTCTTCAATCAAACCCAGGCGGCCCGGGAATTTCGGAATAAAAAAAGGCTTTATTAATTTCATAGACCTGAAAAATATTCCCCGCAACAAAATCTTTTTTGGAAAAACGAGTAAAATTTACGGTAAAGCCGCGATGGAATACGTCTCGTGCGGCGCTTTGATCGCCAGGTCCTTTAAGGGCGCGTCCCTGGTAACTGCCCCTATCAACAAGGCGTCGATAGCAAAAGCGGGTTACAACTTCGCCGGGCACACAGAATTTCTTTCGCATATTACGAAATCAAAAAAAGTAACAATGATGTTAGTCGGGGGCCCATTACGGGTAAGCCTTGTTTCCAGGCACGTAGCGATTAAAAACGTCGCAAAGTCCGTTACGAAAACCGAAATCATAAAAACACTCCAAAACACCCACTATGCGCTTAAAAAGTTTTTCAAAATATCTTGCCCAAAAATTGGCATCGCAGGCCTTAATCCTCACGCGGGGGACGGCGGAGTTTTGGGGCGGGAGGAAAAAACCGTCATAGCTCCGGCTGTAACCTATGTGAAAAAGAAAATCAAAAATTCAAAATTTATAGGGCCGCTCCCGGCTGATACGCTTTTTTACAAGGCATACAGGGGCAAGCTTGATGCCGTTTGCTGCATGTATCACGACCAAGGACTCATACCTCTTAAGATGGTGGCATTTGAAAAGGGGGTAAATTTTACAATAGGCCTTCCATTTATCCGCACATCCCCGGATCACGGTACGGGATTCGACATTGCCGGGCGCAACACGGCAAATCCGTCCTCTATGATCGAAGCGATAAAGCTGGCGGTCGGGTCGTGCTAACGAAAACGGAACTAAAAACGCTTTGGGGTAAGCACGATTTCAGACCAATTAAGCGCCTGGGGCAAAACTTCCTCATTGATAAAAACGTAAAAGAGAAAATTTTAAAAAATATAGAGCTTGATTCCGAAGACATCGTTATAGAAATAGGCGCGGGATTTGCCGAAATTACTCTCGACCTAGCAGGGCAGGCGAAAAAAGTTTTTGCCTTTGAAAAAGACAAAAAAATCGTTACCATCCTTAAGAACGCATTTACCTTACCCTCTAACATAACGTTACTTCAAGAAGATTTTCTGGATGCAGATATAGAAAAAATTGCCCGGCACGGAAAAATAGTTGTCTATGGAAATATACCATATTTCGTGACTAGCCCCATAATCGAGAAATTGATAAAAAATATTTCGTTAATAAAATGCGCATATCTTCTCATGCAGCGGGAGGTTGCGGATAGGATTCTGGCTGCGCCCGGTTCAAGGAAGATCGGGCGCCTCAGTTTATATGTCCAGTATTATACCGAGCCGAAACGCGTCTTTAAAGTCGGAAAAGACGCCTTTTATCCCGCGCCCAAAGTTGAATCTACTCTTTTAAGATTAGACCCCCTGCCAAACAGGCGCGTTCGGGTTAGAGATGAAAACGTTTTGTTTGATATTATAAAAAAAGCCTATAACCAGAGGCGAAAAACCATCTTGAATTCACTTTCCGGAAAGGGCGTGGGTAAAGAAAAGGTCTTAAGCGGCCTTAAAAGCGCTAAGATCGATCCTTTTTCGCGTGCCGAAGACCTATCTTTGCAGGACTTTGCGCGGCTGGCAAATACTCTTTGAATTGACAAACCATAGTATATATGGTAATTTAATGCAATATGCCTGACACAAACCCAATAGATAAGAAAACGGTTGAACACGTAGCCAGGCTGGCGCGTATTAATTTATCGGCGCAGGAGATCGGGCTTTATAAGAAGCAGCTGGCCGATATCCTGGAATACATAAACAAGTTAAACAAGGTAGACGTTAAAAACACTCTTCCCACCAGCCACCCCATGGGGAAAATAAAAAACGTATTCAGAAAAGACAGTGCAAAGAAATCTCTTCCCGTAGAAGACGTTCTCCGTAACGCACCCAATAAAAAGGACAGCCTTTTTGTTGTGCCTAAAATAATCGGATAATATGCATAGTAAAAAAGCCATTTCAAATACGGCAAAGTCTTGTTTAGACAGGATAGGCGCTATAAATGAGAAGCTAAATGCGATTATTTATATCGATAAGGATAAGGTGCGCAGGAGCGCCGAGGAGAAACCTTCAGGCATACCCGTTACCATTAAGGACAATATTTGCGTCAAGGACGAGCCAACAACATGCGCTTCAAAAATATTGGAAAACTTTAAGCCTCCCTATGATGCCACCGTTATCAAAAAGCTAAAAGATGCAGGTTTCATCTTAATGGGAAAAGCCAATATGGATGAGTTTGCCTTCGGTTCTTCCTGCGAAACATCGTGCTACGGCCCAACCCGGAACCCGTGGGACACGAAGAGAATACCGGGTGGTTCAAGCGGTGGCTCTGCATGCGCGGTAGCCTCAGGAGAAGTACCGATGGCTCTAGGCTCGGATACCGGAGGCTCAATCAGGCAACCCGCAGCCCTTTCGGGTATTGTGGGCATGAAACCGACATACGGAAGGGTTTCACGTTATGGCCTTATAGCGTTTGCTTCAAGTTTAGACCAGATCGGACCGCTTGCCGGAAATGTACGCGACGCGGCCGTGCTTCTTAACGCAATCTCCGGCTATGACGAATTAGACTCGACGTCTCGGGATGTAGCGTGCCCTGATTTTACAAAATCCCTTGAAAATGACGTAAGAAAAATAAAGATAGGCGTACCAAGAGAATATTTTCCGGAGAAGGGTTTGGACGGAGAGGTTAAAGGGGCTATTCTGGAATCAAAAGATATCTTACAGGACCTCGGTGTCGAACTTATTGATATTGGTCTGCCGCATACTGAGTATGCGCTAAGCTGTTACTATATAATTGCGCCCGCGGAGGCAAGCTCTAACCTTGCGCGTTTTGACGGGGATCAATACGGCCTGCGGAAAGACGCAAAAAACATGATCGACATGCACCTTAAGACGCGGACGGCCGGCTTCGGAGATGAAGCAAAAAGAAGGATTCTCCTCGGGACATATTCACTATCCAGCGGTTATTACGAGGCCTACTACTTAAAAGCGATGAAGGTTCGGACCAAGATAAAAAATGATTTTCTCGAAGCGTTTAAAAAGTGCGACGTGATATTAACGCCGACAACTCCCGCTCCCGCCTTTAAAATCGGCGAAAAGATAAACGACCCCTTAGGCATGTACCTGTCAGACATCTTTACGATTCCCGCAAATCTGGCAGGCATACCGGGCATATCCATACCGTGCGGCTTTACGAAAAAGGGGCTCCCCATAGGCCTGCAGCTTCTCGGCAAGCCTTTTGACGAAGAAACCCTCTTCAGGGTTGCGTACGCGTTTGAACAGAATACGGAATTTCACAAACGAAAACCGAATATTTAAAATGAAAAACTACGAAGTGGTCATAGGCCTGGAGGCGCACGTTCACCTTTTAACGGAAAGCAAGGCATTCTGCGGTTGCAGCACAAAGTTCGGTTTAGAGCCCAATAGCTCAACGTGCCCTGTTTGCCTGGGCCTGCCCGGATCACTGCCGGTCCTAAATGAGAAAGCGTTTCTTTACGCGATAAAAACAGCGCTTGCCCTACGTTGCACGATTCAGGATTTAATAAAATTCGACAGAAAAAATTATTATTACCCCGACCTACCTAAAAATTACCAAATATCACAATACGATATGCCGCTTGCCTATGACGGCGCAATCGAGATTGAAAGCCAAGAGAGTAAAAAGAAAATACGCGTCAAGCGCGTGCACTTAGAAGAGGATGCCGGCAAGCTGATGCACGAGGCGGAAAAGGGCGTAAGTTACGTGGATTTCAATAGGGCCGGTATTCCGCTTTTGGAAATCGTAAGCGAACCGGATATACGTTCTCCCGAAGATGCGAGCGCATATCTGGTAAATTTAAAAGCTATTTTAAAATACCTAAAAGTATCAGATTGCAACATGGAAGAGGGCAGCTTAAGGTGTGACGCCAACATATCCGTAAGGCCCGAAGGCGCAAAATCTCTCGGCGTAAAAACAGAGCTTAAAAACATGAATTCGTTTAAGGCCGTAAGAGACGCCCTCTCTTACGAAGCCGAAAGACAGATTGACCTGCTTACCTCAGGTGAAAAGATACAGCAGGAGACGCGTCTCTGGGATGAAGCTAAGGGTTTAACTATAGCCATGAGGTCAAAAGAGGATACCCAGGATTACCGTTATTTTCCCGAGCCCGATCTGGTTCCTTTCACTGTCGACAAGAACAAGATAGACCAGATGATGCGTTCTCTACCCGAGCTTCCCCAGGCCAAAAAAAAGCGTTTTATTTCCGATTATTCCATAAGCGATTATGATGCTAGCGTATTAACTCGCGAAGCTGATATATCGGATTTTTTCGAAGCAACAATAAAGACGTACAATAACCCAAAGGAAATAGCAAATTGGCTTTTGGGAGATATTGCTTCGCTTCTGAATGCGCGTAAGGTTTCGATCGCCAAGACAAGACTCAAGCCCGGGCACCTCGCCGAAATGCTAGAACTGATTCACTCAGAAGAGATAAGCGGCAAGATCGCAAAGGAAATTCTGCCGGAAGTTTTTGAGAAGGGTTTATCACCGAAAGAAATAGTGCGGCAAAAAGGCCTTAAGCAAATAAAAGATACAGGAGAGCTTATTTCGATAATCGAGCTCGTACTAAAAGAAAATGAAAAATCCGCAAATGATTACAAGGCAGGCAAAAAAAATGCGCTAATGTTTCTTGTGGGACAGATTATGAAAAAAACAAAGGGTAAGGCCAACCCAAAGATTGTAAACGATATTCTCAAAAATATGTTGGGAGGAAAGTAAGGCATGGGCAATGTTATTTTAAAAAAACTAGTTTTCGTTTTTCTGATCTTATGCGGTTTTGCGTATTTTAATGAATACGATAAAGCTCGCGGGGCGGATCGGGATGCCGAACTGTATAAACAGATCGAGCTATTTTCAGATGCGGTAACCATAGTCCGGTCGGACTACGTGGAAAACCCGGAGCCGAAAAAACTCGTGTACGGCGCGCTAAGCGGCATGCTTTCCTCGCTAGACGGATACAGCCAATTCATGGACCCCGACGAATTTAAGGAGATGCAGATAGAAACTAAAGGCGAATTCGGGGGCTTAGGCATCGAAATTGCCATAAGAGACAATGCGCTTACAGTCATAGCGCCGATGGACGGTACCCCGGCCCACAAAGCCGGTATAAAGGCCGGAGACAAAATTGTTAAAATCGACGGAGAGTTGACGCAGGATATTACCCTTACAGGCGCTGTAAAAAAATTAAGGGGCAAACCCAAAACAAAGGTTGTGCTTTCGATTTTTCGCAAAGGTGAAAAAGACCTATTGGACTTTACCATTGTACGCAGCATTATCAAATTGGAAAGCATAAAGACTGCTAAGATGTTGGATGGCGAGCTGGGATATGTTAAATTGATAGAGTTTCAGGAGAAAACTCCCAGTGACCTGGAAAAAGCGCTTTTAGAATTGAAACAAAAGGGAATGAAAGGCCTGATCCTTGACGTGCGCAACAATCCGGGCGGTCTTCTGGACACGGCCTATGAAGTTTCAAATAAATTTTTACCGGAAGGCAAAGTTATAGTATCGCTGGAAGGCCGCGTTCCGAAACAAAACAAAATATATAAATCTCACGGAAAAACAAATTTCACCGATTTTCCCTTGGTTGTCCTTGTTAACGAAGGATCAGCCAGCGCCTCTGAAATCGTCGCAGGAGCGATGCAGGACAATAAACGCGGAACGATTGTGGGAACTACTACATTTGGCAAGGGCTCGGTCCAGACCGTCGTGCCGTTAGATGACGGTTCTGCGGTTAGGTTAACTACCGCCGCCTATCACACACCAAGTGGACGCGTAATAAGCAATAAAGGCATAATTCCTGATGTCGAGATAAAGCCTGAAGAAAAACCTGATGGGACTGAGCCCGAGACACCTGTAAAAGATAATCAACTACAGGCTGCCATAGATGTCTTGAAGCAGAAAGTAGCAGACAAAATCAAGGGCAAGCACACATAGTATATTATTATATGTTATTTACTTGCGAACAATATATTTGTAGGGTATACTTATGATAACTACATTAGGAGTCGAGACCTCCTGCGATGAAACAGCAATAGCCGTGATCCGAGAGGGTCGGATATTGTCCAGCGTTGTGTCATCCAGTGTCCCGTTGCATGAAAGATTCGGGGGCGTAATTCCGGAGATAGCATCAAGATACCATATTGAATATGTTAACAAAGTAGCAAAAAGGGCCTTGAGAAACGCAAAAATTACTTTTGATGATTTGGATTTGATCGCCGCAACAGAAACGCCCGGCCTCCCGGGCTCTCTTCTTGTGGGGTTATCGTTTGCCAGGGCAATGAGCTATGCGCTTGATTTACCGTTTATAAACGTAAATCATGTACACGCCCATCTTTTTGCTAACTTTTTATCCAAAGATTCCGAGCGGCTCAGGTTTCCGTTTGTTGGTTGCGTGGTTTCGGGTGGCCACACAAATATTTTTATTTGTAGGTCCCTTAAAGATTTCGAACTAATCGGCAAAACAAAGGATGATGCCATCGGAGAGGCGTTTGATAAGGTTGCGAAGATTTTGGGTATCGGATATCCTGGCGGGCCCAAAATCGAAAAATACGCTAGAATTTTTTCGCGCCCGGCCTTCATGCCGGTTAAATCAAATAAGCCGATCAACTTTCCCAGGGCCTACATGGACAACGATTCCTTCGATTTTAGCTTAAGCGGAATAAAGACCGCTGTTCTTTATCATGTTAAGAAAAAAAAGATTTCCCGACGAGAAATTTCAAGAATCTCCTGGTCTTTCCAGGAGGCTGTGTTTGATGTCCTGGCGGAACGCGTGGGAAAAGCCTGTAAAAAGTTTAAAATTAAAGACGTTTTCTTCGGAGGAGGCGTCATATCGAACGGGCGATTGCGCGCCAAATTCGAGCGTATCTCGGTAAATTCGGGATACAGGTTTTTTTATCCGCCGCCGGCGTTATGCGTAGATAACGCCGCTATGATTGCAGGTTTGGGTGAAGTTTTATTTAAAAACAAAAAACAGTAAATGAAAGGGGGTAGCGCATGGCTCTTAGAAGAAGAAATGAAGTTCCAGAGGAAAAAGTTCTGGAGGTTGATGCAAGCATGCAAGGCACGCTTACATTTAAAGACCCGGTAAATTTAAGGATTAACGGTAAGTTTGAAGGAAAGCTCCTCACAAAAGGCATCCTCATGGTCGGCGAGCACGCCGTTGTAAACGCTGATATTGGCGGTGATATTATAACTGTTGCCGGTAGGGTTAATGGCGACATTAAGGCCTCTAAGGAGTTGAACTTGATAGCGCCTGCGTTCATCGTGGGAGACATAAAAACTCCCGCTCTTCGCATTGCGCAGGGTGCTATTATCGAAGGCTATTGTAACATGATTTCAGACAAGAAGGATGGAGGGCCCGTTTCTGACATGCTTACAATTGACCAGGTTGCCAAGTTTTTGGAAGTTGACAAGAACGTAGTTACCGAGTGGGCTGATACCGGCAAGCTCCCGGCCGTCAAAGACGGTTCCAGATGGAGTTTTGAAAGATCTAAAATTGAGGAATGGCTCACAAGCGAAAAGATTAAGTAAATAAAAGTAGCCGAAAATAGCAGAAGCTAAGTAAGATTATGCCCGATAAACTATACACAATAGAAGAAGCGGCAATTGTTCTCGGTGTGTCCGAAGATCGCATTAAGAAGCTTGTTGAAAGCGGCAATTTGCCGGCTTATAAGATTGGTGGCCGGTTCCTGCGGTTCAGAAAGGAACAGGTAGAGGCCGTCAGATATGAGATTCACGCTAAGTTCGGCGCCAAGGTAGTGGAGCGCGCCTCGCGCGACTACCTTCAAAAAACAAAAGGCGTGGTATACCCGCAGTCGCTCCCGGATAGAATTTTGGATTTCTTTTATTTCAACGACTTTTACATTATCGCTGCCGCCCTTGCATGCCTGATTTTGTTATTCATATTTAAGGCATAAATGCTTAAAATAACCCATCTACAATTATTTCCCTTATGCTTTTCTCTATGCGCCGTAGCCGCTTTTGCCGACACGGTCTATCTGGAAAATGACGCGGAAATGAAAGGCGTAGTCGTGGAAGAATACGACGACAGGGTCGTTATCTCGACCTATGAAGGCGAAAAAAACATTCTCAAAAAAGACATTCACGCCATCTCCTACGATCTGACCGAACAAAACCTTGTGGCCCTTGGCGATGTGTATGCCGCACGAGATAAATACAGAAAAGCCTACTTTTACTACGAAAAAGCCGTCAAAATAAATCCGAAATACAAAACTGCGCGTGACAAAATGAATTTTATAACCGGGCAGATTTTCCGTGAATCTCAAACGGAGAAGCAAGACGCCATGCGGCGAAGGCAGGAGATCGAGAACTCATCAAAAACTTTGCCTTCTAAAAAAGAAGATTTTAAAAAAGAGCTTGAGCAAAAAATCGGTATAGTCATAACCGAAGAAGACAATAGCGTAAAGATAATAGATGTCACAGGTGACAGCTCGGCGTATGACGCCGGCTTGCAGCCCGGCGATACGTTAATTTCGGTCTGGGGCCGCTTTACTAATTACATGTCAAAGGAAAGAGTAAGTCGCCTTTTATTGGAAAGCTTGGGCGAGATTAAAATAGATATTCAGCGAGACGTCGTGTTGGAAAAAGAAAGCCCGACTGCGGGGTTTCATAAAGATATTATAGGCGGGAAATTGGATATGTTAAGAGACGGCCTTACCCTCGTGGATTTAAAAGAAGGGTCTCCCGGCCAAAAGGCGGGTCTTAGTAAGGGCGATTTAATCATTGCCATAAACGGCGCTTCAACGCGCTACATGCCGCTGGCGGATGCGGAGAAGATAATCGGAAATAAAAAAACGGGCGCTGTGAAATTTACCATAAGAAGGGACGCGACTATATGGAGGAAGTAGGAATGGAAAAGAGGCTCTATAAGAGAACTCGATACATTGTCAAGGCAAAATTCCAGATGAAATACGTCGGCTTACTTCTTTTAGTTGCGCTCGCAAGCGCGGCTATTTCCGGATATACGATATATTATAACTCGTGGGTTCTTTTAGGGGAAAAACTCGCGAACGTCTATCCGCAGGGAAGGCTTATGGAGATTTTTAAATCCGTAAACATTAAACTGGCCGTTAGCATGGTTTTTGTTTCAATGCTTTGCATCGGGATAGGGATTTTGGTCTCACACAAGATCGCGGGCCCGGTTTACAGGATGATAAGGTTTTTAGACGACTTGACGGCCGGCGATTACAGTAAGCGCCTGGTCTTAAGGAGAAAAGATGAATTGAAGGACCTGGCAGAGGCTATAAACAGGCTGACAGTCGAACTGGATAAGAAAAAAAAGGCTTGACAGTATCAATGGGATGTGTTATTTTATGCCACGATCACTTAGCTACTAAGCTCTTTTGAGCTAAAGCAGTTGCAAAAGGCCCAACCTAGTTTATAATAATCGAAAATCAAATCTGATGTATTAATTCATGCCTGATAGATCGAACAAAAAATTTTTTCTGATTGATGGTAACTCATTTTGCTATAGGGCCTATTACGCCATAAGGCACCTGTCTAACTCCAAAGGGCAAGCCACGAATGCTATTTATGGGGTTATCGCGATGATCAGAAAGATTATCAAGGATGAAAAACCTGACATGATAGCTGTTGCATTTGACCTAAAGGGGCCGACATTCAGGCACGAAAAATTTAAGGACTATAAGGCAACGCGAAAGCCCATGCCAGATGACCTGGTGAGCCAAATACCGTACATAAAGAAGATTGTGACAGCCTACAATATACCCATTTACGAGATGCCGGGGTACGAGGCGGACGATGTTCTGGCGACCCTTGCCGAAAAGTGCGCCAAGACAAAGAACGTAGACACCTTTTTAGTTACAAGTGACAAAGATGCAATGCAGCTTGTAGGATCCCGCATAAAAGTTTACAGCCCGCACAAGGATGGCATGGTCTATGGTGAAAAAGAGGTTAAGGAAAGGTTCGGAGTCGGGCCGGATAAGATAACCGATCTTATGGCGCTGATGGGAGACGCCTCGGACAATATTCCCGGCGTACCCGGCATAGGCGAAAAAACCGCAGTGGAGCTTATGAAGAAATTTGATAGCCTTGAAGACCTTTTGAAGAATGTCCATAAGGTTAAAAGCCAGTCGCAGCGAAAAAAAATTGAGCAGTCAAAAGAACTTGCGCTGTTAAGCAAGGATCTTGCGACCGTTGACAGAAATGTTCCGATAGAGGTGGATTTAAATGACCTGTGCATGCAGGAACCAAACGAAAAGGCGCTTATAGAGCTTTTTAAGGAGCTGGAATTTAGAAATCTATTAAAAGACATAACGCCGAAGCAAAAGCACGAGGGCACTTACGATATTGTCGATAATAAAAAAAGTTTCATGAAGTTAATGCAAGCGTTGAAAGGTGTAAAGAGCTTTGCGTTTGATTTCGAGACAACCCACTACGACCCGATGCGTGCCGTACCATGTGGGGTATCGTTTTGTTGGAGCGAGGGGGAGGCTAGCTACATACCACTTAACGCTCTTACGGATATATCTAAAGAGGAAGTTTTGGAAGAACTAAAAGGGATTTTTGAAGATAGCAACATAAAGAAAATCGGACAGAACATAAAATACGATGCATTGATTCTAAAAAATCTTGGTATTCCGGTAAAAGGCATCGCATTTGATACCATGGTCGCTTCATATCTTTTAAACCCGTCCAAATCACGGCATAATCTTGGCGATATAGCATTTGAACACCTGGGGCGTACTATGGAATCGATTGAGGATCTGATAGGGAAGGGCAAAAAGGCCATTACCATGGATCGGGTTGACGTCCGGAAAGTGTGCGACTACTGTTGTCGGGATAGTGATGCCACATTTAGCGCCAAGGCAATTCTTCTTAAAAAAATGGAGGAAAGAAATCTCGAAAAATTATTTTTTGACGTCGAAATACCGCTTATTAATGTGTTGGCCGACATGGAATTTTCGGGTGTAAGCATTGACACCAAATACCTTAATGCGCTTTCCGGGGATCTGGAAAAAGAGATTAAGAAGCTTGAGAAAATAATTTTCGAGCTTGCCGGAGAAAGTTTTAACATAAACTCGCCAAAACAACTCCAGGTTATCCTTTTTGAAAAATTAAAAATGCCTGTCATAAAAAAGACAAAAACAGGCGCTTCGACAAACGAAGAAGTGCTGCGGGTTTTAGCTGAGAAAGAACGCCTACCAAAAGAAATTTTGCGTTACAGGACGCTGGCAAAATTAACCTCGACCTATGTCAATAGCCTGCCCGAACTTATAAATCCGAAAACAGGGCGGATACATACCTCTTTCAATCAGGCAGTAACCGCAACAGGCAGGCTTTCGTCAAGCAATCCGAATGTGCAGAATATCCCCATAAGGACCGAAACCGGCAAGAAGATCCGCAAAGCCTTTGTTGCGGAGAAAAAAGAACAGCTAATACTTTCGGCGGATTATTCGCAGATAGAGCTTCGAATTTTGGCGCATCTTTCCGGAGATAATAATCTCATCGGTGCCTTTCGTGAGGGTAGAGACATTCACGCCTTTACCGCCTCTTTAATATACGGCCTCGATGAAAAAGATGTTGACCAAAAAATGCGAAGTACGGCAAAAACAGTAAATTTCGGTATCGTCTACGGGATTAGCGCCTATGGCCTATCGCGGGACCTGGGGATCGATGTCCGTGAAGCCGCAAAGTTCATAGACGCCTATTTCGAGCGTTATCCCCTGGTAAAAACTTATCTGGAAGAAAAGGTAAAAGAAACACGAGACGCCGGCTTTGTAACCACGATTCTCGGAAGGCGCCGCTACATACCGGAGATCAATTCAGAAAATGTTTCCGTGCGCAATTTTGCCGAACGCACGGCAGTAAACACGCCCATACAGGGCTCAGCCGCGGACCTTATAAAGCTCGCAATGATCGAGATACATGGGTCGCTTGATAATTTTGATGCCAGGATGATCTTACAAGTCCATGATGAGCTTGTTTTTGAAGTAGGGAAGAAGGATTTGAAAAAGTTTGCGAAAGTCGTAAAAAGCGGTATGGAAAACGTGATGAATCTAAAGGTGCCCATAACCGTGCGCCTTGAGGCCGGAATTAACTGGCTTGAAATGGAGGCTGTTGGGCTGTGAAGCTCGTAGTAGGCATAACAGGAAATTTTGGAACAGGGAAAACAACCGTAGCCAATTTTTTTAAGGCTCGCGGGGCGCATGTTATTAATGCCGATAAAATCGTGCACGAAATTTATAGGAATGATAAGCGTGTCCAGAAAAAAATACGACAGACCTTTGGGGGTGGCGTTTTCCGAAAAGGCGCTATTGATAGAAGTGAGCTTGCGCGAGTGGCGTTTTCAAAAGGACGCCTTCTCGGAAGGCTATGCAATATCGTATATCCCGAGACAGTAAAAAAAATAAGCGAAAGGCTTAAAAAATCAAAAAAATCTATTAATATCTTGGACGCGCCGATGTTAATAGAGTCAGGGCTCAATAATTATGTGGATTATATCGTGGTGGTATGTGCAAGTAAAAGAAATCAGATGGGAAGATGCGCTTCGCTGGGATTTACTCCCGATGAGATTGGGAAGCGGCTTCTATTCCAAATGCCAAGTACTAAAAAAATAAAGTTTGCAGATTTCGTGATTAATAATAATCGCTCGAAAGAGCACGCAAGAAAGGAAGTAAAAAAGATATGGCGAAAGTTAAAGAGGAGGTAAGGATGGATAATATTAATATTGAAAAATTAAAATCGCTTAACATGACCGAGTTAAACAAGGTCGCCAGGGGGCTCAAAATTAATAACCTGACCGGCGTTAAAAAACAGGACCTCATTTTTAAAATCCTTCAGGCAAAAACTGAGAAAGAAGGGCTAATATTCGGTGAGGGGGTGCTTGAAGTCCTTCCTGACGGCTTTGGTTTTTTAAGAAGCCCCAAATACAATTATCTTCCCTGTCCCGATGATATTTATATTTCACCGTCGCAAATAAGAAGGTTTAGCTTGCGTACGGGGGACACGATAAGCGGGCAAATACGGCCCCCGAAGGAAGGGGAAAGATACTTTGCGCTCCTTAAAGTAGAAGCTGTAAACTTCGAAAATCCGGAGAATGCAAAAGATAAAATTCTGTTTGATAACCTGACACCGCTTTATCCGAACGAGAGATATGCGCTGGAGACAAATCCGGATGAGATTTCTATGCGAGTAATGGATCTTTTGACACCGGTAGGCAAGGGACAGCGCGGAATGATTGTCGCACAGCCATATAGCGGAAAGACAGTACTTCTGCAGAAGTTCGCCAATAGCATAACGACAAATTATCCTGACGTTGTCTTGCTCGTATTGTTAATAGACGAAAGACCCGAAGAAGTAACTGACATGATAAGATCAGTAAACGGAGAGGTCGTAAGCTCTACATTTGATGAACCGGCAGAAAGGCACACTCAGGTAGCAGAAATGGTCCTGGAAAAAGCAAAGAGGCTTGTAGAACACAAAAGGGATGTTGTGATACTTCTGGATTCCATAACACGACTAGCAAGAGCCTATAACTCTGTCATGCCGCACTCAGGCAAAATACTGTCCGGCGGTGTAGACTCAAACGCGTTACAGAAACCGAAGAGGTTCTTAGGTGCTGCACGAAACATCGAAGAGGGCGGATCACTTACAATCATAGCAACAGCACTTGTGGAAACAGGCTCCCGAATGGACGAAGTTATATTCGAGGAATTTAAAGGAACGGGCAACATGGAGTTACAGCTAGACAGGACACTTTTCCAGAGAAGGGTTTATCCCGCCATCGACATTAAGAAGTCCAACACAAGAAAAGAAGAGCTTCTTGTCGAAAGCAACGAGCTCCAGAAAATATGGCTTATGCGCAAGGCCCTTAATGACCTAAATAGCGTAGAGGCAATGGAGCTTTTAATCGAGAAACTTAAGAAAACCAAGACGAACAAAGAATTTCTAAAGTCACTTAACAAATAATACTACAGGCGTAAGCCTGTAGAATAAAGGAGAAGGAATGAAACCGAAAATTCACCCGGAATACAAAGATACCAGAATCGTGTGCGCGTGCGGGGAAGTCATACAAACCAGGAGCACGAAGCAAAATATCCACATCGAGATCTGTTCAAAATGTCACCCGTTTTTTACCGGCAAGCAAAAGCTGATTGACGCAGCCGGAAGGGTTGATAAATTCATGAAAAGATATGAAAAAAAACAGAAACCGAAGGCAAAAAAGGAAAAAACTGTCGAGAAAAATTCCCCCGCTGAAGAGGAAAAAGAGGAGCAAGGAAAAGAATAAGGGAAGATGAATAAGAAATTAGAGGAAAAGTTAAAACGGTTTTCAGAACTTCAGGAGCTGGTTGTTGATCCCAAAATCATTTCCAACCCCCAGGAGTACAAAAAATACGCCAAGGAGATGTCATCTTTACAGAAGATCGTTTCGAAATACAACGAGTACAAAAAAATTGTTGACGAAATGACTTCGCTTGAAGCTGTGATAGGTGACACCGCACAGGAAAAAGAATTCCTCGAGTTGGCGAAAGATGAACTCGGGTCCCATAAAATCACCACCGACAAGCTCCAAAAAGAGCTGGAAGAGCTCCTTCTCGAAAAAGACGAAAACGAAGATAAGGACATCATAATGGAAATACGCCAGGGGACCGGTGGCGTAGAAGCTGCGTTGTTTGCGCATGATTTATTCAGGATGTATTCGAGATATGCAGCAAGGAAAGGCTGGAAGGTTGAAACCATGTCTGCCAGTGTCACAGAAAAAGGCGGTTTTAAAGAGGTTATATTTTCGGTGTCCGGTGATGGCGTTTACGGTAACTTTAAGTATGAAAGCGGCACGCACAGAGTACAACGCGTTCCTGCCACAGAGACTAGCGGTCGCATCCATACCTCAGCGGCAACAGTAGCGGTACTGCCGGAAGCTGAAGATGTCGACATGGAGGTAAAACCGCAAGATTTGCGAATAGATGTTTTTAGGGCGGGCGGTAGAGGCGGTCAGCATGTGAATGTTACTGATTCCGCGGTAAGAATCACGCACATGCCTACGGGCCTTGTTGTGAGTTGCCAGGACGAAAGGTCCCAGCATAAAAATAAGGCAAAGGCGATGAGGGTGCTCCGCGCGCGGCTTTTTGATAAGCTAACGCAGGATCAAAATAAGAAGCGATCTCGCGATCGCAAACTGCAAGTTGGTTCGGGTGACAGGTCAGAGAAAATAAGAACTTATAATTTTCCGGATAGGCGCGTAACAGATCATAGAATTGGATTTACAAAACATAACTTAGAAGATGTCCTGAATGGCGCGCTTGACGAATTTATAGCTGCCTTGAGAGAGGCAGGCCGCAAAGAGAGGATGAAGTAAGGTTTATGCGCCGAGCCCCTTTTATGGATTTCGAATTCGAAACGGAAAACGCAGTGCTTTATCCCAGGCCCGAAACTGAAATCCTGGTGGAAAAAGCCATCGATCTTCTTTCGGGGCACGTTGAATCCGGCCGGACGCCGGCAATACTAGACATCGGTACCGGATGCGGAAACATCGCAATAAGTTTGACAAAGTATATTCTTTCGGGTAAAATTGTCGCTTTAGATATTTCTGATGCGGCTCTTAGGGTTGCAGAGGGTAATGCCGCTACGCATGGAGTCCGGGAAAGGATAGTTTTTTTAAAAAGCAATCTGTTTGAAAACGTAAAAAAGAATTACGAAAACTATTTTGATTTAATTATTTCGAATCCACCATATGTTTCATTAGAAGACTTTTCCTCGCTTCCAGAGGAGGTAAAGAGCGACCCATATATTGCGCTGTATGGCGGTACTGACGGCACGGACTTTTATAGAAGGATTACGAAAGAATCTCCGGCCTTTCTTAAAAGCGGCGGGATTCTGCTCATGGAAATTGGCTACAATCAGGCAGATGCAGTCAAAGCACTTCTGGAGAATTCAGGTAATTTTCGCGACATATGTGTCTATAAAGATTACGCAAATATTGACAGGATCATAAAAGCGAGAAAAAATGGATAGATTAGTGATAGAGGGCGGCAATACCCTTAAAGGCACGATTAATATAAGCGGCGCTAAAAATGCGGCTCTTCCGATAATGGCAGCGGCGCTCTTGACAGACGAGACCTGTGTTATAAATAATGTCCCTGCACTACGTGATACTGATACGATGATTAGAATTTTACGCGCCATGGAAGCTAAGGTCGAAAGAAAAAAAGAACGCGTTTCTATAACCGGCGCCTGCGGAAAACTAAAAGCCCCCTATAACCTTGTGAGCACAATGAGGGCTTCTATTTGCGTCCTGGGGCCGCTTGTTGCAAAAAGAAAATTTGCGGAGGTTTCCTTTCCCGGTGGCTGCATTATCGGCCCGCGCCCGATAGACTTGCACTTAAAGGGATTGGAAAAGTTAGGGGCTGAGATAAAGATAAAATCCGGCTATATCATAGCAAAGGCTAAAAAACTTAAAGGAGCTAATATTTATCTGGGAGGCCATTTTGGTTCAAGCGTTCTTGCAACTGCCAACACAATGATGGCGGCCACACTTGCAGAGGGCACAACGGTTATCGAAAACGCGGCCTGCGAACCCGAAATAGTGGACTTGGCTAATTTTCTGATATCAATGGGCGCTAGGATAGAAGGCCACTCCACTCCTACAGTAATGATAACGGGTGTAAAAAAACTTCACGCTACGAATTATAAGATAATATCCGATCGCGTTGAAACAGGGACATATGCGCTGGCGGGTGCAATTACAGGAGGCGATCTTTTCCTAAAAGGAGCGAAGGGCGCGCATCTCCTTGCCGTAATAGATAAGTTACGTGAATGCGGAATTCATATTACCGAACATAAAGACGGACTACGGGTAAAGAGAAAAGTCAGGAGCAAGATAAAGCCCGCATCCGTTACGACACTGCCATATCCGGGTTTTCCGACAGACATGCAAGCGCAGATAATGGCGCTTCTTTGTTTGTCAGACGGTATAAGTATTATAACGGAAAAAATTTATCCCGAAAGATTTATACACGTGAGCGAACTCGGCCGCATGGGGGCGCAAATTATACTTGAAGGCCCGAACGCCATAATAAAGGGCGTAAAGAGCTTGAGCGGCGCCGATGTCATGGCCTCGGATCTAAGGGCATCGGCAGCCTTAGTCCTGGCAGGGCTTGTCGCAAAACAAAAGACCCGTGTTCACAGGATATATCACCTTGATCGCGGTTATGAGGAATTAGATAAAAAATTGAAAAACGTCGGAGCGCGTATTTGGAGAGAAAAGGAGGAAAGATAATGGCAGTAGTGTTGAGATTAAAAAGGATGGGAACAAATAAAAAGCCTTTTTACAGGATCGTGGCTACCGATAAAAGAAGCCCGAGGGACGGGCGCTTTATCGAAGAAATCGGCTACTACGACCCCAAAAAGAACCCCGCTGATATAAAAATTGACAGGGAACGGGCTCTTTATTGGCTGAAAAACGGCGCAAAGCCATCCGAAACAGTCCGAAGCCTTATTAAGAAGCAAGGTATAAAGTAAGAAAATTACAAATCCAAAACGTTTTGTTATTTGGAATTTGGAATTTCAGTTTATAGGCTATGAAAATAGATATACTAACATTGTTCCCGGGCATGTTCAAAGGCGTGCTTGGAGAGTCAATGGTGAAAATTGCGCAAGAAAAGAGAAAAGTGCGTGTTCGCGTGCGCAACATACGAAACTGGGCTTACGATAACCACAGGACAGCCGACGACAAGCCCTATGGCGGGGGCTCAGGCATGCTTTTGAAAATTGAGCCGATACATAGAGCCCTTGCCAGCGTAAAAAGCACAGCCAAAGGTCGAAGAGTAGTCCTTTTAACGCCGCAGGGTAAGCGTTTTAATCAAAAAATGGCGAAGAAGTTGTCAAAAACAAAACACCTGATACTCATATGCGGTCACTACGAGGGATTTGATGAAAGAGTAAGGTCGCTTGTTACAGACGAGATATCAGTGGGAGATTACATATTAACAGGCGGGGAAATACCTGCTATGACGGTATTGGATGCGGTAATACGCTTGATACCGGGTGTCCTGGGTGATAGCGCATCTCTTAAGTCGGAATCGTTCGAAAACAATTTGCTAGAGTATCCTCAGTATACCAGGCCGCGGGAATTTGAAGGAATGAAAGTTCCCGACATATTATTAAGCGGAAATCATAAAGCAATTAACCAGTGGCGAAAAAAAGAATCTTTACAAAAGACAAAGAAAGTAAGAAATGATTTATTAAAAAAAGAAAAGAGGAGCAAAAAATGAACAAGTTAAAAGATTTCGAAGAAAAATATTTAAAAAAGGATATACCGAAATTCGATATAGGCGATACTGTCCATGTGCACGTCAAAATAAAAGAAGAGGAAAAAACAAGAATCCAGGTTTTTGACGGCATAGTCATAAGGAAGAAAGGCTCGGGAGTCCGCGCCACATTTACGGTGCGAAGAATTTCCTACGGCGAAGGCGTTGAGAGGATATTTTTAATCCATTCGCCGTTTATCGATAAGGTCGTGGTAAAAAAGAAGGGTTCCGTAAGAAGGGCAAAGCTTTATTACCTCAGAGACAAGAAAGGTAAAAAGTCTAAAGTTGCGCAAAAAGTTGAAACTCAAACACGAGCGGAAGGCGCATAGAGAAGGTTACAGGCGCGTTGCGGGTATTGATGAGGCAGGCCGCGGCCCTCTGGCCGGGCCGGTGGTGGCCTCTGCTGTAATACTGAAAGAGACGCGTTTTAAACAAAGAATAGACGATTCCAAAAAACTCACCCCCCTCGCCCGAAATCTTGCCTACGAAGAAATTAAGAGGAAAGTCTGGTTCGGAATCGGAATAGTCAGCGAAAAAGTTATAGACAAAATAAACATATATAACGCAACTGCAAGGGCCATGGAGATTGCGGTAAGGAATCTGGGCGTAAAACCCGATTATCTCCTTATTGACGGAAGAATCCGGCTTAAAGTTTTGTGTAAAAAAGCGCACATCATAGGCGGCGACTCCAAAAGCCTCTCAATTGCCTGCGCCTCGATAATCGCAAAGGTTACCCGTGACAGTATCATGTGTAAATATCATAAAAGATATCCCGCCTACGGTTTTTTGCGCCACAAGGGCTATGGCACAAGAGAACATCTCCGAAAGCTAATAAAACACGGCCCTTCGCCAATACACCGTTTTACGTTCAAACCGGTCAAAGACCAATCGAATAAATAAAGGACCTTTTTTTGTCAAATTCGGGTGTTGACAAAGGTGTGCACATCGGATATAATCAGATCATAATAATTTTAATAGGTGTTAATACATTAAAAAGTGAGGTTAGATGAAGAAGAGTCAAAGTAAGAAACCGGTCGGTGCCAAAAGAAAAGAAAAAATAAACCTTAAACCTATTACAGACGTCGCCAGGTATCTCGGAATCAAAAAGCAATACCTGGAGCACTACGGCCCCTACAAGGCCAAGCTTTCCTTGGACCTACTCAAATCCCTGCGTCGAAAAAAACGCGGCAAATACATCCTCGTTAGCTCTATCACGCCTACGCCTCTGGGCGAAGGAAAGACTGTAACAGCCATAGGTCTTTCCATGGCATTTAATAAGCTTAAGAAGAAATCTGCTGTATGCCTAATGCAGCCGTCACTGGGGGGAGTATTCGGAATAAAAGGAACTGCCTCAGGCGGAGGCGCTGCGCAGGTTCTTCCGAGTGAAGATGTGAACCTTCATCTCACCGGCGACACGCACGCTGTTGAGTCCGCCCACAATCTATGTGCAGCATACCTTGAAAATTCTACTTTTAAAGGTAATCCCCTGGACATAGATACCGCCTCAATCATATGGCGAAGGGCCCTTGACACAAACGATCGCTCCTTACGCAACGTAAACATAGGGCTTGGCAGCAAAACAGACGGTACCACAAGGAAAGTAGGCTTCGAAATAATCGACGCAAGTGAAATAATGGCGATTCTGGCGCTCTCAGACGACGCTAAAGACATGAGGGAGAGGCTTGGTAAGGTCATCCTGGGTTTTAATAAAAAAGGGAAGCCCGTTACGGCAGAAGACATAAAAGTTGCGGGTGCCATGGCAGCACTTTTAAAAGACGCAATAAAACCGAATCTTCTGCAGACAAGAGAAGGCACGCCTTGCTTTATGCATACCGGCACGCCCGGAGATACCTCACTTGGTGTGGCTTCGGTAGTAGCAGATAAGATTGCGCTCGCACTTTGCGAATACGTAATCACGGAATCGGCTTTCGGCGCCGATATGGGGGCAGAGAAGTTTTTTGACATAAAATGCCGGGCCGGCGGACTTACGCCGGATGTTGCTGTTTTAGTATGTTCGGTGCGAGGCCTTAAAATGCATAGCGGCGACGTTGATGTGGTTCTTGGGCGACCGCTTCCGAGAGATATTTTTCACGAGAGCGTATCAGCGGTAGAAAGAGGCCTTTCAAATCTTGAAAAACAGATTGAAAATCTTACGACCTTTGGGGTGCCTGTCGTTGTTTGCGTAAACCGCATGAAAGACGACACGGATAAAGAGATCACTGCCATAACGAGAAGGGTTGCAACATTTGGGGCAGCCGGCGTTGCAGTAAGCGATGCGTGGGCGCGCGGCAGTGAAGGAGCCGCGGAGTTGGCCTCGGCTGTTATCAGCGCCTGTAAAATAAAACACAGCTTCAGGTTTCTTTATCCGACCGATATGCCGATAAAAGATAAAATCAAAAGGATTGCAAAAACTCTTTATGGCGCAAGGGAAATGAAATTTTCTGATGATGCGAATAAAAAAATTCTCGATCTTAAAAAACTAAAGCTTGATAATCTCCCTATATGCATGGTAAAAACACATCTGTCTCTCTCGAATAGCCCGAAAAGAAAAGGGCGACCGCACGGCTTCAAGCTTCCGGTAGAAGATATTCGCATATTTAACGGTGCCGGTTTTATAGCCGCATCTTGTGGTAGCGTAAAACGGATACCGGGCCTGCCGAAAGTTCCTCGCGGCACAAAAATCGACATTACCGAAGAAGGAAAAATTACGGGTTTATTTTAATCTGGTTTTTTTTCGGGTTCAAGGATGTTTAAAACCAAAATAGTCCCCGCCGCCATTATTTTAATGCTTACACTTCTCCCGGCGTGTTCGAAAATGCCGGTCGGCGCAAAAAACACCATTCTCATGGATACCTTTGTAAGCGTCGAAATCAAAGACTCCCTAGATAAAAATTTAAAAAATCAAATTCTCAATCAAGCCATAAGCCGCATGAGAAGCTTAACGAAGAGATTCAATTACTTCGGAGATGAAAGCGAACTTGCGCGGATAAACAGTTTAAAAGCAGGCGAGGAGCTTTTGCTTTCAGAGGAGATGTTCGCAGTGCTTAAAACATCGGAGGATATCTTTACTAAGAGCGGGGGCGCGTTTGACGTTGCGATGGGAAATGGCGGTTGGAAGCTGGATGAAAAAAAACATGCAATTGTAATTGAAAAAAACGGCGTTAAAATAAATTTAGGCGGTGTAGCAAAAGGCTTTATCGTAGATGAAGGGATCAAGGTACTAAAAGATGCCCTCGTTCGCAATGCAATCATAAATGCCGGCGGTGACATGTATTGCATGGGTGCGGGATCCGATAAGCGCGGATGGCGCGTAGGAATCCGGGATCCGAAAAATAAACAAAAAATTATAGCCTCATTTAACGCTCGCGACAAAGGCGTGGCTACATCCGGCGGGTATGAAAGATTCACGAAATCCGAAAACGAAAAGTATTCCCATATAATCGACCCTAAAACAGGCGAGCCCATAAAGGTTACAACAAGAAGCGTCACTGTCCTCGCCGACGATTGCGCAACAGCCGACGCCCTCGCAACCGCACTCTACGTCCTCGGCCCCGAAAAAGGCCTAGCCCTTATCGAAACACTCGAGAACACCGAGTGCGTCATCATCGACGCCAACAGCAAATTCTACGTCTCCTCCGGTCTTAAAAACCTCATTAGATAAATGGAATGAGAGGGTATTGGTGAGTGCGGCTTGGCACTTTCGACGGAGCTCTTTCTTCTTCAAAAAATTATTATGTAAAGTGTCAAGCTTCTTACAGCATAATTAAAACTATCCCGGATCAGCCAATAGTCTGCAGATTGGAACCGAACTAATTATTATTCGTGGCATTCCCTGCGGGGATCCACTCTTTGGTTTTTCGTTTTAGCACTCTTGAGTCTCTTTTTGTAGGCGAGCTTATAGGCTCTATTTTTGATCGAGGCGTCTCAAAAGTGAAGCGTTCCAAGCTTTCAATCTGCACAATTATTTTAAGATCCTTGCGATTACTGCAAAACATACATCCGTTGGTCTGTTAAAATACGGAAGATTATCTGCGTCATTTTTCGAGCCACTGCCACAATAGCCTTTTTGGCGGCAGCTTTAGGGTGGTTACGTCCTTTTATCCTAAAGTAAAACTGTCTTAATCGGGCGTCTCTTCTTATGGCAGACCATGCCGCTTCTACAAGAAGGGAGCGTAATACCCTATTCCCCATATGCGTAATTGAGCCCTTATTCTCGGTATCTCCCGTTGACTTCTCCCAGGGTATCATGCCTGTAAATGCTGCTAATTGTCTTATGCTATACAGCTTAAGGGGATCTCCGATCTTCGCAAGTATTGTAACGGCGATAATAAACCCTATTCCCGGAATAGAGCTTAAGAATGTTTTATATCTATCAATTTCCGGATGAACTTTGCAAAAATCACGTAGTTTTTTACACACTGCCAGCAGTTGCATCCTGGAGTACTCAAGATCCATAAGAAGCATGTCGAGCCGATACCTTACAGCATCGGTAGTTTTAATTTCTTTAAGGTTAGACACATATTCCCCGGACCAGGAAACATCTTCGTCTTTTAGCGATCCGTATAGGGACTCTTGAAGTAACAATGCCTTTATGCGTTGTTTGGCTTTCACTCTCATAGTAACATACTTTTCCCTTATACGGACCAAGTGCCGTAATTCTCGATACTTCCCGATCGGCACTAAGACCGATTTCAATTTACCATATTGTAGATATTCAGCGATTTTCTTAGCGTCAATTTTGTTGGTCTTAGCCGTTTCGTTCTTGGCTTTCGGAATCGAAAGTGGCGAGACAACCAGACATGGCACTCCGCATTCTGTAAGATAATCATAAAGTCCGAATCCGGTTGGTCCTGCCTCATAAGCGCAAATAACCCTTTTACCTTTGTGGCGTTTATTGATATAATCTAAGAGTATTTCGGGATTAGCCGGCATCCGTACAGGACGACTCATGCTGTCGTTGTCCCGAACAGCTAATACATAGCTCTTTTTATCAACATCGAGCCCGATAAATACATCAAAGTCTTTTGGCATATAGCCTCTTAGTGTCATGCTTCCCTCCTTCGGGTTAAAAAAACGGTTTTGATACGACAAACAAACATAGTATACTACCGTTTGGGGAAGCTTGACACTTTAACATACCATTTGTAGTAAGCTATATGTATAATTTATTACGGAAAGAAAGGATCTCCTACAAGACCGCACAAAAAGCCGCCCTCGCCAATACCCTCTCATTCCGCCATAAAGGGGCTCCTTTCTACTTAATAAATGAAGTGCTTGCTATTTCAAAAAACAAATTATTTTTGCGGTGACATGGGTGTTGCCTTGGTATAAAGCCTACGGAGCGTGTGTTACCCAGGCGAAGTTTCAGTCAAAAGTGCCGAATACCATCGGAACGATGGGATGAGGTACTTTTGACTATGGCACAATTTTTTGAGGCGCTGAGCCTGGGGAATACACGCTCCGTAGGCTTTATGTGCAGGAGCCTCTGTTATTGTGCCAAGCCGCAGGCTAATACCCTCTCATTTCGTCTGCTTCTTATACTTGACAAAAAGCGGCGGATACTATATAGTTATTAAACCGTAATAAAAGTATAATGGGGCGGGGTAGCTCAGTTGGTTAGAGCAGTCGGCTCATACCCGGCATGTCGAGAGTTCGAGTCTCTCCCCCGCTACCAAATTTTGTCGTGTATATGCGAAAGCAAAATTTGTCCCGAGGAGCCATAATATAATAAAGGCGACGAGGGGCAATTCGAAACTCCCACTTATGAACCTAACTTCCCGAATACTTAAAACCGTTGACCGTTACAGGATGCTCGAGAGAGGGGACAGGGTCTTGGTCGGCGTTTCCGGAGGCCCTGATTCAGTTTTTCTCGTCCACGCATTAAAGAGGCTTGAAGATATCCAGGGCATCGAGTTATTTATTGCGCATATGGATCACGGCCTAAGGGGTAAAGAGTCCGGTAGGGATGCGCAGTTTGTAAAAAAGCTGGCAAGATCACTCGGTGTGAAAATGGCATATAAGAAATTGAAATCCGTTAAATCCAGATCAAAACTTTCGCCGGAGGAGCGCCTTAGGGAAAAAAGATATGAATTTTTTATGCAGGCGGCAAAGGAGTTGGGCGCCGGCTCTGTCGCGACAGCCCACACATTGGATGACCAGGCAGAGACTGTACTCATGCGGGTTATAAAAGGTTCGTCGCTCAAAGGCGTTATCGGTATTCATCCGAAGAGGGCAGAGGGGAAGATAAAATTTATCCGCCCGCTTTTCGAAATCAGAAAAAAAGAAATACTAAAATATTTAAAAAATAAAAAGATTTCGTTCAGAGTCGACCGAACAAACCTGGAAGATAAATTTTTGAGAAACAGGATACGCAATAAAGTCATGCCGTATCTTGAAAAAATTAATCCGCGTCTTAAGGAAGCGCTTTTTAATTTAGCGGAATCCCTGCGTGAAGATTTTGAATTTATCGAAGAGGAGAAGCGTAAAATAAAACCTATTATAAGGTCAAAAAAATGCGCAAGGCATATACTTCTTTGCGATTTACTCCTACAGCCAAAAGCCCTTCAGAAAGAAATTGCACGTGAGGCGCTTAAATCTGTCGGCGGCAACATAAAACGATTAACCTATGGGCATTGGAAAGATATAGATAATTTTGTACGCAAGAAATCCCGAGGCAAGTCTATGGATTTACCGGGTGGTGTTAAAATGCGTAAAACGCGCGACAGATTGATTTTTAGCAAATAGTATGTTATAATTTAAAGCAATATGAGCACACAAAAAACTCCGCAAAAAAAAGATACAAAGAAGCCTTCCTCAAACGGAAGGAATATAATACTTCTCCTTTTGTTTGTTTTTGGTATTACCTACCTCATACAGTGGGGTTCTGTGACCTTTGAGAAGGCACCGCAGGAATTAACCTACAAGGAATTCTACGAGATGCTGAAGAAGAACCCCGCAAGCCAGAGTATCTCATCCGCCGTTAAAGTCGACTCAAAAGTAAGCGGGAAACTGGCCGACGGAAGGCTCTACATTGTTGATATACCTACCGATGACCCGGCCCTTCTTGAACTCCTCCGGAATAATGTCGGGGAATTTGACATAAAGCCGCCAAAAACTTTCTTTACGAATTTGTTTTATTCTCTGGGGCCGATGCTCCTTTTTATACTGTTTTTATGGTTTTTTATTTACCGGGGAGCGGCCTCGGGCGGCGGCAAGGTTTTTTCATTCGGAAAATCCCGCGCGAAATTAGCCACGGAAGAACACATGCGTATAACATTTGAAGATGTTGCGGGTGTTGATGAAGCAAAAGAAGAGCTGAAGGAAGTTATAGAATTCCTTAAAGATCCGAAAAAATTCCAGCGCCTTGGCGGTAAAATGCCGAAAGGCGTCCTGGTTGTCGGGCCTCCGGGGACGGGGAAAACATTGTTAGCCAAAGCTGTCGCAGGAGAAGCCAAGGTGCCTTTTTTTAGTATTTCCGGTTCGGACTTTGTTGAAATGTTTGTAGGTGTCGGCGCTTCGCGCGTGCGTGATCTTTTTGAGCAGGCAAGAAAAAGCGTAAAGGTTACCAAAAAAGGTTGTATTATTTTCTTGGACGAAATAGACGCAGTAGGCAGGCAACGTTTTGCCGGTATCGGCGGCGGGCATGATGAAAGGGAACAGACCCTTAATGCCTTGCTTGTCGAGATGGACGGGTTTGATACTCAGGTCGGCGTTATTTTAATCGCGGCCACGAACAGGCCTGATGTTTTGGACCCGGCGCTACTACGGCCGGGACGTTTTGACCGACATATAGTAATCGACCGCCCGGACATAGTAGGCAGGGAAGCCATATTAAAAGTTCACGCAAAAAAAATAAAGCTTGATAAAAGTGTTAACCTTAAAAGAATCGCCAGCCAGACGCCCGGCTTCTCGGGGGCGGACCTTGCGAATCTCGTAAATGAGGCCGCGCTTCTCGGTGCGCGAAAGAATAGAAACGCCGTAATTCAAGAAGACTTGGAAGAATCGATTGAGCGGGTTATGGCCGGGCCCCAGCGCAAATCCCGTGTTATTACAAAGGAGGAAAAAGCAATAATAGCTTATCACGAGTCAGGACACGCGCTTCTTTCACTCGTTACGCCGGAAGCAGACCCCATGCACAAGGTGACAATTATTTCAAGAGGCATGGCGCTTGGCTATACCTTTACCCCACCGAAGCAGGACCGATATATATCCACTAAAAGTCAGATGGTCGCAAAGCTAATAGTAGCGTTAGGTGGTAGGGTGGCGGAAGAAATTATTTTTAAACAGTTTTCAACCGGCGCACACAACGATTTATCCGTTGTATCAGAAATAGCGCGGGATATGGTTACACAGTTTGGCATGAGCGAAAAGCTCGGGCACCTCACTTACGGTAAAAGACACGAACAAATCTTTCTGGGAAGAGATATACACGAAGAGAGGAACTATGGTGATGATACAGCCACGCTTATCGACCAGGAGGTCAAGAGCATAGTTGACGGATGTTATGAAACGGCAAAAACGACACTTCTAAAATACAAAAGCAAGTTAACTCTTCTTGCCAAGACCTTATTGGAGAAAGAGGTTGTTGACGATAAAGAAGTAAAAAAGCTTCTTGGGTTAAAAGAAGATGTAAAAAAGGAAGAAAAAAATGCCGGTAGCGACGAAATACAAAAACCCGCATAATTTGAAGTGCGGCAAGTTTTCGCTTAACCTTGGCCAAAGAACGCATGTCATGGGCGTTCTAAATAGAACGCCTGATTCGTTCTCGGACGGAGGGCAGTTTTTGAAAGATGCCTTAGCGCTTAGGCGTATCCAAGATATGGTGCGTGAAGGTGCGGATATCATAGACATCGGCGGCGAATCTACAAGGCCCGGCTCTAACGGCGTAAGCCTTTCAGAAGAGCTGGCGCGAACCATACCTATAATAAGGGAGGCTGTCAAGGAAATCGATATTCCCATATCAATTGATACCTCAAAGCACGAAGTTGCGCTTCGGGCTATCCAGGCAGGCGCTTCGCTTGTAAACGATATCACGGGCCTTAAGTCCGACCCAAAAATGGCTGAGGTAATAGCCTTCTCCGGGGCGGCGGTTTGCGTAATGCACATGAAGGGCGCGCCGCGCGATATGCAGGATAACCCTGTATACGAAGATCTCATGGAGGAAATTGTGGACGGGCTTCGAGAATCAGTCGAAATTGCCCGAGCAGCCGGAATATCGCCTGATAAGATTATTGTTGATCCGGGCATAGGTTTCGGAAAAACAGTTGAGCATAACCTGGAAATAATCAATAGACTCGAAAGTCTTACGGTACTACAAAAACCTGTACTTATCGGGACCTCACGAAAATCTTTTATCGGTAATATATTAAATAAAGGCACAGAAGAGCGCATCTTTGGCACGGCCGTAACTTGCGCGTTTGCAATTTCAAACGGCGCAAGCATAATAAGAGTTCATGATGTAGGAGAGATGGTTGATGTTGCAAGGATGACCGACGGAATAAAAAAGGTAGGGTGCTGCGGTAATGGTTTTTAATTATATCGACGCACTAAAATTTATTATCGAGATTGCCATACTATGGTTTGTTTTCTACATGCTTCTTCTTTTCATAAAAGGCACGCGCGCGGTTCAGGTTTTAAAAGGAATTATTATACTGGTCGTAATATTCTTGATTTCAAAGGAGCTTCAGCTTGAGACAATAAACTGGATCCTGGGTAAACTTTTCACGATTTCAGTTATCGCCTTTGTTATTATTTTTCAGCCTGAGCTGAGGAGGGGGTTGGCTCGAATAGGGCAGTTCGGCATGTTTTCGAGACAACAGGAAACGCTAGACGAAATCGCAAAAGCAGCCCTTGCTTTGTCCAAGAAAAAGATAGGCGCCCTTATCGCAATCGAAAGAGAGATTGGCCTTCGCCCGTATATCGAAAGCGGGATTAGAATGGATAGCATTGTCTCAAGCGAAGTTTTGAATACTATCTTCACGCCCAACACGCCCCTGCATGACGGCGGCGTCGTGGTGCAGGGCTCAATTATAGCATCTGCCGGATGCCTTTTTCCCTTAACGCAAAATCCGCATGTAAGCAGTTCCGTAGGAACAAGGCACAGGGCAGCAATGGGCCTTAGCGAGGAAACGGATGCTGTTGTTGTGGTTGCAAGCGAGGAGACAGGAGACATATCCATCTCGGTAGGCGGGAGGCTAACGCGGCACCTCGACGAAAAAGAATTCGGCCGCGTGCTAAGCAATATTTTCCGGCCGAAGAAATCCAGAAAGTCCATATTTGACTTTTGGAATAAAATTGTTTCCCGAATGGTCAGCAGTACCAAGGGTGAATAAAAGTGAAAAAGATTTTATCGAATAACATAGGCCTTAAATTGCTGGCGCTTGGCATGGCGTTTGTAACATGGCTTTATGTCGGTGAGGTAACTAAAGAGGATTCAAAGGAAACGGTCCTGCGAAAGCTCCTCTCGCCGGTTTCTTATATCTCGAAGAAATTAATTATAAAGCCGGTTTTTGAAGGAGAAGTGCCCCCCGGGTATAAAATCCTAAAAAGTGAAATGAGGATTACGCCTGATTCGATTGTGGTTTTGGGCCCTTCGCGTATATTTTTAAATAAGGATTTCATATATACAAAACCTATCGATTTAAAAGAATATACACAAACAAAGACAACCGAGGTTGGCCTGGAAAGCATTTCCCGCGCGATAAAGCCCCCGAAAGCCAAAGTGCAAGTTTATTTGCCGGTTGAAAAGTTAGCAGAAGGAAAGACACGCGATTAGCCGCTATGCCGGAGTTGGGCGTCAACATAGACCACGTTGCAACGATAAGGGAGGCAAGGAAAATTGATTACCCAAACCCCGTTGAAGCGGCGCTTCTTTGTCAACGCTCCGGGGCAGATTCCATCGTCTGTCATTTACGGGAGGACCGTCGACATATTCAAGACAGAGATTTACGCGAGCTCAAAAAGGCGATTAAGGTTAAGCTGAACCTTGAGATGGCAATGTCGGAAGAAATAGTAAATATCGCGCTCCGGGTAAAGCCGGACCAGATAACCCTCGTGCCGGAGAAACGACGGGAGCTTACCACGGAGGGCGGGCTTGACGTCCTCGCCCGCGCGAAGAGGATAAAATCCGTTTTAAAAAAAATGAAGAAACGCAATATAAAAGTAAGCCTTTTTATCGACCCGGACAAAAGGCAGATTAAAGCGGCCATGGAATCCGGCGTAGGAATGATAGAGCTGCATACCGGTTGCTACGCTAACGCAAGAAACAAAAAAGAAAAGAAGAGAGAATTCGAGCTTTTAAGGGCGAGCGCGGAGTTTGCCAAACGCATAGGCCTTAGTGTTTTTGCCGGCCACGGCCTCAATTATAAAAATACTGCGCCGCTTCGAAAAATTAAAGAAATCGAAGAATATAATATCGGGCATTCGATTATAGCGCGCTCGGTCTTTGTAGGGCTCGGCAAGGCCGTTAAAGAAATGAAGGCATTGGTAACATGATTGTAGGGACCGGAATCGACATAGTAGAGATAGGCCGTTTCAGGAAAGCGAAAAAGAAGTGGGGTAAAAATTTTCTGAATAGAATATTTACAGAAAACGAAATCGCCTATTCCAAAAAAAGAAGATTTCAGGAACAGCATCTTGCCGCCAGGTTCGCTGCCAAAGAAGCGGTGCTTAAGGCCTTTGGGAATAAAATTTCCAGCGTCCACAACTGGCAGGATATTGAAATCTTAAATGATAAAACCGGCAAGCCGCATGTTCGTTTTCATAAAAGCGCAAAAAAATTAAAGAAAAAAGAAAAAATTGACGATGTTGTCCTCAGCATGTCGCATTGCAAGGGGCATGCCGTGGCGAACGCGATTTTATTGCGAGGTAAATAATGGTAAAAAAACATATTTCAAAAATACCGCCCAGGAAGCAAGACACGCACAAGGGTGATTTTGGACACGTGTTAGTCTTGGCCGGCTCCGAGGGGCTGACGGGTGCCGCATACCTTGCGAGCCAGGCAGCGCTTTTGGCGGGAAGCGGCCTTGTAACCTGCGGTGTCCCGAAAAGCTTAAATGACATAATGGAAGTCAAGCTAACAGAAGTCATGACGCTTCCTTTGCCGGAGACGTCCCAGAGGTCATTCGCTTTGGCGGCAGAAAAAAATATTTTAGATTTTGCCAAAAAAATTAACGTTGCCGCAATAGGTCCGGGTATTTCAAGGCACAGGGAAACGCAGGAACTAGTTTGCTCGCTGCTCGAAAAGTTAAAGGCGCCGATAGTTCTTGACGCCGATGGTATAATCGCTATAGCTGGCCATTCCGGTATTTTAAAAACGCGAAAGGCGTCTACGATATTAACGCCGCATCCGGGGGAGATGTCGCATCTTACCGGAAAAGATATTAGCGCAATTCAGGGAAACCGCGAAAAAACTGCGTCAGGTTTTGCAAAAAAGCATAAAGTGATTCTTGTTTTAAAAGGGCACAGGACCGTTGTAGCGAATCCCGAGGGCGAAGTTTACGTTAACATGACCGGAAACTCCGGCATGAGTTCAGCCGGCGTCGGTGATGTGCTTACGGGCATGATCGCGAGCTTTGTCGGCCAGGGGATAAATCCCTATAGCGCCGCCGTAATCGGTGTGTACTTGCACGGCCTAGCCGGCGACCTTGCTGCGAAAGAGAAGGGCCAGTTTAGTCTCACAGCAAGCGATCTTTTAAATAAATTACCGCAAACAATAAAGGATGTTCTTTAGGCCGAGGTAGCTCAGTTGGTAGAGCAGGGGTTTTGTAAACCTCAGGTCGCTGGTTCGACTCCAGTCCTCGGCTCTGATACAATTTTGGGGAGATGGCGGAGTAGTCAAACGCACCAGACTGTAAATCTGGCGGCTTCGGCCTACGAAGGTGCGAATCCTTCTCTCCCCACTTTTCCGAAGGACCTTTGGTCCGCTGAGGGATCACTTCCGAAGGACCTTTCTTTTCCATCGCCGAAGGACCTTTCCGAAGGACCTTTTCGAAGTACCTTTTCCGCGGGAGTAGTTCAATGGTAGAACGGTAGCCTTCCAAGCTACACACGACGGTTCGATTCCGTTCTCCCGCTCCAATTCGAACTCGTTTTGCCCACCATTTTCGACTTATAAAAAAATCGCATGAACTGACGAAGTGAGAGAGGGGCTCCTTCTATTTTTTCGAGTGATATTGATACAGCCTCGGCATAAAGCCTCTGTTATCGCCAAGCCTCACGCAATACCCTCTCATTCCGTAGGTTTTCATCCCATTTTTGGCCCGTTTTCGGACCTCAAAAAAAAAGTTGAAAAAAGTTAAAAAAACTCTTGACAAATACTTTCGATATGGTATATTTAGACCTTTGTCAGCCCAACGTCCGAGCTTCGCCTACAGAAAGGCATAAAGATGCAAGTTTGCGAGATTATAACGAGTTACAAAAAAGGAAATTCCGTTAAAGAAATAGCGGCAAAGGCCGGCCTATCGACGAGAATTATACGGGGAATATTATCAAAAAATAATATAACATTTAGAACTCATAAAGAAGCTGCTTATATCAAAAATAATAGATTTGGCGACCCATTTGACATACTAACAAACCTCACCCCTGAAGAGGAACATTTGAAGGCAATGGCACTCGGCCTTTACCTTACCGAAGGAAATACAAAAAACAAAAATTCAATCCGTTTTTCAAATTCAAACCCTGCGCTTGTGAAAATTTTTGTTAAATTTTTAAAAGTAGTATGCGGCGTTGAAAACGACAAGATAAAAATGTCTTTATTTGTATACCCCGATGCTCCCAAGAGAAAAGCAAAAGATTACTGGACAAGTTTCCTAGGCCTCCCCGCAACACAATTCACGAAAACAACCGTTTTAAAAAATCGAAATCACCATAGTTCAAAAAAACATTCCGAATTCGGAACCATCACGATAAACGTACACAACACAAAGTTGTTAGACATTATAAAGGAATGGGCCAGGGAATATGCCCATGTAGCTCAGCTGGTAGAGCACATCCATGGTAAGGATGGGGTCGCCGGTTCGATTCCGGCCGTGGGCTCTGCTATTACCGGGAAATAAACCTTTTATTAACAAAAGCCTGCCGCGGTGGCGGGTAGGGAGGGAAAAATGGCTAAGGCAAAATTTGAGCGCACAAAGCCACATATAAACGTAGGGACAATAGGACACATTGACCACGGTAAGACCTGTCTTACCAGCGCAATAACAAACGTCCTGGCAAGAGAAGGTAAAGCCGAAGCA
>JADHYN010000033.1 GCA_016782425.1 Candidatus Omnitrophota bacterium
ATAGCCTATGAGCATCATCTTAAGAAGTACGACAGGATCAACGCCTGGTTGGCCTGTATTACTATAATAGGGTTTGGCGAATTCATATTAGTATACCATATTTTTATCGTAAAAACAAGCAATTCTCCGACGAGGACTTAAAAATTTATTGATGACAAAATGAGAAAAATAATTTATTCGAAATTGCTTTACCCCTTCGGGGCTCGCAACGACGACAGTAAGAGCTCGGCAACAGACTCGAAGACAAGTAGATATAAAATGTCCATGTCTCGGTACCGGACATTTGTACTTTTCTTTGAAATTAGGCGGCTATTATAACCTGTTTTGCGTGTTCGTATATCCGGTGTAACCCTTTCGCATAATTTTTTATAAAATCTGCTGCTTTATCAAGAACGCTTTTATTGCCTGCTTTATCTGTCTCTTACTAAGAACATTTTAACATTTTTTATGGCAAAATCCGCTTTTTGCTGAATAGTGGAACGGCGGCAGATGTAAGTCCACGCTTTTTCTATGATTCGCCTGGCAATACGGGAGATAACATCATCAGGGACGCCGTCGGTGGATTTAGATTGCGGATTAACCCAGCACTGGTCATTCATGTAATCAATGGCCATGAACTCATTGTTCTTTTTATTTATCGCCACCTCGCAGGAAAACCATTCAATGCGCGTAATCCGGGCAATTTCGGCCGTAATCTGTATCATCGGAAGCAGCTTATGTTTGTATACTTCCCCCGGGGTAGTCTCGCGATAGGTGTGGGCATTTGGATTCCACCAGCACGGGGTAATCTCTCCGAATGTATTAAAAAGGCGAAACCACGCCGGGCTTCCTTCTATTTCCCTGGGCTCGATGAATTCCTGCACGAGAACGGTGTCTCCCATATTCACTTTGCGCGCTTCGGCAATTGCTTCGCGCATCACCTCATAGGTCGTAATTTTCACACCGCGCTTACCGTAGCCTAATGCGGGCTTTACTACAATAACATGGCCTAATTTTTCTTTTTCCTCATCTGTAAATTCCCTCGAGGATTCCCCGCTCCGGATAATTACCGTAAAAGGCACGGAAATATTGGCCCGCATAAGATCAAAATGGGTTACTGACTTATCCGCTGCTGTCTTCACATGATCAGGGTCAGCCACTATCTTTGTGCCGGCATCTTTAATGAGGTATGTAAATTTAAGGTAGGCGTCCCCGGGAACAAACGTCTCGGAGGCCATGTCGAGATAAAATTTCAATTTAAAACTGCCGTTTTTGATCCCGGCAGTGAGTCGATCAAGCGATGCGGCGTCAATAAAAATGAATTTCATGCCGCGCGCCTCACACTCCGCCCTGAGGCAATCAATAAAAAAATCATTCCCCTTATCTATGGCCGGGAATCCGACGCCGAAGTCAAATATATCCATGGTATTTTTTCTAAGGATGGTCAGGACAGCATCGCGAGTAAGTCCGGGAGTTTCATTGTCGCAACCGCGACTATTGAATCGCCTCCGCCGTAATAATGATAGATAGTGTCCCCGCGAAGAACATGCCCGCATGGGAACACGACATTCGGAACCTGTCCTTCTTTTTCATAGACCTTTTCCGGTTCCAGAATTGCCTCATTCGTGCGCGCGTGAATAATTACCGGATTTTTAAGATCAAGCAGCGCCGCTCCCATGCGATAATAACGATCCTCGCCGACCCCGTGGTAAAACATTATCCAGCCCGCTTTTGTTTTAATTGGCGGGCCCGCCAGCCCGATTTTAGCGCTGTCCCACATTCCGTACCGCGGACCCATAATCCGTATGCCTTTTGTTACTTCTTCCGAGGCCCTGATTAAGGAACTGGCGTAATCCACGCATATCTGGCTCTCGATGCGGTGAATAATCAGGTACTGGTCGTTTATCATCTCGGGAAAGATGCAAGCGTCTTTATCGTCAATGCCGGACGGCGTAATCAGAATTGGTTTCGACCAGTTCCAATCTTTCTTGAGGAAATCATCCACCGAAATTGTTGAAAGCGCCACCTGCGGTGGCTCAACGCCGTTATAGGCTGTGTAGCACATGAATAGCAGATCGTTCAGCAAAACAATCCGCGGATCTTCGCAGCCCGAATTGCCGTCGGGTACTTTTTTTGATTCAAATTTTTCTCGGGGCACGTATATCGGCTCGGGTAGACGTTTGTCGATCGTAAGGCCGTCCTTGCTTCTTGCGTAACCCATGGTTGAAGTGTTGTCTTCCGACATAGCCCTGTATATAATATGGATTTTACCGTCCAGCTCGATTGCCGCGGGATTAAAAGTCGCCTTTCTTTCCCAGGCATGTTTTGCGATAGGCGCGATAATCGGGTTTTTCTTGTATCTTTTGACACACTTTCGCCTTGCCGGTGGTTGCATGCTCCGGAGCAAATTTTCCAGCTCCACCTCGGCCACGCACGAGGTAGTATCTGTGGCACCGTAAAAAATCCAGAGTTTTTTATTCCGGATGAGTGCCCCGGAAGGAAATATCACGTTCGGGATCTGCCCGTATTTTTCATAGGTTTCTTCGGGAACCAGTATGGGATGCCTTGTTCTCCCTATGACTTTAGCGGGATTTTTTAGATCAAGAAGCAGGGCTTCTATACCAAAAATTTTATTCTCGCTCGCGTAATCCTGGATATGGGCGTAAATAAGAAGCCATCCTTCTTTGGTCTTTAACGGAACTGAGCCGACCTCTACATGATCCGAGCTTGTACGCCTGACACTTAGTACATGCCTATCCAAATTCCTGTACCAGTCTTCCCAGTAGACCGAATTCCACAGGTCGTCTTCGCTATCGAACTGAGCCAAGGCGATCTTTGCCCTTTTCTTAACGTTATCTGTATTTACCGTGAGTATGGCTGTCATTTTCCCGTTAATCTTCGATGGAAATAGGGCCATTGCTTTAGCGTTGAACGGCGTGACAAGATGTTTTTCTTCGATTGTTTTAAAATCTCTGGTTATGGCGCAGGCTACTTTAATACCTCCGTGCGAGAAGGGAAAAACAGACAAGGCCGTATAAAAAATATAATATCTACCATTTAGTTCAGTAACGCGTGGATCTTCGCAGCCATACTGCTCCCATTCAAGTTCGGGTTTTATAAGCTGGATTCTATTCTTGTAATTAAGGCCGTCTTTGCTTGACGCGTACCCAATGGAGGAAAGGCGCAGATTATGCGCCGGTATCAAATAAGCTTCAGACATGGCCCGATATACGCAGTGAATAGTTTTGGGATCTTTTCTGCTGACAACCGGACACCAATTGAAGGTAGCGAAGGTTTCCCAGGGATTTTCCTGGATCGGAACGAGTATAGGGTTAGTGGCTGACCGTCTAACGTTAAACATCTATTTTATAAAGTTGTCTCTCTTTGTCTTTATCGCGAATAAACAATCTCTTTTAACTGGTAGCTGATGCGTTTATTCTTTTTGACATCCTTTACAAATTGGTCCAGTCGGGCTGTCGCACAGCAGACCACGCGGTCACCGCCCCCGTAATAGACAATAAGCTCATCTTTCAGCACCACGGCTCCACTCGGGTAAACTACGCCGGGTTTTCCCTCGTTTTCGTAATGCTCCTCAGGCTCAAGTATGGGATTGCTTGTCCTAAAAAGAACCCTTGAGGGATCTTCCAGGGCCAATATCATCGCGCCTATCTTGTAACGGCTATCATCTCTGTCATCGATTGCGTGATAGATGACAAGCCATCCTGTGTTGGTTTTTATGGGTGTCGCCCCCACGCTTAGTTTCCTCGAATCCCACATGCCGGGTCGGGTGGTAATTCTATGTTTTGCCTCAAGCCAATTGCCGTCGTCGAATCTGAGCTCATCCCTGTAGTCGATCAGGATATGCGGAAATACTCTGTGAAAAATAACATATTTGCCTTTTATTTTTTCCGGCAGGAGGCATGCGCTTTTGTTAATGACGCCCGGCCGGGACATGAGAACAGGTTCGTCCCAATTCCATTTTTTATTGTTGAAATCGGCGCGGTCTATGGAACTAAGCGCGACCCTCGGATGAGAATAACCGTTATAAGCGACATATGTCATGTGAATTCTGCCGTCCATAGCCGTGAGTTTCGGGTCTTCGCAGCCGCCCCATCCGCAGCCGGATTTATAAAGATCCGTAATCTGCGTGGGCTTTGTGTGTATCCCTTCGAAATCCTTGCGGGGTATGTAGGCCGGCTCGGAAGGAGTTTTTTCAAAATGAAAACCGTCTTTAGAGGATGCGTAACCAAAGCAGGATATCCCGCCCTTTCCTACTGCCCTATAAAGCAAATGAACTTTACCATCATCATATAGTGCGGCCGGATTAAAGGCGGCTTCTGATTCCCATTCGGTAGCCGCGTCCGGAATTATTATAGGATTTTTGTGGAATCTCTTAAGGTTGGCAAAGGCTTTCTTGGCCTTTACGGAAGGGAATGGCTGAGGGAAATTAACCGTAAAAACTTCGCCTTTTTTCGAAGCGTAGTAAAGATAAACTTGCTCCTCTTGAAAAGCCGCGCCCAGCGAATATAGGGCGCTGCTTCCTGCGGGAAGCAACTCTTCCCAAAGAGGCGCTTCGGAGCGCCAGATCAATTCATCCGGATCGGACAGCGAAAATAGAGCGCCGCCTACCTGCAAAAGTTGCGTATTGCCGGCGTGCTTATACGAAGCGTCGTATATAACCAATAGCCCATGCGGAGTAAGCGAAACCCCTAAAACAGCCAATGGGGCATGATCAAAAAATCTGCTTCTCGGCCTAAGGCAGAGGATATCCGATGTCTTCCATTTCTTCAAGTCCTTCGAGGTCGTTGTTGTAATAGAGTTTTCGCTCAGATATGCAAGATATTTGCCGTTATTTTTATAATTGGGCGCTAAGAGGCCGTTTTTTTGTGTTGCGGTTATTTTCCCTGTAACTATAAAATGCTTCAAATCTTTCGAAACTGCTCCCTCTAAGATACGCGAAGCACCATCCCTCCGGATAAAAGTCATAAAGTACCCCTCGTCATAAGGGACAATATTCATGTTATCCAGGTTTTCTATATTTACTTTCTGTTTTGTTTTTGAAACAATCTCAAGCTTGTCTTTGCGCCTGGAAAAACCGGCGTTCATTTTTCCGGTTACAAAACATATTTCGACTTCTCTCCGCTTAGTTCCTTTGGACAAAAGAGCTATCTTGCCTTTAGCAGTCGCAAGCCCCACCGGCAAAATTGCTTTCTTCAATTTAGTTTTTTTAATTATTTTCTTTTTCATCTGATTTTCCATCTCCTTTATTTTTTTGAAAAAGCGAGTTTTTTTATATTTATCTTTTAAGCTGTATAAACTATAAAAAGCCAACCCGCCATACTTGACAAGTCAATACTCCCTTGCCAAGCCTATCGACCTGACTATAAAATTTTCATAACTTATATAACTTATATGTGTGTCACTAGTTTGTCTATAGCGGACAGCCTAACGACACATATCCGACACTACGAAATACTACTCCAAAAAGGGTAAAAAGGCAAGAAAAAAGAAAAAAAAGAAAAAAATCAAAAGGGTATGGCATCCGCCTATGGATCACCCGTTAAAAGGCGCCTCTTTCAAAAGGAGATATCCACATATTAACACTTATTCACAAAAAGAAAAAGGTACCCAAAAAGAAAAAGAAATGCTACTACTAAGAACATGAAAATAGGACATTTTAACTTTGGTAAGAACCGGACATTTTAACTTTGGCTTGACACATCGTTTATCTTTAACTTATCTCTTTCAAAGAGCTTCTCTGACGCCAAAGTCGGACCAAAATCCGGATATTTTGCCTTGAATATTTTTAATACTCTCTGTTTATTGGGCAGCGCCCTATTCGAGGGCTTACCCCGTAAGTGATGAATAACGCCTGCGTCTCCTTCAAGCCGTATCTTCGACGCTATTCTTCTTACCTGACGATCGCTTAAATCCAATATCTCGGCCGCTTCACTCTGGGTAATGCTACTCTCCATCGCCTTACGAACTACGTGCAGCTTCTTCAATTCCTCCTGCGTAGCCATGATAATGTCCTTTCCTGCCATAATATCCTCCTTCCAAAAGGATCATTATAGCAACTTTGGAATAGGACATTTCTAAATTGGTATAATAGGACATTACCATTTTGGTATTACATAAGATAATAATGAAGATTATAAATAGCGCACAATCTTTATATATTTAAATCACTTAGCGACTATGTGTATACTCCATCTAAGAAATGTAAAATCCGCATACCTGCCTGCCGGCAGGCAGGTTAGAAGCCCTTTAAGATCGATGAAAATTATGCCCGGATTGATGGCGTTTCTTTCGTCTTTTCTGCTTATCTCTTCTCGCGCGAAACCGAGAACGTTCGGGCCGGATCGAAGAATAATGAGTAAATCTTTCTCGCGGAAACTCGGGGTGCTCAGTTATGGGTAACGCGGTTTTGGTAAGTCTTTCGATACTGCGAACGTCGCCGCCTTGCTCAGGCGTTGCAAAAGATACGGCCCGCCCCTCGTGCCCGGCGCGTCCGGTGCGCCCGATGCGATGTACGTAATTTTCCGTATCTTCGGGAATATCGTAGTTAAGAACAAGCTCTATGCCGACAACATCTATGCCCCTGGCCGCTATATCAGTGGCGACAAGTATCCTGTATCTGCCGGACTTAAAGCCTTCGAGCGCCTCTTTGCGCTGACTCTGCGAACGATCCGAATGAATCTCAGCGGCTTTATGGCCCGCGCCTCTCAGAAGCCGGTTAATTTTCCGAGCGCCCATTTTCGTACGAGAGAAGATAAGTACCGCTCCGCGATATTTTTCGAGCAATTTTAACAAGAGCTGTTTCTTCGCGTCCTTTTTAACAATAAATAACTCTTGAACTATGCCTTCTGCCGCGGTTCCGGACGGCGCGACTTCGACATGAACGGGAAGTTTCATGTAGGCGGCTGCTATTTTTACAACTTCCCCGGGGATTGTCGCCGAGAAGAGCATCGTCTGTCTATTTCTTGGAATAACCTTGAGGATACGTTCTATCTGCGGCATAAACCCCATGTCAAGCATGCGATCAGCTTCATCAAGCACTAAAACACTTACGTCCGCTAAAAGGACCGTGCGTCGACTTATGTGATCCACAAGGCGTCCCGGCGTCGCTATTATAACGCGTGGGTTCTTTCGGAGTGCCGTCATTTGCATATGCATAGATGCCCCACCTATAATAACGGCCGCCCCTACACCAAATGACGGGGCTATCTTCCCAAACGTCTCGTTAATCTGGAGAGCAAGTTCCCTGGTAGGCGCAAGAATTAAAGAGCGCCCTTTTCTCTGGGAAAGATGCTGGATGATTGGAATAGCAAAGGCGAGCGTTTTACCGGTCCCGGTCTGGGCGATACCGATAACATCCTTCCCTTCTATTCCGATAGGAATAGCCTTGTGTTGAATCGGCGTAGGATGAACAAACTTCATCCGGTCCAATATTTCGAGCATCTTGGGAGCAATGCCCAGTCCGTCAAACGAAACGCTTGTTTGCTGTGGCGATTGTAACATCATACCTCCGTAAATAAATATAAATTCACTTCTTTTTTATAATCTCTTAAATCCGCTTAGTTTAAACCACCAATTGTCTAAATCGCGTTTTTTTGCCAGTTCCCAGAGGCGTTTTGCACTTTTTGTCTTAAGGAACTTCGGCGCTTTTTTCATAAACTTCGACGCACTGCGGTAACCATGATCCAGGTACTCTTTTGCTTGAATTAGGCACTCCAGGATATCGGCATCCCTGGCAATAATGCTCTCTTTGGTACGCTGTTTTTTATATTCCTTACGCGTACTTATCAGCTCTTTTCTAATGTCTCCGGGCAAGGACTTCATTTGTTCATCGAAAGAGGCGTCTTCGGCTTTTTCGGCATCAATATAGCGCTGGGCCATTTTATGTAGATCGGTAATGCGGGTTTCGTGGATATCGTTAAATAATGTCATGAGAATCACTTCGTGCGCGCGGGCATGCTCCATGCGCGCTAAGAAAAAACCGATTACAGCGCATCTGAAACTATGGTCAGCAACTGACTCTGCATTTTTTATCCCTAAAACAGACCATCCGGAACGGTTGGTTCGCTTAAGCAGGCCCACTTCGGCAATGAAATCAACTATGGTTTTCGAAGATGTGCTTTTGGGTTTACGCATCACTCTAATCCTTTTCTTTGCTTAGATATTTCATAACAAAAAATAGCGCAGGCTATGCCGACGTTGAAAGACAGCTCGGCCCCCTTCATGGGAATCCGCACCTTTGAATCCAGGTGTTTTTGTATACCATAACGGATCCCTTCGCCTTCAGAGCCTAAAACAAGCCCTAACGGGAATGAAAAAGAGATATCGCCGACGTCAGCGGCATCATCACCCGCTTCGGCTCCCACAATCTGGCAGTCGATCTTTTTTACCTTCATTATAGCGGCCGAAAGATTGGGCACCATTGATATGGGAACATAATTCTCGCCGCCGGAAGCTACGTGCAGCACGGCCTCCGTCACGCCACAGGCATTAAATTGCGGTATAACTACGGCAAACCCGCCGAAACAAGCCAGGGTTCGCACGATAGCGCCGAAGTTTTGCGGGTCATTAATTCTATCTAAAAAAATGAGGGATACTTTTTTATTTTGTACCTGGTCGAGTAAGCCTTCAAAAGAAGCGTAACTAAATTTATCAATTCTTGCGACTATCCCTTGAAGGTCTTTAGCGGGTTTAAGCTTTTTAAGATCATGGGACTTCAGGCGCTCAAAAGGGATATTATTTTCTTTTATCAACTTTTCTGTATTTGGGAGAGAAATATTATCCTGTAAAAATACTTTATTTATGCTGGCGGGGTTGGCTTTTAATCGCTCAAAAATTGAAATTCTTCCGTATAAGAGCATGGTTTTTGTTGGCTTAGCCATTTGTTCTCCCCTACCCGGCAAATATATGCTTGGTTTTCAGGCACACCCTTACTAACATGAGCATGACCGGCACCTCGATCAGTACCCCTACGACAGTGGCCAAGGATGCCCCGGATGACAGCCCAAAAAGCATCGCAGAAGTAGCGATGGCGACTTCAAAATGATTGCT
>JADHYN010000034.1 GCA_016782425.1 Candidatus Omnitrophota bacterium
CGGCCGGCATGATGGCCGCGATTCGCGCAGCAGAAAGAAATAGAAAGATTCTTCTCGTTGAGCGGAATAACACCCTCGGCAAGAAACTTCTCATCTCGGGAAAAGGCCGGTGCAACCTTACAAATTCCTGCGATATCGAAGATTTTCTCGGGAAGTTCTCTGAGTCGCGCAAATTCTTGAGAAACGCCTTCGCAAAGTTTTTTAACACTGACCTTATGTCATTTTTTGAAGGCTCCCGCCTTAAACTTAAAGTCGAGCGGGGCGGGCGCGTATTCCCGGAAAGCGATAGATCGGGCGATATCCTGAATATTTTAAAATCAAAGTTGAAAAATAAGAGTATTAAAGTTCTCTCAGGCGAGCGTGTGCGCGAGATTATTGTAGAGAATAAGAAAATAAAAGGCGTTCTGACATACTCCCGTAAGCAAATTCTTGCGGCGCATATCGCCATCGCCACAGGCGGCCTCTCCTACCCTAAAACGGGCTCGACAGGCGACGGATACAGGATCGCCGAAAAGCTCGGCCATGAGATCATACCTTTAAAACCGGCCCTCTCCCCCATCCTTATCAAAGAAAGATTTATAAGGGACTGGCAGGGCATATCGCTTAAGAATGTGCACCTGACACTTTTTGCCGGCGGTAAAAAAATAGACGAGAAATTCGGCGAAATGCTCTTTACCCACTTTGGTTTATCGGGCCCTGTCGTCCTAGACATAAGCGCTTCTGTCTATGACGCTTTAAAAATCAAAAATGGGGCGGCGGTATCTATTAACTTCAAACCCGCCCTGGACCACAAAAAGCTGAACGGCAGGTTATTGCGCGAATTCGAGGTAAATCCCAGGAAAAGCATAAGAAATATATTTAAGAATCTCCTGCCCCACGGTATGATAAAAGGATTTCTCGAATGCTGCGGTATAAACGGGGATAAAAACGCAAGCCAGATCGCGGCCGAGGAAAGAAAAAGGCTTATCAAGGGCTTATTCGATCTAAGATTGACTGCCGAGGGCGTGATGCCGGTTAAAGAAGGTATTGTTACAAGGGGCGGCGTGAACACAAGAGAGATAAACCCGAAGACCATGGAATCGAAGTTTGTAAAGGGACTTTTTTTCGCGGGTGAGGTAATAGATATAGACGCCAAGACAGGCGGATATAACATGCAGGCGGCATTTTCTACGGGATGGGTTTGCGGAGACAATATATAGGAGTGAAAAAATATGCCTAACAGAATAAAATACAAAATAATCTTAGCGTCGGCGTCAAAGAGGCGCTCAAAGATACTTAAAGAATGCGGGATACCGCACAGGGTCGTTATAAGCGACATCCTTGAGAAGATGGACCATAAAAGGGGCGCGAGATTCAACGTCCTGCATAATGCCCGGGCCAAGGCCGAAAAGATAGCGGATAGATATAAGGAAGATTTTGTCATCGGCGCTGATACCATCGTTTTATCAGGAAAGCGGCTTATCGGAAAACCAAAGACAAAAAAAGAGGCAAGATTGTTTCTCAAGGCATTCTCAGCAAAGACAATCCTTGTCTATACCGGCCTTTGCGTAATAGACGCCAAAAGAGGGAGATCGGCAAGCGGCATTGAGGTATCAAAGGTCCGCGTCAAAAAGCTCTCGCGCAAAAAAATAGATAAATTTGCGCGGATAGCCGGCCCTCACGACAAGGCAGGCGGTTTTTCGATAGAAGGCCCCGGGGCATTTATATTCGATAATGTAGAAGGTTCATTCTATAATATACTGGGCCTACCTGTGATGAAGCTTAATGAGCTTTTTGAAAAATTAGGCGCGGGTCTTCTGTAAACTAATAGGTGTGTGGGGACGGCCCTTAATTATTTAGGTAACCATGGAGTTCGAGCTCTGATTTAGCAATGTCTTGGGCTGCTATTATTTCTTCGGGGTTATTTCTTCTATAGATACCAATGCTATCTGCTTTAATCCGCTTAAAACGTTTATTGAGCGGTCTATTCATCGAAAAACCAAGGTGTTCAATCACTGCCGTGCCGTATTTAACAGGGTCCTTTACCAAATCTTCGTATTTCAATTGCATAACCCTGCCGCTTTCCAAAACATGTGGTTGAAAAAAGAAATCGTTGCAGCGCCGTATCATCTCTTTCCACATCCAAATAGCCCGTACATAGGGGGTGGAAGAAATAAATTTTGGCTCCTCCCCTGTCTTTATCCACCAGGGAATATAATAGTCGTCGTATTTGCGCGCTAATATCGTCTCCCACGTATCTAAACATTTCAGTTTCTCATCATTCAATATATTATAAGACCGATAAAGCCCATCAGCGCAATCGCGACCGTCTCTATATAAATAAACTATTTGGCAGTTAGGCAGTGAATTATACACAAATTCGGGCGCAAGTGAGAAAAAGTTTGATTCACATACAATGTGATTAACTAACATTTTCCTGTTCTTCAAAAACTCCAATAAAGATTTCAAAGTCAAATCTCCTCTTAGCCATTCAGTAAGCGTTCTCAATCTTGCCTGGGTTTCACCTTTATAGACATAAGTATCCACATTTTTTTTAAGACCGGAGGCGAGGGCATTGTAAATATTATTATCGAGTGGTTGGTTCACGATATGAGCAATGTACGGTGGAAGAATAGCCTCGCCTACATACGCTGTGTTAGGCAAAATTTTAACTGCTTTAGACAGCAGTGTTTTTCCTGAACCAGAACATCCTAATATAACTGTGTATTTTTGCTGCATAATTAACGTTTCAAAAATTGCTTGATCCGATTAATCCAAGTTGCGGGTAATATTTTCCTCACAGCTCTCTTTAATAATTTTACCGGCGTGTTTACAATAATCTGCTTCAATGAGTGCCGACATACGTCAGCAGAAGGATCTGTTGTCTCGTTATAGCTCCAAGCATCTATGGTCTTTTTGAGTAATTTTAATTCAAAAGAGCGGTTAATTTTGTGTTTTGTGTCGATACCCTTACCCTGTAACGGCTCCTGTCCAGAAAGAGACCATTTATGCAACAGATTGTCGTCCGGTTTATCTATGACCCTTAGCCCTTCTGCAGACCACACTAGATTACGTCCAAAGAAATCTATGGCTGTATGAGAGTCTTTAAAACTCCTTGTGGCGGATTTCATCCAATGAAAAGGCGCTGGCCAAACTAACCTGCCGAGCTTCATCAGACTTGTTAAATTAATTCCGGGCGTATATTTTAACGGTTCTCCTTGAGTGGTAGAAAACCCGTCTTTTCCGTCATACTCTATCTGAAATGTATGTTTAGAAGAACGGCTAAAACGGTTATCCCAGCAACTAAGTTTCACTTCGCGTCTCACCGGACCTTCTATAAGGATCATATGTGATGGATGGTGAGAAGTGCCTCTTTCGAATCGACCGATTAAGGAACAATTACGACCCGTAACCTTTCTACACCACTCAAGAGGGTTCTTTAATTCCCTCACTACATTTTGTCCACGCGCGCGTTTGTCTTTTGGGTCGGGAACCTCAATAATTATTCGGGAACTCATCCTGGAAAGGTCATATACAACTTTGGCCGGTTCATTGAACCAATGGATAATAGATAATAATAAGGTGAGGTCGAACCAATCGCATCTCCCGCTCCATGTTTTAGTTACATCGGAATTAAAAACACCGTGAATAAGACAAATACGCGTTAAACCATGAGAAGCGGTAATCTGTTTTTGCATGGAAACGCGTTCCTCATACGCTTCTAAAGAGACTACGGCGATATCTTTGTTACAAAGACAAGCACGTATCCCGAAATAACCTAAGTTGCTACCCACATCGAGAATAATTCCTTTTGGAGGCAAATATTGCTCGATGGTTTTCCAGCGCTCCTCGCATTCCCTACCGCCATTAATTATTTTATTTTTGCAAAAAGAATCTTGGTATTGTGGCATAATTTTTCACCTATCCTACTTGGCGGAAAACCAGGGAATCTTACAAGTATAGTCTCCTAACTCTCCAATATCAGCATATTATAATTTAACTACTTTTATGTCAAGGGATTAAACGCGTTTTGGGGCCATTTTACTAATTATCCAATTTATTTTAAATAAACGAGTTACGCTATTTAGTTATGGATGTATTTCTTATCATCTACCATAAATGCGCTGCCTCTGGCACAGAGAGGCGTTGTCGTAAGATTATTGCGTTCTTTTTACATACCGCCCTGCATATACCGCACCCACAGCATTTTTTATAATCGACCTTAACTTTTTTATCAACGGTATCGTGTTCTAATGCTTCAAATGGGCATATTTTAATGCATGCTTTACAACCATTGCATTCGTTCTTGTCTAGCTTGATAATGTATTCAGCTTTAAAAAAAATCGGCATTACTTCCTTGTACATTTTCATAGCAATGCACCCGGTATCATCGCAATTACATATAACGCCTATAAATGGTGTTTTAAACGTCCAAACACTATGAAACAATCCTCTGCTCTCCTGTTCTTTCATAAAATTCAAAGCGTTTGTTTTATCCATTTTTTCAAATTTGGCGACATCCGGGCCTCCAAAAAAAGACTGATCTACCAGTTCAATAGATTCCGGCTTTATGGTGATTACAAAACATGTCCGCATTTCTTTTCCAGTTGTAACCTTACGGCAGATACATGGAATTCTAACGATAGAGCTTGTTATTGATAATACTTTTTCAACATCTTCAATCGGGATTACCTGCCCCCAATGTGTATAAATTAATCTGCGCTTTAGAATCGCTTTTAATGAAGGGCCTATTATAGGCATATTTAACGGCAGGCTTTTAATAAGATTGAAGTACTTTTTATAGCCCCTATCAACACCGTAAAAAAATCCCCTAACATATTCTCTTCTATTGATATCGCTCACAAGATCTTGACTATAATTTTTTACATTGAGATACCACTTCTTACCTTCGCCATGTTTCGTGCAGAACTCACACATATATTTTAACCTTTATGCTCCCTCTTTATTTAGTTGCAGCTATTTAAAGCAGTATTATAAAAACTGGCTTTTTGGCGGGTCGGGAAATTTACCGTTCAAGGCGTTCCTGATCAACTCCTTGACATTATCGCTGAAGTCCTTCGTAAGGATCCATTCCAGATATCTGCGGTCGTCTCTATATATGCTCTTTATGTGTTTCTTTCTGCCATATTTGCCGAAGACCGGGTACAATTCACCATTCCACCAGCAGAATTTCCTCTCTTTGTCAAAATAGTCGCTTTTTTGCTCATAGTCCATGTCTTTCAGCGACTCGACGCCCCCTTCCTCTTGGCCGTACCTCTTTATCTGGGCATCGAGTATCTCCACGGTCGCCTCTGCGTCACCCAGCGCGGTATGCGCGCTGTGGAGCTCTTTATTGCAGTAGAGCTGATAGGCGGCCACCAAATCCCTCTTTTCATGCAGGTGATAAATCTTCTGTGTATCATATATATTCCGGGTCTGATAATGGAAGCTTAGCCCCGCGTCAAAGACCTCGCGCTCAAGTATCGGTATGTCGAAACGTTGTATGTTGAACCCGCCGAGGTCGGCATCGCCCATAAACTCCAGCACCTCTTTTGCAATATCTTTAAAAGGCGGCTCGTTCTTAACATCTTCATCAGTTATATTGATAATGCGGCTTACATTGGCCGGTATCGGGATCCCGGGGTTGACACGCTTTAAGTAGTTCTCTCTCGACCCGTCCGGCATGAGCCGTATCATACCGATCTCGACTATCTTATCTTTGGTGACCCACGTCCCGGTCGTCTCAAGGTCGAATATCACTAAAGGTTTCGTTATCTTCATATCTCTGTCACCATCCATTATTTAAGATCAATAATTAAAGAGGTCGCCAAGCGAGTAATTCTTCCCTGTCGCCTTATTTAGCGCGCTTAGCACCTTGGATTGCGCATTTGGCGTCAGCCTTCTGCCCCTTACCGCGCGCGCCACCATCTTGTGGGTGAGCTGTTCTATCGAGGCAGCCACGACATCATGCGGCTTCACGCCGTGCTCCGCCATGATCTTTGCTATAGGCTGCTCTCCAAGGTTCCTCTCAATATCAGGATTCATCTACTATTGTGACTTCGTATTCTTGCGATAGGCCAAGACTACTATGACAACAGCGCTAAAGAAAATAAGATTCATTATATTAAACGCCCTCCAGATATAATCTGAAGAGCGCAGCGCCTCCGGCGCCATAAGCACAAAACATGTCCATACCCCCAGCGCCCAAAATATGCTAATATCGCTGGAAGATTTTCTCTTTATAACCCTCACAATAAGCGGTATATTCCACAGGGGCAGTATAATTGCCGCCGCAAACGCTATCTTCTCCAACATTGACAAACCTCTCTAAGTAAATTAGCTAAATTAGGGGAACGGTCCTCTTAGTGCCACCCTACGGTCCAGCAGGGTGTCCCTTTTTCCGCTGTAGTTAGAATTAAGTTTACCACCAAACCACCCTATTTACAACCCCGTTATCGCCAGTGGAAAATTACCCCTATTTTCAGTTGTTTTTTTCAGAAATTAGTGTATATTTATAATGGTGAAACCCCTGCAAGAGAAAGAAGGAGTTTTAGCATGAAAAAATCTTGCCGCGTGATTCTTATTGGCATATTAATATCTTTAATGATAATGTGCGGCCTCAAGGCGTCTTTTGCTCAGCAAAATCTAAAGTCCTTCAGCCAAAAATTTCGAGCTTACAAAAAAGATACAGATAAGACTCAAAAACAGACTTCTTCGGACAATGAGGTTTATCAAACTACCGAAGAAGAATCCGAAAAGGAATATACCTCTTCTTCTGACGCAAAAAAACCTGTCCGTCGGCTTCACGTGCCTTTTCCCAGTGTCCAAGAAGAATCCGAAAAGAAAAAGGCCGTTTCTCTTGATATAAACAAAGTTATCCGCCTGCTTAGCACGCCTTCTCCCAGTGTCCAATCTCTGGATCCTGATATCTTAGTTAAAGGTAAGGCATATACTTTGACTATAAAGGGCAGAAATTTTGGTAAAGAGATGTCGCTTGATCTTGGACGTGGCATCCAGACAGGACCTTTTAAGCTAAGGAGTTCTAAAACTGCAACTATGCGTATCTTTGTCACTGAAAAGGCAAAAACAGGAAAGCGCAATGTCTATCTCCTCTTTGATAAAAAAGAGTATAGGGTAGCCAATATCACGGTGGTAGAGACATCGCAAGATACCGCTAAAATACAAGAATTCACCCCTGAACAGCATGAGGCCTTCCGGAGGGGTATAAGGGAGTTCCTGTTCGGGGATGGACCCCTTCAAATACCCGGCACTGAAGAACGCGCTGATCTTGAACCCATTAGAACGCCTGTAAATATCGTCGTCACCTTTCCCAGGGGTGGCGAGGTATGGGCGCCCGGGGATTCTACTCAAATTGTGTGGGAATACCACGGATTTGAAGAGTCGCCTGAGTTTGAGATCGATTTAGTTACCGGTTCGGGTGATCTCTTCTTACACGCGGCCGATATCCCCGCAACGGATGTTAGAACAACTACGGAGGTCGGGGACTATTATGTTACGTGGGAGATCCCTCCCGATACGCCGTTTGGGAGATACAGGGTTCGGGTAACCTCAGGTGGCGCAGGCGATACCAATGATGAGCCATTCTTTATCGGGTATTTTGCGATCACCAATCCCGCTTCAGCTGTTACATGGTATGTCACGCACAGAGAGCTAATAACCTGGCAACAGCCTGTCACGAGCACCGAAGATCGTTACCAACTATCTATAATCAGTTCTGACGGGAGATATGATTATACGCTGAGTGAAGGGCAGGGCGGAAGTGGGAGGATCAGCTACGTGGTTGGGGCAGAACGCGGTTCAGACGGATACTGGACTGCGCCGTCTTCGGGGAGTGTAATGCCTCAGGGTGAATATAGACTGACGCTCACGCGCTACGATGGCATACGTTGGGAAGTGCCGATTCGGATTAGACATCCCTATGTTTCTTTGCGATATATACCTGATTTTACGCACTACTATACAGATGATGAAATAGATCTCTACTGGACTTGTCAAAATCTTACAGAAGGGCAACAGATAAGGACCTCTATAGCCGCCAGTGGCACCTCCATCAGCCCGGACGAGACAAGACCGGTTGCATCCATGGCAGCCAGTGTGGGCCATTTCAATTGGGTGCCCAATTCAAACGCTCTTATTCGGGAAAGCCGCGCCGATAATTTTACCTGCTTTATGAAACTAGAGCTAGTGGGATGGGAAGAGATCTTCAGCTTCAGGAGTAATGACTTTGTCGTCAGGAATAGTCCGCGTGAATAAGGGATAGGAGAAAAGAGTGTACGAGTGTGTGGGGACGGTCTCCTATTACGCTATTACTTTTTTTATCCTGTCGAATACGCATGACGACAATAAATAACAAAAGATACAAGCCAGATACCGCTTAATAAAATAATAAGTTTAATTCTTGATTTCAGGCGCGCAATTTCCGGATTGTTGAAATTATCGTTTGAATAAACGAACCTGATGAAATTCCCTCCGGTTTTGAAAGTACTGCAATAGAAGATCTCGCCCATTTTTTTTGGAAAGTTCATCTTTTCTAACTTTTCTGGATAGTCATGTTCTAAAAGTTTCATCAGTCTTAAGGCATGATAACCATAGAGGACCATTAGGACAGCCATCAGGCAAAGTATAATCAATACACTCATTACATTACTCCGCTTCTTTTGTCCTCAAGGCGTACTGGGTGATTGGGGACAGGCCCCCAAAATCAACAGGGTTTCCCTTTCTGAGACTGTTGAAAAACCCCTCTTAATTTTCCCTCTTTTTCGTCGAAAATATGGT
>JADHYN010000035.1 GCA_016782425.1 Candidatus Omnitrophota bacterium
CCGGTTTTTATAGAGAATAGCGCTGACGTGCCTTTTGCCGTGGAGCAGATAATGATTTCCAAGACATTCGATAACGGCACCGTATGTGCCAGCGAGCAGGCCATTGTAACCGAAGAGCGTATCGCGAACAAGGTGCGGAGCGAATTCAAAAAATGCAAAGCTTATTTTTTATCAGAAGATGAGATTGCCAAGCTCGAGAGCGTGGCGTATAACCGCGATAAGGGGCTCATGAGCCCGGCGGTCGTGGGAAAACCTGCTTTTGAAATAGCCAGAATGGCCGGCATTAAAGTCCCTTCTGATACGCGACTTCTCATAGCTCCTCTTAAAGGCATAGGAAAGGCCTACCCTCTCTCGTCCGAGATACTAGCGCCGATAATCGCCTTTTACGCAGCGGATAATTTTGATCATGCGATTAATCTTTGCATAGACCTTAATTTTTACGGCGGCATAGGACACACGGTAAGTCTTTTTTCCAACGATGAGGGCAAGATACGCAAATTCGCCTCCGTCATGAACGCGGGCCGCGTCGTGGTAAATACCCCCTCCTCGCAGGGAGCTGTGGGCGGAATATATAATGCCCTTCACACGTCGTTTACCCTTGGCTGCGGATCAGGGGGTAAAAACATCACGACAGATAACATTACTGCCAAGCACCTTATTAATATCCAGCGCATTGCCAGGCGCCGGGTAAGCGCGCAGTTCGAGGCTTTTAACAAAGACCTGTATTTTAACGAGTCCCTCGACGCGCGCGCCATAGAAAAAGAATTTAACCGTAATTTTTAAAAAAGGAGCAAAATATGTTTTCCCTGATGACAGACGACGAAAAGACAGTATTTGTTTTTTTCAAAGAAATGAACACTGAAAACTGTCTCTCATGCATGAACGAGGTTATCGAAAAAACGAATGCGTCAAAAAAACCGGTTGTCTTTGATATGAAAAAAATCGAGTACATAGCGTCGGTTTTTTTATCGATGTGCATTCAGATTCATAAGGAACGCGGATCTCAGAATTTCAGACTTCAGAATCTACACCCCAACGTAAAAAAAGTTTTTAAAATCGCCAAGCTCGACAGCTACATAACCATTGCGTGAATAGATTGCGTATAAAAAACCAAGCTTTATATTTTGTAAAATATAGCGACCCGTAAGTAAGTTCGGCAAAGCAGATAAACCCGGGGAGCATAAAATTATTACTGATGAAATTATCTATCATTATTCCAACTTATAATGAACAGCATACGATAAAAGAACTTATTAATTATGTTCAGTCAGTCGAATACCCTATTGAACATGAGATTGTCATTATAGATGATGCATCGACTGACAGAACATATGAGAAGGAATTTTTGATTAAATTGAAGAATAAATCGAAAGAGCACAATATCAGAGTATTTAAAAACCGAATTAATTGCGGAAAAGGATTTTCCATAAGAAAAGGCATAAAAAGGGCAAATGGTAATATTATTATTATTCAAGATGCAGATATGGAGTATAACCCTAATGAAATACCAAGATTGCTGGAACCGATTCTTAAGAATGAAGTAGATGTGGTGTATGGCAGTAGATTTTTGCATAAACCTCACCCCGATGGGATGGCTTCTGCAAATTGGCTTGCAAATAAAATTGTTACAAAACTTGCAAACGTGCTATATAATATTAAACTTACCGATGTGGAAACTTGCTATAAGGCGTTTAAGGCTGAATCTGTGAAAAAAATCAGATTACGGGCTAATAGATTTACGTTTGATCCTGAAATTACGGCAATATTAGCAAAAAAAAGAATAAAAATAAAAGAATTACCGATAACATACCATGGTCGAACTTCTAAGAAGGGTAAAAAAATAAGACCCAAGGATCTCGTTTTTGCTGTGTTAATGCTACTCTGGCAACGAGTGATACATTAATTTTTACTTGTTCTCAATGCTTTTTATTTTTTCTTGAGGATAAAAACTTAAAAAAGACAAATCAAATAGCGCCTAATTCCAGGGATTTGATAAAAATAAAATTATTCCTGCCAAAGGACCTTTCTAGATTGCAATTCGAAAGCGTTTCAGCACTTGATTTTTAGATGACCTAAGTGCAGAAATTCCGTCTTTAAATTTAGACTATTTGTGATACAATGCGTTAGTAATATGATATCAATAAGAAATATATCAAAGCGATACGGTATACGGGTGCTTTTTTCGGGCGTGAGCGTTGATGTTCTCGCCGGTGAAAAGATCGGGCTCGTGGGCCGTAACGGCCACGGGAAGACCACACTATTCAGGATCATTGCCGGTGAAGAAGAGCCCGACGAGGGCAAGATATTCCGGCCAAAAAATTACACCATAGGGTATCTCGGGCAGCACCTGAACTTTACGAGGCCTACGGTGTTGGAAGAAGGATGTGTCGGGCTGGGGCCGGAAGAGATCGCCAGCGAATGGAAGGTAAAAAAGATCCTCTCGGGGCTTGGTTTTCTTGAAGAGGATTTTGATCGCAAACCTTCGGAATTTTCCGGAGGATTTCAGATGCGTATTGCCCTGACCAAGGCCCTGGTCGCTGAACCCAACATGCTCCTTCTGGATGAGCCTACGAACTACCTCGATATCGTCTCGATACGCTGGCTCGAAAAGTTTCTGCGATCGTGGAAAAATGAGCTGATGGTGATAAGCCACGATAGGGATCTTGTCGATAGTGTGACGACGCACATTGTAGGGATACATCGAGGTTTGGTGCGAAAGATCACCGGATCTACCGGAAAATATTATGCCCAGCTGGCTAAAGACGAAGAAATGTATGAGAAGAGGCGCATACAGGATGAGAAGAAGCGCAAACATGTCATGAAGTATGTAAACAGGTTTCGCTCAAAGGCAAGCCACGCCAGGGGTGTTCAGTCTGCCATTAAGAAGGTTGAGAAGATGGAGAATCAGGGCAAGCTTGAGAAGATCCGCACATTGTCATTTTCGTTCAATCATGAGCCATTACCCACCAAGCAGATCATGGAAGTGAGCGACCTTACATTTTCATATGACGGTAAGGCACCATATCTGATAAGCGGTCTGAATTTTACCGTAAACAGACATGATAAGATCGGCATCATAGGCAAAAACGGAAAGGGAAAGACAACGCTCTTAAAATTACTCGCAGGCTCGCTTAAGCCAGTGGGTGGTAGCGTTAAGACGTATGTAGCTGCGCTCCCGGCCTATTATGAGCAGGCAAATACAGCTAATCTTAATGACGAGCTTACCGTAGAAGATGAAATATCCCTTAGCAGGTCCTCTCTTTCTAAATCGCATTTGCGCAAAATATGCGGCGTAATGATGTTTTCAGGAGACGACGCCGAGAAGAAGATTAAGGTCCTTTCCGGCGGCGAGCGCAGCCGTGTCCTTCTGGGAAAGCTCCTCGTGGCGCCCTCCAATGTCCTTTTTCTGGATGAGCCCACGCACCATCTTGATATTGAATCCTGCCAGGCGATGATGAATGCCGTAAGGAATTTTGAAGGTGCAGCGCTTCTTGTGGCGCATGACGAACATTTTCTGAACGAAGTGGCGACGAAACTTATAGTGTTTAAAAACGACAGGGTGCTTTTTTATCCGGGCAATTACCAGGAGTTCCTGGAGAGGATAGGATGGGAAGATGACGAAAATATGCCTCAAAGAGCCCCGGTTATTGACCTGCCAAGCGAGCCGGTCGTTCAGCCTGAACCGGCTGTTCCTGTCGCGCCGAGCGCCGAGATCGAACGCCCGGCAAAAAAGCATGGCAAGAAAATGACAAGAAAGGCCCGCGCGGAATTTAGTGCGATGAGATCGAAATGTTTAAAGCCCCTGAAAGCGAAGATCAAGAGCCTGGAGGATGAGATAATCTCTTTCGAGGACAGGATGAAAGAGGTGAACAGGGAATTAATGAGAGATTCACGAACAGGAGGCCTCGGCGCGATCCGAAGAAGCGAACTTTCGAGAGAGCTTGGAGCGTTGGCGAAAAATACAGAATCCTGCTATGACCAGCTTGATACGACGATGAAAACTTACGATGCCGAGAAGCGAAGATTTAGTAACGAATAAAGGAAAAATCATGGGGCATAAAGAAATTTCATTAAAGCTGCCTACTGATTACACAGGGGAGCAGCTTAGAGAAAAAATAGAAAAAAAACTGAAGATAAAAGAATTTTCATGTCAGATTGAAAGAAAGAGTCTTGATGCGAGAAAGAAAGCCGGTATCCATTGGCAGGTCCTGGTTTCAGTCTCATCAAAACAGATTAAAGGAGCCCCTCTCGTTATATCACCGCCTTTGAATATCCCGTATCGAAAAAGAAAAAAGAGTGTAGCTGTTGTCGGAAGTGGTCCGGCCGGATTCTTCTCTGCATATGTACTTCAAAAAGCAGGATTCAATACAACTCTGATTGAAAGAGGCCGAGATGTTGAGAAGAGGGCCGAGGAAATAGGTGAGTTTGAGAAGACAGGAATATTTAACTCTGTTAGCAATTATGCCTTTGGCGAGGGTGGCGCAGGTACCTTTTCTGACGGGAAACTTACCTCAAGATCCAAGCATATACAGCGAGAAAGGAAGTTTATATTATCCGCTTATATTAATGCCGGCGCCCCGGAGGAGATAGGATATATGACACATCCTCATCTTGGCAGTGATAATCTTAAAAGAATTGTAACAAAATTAAGAGAGGACTTCTTAAATAGCGGCGGAAGAATACTTTTTGAAACATTACTGGAAGATTTAAAAATTGAAAATAAAAGAGTGCGTGAGGCGATAACAACACGAGGCGGAATCGAAGCAGATGAGTTTATTATTGCGCCGGGCCATTCTGCTTATGAGACATATCAAATGTTAATCAAAAGAGGAGTAAGGTTTCGCACAAAAAGTTTTGCTATAGGATGTAGGGTGGAGCATTTCCAAGAAATTATTAATAGCGCCCAGTGGGGGCGAAAAAGTTTACCGGGAGTTAAGGCTGCTGAATATCGCCTTGCATCAAAGGGCAGCGGTAATCTCCCGGTCTATACATTTTGCATGTGTCCCGGCGGAAGTATTATTCCTGCCTCTGCATATAAGAATACAAATATAGTAAATGGGATGAGTTTGTATAGTAGAGATGGAAAATTTGCAAACGCAGCTTGTGTAGCAGGGGTTAATCTGGATAGGCTAAATGGCAGGGAGACCCCACCTCTGGAAGCTCTTGATTGGTTGGGGAGCCTTGAGAGGCGATTTTATGAATACTCAGATGGCTTTAAGTCCCCGTTCTGTAGTATTAAGGATTTTATTAAGAGAAAAGCCGGATCAAGCATTGTTGAATCGAGTTATCCGTTAGGGCTAAAGCCGGCGGCTTTATGGGATCTGTTACCAGCTGAGGTAAGCGGTTCAATCAGGGAAGGGCTCAAGGATTTTAGCAGAAAAATAAAAGGATTCGAGACAGGCACTATTATGGGGCTCGACAGCAAGAGCTCATCTCCAATTCAGGTTCTACGGGGAGAGAGTTACCTCTCGGACGGCTTTGAAAATCTTTATGTAGCAGGAGAAGGTAGTGGTTATTCCGGAGGTATAATATCGAGCGGTGCAGACGGTATAAAAGCCGCCATGACTATTATAGGTAAAGGCTAATTCGCAGCGAAATAAGTTGCAAGAGGTTTTTATTTGTGCTACAGTATGTCACCAAAGAGGCAATGTGAAAAAACGTTTAATACGCAAAAGCTTTCGAGCCGCGCCGCAGGATGAACCGGGCGTAGCCGACCTTATTAATAAAATAGGGCTGCGGCTCTGTGCCGTGGAGGAGAAGCTGGATGTCTTAATTAACCAGTCTTCCAAAAGGCCCTTTGAGAAAAGCTATTCCCAAAAGCCTTTCCGGCGTTTTGATCACTCTCAGCGCTATGACAGGCCAAGACAAGACAATGGCCCCAGAGAAAGAACTTATACTCAAGTTATTTGCGCAGACTGCAACAAAGAATGTGAAATTCCGTTCAAGCCGAGCGGTGATCGTCCGGTATATTGCAGGGAATGTTTTCCAAAGCACAAGAAAGGTAATTCCTTTAACACAAACCGAAATACGCGGTTCGAAGAAAGAGGTTTTTCCCGGGAGCGCCGTTTTGATAAAAGGCATGCTAAAAACAGCCAAAAGCCCGATAAAAAAAAGGGATCATTTTTTCAGCACAAGAAAAAAACACAAAAATTAGAAAGGAGGTAACATGGGATATCAACAAGGTGGCGGTGGATTCGACAGAGGCCCGCGAGAGATGCACAAGGCGACTTGCGCAGAGTGTCAGAAAGAATGCGAAGTTCCTTTCAAGCCAAGCGGCGATCGTCCGGTATACTGCAAGGAATGCTTTTCAAAGCGTAAAAGCGAAGGCCGTTAAAAGTAAACAGCCAAGGCTTCATGGCTTTTATTTAAACGCCCTCTTTTTAACAGGGGGCGTTTTTTCCTTAAACAGTATGTTTCTTTAGAAAGTATAATCCAAATCAGGGGCATTCCGTGTGTGGGATGGCCCCAAGATAAAAAGGGGGTAAATTGGCAAGAGATAATTATTCATATAGAAAGTATCAGAAAGAATTGACAAAGAAAAAGAAAAGAGAAGCAAAAAGACAGCGCAAACTGGATAAAAAAAATCCACAACCCCAGGAGGGCGAAGTGCCTCCCGTAATCTCTGAAGTTGATAAAAATGAAACCGAAAATCAAAAAGAGAACTGAATATAGCTGGCTGACAAAAGCTTACAAAAATAATGATTTTTTAAACAGTCCGCCCGCCCGCCTTATAAGAATTCTGTCTGAGATGCTTGAGCCTGCCGCGCGTTTCCGTAAATACAAAATAAAAGATACTGTTGTATTTTTTGGATCGGCCAGAATTTTTTCCCGAAACACCGCTTCTCTTAAACTTAGAAAAATAAAAAATAAAATAAAAAAAACACCCTTCTCTCCCGGTCTCAAACGCCAGTACGAACAAGTAAGGCGAGAAGTAGCAATGTCGCGTTATTACGAAGATGCTCGTCTTCTTGCGAAAAAGCTCACCCATTACTTTAAAGGTTTGAGGAAGAAGGGCAAGAATTTCATGATTTGTTCGGGCGGTGGCCCCGGCATAATGGCTGCCGCAAGCCAGGGCGCGAAAATAGCAGGTGGTAAATCTATAGGCCTGGATATCAGTCTCCCGATGGAGCAGTGCCCAAATTGTTATCAAACTAAAGACCTTGCGTTTGAATTTCATTACTTTTTTGTACGTAAATTCTGGTTTTTTTATTTAGCGAAAGTTCTTGTCGTGTTTCCCGGTGGCTTTGGAACAATGGATGAGCTTTTTGAATTGCTTACTCTCATACAGACGGGTAAGCATAAAAGGCCTCTACCGGTTATCTTGTTTGGCCGGGATTACTGGAAAAGAGTGATCAATTTTGATGAAATGTATAAATATGGAACGATCTCCAAGAAGGATTTAAGGCTTTTTAAAATGTTTGATGACGTAGATGAAACATTTGATTATCTAAAAAAGCAAATAAACAAACATTTTATAAATAAAGATCACGATAAAGAACCTATCTAGAGCCTGTTATCATATCCTAAGAGTCCGGTCAAGGCCAAAATCTCCTGTAAAAATACCCTAATTATTACATTCCCGTGACACATGGTTTTGTATTTTGTGCTATATTACAGGTATGTTACGCAATACAAACAGATATAGCGTATGGTTTAGGGCCGTAATAACAGCCGCAGTCTGCTTTTTTATGCACAAAGGTATTTCTTCCGCGTCACAAAACCAGCTCTCTCCGCCCTCAAGGGTCGCGCCTATTGAAGGGATTAAAAAAGATGGGAACGCATACGTAGTTACTGAAAATACCCGGGTACAGCCGGAGGAAGAGATCGAGAAAGATAATCCTGCCAAGAATGACCGCAACACGCAAAGCGGTGAAGTCCCACGCTAATAAAACAAAATGCAAAAAGTACACTACGAACTAGACTTAAACAACAGACTCGTACTCAAATCCGGAAAAAAAAGCACTCTTACCGGGTTCCGCAGAGTCATCGACGGTCGCTTCAAGGTCAATAAGAATAACGAGCTCTCCTACCGCGTAAAATCCCCTGTTTCTCGAGGCCATCGGTTTCCTAACCAGTTTAGGTTGCGGGGTGAGTGGTCTTTGACCAACACCCACGATTTACGGCTTACCCTGGACAAAGAGAGCAGGAAAACATTCGGGGATAAAGTAACATTAGAGGGCAAGATATTAGACGTGAAGGCAAATTCGCTTTTATTCGCTATTACAACAAAAACCAAAGAAGGCGTTCAGAAAACCTATGTTTTAAATCTTGGCGGTGCCTGGAAGACGGATAAGTATAATCGGCTCTCTTTCCATGTTAAAAGAGAGAAACAAAGGACCGACATTCTTACCTTCAAGGGCGTCTGGGAAATCAACAAAAATCATGAAATCGTTTACCGATATGAGAAAGCGCTTCTTATAAGGAAAAAGCGCAAAATTCACACTCTAATTTTCAAGGGACACTGGGATATAAAAAAGAGGCTCCGCATATCGTATGTATTAAGTAAAGATACAAATTCTGTTTTTGATTTTACGGCGCGGGCCGGTATTTTAAAAGAAAGATATATTAAATACGAAGTCGGCATAGGGCTGAAACGTAAGGCCAAACCCCTTAAGCGAACCGTTACCCTCTTCGGCAGATGGAAGATGAAAAAAGCCTCCTGGTTAACCTTTGAAGTAGAATACGAAAATAAAAAGATTCGCGAA
>JADHYN010000036.1 GCA_016782425.1 Candidatus Omnitrophota bacterium
CCCACCAGAACACTTGCTTCTTTTTTCATCAGCGCGATATCTAACTTGCGGGGAATTTTAAAGTAATAAAGGATTAAAAATGGATCGTCCGTGTAAGTATTTAAGATAGTATACTGATAGATTTTACTTTTTGCGTCGAAGCGCGAATGAAATTCCGGAGGGACTTTTTCTATCTTTATTATTGAAATATCCTTCGGAAGGTTTGCGTTCAGTGCGGCGGAAAGTTTTTCGGGAGGAAAAGTTTTTTTTGTTTCAAAATTTGCGACTTGCGCCCTGGCGTGCACACCGGAGTCGGTCCTGCCGGCTCCCGTTAGTTTTATTTTCTCTTTGAGTATTTTTTTTAGAGATTTTTCTATCTCGCCTTGAATTGTTTTTGCATTTTTCTGAATTTGCCAACCGCCGTAACGTGTTCCGTCATAGGCGATTGTAAGTCGGATATTGTGCGTCATTTAATTGAGAATGGCATGTGACAGGCTGCGCTTCTTTTTTGTTTCCGGCAGCTTTTTATATCCACTGTATGCTTTAAATTAAACGTCACAAATTCTAAATACTCATCCATGGAAAGATGTTTTCTCTTCAAGCCATTTGTTTTAATAACCGGCAGCTTAATCTCTTTCATGTTATGTGTGTTCCAATATTGTTTTATACAGCCCTTCTGTTCCGTATTTTAAACAGATTTTTTTAAACTCTTCGGTCTTTGTATTTATTTTATTAATTCGGATCAGACTAACTATATCGGGTAAATCCTTGAGTTTGCGTCCCTTTGGATTGTTTTTAATTGAATGTAATTTAAGTGCGACTAAATGCTTAACTGAAGGAACAATAAACTCGCTTCCTGCAATGCGGATTTTTTCTCCTTCAGCCGTAATGCTATCCATAACATCCTTGTCGATAAACATAAAATCAAGATCCATTAAATAACTTGCATCATTCACAAGCTGAATAAAAGTCCCACCGTCATAAGCCTTTTTATACCCTTCTTTTTCCAGTAAACTTGCAATTTTTTCAAACTCATCTTTCGTTATAAGAAAATCTACATCTACCGTTTGACGTGTTACTTTATAGTAGTTAACTGCAAAACCTCCGATGAGAACGATATGTATATTACTTTTTTGCGCAAGTGAAGAAATAAGATGGAATATTGACCGATACTTCATTTTATGCGTGTTTGATTAAAAGTTCCGCAATTTGGATCGCGTTAAGCGCGGCTCCCTTACGCAGGTTGTCGCTAACTACCCAGAGATTCAGGCCGTTTTCGACTGACTCATCTTCGCGAATGCGGCCTACGAAGACCTCATTTTTTCCTTCTGCGTTAAGCGGCATGGGGTATTTTTGTTTAGCGGGGTCGTCTATAACCCGGATACCGGGCGCTTTTGAAAGAATTTTTCTCGCGTCGTCCGCGCTTAACTTCTTTTCGGTTTCTATATTTATGCTTTCCGAATGCGCAAAGAATACGGGCACGCGGATAGAAGTACAGGTAATCCTTATCGAAGGATCCCCGATAATCTTCCTGGTTTCATGGACAAGCTTCATTTCTTCTTTGGTGTAGGCATTTTCCAGAAATACGTCTATCTGGGGAATGAGATTGAACGCTATCTGATACGGAAACTGTTTTATTAAAAACTTATCCACGCTGTGATGGCCCACGATCCAGTTGTCGACAGTCTTTTCGATGGTCTCGGCCTGTTTTTCGAGCTCCAGGATATGCTTCTGTCCGGCGCCTGAGACAGACTGATAAGTAGATGCGACAATTCTTTTTATCTTCGCCTGTTTATGCAAAGGGCCCAATACTACCACAGCCTGTATAGTTGAGCAGTTTGGGTTAGCTATAATACCTTTATGGCTATAAGTCTCATTCGGATTTACTTCAGGGACAACAAGCGGAACATCTTTTTCCATCCTATAGGCGCTTGAATTATCAACGCATACAGCACCCGCTTTGACTGCGCTCGGTAAAAACTCGAGGCTTCTTCCTGCGCCGGCGCTTGACAAGACTATATCTATTCCTTTGAATGATTTGTGCGTAAGAACTTCGACCGGGTAATTGTTCTTCTTAAATTTGAGGTGCTTACCTTTTGATCTCTCGGATGCCAGAAGCTTGAGCTCTTTAATAGGAAAGCTTCTCTCTTCGAGAATAGACAAAAACTCCCCGCCTACGGCGCCGGTTGCGCCCATTACCGCAACATTATATTTATCTTTTTTCTTTAGCATTGTTCAAACCTTTTTTTCGTTCCTTTTTGTCCCTCCACACACTTACGTGTGTGGTATCCTTCGAATTCGTTCATTCCCCATGCGTAAGCATGGGGTCTCTATATCTACAAATACTTTACTACAAGATCACCTACTTCTGTCGTAGAATATCCCATTTTACCAGCCGACATAGATTTCATCTTTGTAGTAACTTTCTTCACTGAATCTTCTACCATTTTCGCTGCTTTTTCTTCCCCGATTTCGTCCAGTAGCATCGAAAGCGCAGCTATAGCTGCCAGCGGATTTATTACATTTTTGCCCGTGTATTTTGGCGCGGAACCGCCTATCGGCTCAAACATAGAGACGCCTTCGGGATTTAAATTTCCTCCGGCCGCAATGCCCATGCCGCCCTGTATCATCGCGCCTAAATCCGTAATGATATCGCCAAACATGTTGTCTGTCACGATCACGTCAAACCACTCCGGATTCTTCACCATCCACATGCACGTAGCGTCAACATGCGTATAATCGGTTTTTATATCCTTGTATTCCTTTGCGAGCTCGTTAAATGTTCTCTCCCACAAATCAAATGCATATGTTAAAACGTTGGTTTTACCGCAAAGAGTAAGTTGTTTTCTTTTGTTGCGTTTTCGGGTATATTCAAAAGCATACCTCAGGCATCTCTCAACGCCCTTTCGGCTGTTCCGGGAAATTTGTATTGCAACTTCATCCTTGGTTCCCTTGTTTTGAAACTCGCCCTCACCCACGTAAAGCCCCTCGTTATTTTCGCGCACCACTACAAAATCAATGTCTTCCGGCCTCTTATCCTTGAGAGGAGTCCAGACACCGGGATAAAGCTCGACAGGCCTTAGATTAATATACTGTTCCAGGCTGAATCTGAGTTTTAAAAGTAGGCCCTTTTCAAGGATACCCGGTTTTACGTCCGGATGTCCGACTGCACCCAGATATATCACATCTACCTTCTTTAATTCTTCAAGTACCGAGTCAGGCAAGACTTCCTTCGTCTTTTTATATCTTTCGCCCCCTAAATCGTACATTATTTTTTCATACTTGAATCCGGTTTTCTTTGAAACCGCTTCCAAAACTTTTAGGCCTTCGCGCACGACCTCCGGGCCCGTGCCGTCACCGGGAATTACTGCTATTTTGTACACTCGTGTCTCCTTTACCGCTTAATTGCGTTAAGCAATCCGCCCTTTTTGATTATTTTCTCTACGAACGGCGGGTACGCCTCTGTTTTATACTCTTTCTTCTTCGATATATTTTTGATCACACCTTTATGCGTATCTACTTCTACTGTATTTCCTTCTTTTATGGCTTTCGCGGCTTCACTCGAAGCAACTACCGAAAGGCCGATATTAATGGCATTTCTGTAAAAAATTCTCGCAAAAGTCTCGGCTATAACGCACGATACACCGCAACCCTTAATTGCAATAGGTGCATGTTCTCTTGAGGAACCGCAACCAAAGTTTTTGCCGGCTACGATAATATCGCCTCTTTCTATTTTCTTCGCAAAATTTTTATCGGCGTGCTCCATGCAATGCTTGCCCAGCTCAATAGGATCCTGTGTATTTAGATATTTTGCTGGTATAACATCATCTGTATTTATGTTATCGCCAAATGTGTGCGCTTTGCCTTTGTATTTCATTACACGACCTCTTTTGGATGCGCTATTCGTCCCCTGATAGCACTCGCTGCGGCTACTGCCGGCGAGGCAAGATAAACCTCAGATTTAGGGTGCCCCATTCTTCCTACGAAATTTCGATTCGTCGTTGCAACCGAACGTTCGCCTTCTGCGAGTATCCCGAGATGCCCGCCTAAACACGGCCCGCAGCTCGGTGTCGAAAAAACCCCTCCTGCCTCGACAAAAGTTTTTGCGAACCCCCGTTTTACGGCTTCGAGATAAATCGCCTGCGTTGCCGGTATGATTATAAGTCTCACGCCGTGCTTTGCTTTTCTTCCCTTTAGAATCTTGGCAGCTATTTCTAAATCACTTATTCTACCGTTTGTGCACGAGCCGATAACCACCTGATCAATATTTATGTTCCTAGCCTTGGTTACGGGCTTTGCGTTACTCGGAAGATGCGGAAAACTTACCTGGGGCTCGATCTTCGAAACATCGAATTCCTTTACATCCGCATAGTTTGCGTCTTTATCGCTTTTATATAATTTAAAACCTTTTCTTTTCGGTTTATTTTTTCTTATAACTGCATTTACGTAACTTACCGTAGTTTTGTCGGGTTCGATAATCCCGTTTTTTCCGCCTGCTTCTATGGCCATATTGCAAATGCTGAACCTGTCATCCATGGGAAGCGCCCTTATGGCTTCCCCGGTAAACTCCATCGCCTTATGAAGCGCCCCGTCTACGCCAATCTGGCCGATCGTATAGAGAATTAGATCTTTACCGCTTACCCATTTTTTTAGCTTTCCATGATAAACGAATTTTATCGTTTCGGGAACCTTAAACCAGCATTCCCCTTTTATAAACGCGGCCGCCAAATCTGTTGAACCTACACCCGTTGAAAAACATCCCAGTGCCCCGTAAGTGCACGTATGTGAATCAGCCCCGACAACAAGATTACCCGGCAGGACCAATCCCAGTTCCGGTAAAAGCGCATGCTCTACGCCCATCCTGCCGACTTCGTAATAATGCTCGATCTTGTGCTCTTTGGCGAATTCATAGAGCATCTTCGCCTGGTTGGCGCTTCTTAAATCTTTTGCAGGCGTAAAGTGGTCAGGTATAAGGGCGATCCTTGTCTTGTCGAATACTTTTTTTGCGCCTGTTTTGCGGAATTCATTAATCGCTATCGGGGCGGTTATATCATTTCCTAGGCAAAAATCGACTTTGGCGTTAATAAAATCGCCCGGGTTTATGGATTTCTTGGTAATGTGCGCCCGTAATATTTTTTCAGTTATAGTATATCCCATATAGCGTGTAATTGTACCACTTTATAAATAAAATGCAACGGTTTTTTTTAGAGGTAAATTATATCCTGGGGGTTATAGAGATAGAGGAAAAGCATCATGTAATCACGTAAGTGGCGGGTGGATAAGAAGTTACGCCGGACATGCTCTTTGGCGTTTTTACCAAGCTGTCTGGCGTACTCGGGGCTATGAAGAAGCTCCCGTATATGGAGAGCCGCTCCTCCGACTGTGTGGCACAAAAGGCCGCTATGTCCGTGGCTTATCTGTAGCGGGATTCCTCCAACAGCTGAGGCGACAACAGGCCTTTCCTTCCAAAGGGCTTCTGTTACGGTAAGGGCAAATCCTTCCCTTATCGATTTCTGGACAACCACAGCGCTTGCGCGCTGGATGGCATTTACGTCAAGGTCGTTATTCTCCGGCTTTATCAATAGAACATGTATGTCCGGGTCGTCGCCCTTGTGCTGCATAATGTCCCTATAAACCATGTCCATTTCCGGGTCATCAGCGGCTTCATTTCCGGCTAAGATAAGCTGGCAATCTATGTATTTTTTAACAAGCCTATACGCATCTATTACGCCGATGGGATCCTTTAAGTAATCAAATCTTGAAACCTGGGTTATTATCGGCTTATTTCTTTCGATGCCGTATCTTGCAAGGGCGGTGTCAATTTCGGATTTAGTGAGGTCTCTATTTTTTTCGCTAAAAGGATCTATAGAAGGCGCCACTAAAAACTGCGGAATATCGAGCTTACTGGCAAACTTTGGGCTTGAAAATATCGAGCTGTCATATTTTTCTATAAACTTACGCAAAAATTCCCACACTTCTACGTAAGGCTGCGAGACATCAACATGGCAGCGCCAGAGCCACTTATTTCCCCTGCCCTTCGCTTCTACCAGCATCATGGGTTGCGGGTCGTGAACAAAAACGATGTCACCGTATATTTTAGTATTCTTTAAAATATTTTTCCCGGTGCTCAAAAACTTATCAAACATGCTTTGATTGATATCGACTTTTCTGCCGTGCAGCGCGTTATGAAAAGCCTTGGTCACGTTGAAATAGTCGGTGTCCGCGGTTATCACGTCCCATGTGGCGTCAATTCCCAAATCGTTTAAAAGAGGAATGAGCCGGGAAAGTATTTCCGCGACTCCGCCGCCAACACGCGTGGAATTTATGCACTGTATCTTCCTTCGCTTAAGTTTCTTGGCAAGAAGCGTCAGTTCGTAAATTATGTCCTTACCTACTAATTTCTCGTAATCCGCTATTTTCATTTTAGGCCCTATTATTTATGCGTGGTGCACCAATCGTTTATGATCTTTATCAATTCCCGCCTCAAACCCTCTCCGGTAAACGTATAAGGATCGAGCGATTCGATAATCTTTGCAAGCTCCGGAGAGCCTACCGAAGTACCTATCCAGAATGCAAAGTCATTGACGGCTTTCTCCAGCCGGAGTCTTGCCTCAAATATATGAAAATATATCGAATGAATGGTAACCTTCTCCAGGATTGTCGCGAATTCTTTAAGGTTATGCGCCGTAAAACCGGCAGGCATGACAATGCTGTGAGCTTTTATAAACTCGAATTCTTTTCCCTGCAACGCATATCTCTGGGGCTCTTTTGTTTCGAATAAATGATTTTCTATTGTTTTTATTATTCTTTCTCTAAGCTCACGAATAGTGCTAAACTCGCATATATCTATGCTTGCCAATTCCTCGCCTAATTTGTTCTCCCCCAAAGTAGATGACACCCAAAACGCGAAATCGTTCGGCGGTTCCGGCGAAATGTTCTGATGCCTCTGGAGAAAAACGTGGGTGTGATAGTATACGACCGAACCTGAAACCTCTTTTATAATTTCCACAAGCTCCCGCAATGTACGGGCTTTTCTCCCCGTTACCTCTCTTAGCTTAACGCTTGTGTAAAATTGAAAGGGGTTCAATGCTTTTTTAGCCCACCAGTTCATGCCTGCACCATTTTAATAAATTGAATACTTCCTTCGGAGAATTCAGTCTGTATTGCGCCAGTGTTTTTCTGGCCTTTCTCGAAACGACTATGCTTATTCCTTTTTTCCCGAGCGCCCTAAAGGCATCTTCGTCCGTCTTATCATCGCCTATACAAATTGCCAAGGTGCCTTTTTCCCCCATGCCTCTTAAAACCTGATTTAATATTTTTCCTTTATCCCAATTTATATTCGGCCGGACTTCTAAGACTTTTTTGCCCTCGGTAACCTTTATCTTTTTTTCACTTTTAGCGTGCTTTAAGGTTTCAAAAAAAACTTTTTTTAGGTCCTTCACTTTGCCCGGATCAACCAGTCTATAATGTAAACTCAAGGTATAAGTTTTGTCTTCTAAAACAACACCCCTTAAGTGTACCCTCTTTTTCAGCATTTGGCAACTTTTTTGCATAAAAGTTTTTAAAGCATTTGCTGATTTGTTTAGGTATTTTAAGCGGGGGCCCTCGAGTTCTATGCCGTGGTTGCCTATATAGTAGAGGGATTTTATGCCGACCAACTTTTTTACGTCTTGTAATGAGCGGCCGCTTATGATGAAAATTTTTGCAGGAGGAGTATTTGCCAGTTTCTTAAGGAGGTTTTTTGTATTTTTATGAATTTTGGCGAGGGATGGTCTCTTCTTGATGGGGACTAACGTGCCGTCGTAATCCAGGAAAAATATTACTCTTTTCGCGCCCTTAATTCGTGCCGCTAAATCTTTTTTAATTCTTCTAAGAATTTTCCCGCCCATTTGTAAATATTATTTTCCTTTACGACGCTTCTTAAGCGTTTCATCCTTTTTTTCTTTTTTGAATCGGGAAGTTCTACGGCTTCTTTCAGCGTTATGGCGAAATTCTCCCTGTCGTAAGGATTTACGAATATCGCATCGTCCAGTTCCCTGGCTGCGCCGGTAAACTGGCTCAAGATTAAAACGCCGCTTAAGTCGTTTTTCGCCGCTATAAACTCTTTACAGACCAGATTCATTCCGTCGTGCAAAGGGCTCACCAGGCACGCGTCTGCCATCTTATATAAGGCAATAATCTCTTTTCTCAACATGTGGCGCCTGATAAGTAGAATCGGGTACCACTTTTCGGTAGAATGTTTCCAGTTTACTTCTTCGACCAGCCTGTTTAAGATATCGTTCAGCTCTTTGTATTCGGATATATGCATTCTGCTTAAACCACCCTTTTGAACGAACGTGACCTTGCCTTTATATTCGGGAAATTTTTCGAAGAAGCGGTCCACTGCCCGAATTTTCTCAACTATGCCCTTCGTGTAATCTATTCTGTCTAAGCCGACCATAATAAAAACGTTATTTTCTATCGAAAATTCGTGCCTTAATTTTTTCATCGCGCTTTTAACTTCTTTTGATTCGGCCTGCTCGGATATTTCCGCAAAGTCCACGCTTATGGGAAATGCCCTCACAAGCGTCTCGTGCCCCCCATAAACAACGGATGTCCTTTCGGTGTCAATCCTTGCTTCCATTTCCAGCTTAACGGTCTCCATGAAATTACTGCAGTGGTACCTTATGTGAAATCCCAAAAGG
>JADHYN010000012.1 GCA_016782425.1 Candidatus Omnitrophota bacterium
AGAAGAATATAAAGACAAAGAAATAACCCTTTCGGATTACGCCAAAATTTTAAGCCTGAAACTCAAACGCTACAGCATAAATCTTAAGGAATACCCTAATTTCTCGAAACTGATATATACGCTTGTTTACGAAGATAAAATAGATTTTGATACGGTCGACGGAGAGCGCTCAGGTTTAATTGATAAGCTTTCAAAGGAGCTTGCCAAAGATAAGCTTGAAGAGCTTGTTGTCCGGAGTTTTTCATTTAAGACCGGGAAGCTCGGCCCTGATGAATATTACGGGTATTTGAGGGATATCACGAAAACCCATGATGTTGACCTCACCAAGGATTACCCCAATCTCTCAAACTACGTTATTTACACGAAACTCTATGCCCGCATTGAGAATGAAAACCTCTTCAATGAAATAGAAGACATCAAAAACATCGTAAAAGAAAAACTTTTCGAGAACGACGACCAGCGGAACTTAAGCGCATGCTGGGATAACGTGAACATACTTCTCGGGCTCATAGATATCAAACTTTCCAACAGGGAATTTGCTTATTACAGGGCGAATAGAGATAAATTCAACCCGGAATTTTTCACGGATTTCGTAAGATCAAAGGTCTCGCGCTACAACCTGGCCTACGACGTAGAAGAGCCGTCGGAATTCATAAAGGAGAACCTTCCAAAGCTCGAAGATTTCTACGAGATTGCCACAAAACGCGACAGAACGCTTGTGGATAATACCCTGAAAACAATGAAATCGGAAAAGACAGACGTGGCAGTTCTCATATCGGGCGGTTTCCACACAGACGGCATTACTGAGCTTCTGAAAAAGAAAGGTACCTCATACGTTGTGGTGTGCCCAAACATAACCAAAGACGTAGAGTCTCCTTATATACAGGTACTGACCAATCAAAAAACACCTTTTGAAGAGCTCTTGGTAGAAAGCGCTGCGCCGAGAAAAGACGATAGCCTTCTCGCTCCGTACGTTATCTCAAGACTGGCCCTGGATGCGGAAGCGGTTAGAAAACTGGCCCGTGGCGTTGACAGGATAGAAGGCGGAGAAAGCATAGAAGATAGACTGCGAAGGATAAAAGGAGAATGGGTTAGGAAATATGTAAGCATATATTTAGCGAAAATCAGAGAAAGCGGTATAGAAAATGCCGACAATGTATTACAGGACGCTTTCATACATGCCTTTACCCAAAGAGCGCGAGAAGTAAGCCTACCGCAAAGGGCTCTCAATGGCATGGATGAAATGATAAGAAAGCAATTTCAAAGCGTGCTTACAAGCCCTGGTAGCGGCGCAATCCGCATAGAACACATTGATATGCCGCTTGAAAGGCATGAACGTAATGCCGTTGATAAAACAATTGCATTAACAATAAGAAGAAATGGCGTGGTAAGAAGGGAAACAAATAATGCAACGGGTGGGGAATTTGTGGTTCTTAATGATAGAATTTGTAAAAGCGCTGCAACCAGGTATAGTGCGCCCCAGGATGTTAGATGTCACCCGGGAACCAGGCGCTCAAGATACTCTTATGATAGAAGTAAACCTGAAACTTACGTGAAAAATGTAAAGAGATATTATTACATAAAACAATCAGTATTTGACAAATTGACGCCTGAAGAAAAAGACACTGTAGCCAGACATGAGGAAACGCATATACAGATTGCCATGGGACTTATAATCGTTCCAAGAGGCAAAACCGAAGAAAGCTTTATTAATCACACACCAGGATGCGATATCAGGCCAATTATGGCAAGGCTTGGCCACGTAAGACATATGGAAAGTCTATTATTAGAAGATGCTGAATACGGAAAATCCGTGCGGGACTATATCATAGAAAAAAATAAGGAAATAAGCGGGGAAGGCGCAACAGAACGCAAGAAAAAACTTCAGGAAGAGCTAGATAAATTTATCAAAAATATATACGAAATAAGAGCAAATATTGACCGCACGAAAAGAGTGCTTGCAGAAACGCCTTATGAAGGATATGACATTATAATAATATGCTCGATCAACAAGGAAGAGGCCAGGTATAGAAAAGAACAAGCCGAGAGAATCTTTGCGGGAAAGAATACAAAAATTATCTCTATTGATTTTTCCGGTGAAAGCGGCCAAATATTTTGCCATATAGGAGCGCTGGAAAGAGCATATAGAGAGGGCCTGAAAGAAGGCATAGACTTAAAAGCTATTATGAAAGATAATAAGAAAAAAATAGCAGTGTTCCACGCTGCCGGCCTTGCATCGCGCGCAAGCCCATTTCCGCAGTCGCTTAGCAACGTAAGGGCTGAACAGGATATACTGGGAGTTTATCGGGACGCGCAAAATAATGCAATAAACGGAACACTTTTACCATTAGTTATGTTAAATAGCTTAGATTTTGCCAGGACCAATGACAAGAGAAGAGTAGATACATTCTGGGTGAGCCAGCTGGCGTTCGGAACGATAGATCATGGGAGCATTAAGAGAGTAAATGCCCCGTTTGATAAATTTTTTGTTCCTATAAACTGGGATCTCCCGAAACAGGAGCTGCTCGCACTGCTTTGGCAATTTGGTAAGCTTGGGATGGATGGGAATGGATTTATAAATATGTTTTACCCCAATCAAAAGGCTGGAGGAGTTATCAAAAGAAACGGTGACTTTATAATAGAAAATGATAAAGATCAGAAGTTCTATGATACATTAAAAGGTGTTCCAAGCAGCGGACTCGATTTTGGCTCTTTCAGTATGAATAATACTATGACGCTTGCGGTTTGGGAGTATTACCTTAATAAAAAAGATGATGACGGAGTTTCTATCATAGATAAATACATAGAAACAGGTGAATTTAATCAAAAATGGAAAAGAGACTTAGATCCTCGCTTTACCAGGCCGCTTACAATTTTGCTGCAAGCTATTGTAGACGATCCGGGAATACTAGAAGGCATAGATGCTCCCGCGACGTTCAGAAGGTATGAAGCCGATGCGAATGAAAATTCAAACCCGGAAACCATAGAGTTAAAGGAGAGGGTGTTTGCTGATGCTGTAGAAGTTATTAGGAGCCGCCTGGGCTCCATGACGCGTATAAAATTAGACGAAGTAGAGCAGCATCGCGGCATGACGCAAAGGGACGAAGAGTTGCCTCATGTGACAGAAGTAATAGAGTTTTTCCTGCTAAATAGAGACAACCTGGATATATTTAATGATCTTATGAGGACCATAGGCACGATAAGTCTTGGAGAAAATACCGAATGGTGGACATATAGAGGCGCACGCGATGTTATGAATAAAAAACTGTTAGCATTAGCCGATCTTATGCATAATATTATCAAGATAGACTTACACGGAAAATTAGCCCCCTCACGCGAGCCGACAATTAATGAAAGAGTGCTTGCTGAAGACATAAGAAGACGAGGGGGAATAACAGATGCCAATATATGTAATTTCTGGATTGGTGAGAAACATATAGTTTTATCAAGAGAAGATGTGATCAATGGGTGGGAAGGCGATGGAGTAAAAATCCATAACGCTATTGTGCAGAACTGCGTTCTTTTACCCGGTTCAGATATAGAAAATAGTGTTGTTACTCATTCTCAAGGGAAAATAAAAGCTAAAAAATCTTACATTACAAGAAGCACGGCAACAATAAGCGCGGATACAAGTTTTGTTCATAATGTAATTGATGCAAAGCCTGTTAAAGCGAAAAAAGAAATCGTATGCGATGTATTCAGGCCCCAAATAAGTGATAACAGGTTTTACAAGGGCCAAACCCGCCTAAGGGCGCCCATCTCTTATAATCCGAAACCTAACGATACGACAGCAGCAATGAAAATGTCTGACAGGGTTAGATTCGGACATAATAAATATGCATTTGGAGAAAAAAACATTCTGGATCACACTGTTGGCATACGAGGAATGAAATGCGATAAGGACAAGAACGATGCATTAGAAAGAGACGTAAGGCAAAGAGTGCTAACCAGCTTGGGCATTACTATAATAAAAGGTGATAATATATTCGGTTTAATAAGTAAAATGTTTGATAAAGCAACCACAGCATCAGATAGCGATAGTCCTGGAAAACATCCAACAGGCGAAAGAATCTTAACCGACGACGAAATTCCGATATTTGATACTATATTACGGAATTTTTTCACCCGGGAACGATTAAATTCAGGTAAAACAAAGGTGATAGAATTTTCAAGAGCAAGAGAGGGATTTGCTTTTGTAAGGCATGAAGGGCTTTTGGATGCTCTTGGAGCCGCAGGACTTCCTTTTAATGTGCACCCCGGCCGGGGCGGGAACGGTTTGTTACAGGCGCATTTGGACGCATTATTTTATGACAATTTAAACGAAGAAGAGCTTCTCACATTGGCAAATCATGAATTGGCTCATCTTGACATAGCGAATGGTTTCGATGGACAAAACAATCAGACTTATCAGACATATATACAGGCGCTAAGACAAGAATTAAGAAGAAATCCTGCTCTTGACCAGGACCAGTTCCAGGAAGACTTTGTAAATAGCCTGCAGGGGTGCAATACGAGAAAGATACAGGAGAAATTTGTGAGATTATTAAAAGAACACGGGCCGGATAAAATACAAATTACCGTAAATAAAATGACCAGAAACAAAAGATATGAACACTGCGTAGAAAACTTCCCCAAAGGTCCTTTTGGGACAAGCGGCGTAAGAACCATAATGGAATTTTTAAATGATATCCAGTGCTATGCCATTATGCAGGGGCTTATCAGCTTTTTCACTGAAATGGGTGAAAGTGAGCCGGGAAGCACAATTGCCTTTACCACTGATCGCCGTCCCACATCACCTGAACTTCTAAGAGCAATAATGGTGGCAACGGAGGCTATGGAACGCGTTCCTTTCTACGCCAAAGAAATGCCCACCCCTGCAATTACATATTATGGTTTGTATAACGAATCAGGACCGATGCAGACCGTAACGGGCACGGCAAGTCATGTCCAATTTGACAAAGATACGACTATAGACAAAATTCTGCACAAATTATTGGGATTCGGAAGGTGGCACGGATTTAAGCCCACATTGCGACGCCACGAGGTATTAAAAGAGCATGAACGCAGGATTCTCACGCACGTTAGAGAACTTATGGAGATAGAGTATCGTCTTAGAGCAGAAGACAGCATGTTTGATGAAAACGGTAAATTTAAAAACTCGAAAGATCTTAATGCGCTACAACGAAAACTATTGAGAGACACCGACAGAATAATGAAAGAGACTAACACAGAAGCAGAAGAGATGTATTTTAATAGATATATAGACGCCTTTGGCAGAGGGATTTTAGATGGCATAGATGTAGGGTACTGGCAGCATACGTCTGTAGGAAGAAAACTTCTTCCTCGCATTTTAAGGGCGCTCGGTGCAAGGGTGCATTCCATAGGCAGAAAAGAAAGATGGGACTGGGCCGTAGATACAGAGGATATTAAGCCGGCGGTTCAAGATGTAGCGAGGAAACTTACCAGTACGTTAAGACGAAAAGTTCAGGAAAAAGGAGGAAAATTATTAGGTCTTAGCACTTCAGACGGCGACAGCGACAGGCCGGGCATGTTTGACGAAAACGGAGTTTTCAATTATGGCGACAAGCTATCTTATCTTACATGCGAATATATACAGAAATATAATCCAGACAAAGAAATGCATGTAGTTGTCACAGCCAGCACCAACGAAGCCGTAATCAAAAGATTCGAAGATAAGAAGATGCATGTCCATAAGGTGAGAGTAGGCTCACCTTATGTTGCAAAACAGATGACAGACACTTTTGAGAGTATTAAAAAAGAGCACCCGGACGCAATAGTTGTAGGTTTTGAGCGAAACGGAGGATTCTTAACAGGTACTGATATTCAACTCGGGAATGGTATTTTAAAAGCACTTCCCACAAGAGACGCTATGCTTTCTTTGATTTGCGCATTTCATCTTGCCAAGGAAGAGGGTAGGACTATATCCGAGCTTTTTTATAACAGATTCAGAGGAAAGTATTCAAGTTTTTCATGGTCAGGCCTTATAGATAACAAATTAGCCAGGTCAGATTTTGAGGCATTAGCACGCGTTAGTTATACAGATGAACAGGTCGAACTTGCCATCCAGATGGCTAACGAATATACAGCGCCGTTAGGCCAGGCCATGATAAGAAGTTTCTCACCGCGTGATTTCAATATAGGTGAGGTCATATTCAATGAAAACGGTAGCGTATCTTATACGTTCATGGGGCAAAAGGAAGAAAATGAGGCCGATGCAGAGCTTACAAAGCATATGCAATCAGTAAGAGAGAAATTAAAAAGCTACTTTACAGATGAAAGGACATTTGGCCAGATAACCCGTATTAATTTTCTCGATGGCCTAAGAATGTATTTTAAGACAAAAGACAGTAAGGTAGAAGTTTTCCACATGAGGCCGTCAGGAAACGCACCACAATTAAGAGATTATACGGAAGCTGGAACAATGGAGCGCACATTAGAGCTTGATGAATGGCGCTTGATAATATATCCCGAGATAATAAGAGATTTTGTCGCTGAAAAAAAGAAATTAACTGAAACAACAAAATTTGTGCCAAAGTCAATACGGGAAATAATGCAAGTTTTGGGCAAAAAACAATATGGCGAAGAGGAAACATACAGCAGAACCTTCGGTAAAAACGGAGAGCATAACTTACGCGAGAGCATGGAGCTATTGGAAGATGCGCTAATATTGCATAGCGATAGGCGCTATGATTGGGGCAATGGTAAAACAGAGGAAGTGAAACGTGAAATAACGTATCGACCGGCTGATCAGAAAGTAGTGGTTAAAGAAACAGTTAATGGAAAAGTGACTATTCATGTTACAGTAACTGGCGAAAAAGCGTATATAGATATTGGAAAGGCGCTGGACAGGAATGTTCCGATGTATATGAAAGACACTCCTGTCGGCATACCTGTTCCGGTAGGCCTCGTTGAAAGAGGGCAAACGTTTTCAGTGATGGATGATGATCTTATCGAAGCTCTTAAAGATAAAGGCGTTCATTTTCTGCATCTTTTTGACGCCATGCCTACTTCAATAATAGCCGCGGAACCTCTTCTATGGCAGGAAATATTTAATTTTGAAAATACGGAAATTAAACCTATTGGTTTATCGAGTGCTGCTAGCCCGACTCTCGAACCTACCGGTGAGCCGCTTACCGACGAAGAGATCGATCGTTTAATAAGCGATCATCGAAAAAGTTCCCCCGGCGCGTATGCTGTGTCGCCGACAGGCGAACAAAAAACACAAAGCCGCTTACGCGAAATATCCGTGGAAAGAGCTCCTTCTAAACCGCTTCTTCTGGAAGCTGAAAAAGATATGCCTCCAATTAGTGATGCGCAAGCTCCCGGGCTCGAACTTTTAGGAGTAGAAGCAAACGGTGTATTCGAAAGATTTAATATAGTAAGGGCCATGCCGAGCGATAATTTGGTCGCGCAGCGCGAACACACGCTATTTGTAAAAGAAGGCAAAGTGAAACTTGTAGGAGAAAATGCCGAAGAAATCGCTGTGCTGGAAAAAGGCGATGAACGTCCTATGCCGGCTCATACGGGTAATTATATCATAAAAGTCCTTGAAGGCCCGGCTGAAATTTATATGCAGTATTCACCGCTTCAGGAAGAAAGAGCAATATACGCGACACCGAGTATACTCGAGAAACACCTGGGAGCCCTTAAAGGCCTTAAAGTTGCCCTTATAGCTGATGACCGCATGTACTCAAACGGCGGTATACAGGAAGCAGAAGCGCGCTGGAGAGCATTAGGCGCAGAGGTCCAGATAGTGGACTATAGCGGAGCAAAAGGGTTGAGCGATCAGACAGAGAGGCAAAGAATACTCAAGAGAATTAATGAGAACGCGATCCCATTTATCCTGGCAACAGCCAAAAACCTACGAGCTATTAGTATAGGTGAATCAGGAAAATTCAGAAAATTGTGCCTTCGCGCTAAGAAAATGCCTCTTCCAGAACTAAGCGATATGGAACTTAGGGGCAAAGGGTGGTTTTTTGCGCGGGAAATAGAAGCAATGGCCATGATTGCGGCAGCAACAACAGTTGACGACATAAAAGAGCAAACATCTATTGCGCTCGATTTACAGAGCTTGTGGAGCCAGTTTACAGATAGGTCAGTAAGCCTGAACGATCTTATGCTCATGATGCCGTTTGATCAAATGATGTCGGAAGAAGAAATGATGGATCCCGACGCGCTCGTAAGCAACATAGTAAAACTTATAACGAAGCTGCTTATTAAGTTGCCTGCGAAGCCGTTTAACGCTGCGGACGACATGCACAAGCGCAGAGAGATTCTCTGGAGCGTGTAATTAAATGAGCGCATGATTTACGCGACTGAAAGAAGCGTAAATCATAAGCGCGAATTTAATCCCGCCGAAGCCACACGCGAAAGCAATTGTGGCGAAGGCGGACGAATACAGGGCTAGGAAGGTTAGCAATAAAAAAGTAGGGGAGGCTTAAGCCTCCCCTACTTTTTTGCGCGTTTCATATTGACGCTATATTAATATTATGGTAAACTCACGCCTTACCATGCAAGGATAGAGGTGCGCTTAATGAAAACAGTACGCAAAGAGGGGAAATCAGACATGAAAACAAGCAAGTATCCTATATGCAAGCGGTATGAGGGGAATCCTATCTTAACAGGCGAGGATTTTCCCGCAGAGGCCGATATTAAATATGTTTTTAATTCCGGCATAGTGAAACACGATGGTAAGTATATTATGGTTTGCCGGGTCGAGAATTCGGCTCTCTTTGACCAGTTTTGGGTCGCGGAAAGCACTGACGGATATCATTTTAAACCATGGCCAAAACCGGTAGATATGCCCTACAATAATCCGGAATTTAAGAAATACGGCGAATCCATGATTTATGATCCGCGCGTGACAAAGATCGGGGACGCGTATTATATGGTTCATGCCGCGCATTCGGGCTATACTTGCCGGCTTAGCCTCGTAAAGACAAAGGACTTTAAGAAAGTTGAGTGGTTAGGATTCATTTCTGAAGTAGATAACCGCAATGGGGTGCTTTTTCCGGAGAAGATAGGCGGACTTTACGCGCGCCTTGATAGGCCAAACACAGGATCCGGTAACGGAGATATGTGGATATCGTTTTCTCCGGATATGATCTTTTGGGGAAAGAGTAAATGTGTATTCAGGAATTGGGAGGGGATTCGCTGGGCCTGGACAAAAGTCGGAGCAGGAGCGGTTCCTATTAAAACTTCCGAAGGGTGGCTCAATATCTTTCATGGAGTGCGCACTCAATGTCATTCGCATTATGTTTATCAATTGGGCGTTTGCCTTTTAGATCTGGAAGATCCGTCAAAAGTTAAAGCTATGTCTGAAGACGCGATTCTAATTCCCGAGGAGCAATACGAACTTGCCGGGCAAACTCCGAACGTTGTGTTTACCTGCGGGGCTATAGCGGAAGATAACGGCGAAGTTAAACTTTATTACGGCGGCGCTGATTCAGTTCAGTGCGTGGCTACCACAAGCGTAGAAAAGCTTATTGAAGCTTGCCGTGCCGGAAAAAGATATCACGGTCTTCGTTAAGATTAATTTGCAGAAAGTAAAAAAGGGGAAATATAATGCAAGAAGCTAATATTGCTAACGGAAAGAAGCCCCTGCGCGATCGTCTTCCAATTTCCACAAAAATATTCTATAGTCTTGGTACGGCAGTTGACATGTGGGGCCTCTGGTTGTACGCGTCTGTTGCTTTTGCGGTTTTTAACATGTATTTGGGCGTTGCGCCATGGCTGGTAGGTTTGGCCCTTACGTTGATCCGGGTTTTTGATGCCATTGTTGATCCTCTGGTTGGGTGGTTTTCTGATAATTTGCGTTCCAGACACGGTCGCCGCCGGCCTTTTATTTTAATCGCCGGTATTTTAAGCGGGCTCTCCCTGCCGATATTGTTTTTAGTGTCGCCCTCCTGGGCGGAGATGAAATTCCTTGGCGTGTCCGTGATGTTTTGGTACATGATACTCTCCAACATGATTTATATTCCCATAATTAGCTCCTTTACCGTGCCTTACTATAGCTTGAGTAATGAAATGTCACCTGATTATGAAGAGCGCACCTCTATCATGGCCTATCGCAGCATGGCCCAAAAGATTGCTGAACTCGGAAATTTTTATGCTTTGCGGTTTACAAACCTTGCCTGGTTTCTTATTCCGGGAACAGGACAAAAGAATGTGCTCCTGGGGCTGCAGGTCTACTCAGCAATACTGGGTATAGTAATGGCTGTTCTTGCCATAATCATTTTCTTTAGAGTTAAAGAACGCTACTATGAGAAAGTGGTGGTAAAAGTTAAAGAGAAAATCTCTATTCTTAGCTCCTTTGGTGCGACCCTTAAGTGTAAGCCGTTCCGTCAGATGGTCGTTATGGGCGGGGCTTTTATTTTGAGCACGAGCATGGTGGGCTCACTTGGTTACTATGCCACGGTTTTTTATGTAGCCGGCGGCGACAAAATCGTCGGAGATAACTGGCAGTTTTGGATGGGCGTGGCTTTTATGCTGGGCGGCCTTATAGGGGTTCCTTTCCATGCAGTTCTGTCGCACAAAATAGGCAAACGAGAGGCAGCAGTGGTAGCTTGCCTCATAGGCATATGTGGTTACGGCGGTTCCTGGTTTTTATATACACCGAAGATCCTCTGGCTGCAAACGGTCGCGTCGTGTTTAATGGGAATGTGCGCGGCTTCTCTATGGATGCTGCATAGTTCTATCGGCGCTGACATTATTGACTACGATGAGCTTAATACGCATGAACGAAGGGAAGGTTCTTTTACTGCCTGCGCTTCTTATATTCTTAAACTGGGAAATTCATTAGGGTATTATTTTTCCGGCCTTATTTTGACATGGGCGGGCTTTACCTGGAAGCTTAAGGTGCAGGCGCCTGAGACCATATTCTGGATTCGTTCGAGCCTGGCTTTTTTGCCGATCGTGGGCCTCATCATCGCTATTATTTTTGTTATGCGCGTGCCGCTCACAAAACGAAAAAGCGAGGAAATCCGGAAACAACTCGAAGCGCGTAGAGGTACAGTTTAAGTAACTGCGTTTATGAAACAATTTAGGGTAGGCGTAATAGGCTGCGGCAACATCTTTCCTATGCATGCGGCTTCTCTTGGACACATCAAAGCTGTCAAAATAGTCGCAATATGCGATAAAATACCTTCCAAAGCCAAAAAGACAGCTAAAAAATACCGGTGTAAATACTATACCAATTATAAGAAAATGCTCGACGAGGAATCGCTCGATTCCGTTCATATCCTTACCCCGCATTACCTTCATCCCGAGATGGCCATAGAGGCTGCAAAACGCAAAATAAATGTATTGTGCGAAAAACCCATAGCCATAAATCCCAAAGATGCCTCCCGAATGATAAAAATATGCCGCAAAAACAGGGTAAAGTTAGGCGTAATATCGCAAAACCGCTATAATCCCGGAGCGCAGCTCGCAAAGAAATGTGTTTCTAACGGAAGCCTTGGTAAAATAAAGGGTGTGAAGCTTATAGTCTCCTATCATAAACCCAAGGGCTACTACACAAAAAGTGATTGGAAAGGCACCCTGGATAAAGAAGGCGGCGGGGTCCTGATAGATCAGTCAATACATTTTATAGATGTATTGAACTGGATAATAAATGATAGAGTAGAATATGTTGAAGCGCACATTGCTAATAGAATGCATCCTGAAGTCAAGGTGGAAGACCTGGCCGAAGGATTGATTAAGTATAAAAAAGGCGCTTATATATGTTTTTACCTCATAAACTACTACCCCTACGATGACCATACTGAAATTGAGCTGGATTGCGAGAAGGGAAGGGTTAAGATAGTAAAAAATTCAGCAAGAATCGATTTTTATTCAGGAAAGGCACTTAAAGCCGCCCCTAAAAAAGGTCAATATATAGATTATGGTAAAGGTGTCAAGGACTATTGGGGATTTTGCCATTCTATTCAAATAAAGGAGTTTTATAACGCCCTTCAAACCGGCCGAAACCCCGAAATAACCGGCCAAAACGGCCTCGAAACGCTTAATATAGTGTGGAATATATACAAGTCGGCGAAGCTTCAAAGAAGAATATGCTTTTAAGTGGTTTCAAGCTACAAGTTTCAGGTTACAGGTTGCAGGCTGTAATAGGACAGAAAATTAAAGCCTGTAGCCTGAAACCTGCGACTTGAGACCTGCAGCCCGAACATTTCTAAATTGACAATATATCCATATTAGCTTATAATATTATCATATACCCTTATAAATATAAGGGCGTTTTTTGTCAGTAGTTTGTATAAACTTTATAAAATAAGGTGAACCAGTGGCACTAAGAGTCGGAGTAATAGGATGCGGCAAGATAACTGAACGCGCGAGCCTTCCGAATCTGGTTAATTACAGAGAAAAGACGGAAGTAGCGGTTTTATGCGACATAGTTAAGGAAAAAGCCTCAAGAATGGCCGGGCAATTCAAACTAGATCGCGCTGATATCGCAACTAACTGGAAAAGCGTTGTAAAGAGAAGCGACATTGACGTCATTTTTGTCAATACACCAAACTATGTGCACGAAGAAATAGCCGTAGGCGCCGCGAAAGCAAAAAAACACATCCTCGTAGAAAAGCCTATAACAATATCAAACAAAGCCGCCGGGAATATGATAAACGCCGCTAAGAAAAGCGGCGTTATTTTTATGGTTGAACAAACCCAGAGATTTGACCCGGTTCATCAGGCGGCGAAGAAGTTCATAGATACAGGGTTGCTCGGAAAAATCAACACGATAAAGGGCCGCATAGGCCACGCAGGCCCTGAATACTGGGCCGGCGGGGATCAGGGGTGGTTTAGCGATAAAAAGTTTTCCGGAGGCGGAGCGATGATAGATGTAGGCATCCACATGCTCGACCTTTTGCGCTGGTTTGGTGGAAAAGAGGTCGCCGAAGTCTCTGCTAACATAAAGACGCTCGAGAAGCCGTGGCCCGTGGATGATAACGGAAGTATCTTGATGCGCTTTGAAGACGGCACATTCGGTCAGTTCGAGGCGAGCTGGACGACGAGGCCGTATGAGGTGACGACCTCTATTTATGGCGAAAAAGGCAAAATTCGCACTTCTCTCGGCACGGAACGTCCCGTTTCAGTGCGGCTTGCGACAATAGGCGAGGGAAGCGACCCCAACAACGTTCTTGAGGATATCCATCCCACGGTAGAATCGGGCTCGGGATGGGAAAACGCGGTCCATCACTTCATAGATTGTGTTATAAAAAAAGAAAATCCTCTTGTCACAGGAGTTGATGCTGCGCGCTCAATGTCTGTAATACTTGCAGCGTATGATTCAGCAGCGAAGGGGCGCTGGGTAAAAGTGAGGTACGTATGAAGCTGGGATTATGCAGCTGGAGCTATAACCGCACATTTGCTTCAGGTAAGATGGACCTCGAGAAACTTTTAAAAGTATGCGCCGACGATTTAAAAGTAGGCGGCATAGACATAATAGACGTGCATTTAAAAAGCAAGGACCCGGATTATCTTTTAAAAATAAAAAAGCTGGCGACAGACCTCGAAATTACCATATCAGCGGTTTCTCCCGGTAATTCTTTCGGAAAGGATAAAGCTTCCGATGAGAAGGCTGAGGTTGCCAACGTAAACAGCTGGACCGACGTAGCTTATATTTTAGGCGCTCCCAATCTTCGCATATTCGCCGGGTGGGCGCCGAAAGAGCGGCATAAAGAACTTTGGCCCAAGGTTGTTAAAAGCATAAGCGAATGCGCTAAATACGCCGCGACAAAAGGCATAACCCTTGCGATAGAATCTCATAATGACGGAGGGTATCTCCCAACATCCATCGAAACCCACAAGCTTCTGGATGATGTAAACTCCCCCTGGGTAAAGCTGAATCTTGATACGGGAAATTACATGGATCCTGACCCGTACGCTGCGCTTAAAAAATCGATTACTTTTGCGACACATATGCACGCGAAAGTACACGATATAGAAAAAAATGGCTCGCAAAAGGAATTTGATTTCGATAAGATATTCAAAATAATAAAAAATGCTAACTACAGGGGATTTCTGAACGTCGAATACGAGGGAAAAGGCGAAGAGCTCGAATATGTGCCGGTTGCGATAGAAATGCTTAAAAAGTACGCGGCTAAATACGGGATATAATGAATAAAAAACCGTTTCTACAGGAATTAAACCGCCAGAAGATGTCGTACATCTTCATAGCGGCGCCGTTTATTCTTTTTCTTATTTTTGTACTCGGGCCCGCCATAGCGTCATTTATTCTATCCTTTACCAAATATAATGTCATACAACCCGCGGAATTCGTAGGCATGGCCAATTATAAGGCGATAATTTTACAGGACGCGCGGTTCTGGAAGGCGATAAAAAACACACTTGTTTACGTTATCGGAGTAGTGCCTTTCGGAATATGTATTGCGCTTATTCTGGCAGTAGCCATAGACCAGCGCATAAAGGCTAAGAACTTCTTTAAGGGCGTTTTATTTTTGCCTACGGTTACCTCGATCGTGGCCTCTTCTGTTATGTGGCGATGGCTCTTTGCCGGCGAAAAGTACGGCTTTATAAACTATTTTATCGTGATAAAGCTGGGCTTGAAGCCGGTCGACTGGCTCCTGAGCCCTACATGGACACTTCCATCTATCATTATAATGAGCATATGGGCGGGCTTGGGATATAACGTGATATTGTTTTTGGCGGGCCTCCAGACAATCCCGCACGCTATGTACGAGGCGGCTGAAGTTGACGGCGCCGGTTACTGGCACAAATTTTTCAGAATAACGATTCCGCTTTTAAAGCCGACCATTGTTTTCGTGAGCATAATGAGCGTGATCGTGTCTTTTCAGGTGTTCGAGCAGGTCTACCTTATGACCGGCGGAGGCGGCGGCCAGCTGGGTGGCGTTTTGGACTCGGCGCTTACGGCGGTGCCGTATCTTTTCGATAAAGGATTTAACAAGTTCCAGATGGGGTACGCCTCAAGCATGGCGTATATCCTGTTTTTCATAATTTTCACGCTCACGTTCATAAATATAAAATTCGTGAAATCAAAAGTAGAGTATTAATGCCAGTTATCAGTCGTCAGTCGTCAGCTGTCAGGGCGGGAAAATAAAGTGAAAAAATTTAGGAAACCGCAACTTACAATAGTCATTATATACTTATTTCTCATCGCGGTAATGCTCACGATGCTCGTCCCGTATTATTGGATGCTTATAACGTCATTCAAGCCGCTGGCAGAGATACAGGCTTATCCCCCGAAGTTTTACGTGGAAAGCCCGACTATAGAGCCATACCGGGACTTGCTTGAGATTATCCCGATGTTTCGGTATATTCTTAACAGCCTTTTCGTTTGCGCATCGGTTGTGATCTTCAAGGTTTTCGCCTGCAGTCTCGCGGGATACGCTTTTGCCAAACATAAATTTTGGGGCCGGGACAAAATATTTTTCTTATTTTTGGCCTCTCTTATGATACCATGGCAGGTGAATATCATACCGGGATTTCTTCTGGTGAAGAGCCTAGGATGGCTCAATAGCTTTAAAGGACTTATTATCCCCACGATGGGGTGGGGCGCTTTCGCCATATTCTTAAGCCGCCAGTTCATATATAGCATACCGGATGATCTTATTGACGCGGCGAGAATAGACGGCTGCGGGGAACTTAGAATATATACGCACGTTATACTGCCTCTTATAAAACCGGTATTGGCAACGGTGGCGATATTTACCTTCATACAACAATGGGGGAATCTCGTGTGGCCCATGGTCATAACCAGCACGAGGAACATGCGGACTATCCCGCTTGCGCTGACCGTATTAAGCAGCCAGACAAGCACAAATTTCAACATGCTGATGGCAGCGGCTGTAATAGCGACCGTCCCGATGCTGGTGGTATTTCTGATATTTCAGAAGTACATTATTAAAGGCGTATATTTAACGCAATTGAAAGGATAGGGATGAAAGCGAAAAGTGAAAAGCGAAAAGTGAAAAACCAAAGCGCAAAGCTTAAAACCTTATGGATTATTATATCTTGTTTATTTGTGCTCACTTCCTGCGCGAAAGAAGAGAAGCTTGATGTGGCGAAGGACGAGCCGATTGTCTATCTCCAGGTTATGGATGCCGAAGCATCGAGTTTTGATACGACGCCTGACTGGGCGCCGAAGCCGGACGCCATGGCACCGGTCGATCGGGATATGCTGACGCGCTGGTCCTCGGAGCTTGGCAGGGATAATGAGTGGATCGCCTTTGATCTCTCGAAACCAAAAGTCTTGAGTAAAATCGTAATAAAATGGGAATCGGCATACGCTACAGACTACGAAATATTTATCTCGCAGGACGGAAAAAAATGGAAAAAACTAATATCTATGGAGAGCCAGAACGGAGGAGTGGATGAGATCCTTTTTGCGCCGCGCAGGGTGCAATTCGTTAAAATATCATGCTTAAAACGCTATAATCCGCAATGGGGGGTCTCGATCTGGGAATTCGAGATGTACGGGCCTAAAAGTTATAATCCGGGCGAAAAAGAGCCTGCTCCCAAGAAAGATCTCGGGGAGAAGAAAAATAAGCTCGAAGAAAAAATAGCCCGGCTTAAAACGCCTCTTCTACCTGTGGACGAGCAGGAATTTCAAAAGGGTGTTGTCTACACTTCATGGAGTGCGAACGAGATGAGCTCTATTGCGTCGGACCTGGAACTCGCGCACCTTAAGGAAATAGGGGTAAATTATATCGCAATTATGGTCCCAACTTATCAGGCGGAAGTTGACTCGACCGTAATTGTAGCACACGATTACGAGGGAGGGGATACCCCGACCGACGAGGCAATAGTCCACGCTATAAAAATGTGTCATCTTTTAGGCATTCGTGTCATGCTGAAACCCCATGTTGACTGTATGGACGGGACGCCGAGAGTTGATATCATAGGAAGCTCGGCATGGTTTGAGAGCTACAAGAAAATGATTCTTCGTTACGCGCAAATGGCCGAAGAAAATAATGTGGAAATATTCTGTGTCGGAACAGAGCTTGAGAATACCACGTTTTCAGCGTGGGAAACTCAGTGGAGGGACATAATAAGCTCCATCAAGAAGATTTACAAAGGATACACGGTTTACGCTGCGAACTGGACCGAGCACGAGGGAGTCAATTTCTGGGACATGGTGGATTTTGTAGGAATAGACGCTTATTTCCCGCTTACGGCGAAAAATGACCCGACAAAAGAAGAACTTGTTGTGGCCTGGGAAAAAACCGCGGATAAAATCCAAGCCTGGCTCGAGAAAGATAAAATAGGAAAAAGTGTTATTTTCACGGAACTTGGCTATGTAAGTTCTGATGGCACTAACAAGCAACCATGGGCCACGCTTACGAACTCCGAGGACCAAGGGGAGCAGGCAGATTCGCTTGATGCGACCTTCGAAGCGCTCACCAGGCGGCCCTGGTTTAAAGGAATTTATCTCTGGCAATATTTTCCTCAGGAGAGGTGGAGTCCTCTGGGATTTACGATAAAAGATAAGCAAGCAGAAGAAGTTGTGAAAAAGTGGTATAAAAAAGGAGGTATCTGATGAAGAAGCTGATATTGATCGCAGCGGTATTTGCGGTTTGCGCAAGTTTCGTTTCCGGAGAGGCTTTTTCGGCTGGGAAGGTTTTCTACAGCTTTGAGGAGGACGTTGAAGGCTGGGAAATTCCGGATTGGGCTTTCGAAAAGGAAGACTATGTAGGTGACTCGATCGGGGTGTCCAAAAAGGTAGCTAAAGACGGAAAAGGAAGCCTGGAGCTCATGGTTAATTTTCCGGGCGGTAGCTGGGCCGGTGGCGTAATAGAAGTGCTTGAGTATTTCGACTGGACGCCTTACAGCACGCTTTCCTGCGACGTATACCTTCCGGAGGATGGTCCGGCAGGTTTAAGGGCGCAGATGGTGCTTACGGTGGGGGATAGCTGGAAATGGACCGAAATGAGCCGTTCAATTAGGCTCGTCCCGGGCGAATGGACGACCGTATCTGCCAATCTGAAACCCGGCTCGACTGACTGGAAAAGGACGCAGCCTACAGACGAGTTCAGGGCTGACGTAAGAAAAATCGCGATAAGAGTATCATCGAATAAGCCTGCCTACAAAGGCCCGGTTTATATCGATAATATTTTGTTGACAGAGTAATTTAGAACCGCTGATCCACCGCGGCGGCGGAACCGATTCCACCGCGGCGGTGGACGAAGGCGCGGTTCTGACAAAACAAGGAGGAAAATAGCATGAGAAGAAGTGTAGCCACTTTTACTACTGTTTTTATTATATTAGGTTTAATTGCAGGCGGGTGCGCTAAAAAAGAAGAGACAACGCTAGCCATGAAAAAAGGCCTGGAGAAAAAAGCAGGTCAGGAAACCATTGCCGTGCCCTCGCAGGCGCCGATAGTGGAGGAGCGTATTCTTTTTAGCTTTGAAAGAGACAACGAAGGCTTTGAGATTCCGGCATGGGCCCAGGATAAAGACGACTATGTTGCCAAAAGTATTGAGATCTCTGAAGATTTTGCGATAGACGGAACCGCGAGCCTCAAGGTTGAATGCAATTTTCCGGGCGGCATGTGGTCAGCCGGCCTTGTGGAGCTTGAGCAGTACCTCGATTTTGCACCATACCGCCAGATAGCCGTTGACGTTTATATACCCAAGGACGCGCCACTTGGCCTTCGCGCGAAGATAATTCTTACCTACGGAGAAAAATGGCAGTTTACCGAGATGAACCGTGTAGTTCCTCTGATACCGGGGGAATGGGTGAGCGTAAAGGCTAGCATCGAGCCCGGCAGCTATGACTGGAAAAAGGTTATTCCCGACGAAAATTTCAGGGCTGATATACGAAAGCTTGTTGTGCGAATCGAGTCGAACCGGCAACCGGTTTATTCGGGCCCGGTGTACATAGATAATATACGAATCGGAAAATAAAAAATTACCAAAGGGGGGTATGTATGAATAAGAATGCCAAGGTGCTTTCTCTGGCTGTCGGTGTTGCGATTTTGGCGGCGTTACTTTTAGCCGTTTATGTTTTTAGCGGCAAAAGCTTTGTCCAACCGGAATTCCAAAAAGGTATGTGCTACACAACCTGGAGCCAAAACGCCTACAATACCAAAAAATCTGACGCGTCGCTCGAGAAAATAAAAAGCATAAATACGGAATGGGCAAGCGTTCTTACAACGTGGTATCAGGACACCTGTTTTGCAACCAAAATATACTCTACCTCAAATACCCCCTCGGATGAAAGCATCAAGCGTGCCATAGATAAAGTGCACTCCCTTGGGATGAAAGCCATGATAAAACCGCATCTGGATCTTGTGAGCACAGATGAAGGCGGCTGGCGCGGCGAAATATCGTGCATGCGCGAACCCGACTGGAAAAAATGGTTTGAAAGCTATAAAAAATTTGTTCTGCACTACGCAAAGATTGCCCAGAAAACAAATGCGGAAATGCTTTGTATTGGTACTGAGCTTGCTTCGACAACAACAGCTGAACACACCGAAGCCTGGAAGGATGTTATATCTTCGATCAGAAAAGTCTATAAAGGTAAATTAACCTATGCAGCTAATTGGAGCGAGGAATATCTCCAGATAAGATTCTGGGACGTGCTTGATTACGCGGGAATCGATGCTTATTTTCCGCTTTCAAGCAAGAGCGAACCTACATACGAGGATCTTATGGAAGGCTGGAAAAGATGGGTTCCCGAGATAGAAGAGTGGCAGGCCACAATTGACAAGCCGGTCATCTTTCCGGAAGTGGGCTATCATTCGGCTTCAGGCGCTGCAAGACACCCGTGGCAGCATGAGCTTGGAATGGGAGTCAATATGGAACTTCAGGTTCTATGCTACAGGGCGCTTGTAGATACATTTTGGGGAAAAGAATGGTTCTATGGGCCCTATTGGTGGGATTGGGGAACTGACGTGAGAATGGGAGGCGAGCAAAACAGAGGCTTTACGCCTCAGAATAAACCTGCCCAGGATTATGTAAAAGAACTTTATGGTGAAAAAGCACCGAGATAATTAATATGATTACACAGATTTCCTGCTCATAAAATGTGCAACATAGATTACGCCGATGACAAGTTAATCTGTGTAATCTTTTCTTAATCTGTGTAATCATTGATAAAAAAACAAAATGCCAAAATACGGATATTTTGATGAAAATAATCGCGAATTTGTTATAACAAGACCTGATACGCCGACGCCCTGGATTAACTATCTTGGATGCGAGGAATACTGCGCTCTTATGTCTAACACCGCGGGCGGATATAGCTTTCATCAGGATCCGAGGGACAGGAGAATAACAAGGTTTAGGTATAACAACGTTCCCGTTGATCGTCCGGGGCGGTATATCTATCTTCGCGACACTAAAAACGGCGATTATTGGTCCGCCAGCTGGCAACCGGTGATTCAGTCGTCAGTCTTCAGTCGTAAGTCGTCAGCTGGAAGTAATTCGTACAAGTACGAGTGCAGGCACGGATTGGGATATACGATTATAAAATCCGAGTACAAGGGGATCGCGACGAAGGCGACGTATTTCGTGCCACTCGGAGAAAATATTGAAATATGGGCCCTCCGCGTTAAAAATAATTCAAAAATAAAAAGACGTCTTACACTTTTTTCGTATATAGAATTTTGCCTGTGGCAAGCTGAGATGGACATGACGGATTTTCAGTACACGCTGAACATTGCTAAGGTTGCGCGCGAAGGAAACACGCTTTTTCACGAAACCAAATATGCCCCGAAAGCAGGATGTTTTGACCTCTCATTTTTTGCTTCGAACAAAAAGATTTCAGGATATGACTCTGACAGAGAAAAATTTATCGGGCCCTACCGGTCGGAAGGAAACCCTCTTGCGGTCGAGAAGGGGAGGTCCTTTAATTCGTTTTCTTCGGGCGGAAACCCCATAGGAAGCCATTCCATAGGCGTTACTCTTGATCCTGGCGAAGAAAAAACAATTATCTTTATATTGGGCGTTGCGGACAGAAAAAGTAAAGCGAAAAAAATAATAAAGAAATATACCAACGAAAAAACAGTTTACAAAGCGCTCCAAAATTTAAAGAAATATTGGCGCAATAATTTGAGCTGTCTCGAAGCGCGAACCCCAGACAAAGATGTAAACGTCATGATTAATACCTGGAACCAGTACCAGTGCAGAACGACCTTTAACTGGTCGAGGTCTGCTTCCTACTACGAAGCAGGTATCGGGCGTGGCATGGGTTTTAGGGACTCGAATCAAGATACGCTGGGCGTTGTGCACTCGATACCAAAAAGAGTCAGGACAAGGATAGAAGAACTTGCTTCAAACCAGTTCTCGAACGGCTCGAGCTATCACAAATTTTTTCCTCTCACTAAAATGGGCGAGAAGGGCGGCTATTCCGATGACCCGTTGTGGCTTATCCTGGCGGTTGCGGGATACGTAAAGGAGACAGGGGATTTCGCATTCCTTAAAAAACAAGTTAAATACGTGGATAAAGCGCATGGCTCGATGTATGAGCACCTTAAAAGAGCGATCGACTTTGTCGAAAGCGAGAAGGGCCCGAAGGGTTTCGTTAAGATGCGGTTTGCTGACTGGAACGACTGTCTTAATCTGGGTAGCGATAACGAGCGTGCTGAGACGACGTGGGTGCCTGAACTGGAATACCTGGCGATAGCAGAATTTCTGGAATTTGCAAGGCGCCTGAAAAAAACAAACGATGTAAAAAAATACACCTCTCTTGCCGCCCGGGTAAAGAAAAATTTCAATCGCCGCGCGTGGGACGGGTCCTGGTTCATACGCGGCATAGATAAATACGGAAAAACCGTAGGCTCCAAGAAAAATAAAAAAGGCAAAATTTATCTTAATACGCAAACCTGGGCAGTGATGAGTGGTATAGCGGACCTACCCCGGGCAAAGCGTTCTATGGACATGGTTAAAAAACATCTTGATACAAAATATGGGCTTATGCTTATGGCGCCGGCCTACACGGAGTTTGACCCCGTCTTAGGTGCGATAACCACCTTCGCGCCGGGATTAAAGGAAAATGGAGGCATTTTCTGCCATTCGAACCCGTGGGCCATGATAGCCGAAACAAAACTGGGCCGCGGGGACAGAGCAATGGAGTATTACAAGAAGATCCTGCCATCCGTAAAAAACAAGATCGCTGATACGCACAAAACAGAGTGCTACATATATTCTCAATTCATAACAGGTAAAGATAACCCTAATTTTGGAACGGCGCGTAACTCCTGGCTTACGGGGACGGCTGCCTGGAACATGGTAGCGATATCGCAACATATTCTGGGGATCAATCCTGATTACGACGGGCTTCGCGTTGATCCATGCATACCGAAAAAATGGAAAACGTTCAGCGCGAGAAGAAAGTTCAGAAACGCCGCGTATGAAATAGAGATACATAACCCGCGCCGTTTATCGAAAGGCATAAAATCGCTCATCGTGGACGGAAAGCGTATTGAGGGCAATGTTGTCCCGGACTTTGGGGATGGCAGGGTACACAGAGTTAGGGCGATAATAGAAGAATAAAAACGAGTAATTTGTAATTGGTAATTTGTAATTTATCCGTTCCACAAATTATAAACAACAAATTACAAATTACTCGATTAATACGCTGTTAACATGACAATTAAATATACCTCTGAAGACAACGTAATTTCCGGCCTTCCGTTAGGCGGCATAGGTTGCGGGACGTTACAGGTTTTTCCTGACGGAACTCGCGGGGTTTTTACGGGTCTTAATAACTGGGAAAAACCCCTCGGGCAGCTTCACTGGTTCCGGAAGGGTTCGGGCGGCGACTACAGAGCATCCAACCCATTCGCAATATTTGTAGAGCAGGGCGGTAAGAAAATAAGTAAATTTCTTCAGACAGCCCATCTTGATAAATGCCAGACGGTAGAAAAAATAGAGTTTGAAGCCGAATTCCCGATAGCAAAACTCAAATTTAAAGATAAAAATATACCTCTTGATGTGTCGCTTCTCTCGCACACGCCTTTTATAAAAAACGACGATAAAAATTCAAGCCTGCCGTGCGTAACATACCTTTTTAAGATAAAAAATACAACTTCGGAAAAAGCAGAGGTCTCACTTCTTGCCTCCGCGGTAAACGCGGTCGGCGAATGGAACGTGGGACGGTTTAACAAAGTGTGGAAAAGCCGTGGCCTTACAGGTGTTAGCTTTTATAAAGAGAACGCCCATCCGCACGACGGGAGCTCAAAAGGCGACATATCCCTTTCTACTGTCGCGTCAAGGGGCGTGACATACCTCGGCGAATGGCAATATGTCGGAGAGAGCTTCAGGGGTGAGGCCGAAGACAGGCGTTTCGATGCATGGCGGTATTTTGCCGAAGATGGGACGCTTCCGAACCTCTCTTCCGGGAGGATAACACAGGGGGAAGGCGACGAATGGATGGCGGCGCTTGCCGTTAAATTCACCCTCGCCCCGGACGAGGAAAAAGAAATACCTTTTTACTATACATGGTTCATGCCGAACCACCATCTGGGACACATGTATGAAAATTGGTTTTCAGATTCCCGCGAAATCGCGCATTATATCCACAAAAAAAAGGACGCTTTTCTGGCTAAAACATATAAATGGCAGCGTCTTATAAAAGAATCAACCGTTGATCCATGGCTTAAGGACGGCCTCATAAATTACCTCTCCATAATACCTTCGGCGAGTTGGTGGACGAAAAAGAATGAATTCGTAATGTACGAGAACCCTGTAAAATGGCCCCTCATGGACTCCCTGGATGTTCGCTACTACGGGACGATGGCGCTTGCAATATTTTTCCCGTCCTTGGAAAAAAACACGATGATGCTTTTTAAAAAAGCTCAAAGCGGTGACGGAAGAATACCGCATGACCTTGGCCGCTCACAGATAAACTGCCCTTCAGGCGGCACGACTGCCGGGCACCCGTGGAAAGATCTCTCTACGAAATATGCCCTTATGGCATACAGGGATTTTTTATGGACCGGGGACTCGAAGTTTCTTAAAAATATATATAAAAGCGTAAAAAAAGCCATGGAGTGGGAATTTACGCAGGACAAAGATGGAAATGGGCTCCCGGACAACGAGGGCAAGGACCAGACGTATGACTTGTGGGATTTTTATGGCACAAATTCTTATTCCTCCGGAATATTTTTAGCAGCGCTTCTGGCCTCAATGAAAATGGCAAAAATTATGGGCGATAAAGCTTTCTATAAAAGTTGCAAAGCATATTTTGATAAAGGAAAGGAATCATTTGAGCGGGAGCTTTGGACAGGCTCGTATTATATTGCCGGCAAAAGCAAACATATTACCTATAACGCCTGTACTGCCGGACAGCTTAACGGGCAGTGGTACGCGCATCTTTTAAATTTAGGCTATATACACCCCGAAGAACATGTGAAAAAGGCCGTGAAAACCATGCTTGAATTAAACGGCTCAAAAAGCGCATTTGGCGCGGTAAATTCAATTTACCCCGTTAGAAGCAAAGCTTCTAACGGGGTAAACCCCGATCCCGAAGGCAGAGACTTCTCTAGAAGTTCTTCGGGACCCCGAAGAACTTCTGAAGGAGAAAGCATCATTCGGGGCGGAAAAATTGATACATCGAGCTATCATTCCGCGAACGTGTGGGTCGGAGAAACTTATGCTTTGGCGTCTCTTGCCATATATGAGGGCTTTGTCAAAGAGGGCCTTGATCTTGCAAAAAAAACGTGGGACAACTTTGTGCATAACAAAAAGAACGTCTGGTACCAGCCGGATGTCGTGTTTGCGAAAGACGGATCACTCGGCGACGGCGAGCTTTACGTGAGGAACATGAGCCTCTGGTCAGTGCCGTTTGCGCTTGCGCGTCACGATAAAAGTGTTGAGGATTTTCTTTTGAAGCTTGAGCCGAAGCTCGGCGCGAGCTTTTAGTTAAAAAAAGAGGTGGATTATGAAGGATTTTGCTGAAAAAGAAGCGCGCCTTTCCGAAAAAGAAAGACGGAACCTCGAGATACTTGATACAATACGCAGAAAAAAAGAAATTTCCCGCGCAGATATTTCAAAATTTACAGGCCTCAACATAGTAACCGTATCTAACTACGTAAATCACTACATCAAAAAAGCCCTTGTCTATGAAACCGGCCTTGATATATCTACAGGCGGCAGGCGGCCGGAACTTCTGAAGCTTAACAAGAATTTTGGATATTCAATAGGCATTGACCTTGGCGCCCCGCACATAGTGGAGGACACCTCGATAATTGCCTGTGCCATGGACGCTTCAAGCGATGTCGTGGCAAAAGAAAAAGTACAAAAGGTGACCGAATCCCAGGACGATTTTATAAAAAGGATAGAACTTGTCATATCGCGTCTGATTGAAAAAAATAAGATACAAAAAGATAAAATTAAAGGGGTAGGGTTAGGTATCTGGGGCCCGCTGGATAGGTATAAAGAGACGGCGCGCTACGCGATAGAAAAAGGGGAAACGCTTAGCTATGCTGCGATCCAGAAAATGATAGAGCGCGTCTTTGGCCTGCCTTCTTTTGTGGAGCACGATGCCATGGTCGCGGCGCTCGGAGAAAAGTGGTCCGGCATAGGCTTGGAAGAAGGCGTTGATAACATACTTTTTATGTGCGCTGATTCAAGTGTTGGGCTTATCATAAACGGAGAGCTTTACTACGGCGCGACAAAATCGGCCGGGGAGCTCAATATTAACCCGCCGCAAGACGCCTCGAATGATGTGCGTTGCTGGGAGAGCTACGCTTATGGCTGCTGCCTGCGCTCGCGCGGGATAGATTTGGGAATACCGACGTATGCAAAAAATTATTTTAAAGAGCATAAAAACGAAAAATCAAAGATCCTCGATATTGTCGGAGGGAATCCCGAAAACATTACGCTCAACGCCGTTATAAAGGCCTCGGACAATAATGACGCGCTCGCTATAAAATTTTTACAGGAAGCCGGCGCTTATCTCGGCGCGAAAATCGCCTATCTCATAAATCTTTTTAACCCGGAGGCTGTCGTGATAGGCAGAGGAATAGAAAAAGCGGGTGACGTGCTTCTTGACGCGATAAAAAAGACCGTAAAGATATGGGGCTACGAAGAGGCCGTGAAAATTGTGAAGATTATACCGGCTTCTCTTGGCGAAGACACGGTTGCTGTCGGGGCCGGGGACCTCGTAATACAGAAAATATTTTCGAAAATCTAAAAAAAACGTAATGAAAAAAAGAATTATTTATATAACAAGCGTTGCTTTAATCTTTTTTCTATCCGGCTGCGGCAAAAGCGAAGTTCCGAAAGAGAAAGAGATAGTGATGTGGCTCGTAGGCTCGGAACAGCAGGCCCGGAGCATAAACCGGATCGGAGAGGAGTTTTACAAAAAAACCGGCATTAAAGTGCGCTGTGAAGCTCTTTCCTGGGGCGAAGCGCATTTTAAGTATCTTACGGCAATCGCCGGTAGCATTACTCCTGATATAGGGACCATGGGCCTTACATGGGGAACTGAATTTGGAAACCTAGGGGCCATGACAGACCTCAAAAAAGAATTTACAGAAGACATAAGCGTTATAAAAGAAGCAACTTTTCCGGGTATATGGAATTCCGTGACATATAAGGATAAGGTATACGGAATTCCGTTTGACCTTACAGTGCATGTGATGTATTACAGGACGGATTTGATAGAGAAACCCCCGAAAGACTGGGATGAACTTACGGCGCTTCTTATAAAGCTCAAAGCCGAGGGAAAAGGCATGCTTTTTGATTGGGGTTCTTTAAACTGGATAGGGTATTCAATGTTTTTGTGGCAGGCAGGAGGGGATTATTATAACGCTGACTATACAAAATGCGCGCTTGATACGGAAGAAGCTGCCCGTGGTATGGCGTTTTTTGCAAGTCTTTATAACAAATTCGGAGTGCCCAAGACGCAAATACCTCTCGAGCAAGGTATGCGCGCGGGAGACTTTCCTATTGCGATTTCCGGAAACTGGAAGATCGTGGGCCTTACGATAGGCGTGCCCGAAATAAAGGGAAAGTGGGCTATAGCTACGCTTCCGAAGGGCCCACAAGGCAAGGGAACTGCCTTTTTAGGTGGCAGGATAACGGGGATATTCAAAAATTCCTCAAAGAAAAACGAGGCCTGGAAATTTATCAAATTTTTATTCGAACCTGAAAACCAGATAAAGCTTTATGAAGCATCCTGGGAAACCCAGGATGCATATCTTCCGCCAAATATGAACACGTGGGAGCTTTTGCCCATGGACGCAAAATATAAAGATGTTCTAAAAGCTCAGGCGCTCGACGCGAAGGGCCCGCCTCCCGTTCTTGCGTGGGACTCAAAAACCCACTATGTTAACGAGGCGATTCAGAAGGTGATCCTTACTAAAAAAGACGCCAAAAGTATGCTTTTCGATGCCACCCGCCGCATAGACGCGGAATAAGGGTTTTTACGAAGGAGAAAATTATGCGTGTGTTATTAATGCTATTTTTAGTTACTACACTTTTTATTTCAGCCGGGTGCGGGAAAGTGCGCCAAGGCGGGGGTGAAGATACCGAGGTAGTGGCAAAAATAAACAACTATGAATTAACAGTAAGGGATTTGATGAACGAAGCTGATTTCAAAATGTCCGAGGGGTATTTAAAAGAAGATCCCTTTAAGGCTAAAAGAATGCTTCTCGAGAGCATAATAATGGCTAAAATACTGCTCCAGGAAGCGCAGAAGAAAAGCTTTGATAAGGACGAAATCTTCATGAAAGAAATAGAGCTTTACTGGGAACAGGCGCTACTTAAGCTGCTTCTAAGGAAGAAGACAGAAGAGTTTTCCCGTAGGATTGTCATAAAAGATGAAGAAATACAAGCTCAATTTAACCGCATGGTAACGGAAGAAGGAGACCAAAGGCCTTTTTCCGAGGCCCAGACCGAAATAGCCAGGGAAATATACAACAAAAAAATGCAGGAAAACCTTAACGAATGGTTAAAAGAAATAAGAAGCCAGGCGGATGTAAAGGTTAATGAAAAAGTGCTTAACAAAGTCATAGTAGCGCAATAATACGGAGAAAAAATGGAAGAACAAGCTAAAACCAGAAGAAAAAATTACTTCATAAAGAAAAAATTCCAGGCCTTTTTTATCGTCAAATTCTGCCTGTTAGTTGCGATAGGCTCACTCCTGTCCGGGGCAATAGTGTATTTCATGTCAAAGTCGACACTGACGACAACGTTTGAGGGCTCGCGCCTCGTCATAAAAAACACAGGCGAATACATACTGCCGGCGGTATTTTTAAGCAGCGCGATTGTAATAGTAGCTATCGGATTTGCCGCGATACTTGTAACCCTTCTTGCTTCCCATAAAATAGCAGGGCCACTTTACCGGATGGAAAAGGATATAGAGGCCATGGCAGCCGGCGATTTATCAAAGTCATTTAGTCTGCGAAAAGCGGATGAAATAAGGCCGCTCGCGGAATCGCTAAATCAGATAAGGGAAAACATGTCGAAAGACGTAATCACCATGAAAGAGAATCTCCTGGATCTCGAAAAAGCTGTTAATACGGACGAAGGAAAAAAGAAGCTAAGCGAAATCAAAAAAATCCTATTCAACTATATAACATAGTTAGTTAAGATATAAAATAGGAAGCTTGATTTTCTTGTAAACCTTCCTTTTTCATGCTATAATAGCACATACGATTACACAGGAAAAACAAAGAAATATATCTACCTTTTGTGTTACATAATTATTACACAGGGTTTACACTACTATGACCATAAAGAAGTTATAATATGCTATAATATATAACAAGGTGAAAAAATGAAGCTATATAATATGCGCAGAACATTAAGTGTTTTAATAAGAGGGGTAGGATTGCTAATGCTCTTTAGTTTTTCTATCTGCCAATACTCTTATGCCGCTGAAACTATAAAAGAATTTCCTACCGCAGGTATTACGCTTAAAATCGAGGATCAGGGTACTGCCAACACAAATGATGATGAGCTTTATTTATATGAATATAACGGGAGTACTGCCTGGAACCATATAATGCAGCAATGGAACCCGACGGACGAGGCGTTTACCGAATACATCTACACCGGCAGCTGGGTATTGTTGCAGCAAAGAACAATCTACCGAACCGGACGCGTTTCATATACCGACCCGGCCAATGGCAACCGCATTACAGAAGAATTTGAGAATGACAGGGCGTTCTACAAGGGCGGAAACCTGCCGTGGCAGAATTACGGCCAGGATATAGGCTCGCAAGACCCGACGAAAGGCTTCAGCGTAGGCGATAACCAAGGGCTTCTTATAAATAAGCTGAATGATTTTGCCGGCGGAATTGCCAGGGTATTCCTTTTCTGCGACTTAAAAGATATAGTAGATTTCTCAGGCCCCACCCTTCAGTTTTATAACGAGACAAAACTTTACCAGGATATGGACGCGCTATTAGAGGCTTCGCGTGTCACCGGAACCCGAATTATGCCGGTTCTCTTTGATTACATGATAGCAGATGGTGTTGGCGCGGAGCACCCTGAGATTATAAGCGATATCGCGCCCGGAGGCAAAAGAGATCAGCTCATGGCCTTGATCGGCAATTTTATACAACATTATGCCGATCGCGATGAAATTCTCATGTGGGAGCTTATGAACGAGCCGGCATACGCAAATGCCGTAGGTGCTAATCAGATGAGGGACTTCCTGCAAGCGCTTCTGGACAGAGCTAAATTAAACGATCCGAACAAAGATGTCACCATAGGAGTTTCAGACAGGGGCCTGTGGGCCACGCAGTGGGCTTCGTTAATAGATGGAGTCGGAAATGACGTGGATGTGGCTCAGTATCATTATTGGTCGCAGTGGTATGCGGACGGGTTTGGAGCTTTAAATTTTTCCGCAAATGACCCAATATTTAACGGCAAGCCTGTTATCGTAGGAGAAATAGACCCGCGATACCCCAACGGTGCTACCGACCCTAATTTTACGGAACGGCTTAATACGCTTTTTCAAAACGGCTACCTCGGAGGGCTTTTTTGGCAGGATGAGAGCACGCCGATGCCGATATCCGCGGCGGATCTAGCAGATCTGCAGGATTGGTATTATGGTACACATAGCGAATACACGTATTATGGCGGATCTAAATTTGGAGAATACGCCTATTTTAACGGAACCTCTTCAAACCTTACTGCTTCCGATAACCCTGACTGGGATGTATTAACTCAAACCGATGTTACTATAGATTTATGGGTCAAATGCGAAACTATTCAAACCCAATATCTCATAGGGCAGTTTGAGAGTGCCGGAGAACGCTGGTCGCTTTATCTAACATCCGGTGGGCAAATAAGATTTATGCTTAAGTCCGGAGGCAATACTGCTATATTAGTTGATTCAGGTACAGCAAGAATTACCGATAACGACTTTCATCATATAAGCTTAGTAAAAAAAGGAAATATTTATGCTATTTATTTAGATGGGCAGCAAACCGCATATATTTTAGATGCAGACGTAGATATCTTTGATGGGCTATTAAGAATAGGCTATTACAATGCAGGGTTATATAGCTTCAACGGGTGGATGGATGAAATAAGAATATATAATGGCAATCCCTTTAACGCAAATCCAGATGCCGGGCTAACAGATACTATAACCGTAACCACAGGCCCCTACACATCGGATCCGAACACAGCGCTACTGCTTCATCTTAATGGGAATATAGATGATTCAAGCAGCAACAATCATTCTGTTGCTAATAACGATGTGAGTTTTACCTCTTATCCTGGAAGCTCCGGCAGGCTTGAATCAAAAACACTCAACGTTGCAGACCAGTACGGCAACGTCTATTATCACTACATAGACGAACCGTTCTACAATAATGGCACAGCTGATCCCGCTGATGATTACGGCAGAATTGATGTGCAAATCCGAGAAACAGTTGATGGAGACGGGGCGATATGTTACGTGTACGAATATAGCGGTAACACGAACATTATACTACGAGTAAATAAATATACTACGGTCGACTATTCAGATCCTTCAAACCCTATTTATAGCGGGTTAATAGGCGCTTTCTCATCCGCATATACCTATTATACCCCATCAAACCGGATGGAGTCATATATACCTCCTGTCACTGACCAATACGGTAACGTTTACTATCATTATATAGATGAACCGTTTTACAATAACGGCACTTCTGACCCTGCCGACGATTATGGTAGGATTGACGTGCAGGTAAGAGCCTTTCAAGATGCGGATGGCGGCATTGGATACGAATACACCTATCACGCAGGAACCGATGCGGTAAAAATAAAAAAGGTATATCAATCAGCCAACTATTCTGACCTTTCAAATCCCTTGTTTACAACGCTTCTTGTAACATACGAATATGATTTAGCAGGTACCATTATCAAAAAAGAAGACCATCTTAACGGGATAACATATACCTATTATTCATCTGGTAACCTTGAATCAAAAATACTTACCACAAAAGACGCCTCCGACAGTATCTACTACCATTACAAAAACGAGGATTTTTACGGTGGAAAACTTGGAAGGGTAGATGTGCAGATACTGGACGCCCCGGACACAGACGGCGCGATATGTTACGTATATACATATGACGGAAATACGGATACTGTACTCAGGATAAATAAATATACAACAGCCGACTATTCAGATCCCTTGAATCCGACATATAGCGGGTTGATTACCCCGCAAATACCAGGGTACACGTATTATGTGCCATCAAATAGAATAGAATCTTACATACCGCAAAATCCGCCAGACCAATACGGAAACGTCTACTATCACTACATAGATGAACCCTTCTATGGTAACGGCACTTCTGACCCTGCCGACGATTATGGCAGGATTGACGTGCAGGTAAGAGCCTCTCAAGATGCGGATGGCGGCATTGGATACGAATACACCTATCACGCAGGAACCGATGCGGTAAAAATAAAAAAGGTATATCAATCAG
>JADHYN010000013.1 GCA_016782425.1 Candidatus Omnitrophota bacterium
CTCCTTTATCTCATTCGAAAGTCCTGATATAAGGTGATAATTAAATTTTTCGGGTATACACATCCTTTCTATCTTCCTGAATTTATTTATATGAGAAAGTTCTCTTTTGATGTAACCTTCGTATTTTACTGCGACTTCAATCTGGGTTTTTTCGTAATATGAAAGATTTTCTTCCCACTTTGCGGTTTCCATTATATCCTTGAGGGCTATGTGTGGCCTTTTAAGTAATCTGCAAAGGGCGGGTATCGATTTTAATCTTTTTTTAATATTTTCTACATTTTCTTTCATCCTGTCAACCCTGGCGAGTTTGTCTTTAGAAAGCAAGCCTATAGAATATCCTATATTACTTAGCCGGTTAGTTGCATTGTCCTCGCGAACCACCAGCCTGTATTCGACACGGGAGGTAAACATCCTGTAGGGTTCCGTAGTTCCCTTGGTAACGAGATCGTCTATTAAAACACCTATATAAGCCTGTGAGCGGTCGAGTATAACGGGTGGCTTTTCTTTTACCTTCATCACGGCATTAATACCGGCCATGAGGCCGACGCTTGCTGCCTCTTCGTAGCCGGTTGTGCCGTTTATCTGCCCCGCTAAAAAAAGGTTTTTGATAGATTTAGTCTCAAGGGTCGGTTCAAGTTGGGTAGGTTCGACAACGTCGTATTCAATGCCGTAACCGGGTTTGGTAAACATGGCCTTCTCAAGACCGCCGATACTACGAACCATCTCCTCCTGAATGTTTTGTGAGAATCCCGTAAAAATTCCGTTAGCATAATATTCGTCCGTATCAAAACCCTCCGGTTCGATAAAAAGTATGTGGTTGGGTTTATCAGGAAATTTCACAATTTTATCTTCTATTGAAGGGCAATATCTTACGCCTCCTGAACCTATTTTCCCTGAATAGAATATTGATGATTTAAGATTCTTTTTTATTATATCGTGGGTGCGTTTGTTGGTACGCGCCATGAAACATGGCTTTTGTTCTATACCGATTTTATCTGTCCAGAACGAAAACGGAATAATTCTTTCGTCTCCTTTCTGTGCGTCTAATTTCGAAAAATCTATTGTCTTTCCATCCAGGCGCGGCGTAGTGCAAGTGCTGAGTCGCATCATTTTAAAACCGAGATTCGCAAGGTTTCCCGACAGCTCAAAAGAAGTCTCCTCACCCATTCTGCCGCCGCGAAAACTCTCCAGGCCTATGTATATCATTCCGTTTGTAAATGTCCCCGGCGTTAACACAATCGCTTCAGAACGCACCAGTCCATGCATCTTTGTCTTTATACATTTGGCGGTTTTCTTTTCAACGTGAATTCCTGTTGCCTCATCTTCTAAAACATCGAGATTTTCCTGCGCAAGTACGGTATCACGCATATACATATTGTATCTCTTTCGGTCAGCTTGCGCCCGTGAAGACCTGGCTGCATAACCCTTAGAAGAATTTAACATGCGAAATTGCACCATGGTGGCGTCTATAGCCCTTCCCATCTCTCCGCCGAGCGCATCAACTTCTTTTACAAGTTGCCCCTTTCCAACCCCGCCTATGGCAGGATTGCAGGACATGAACCCGATTTTATCGATTTTGAGTGTAATAAGCAGGGTTTTGCAACCAAGCCGAGCGCTCGCAAGCGCTGCTTCACACCCAGCGTGGCCTGCGCCTACAACTATTACATCAAACCTACCGCTCATTTTTAACCTCAAGTTTATTATGTGCTATTTTTTCTGCGTGATGGAGTAAACAAGTTTGTCAAAAGAGGTCTGGAAGGCCTTGATGCCTTCGTCTTGGATTTGCTGGCAGATACTGTCTATATTTAACCCCAGTGTATTTAACTTCTCGAGATAGGTTTTTTCTTCATTTAGATTTTTTTCAACCGTCAATTCTATCTTCCCGTGATCGAGAAACGCATCGATTGTATGAGGCGGCATTGTGTTTATTGTCTCGGGGCCGATGAGTTCTTCTACGTATTTTACGTCATTATAGGCCGGGTTTTTTGTGCTCGTCGAGGCCCAGAGAACACGCTCGAGGTTTGCGCCTTTCGATTTTAACTCTTGAAAATCAGAATTGTTAAATATCTCTTTAAACTTCTGGTAAATCATCTTCGAGTTCGCAACAGAGATTTTGCCCTTCAGGTTCTTTTCTTTCGTGCCATCCAGCATCTTATCGACTTTGGTATCTATCCGGCTTACAAATACGCTTGCCACCGAAAAAACATTTTTGATATCCTTACCCTCTTTTAATCTATCCTTTAAGCCTTCGATATAGGCCTTGGCGCATGTTTCGTAGTCGACTACGGAAAACAATAAAGTTACGTTTACGTTTATCCCTTCTTTTATTAATGCGCGTATGGCTTCGGGTGCTTCTTTCGTGCCCGGAATTTTAATCATGATGTTGGATTTTCCGATTTTATTGAAGATTTCGCGCGCGCTTTTAACTGTCTCACGAGAATTGTGGGCAAATTCAGGTCTTACTTCGATGCTCACGTAGCCGTTGATATGGCTTGTCTTTTTGTATGTATCTTTTAGTAGATCTGCGGCGGAGGAAACATCCTCGATCGTCAGGATATCGTATATCTCTTGGGCGCTTTTGCCCTGACCGGAAAGCTTCTTTATCACTGAATCGTATTCGCTGGAAGCGCTAACGGCTTTCTCAAAAATAGTCGGGTTTGAAGTAACCCCCAGGATCCCATTATCAAATAGTTTTTTGAGATCGCCATTTTTTATAAAACGCCTGTCTATATTGTCATACCAGGGGCTTTGTCCGATTTCGGCGAGTTTAAAGAGGGTGTTCGTTTTAACCTTTGTCTCCACGGATTCTGATCCCTTTTAATCTGCTGACAAGGTTTTTCATGTCCATGGAGCCGAATAGATATGTTCCTGCGGCAAAGACATTGGCACCCATAGAAGCGGCGAGTTTTGCTGTTTCATAGGTAATACCGCCGTCTACGGCGATGTCTCCTTTATAATTTTTCCGGATTTCCTTTATCTTTGGAAGTTGGCTGCGCATGAAGCCCTGACCGCCAAATCCGGGTTCCACCGTCATAACGAGCACTTCATCTACAAGAGGAAGTAAAGGCTTTATGGTGTTTGCCTTTGTCTTCGGCTTTAGGGAGACACCTACCTTTTTCTTGAACTTCCGTATGGAACGGATAAGGCCTTTCGGGCTTTTTGCCGTTTCAATGTGGAAGATGATCATATCGCTTCCTGCTCTGGCAAATGCCTCTATATACTTTTCGGGATTCTCGATCATCAAGTGCGCGATTAAAGACAGGTTCGTTACCTTGCGCATGGCACGCACGATAAACGGCCCGAGCGTTATGTTCTTAACGAAATGACCGTCCATTACATCAACGTGCAACATATCCGCGCCTGAACGTTCAGCCCTTTTAATCTCCGAGGCAAGCGAGCTAAAATCAGCCGCTAAGAGGCTCGGCGCTACCTTAATCTTAAGTTTACTCATAACGCGCTTAATTTAACACAGGATTCTCTTTTCGTCAATGTAAAAACTAAGATTGGCGGGATTTTTGCAGGGCTTCTTCGTAGACGGAAAGAGTGGCGCGGGTCATTTTATCGAGCGTAAAGTGTTCTTCGACTTTTTTCCTTAAGTTTCTAGCACATTTTTTACTGAAGGTTGCGTCACTTAACATTTTTACTATCGCATCGGCCATTTTAACGTCGTCTTTGGGAGGGAAAAGTAATCCCGATACGCCGTCGTCAATAATTTCCTTTATGCCGCCTATATTTGAGGCACAACAGGCCGTGCCACGGGCCCCTGCCTCGATTATGCTCCTTCCGAATCCTTCCGGAACGTTCGAGGAAAGCACCAGGCAATCGGCCTTCCCCACGAGATTCTGTATATCGGCTCTTGTGCCGAGGAATTTAACGTGACTCTCTATCCCTAATTCTTTGACAAGGTTTACCAGCTTTTCTAAATAATGTTCTCTTCCCTGTCGGTTGTCTCCTACAATCCATGCCTCTACACGCCTTATTTTATCCACAACATGTTTCATTGCCTTTATAAATTCATACTGCCCTTTAATCGGAGTTAACCTTCCTATGTTTATGATTGTAAAACGATCTTTTTCTTTATTATATTTATCCGCATCATACGGGTATTTTGCGAGGTTAACACCCCTGTAAACAAGCCTTATTTTTTCCTCCGGAACCCCAAAGGCTTCCCTCATCCTTTTTTCTATACTTCTTGATATAACCATTACGAGCTTGCCCCACCCCATCACGTTGCTTGAGAAAACCCTTGAATAAAAACCGTGACAGCTTGTAACAAACGTTGTTTTTGTCAACTTACAGGCCAAAAAGCCTATCCATGCAGGAACGCGGCTTGAGGCGTGGACAATGTCGATTTTCTGTGATCTTATAATTGAGGCTACTTGAGGCACAAGTAAGAAAAGGGATGGTGATTTTCTGTGAACCGGTAACTTTACATGCAAAATACCGTTATTTGTTAAATCCCAGACGAGTCGTCCGCCATTGGAAATAACCACGACTTTCTGGCCTAGCCTTGTCAATGACAATGCTAAATCTATCGTGCCGGTCTCGACGCCGCCCGCTTCTAAGGCAGGAAGTATATGTAGGATATTCATATTTTGATTAAATAACTGTGCCGGGCGCTATGGTGGAATTTTTGTGGACGATGACTATGCCGTCTCGTATGGAATAATTTTCGCCATCGAAGTTATCAAGTTTCTTTTCGTTTACAATCTTGACGTTATTGCCGATTTTGGCGTTTTTATCGAGAATTGCCTTTTTTATGACGCAGTTTTTACCGATCCCCATGACGGGCTTGCCCTTGGCCCTGTCAGACAAGATATCGGTCAATGACTGGTAAAAATCGCAGCCCATGATAATCGAACCCTCGACGAGGGATTTCTCTTCAATCCTGCTTCTTAGACCCACGACAGAATGTTTTATGGTTGCGGATTCTATGATGCAACCTTCCGAGATGATTGAATTCGATATCTTGCCATTTTTTACTTTTACCGGCGGCAGGTAACGGGGCCTGGTAAAAACTTGCCAGTTCTCGTCAAAAAAATCGATGGGGGGCACGGCTTCTGTCAAAAGGAGATTTTCGTCATAGAAATTTTTTATAGAGCCTATATCACGCCAGTACCCTTTGTAAATAAATGCCTCCGTCACCCTGTGCCTGAATGAAGCGGGTATAATCTCTTTGCCGAAATCGACCTTGTCGCTTTTCTTCAAAAGCTCGACAAGAACATCCTTGTTAAATATATATATCCCCATTGAAACCAGAAAGCATTTTTTGCCGTCTATTGTAATATCTGCATCCTCCAGCCTTTTTGGGTTTTCCGACTTCTCAAAAAAATCCACGATCCTGTTATTTTCTCCTAACTTTATGACACCGAATTCTCCCAGGTTTTCTTTTTTATACGTGGTGTTGCAGGCGAGGGTTATTTCGGCGTTTTTCTCCTTGTGAAAATCCAGCATCTCCTTTAAATTCATCTTGTAGAGCTGATCCCCGGAAAGTACGACTATATACTTAAATGTGGGGTTACCAAAATGCTTAAGACACCGCCTTACGGCATCAGCCGTACCCTGGAACCACTCGGTGTTTTCCATCGTCTGTTCCGCCGCCATGATCTCCACAAACCCCTCCGAAAAAGGATCAAGCTTGTAGGTCCTCGCGATGTGTTTATTGAGTGATTCGGAATTAAATTGCGTGAGGACGTATATCATGTTAAGACCGGAGTTAAGGCAGTTGCTTATGGGAATATCTATGAGGCGGTACTTTCCCGCTACCGGGACAGCGGGTTTACATCTTTCTTTCGTGAGGGGATAGAGTCTCGTCCCCCTTCCGCCACCCATTATCACACACAAAACGTCTTTCACTGTATAATGAAACCTATCCAGCACTAATTTTTAGTAAAAATTAGTGCTGGATACCTCCTTTGTTAACCTTCATTGAACCCAGCCCTTATTTTTATACTATACATTATGTTTGCTCATTATGCAAATTTCTACTCAAAAATTTCAGTCAAAAAATCCCTTTTTTAGTAATAAAGGCTGGGTAAATTCGATCTAATGGCTTATGTCGTGCTTCGCACTCCATAAGCCATGGTCTCATTTATATCCGAAAGATACGAATAAATCAAGTGGGCTCCTGGTTATTATGCGTCTTTTTTAGCTTTCCTTCTTCTCGTGCCGCATCCTCTCGTCAAAGAAGTCGAGATCACTTACCGGAAGAATCACCGAAGAACCTATGTTAGCCAGGTGTGCGGCTATACGCTTAAAATAACGCGCCAGGAGCGTAAGACATACGGCCTGATTTGTTGGAAGGTTTCCCTTGGCGAGTTTTTTCACAATCTTGTCACAGCTTTTTACAATTTCTCTCTCAAGATACAAAATCTCTTTTGCTAGTTTTTCATCGGATTCTATGAAGGCCGTTTGAGTTTTGTCAAACACATCCAAAATCCTCTTGTCGATATCGTCGAAGAGTTCATCGAAAAGCTTCCTTTTAAGGGGTCCGTCAAGAAGGTCTATGATCTCAAGCATATTTTTGCAGTAATCGCCTATTCTTTCTGCGTCTTTGACGACGCTCATCAATACAAGCGACACCGGGACATCCACCGCCGGCTGTATGGACAGGTGTTCAACGATCCTTTTTCTTATTTCCTTCTCAAGGAGGTTTACTTTTTTGTCTATCTCGTAAGTTTTGTCCTTGAGGTTTGAGGTTACCTTCCCTTCTATGAGTCCTTTACACACAGATTCAAACATGTATCTGGTGTCCTTCAGCATTTTTTTGAAATCTTCCAGCACCTCGGTCAAAAAATCCTTTCCTTTCCAGAATGATATTAGATTTTTAAACATATTGCACCTCGCTTATTTTTTTAAAATTTTCGATAAGAAAATTACACATAACGGTAATAAATAAAACATTCCCAAGACATAGGCAGCAACTAATGCCTTACGTCTGGTACATACCTCCGCAATAAAACGCGCTAATACTACCGGAATTCTTCTTATTTGTTTTAATGGATAAATAATAAAAATTCCTGTGAGATTAAAAACCAAATGCACAAACGCAATAGTTATACCCGCAATATTGCCGGTAAGAGCGGCTATCATTGCTGTAATTGTGGTTCCGACATTGGCTCCCAAAACTATAGGAAAAGAGTGCTCCAGTTGTAGTATGCCGGCAGCTATCAACGGCACTAGAATCGAAGTGGTAATGGAACTGCTTCGTACTGTTGCCGTAAAGAGCATCCCCATAAACATAGCAAGTATAGCGTTTTTTCTGATTACTTTATCAAATACTGTATCCGCTTTCTCCATAACCAATGCCTTCATCACGCGGGTCATGTTGTATAAAGACATAAAAAGTAACGCCAACGCTATGGCAAGGATGATAATATTCAACGTGATTTCTGAAGTATTTATGTAATTTCTTACTACGCTATCAACGAAATTTACGGCTGGTTTCACAATTAACTTTATGGGGCTTGTAATCGCGGCTCCTCCAATGTCATTAAAGGCGTTGGATAAAAATATCCCGGCTTTTTCGAGATAGCGTGTAGACATTTCTATCGGGAAAAGAATGATAACCGTTAATATGTTAAAGAGATCATGCATGATAGAGCCGCCAAATGCTCTTTTAAATTCCTCTTTTCGCGTGATGTGACCTAAGGCAACAAGCGTACACGTAACGGTTGTGCCTATGTTCGCACCCATAATAATCGGAATCGCGCTCCTTACCGAAAGTATCCCTGAGGCAACAAAAGCTACGACCATCGATGTTGTGGTGCCGGAGCTCTGAATAATACTTGTTGCAAGGATTCCTATAAATAAACCGACAAAAGGATTGGATGTTGTCGTTATAAGTTGTTCGGCAAAACCGCTGCCAAATCCCTTAAAGGCGTGGCTCATCAGGCTTATGCTTACTAGGAATAAATAAAGGAAAAACAATATACTGATTATTCGGATGAGTTTTGAGAGGGCTTTAGATTCTGTGATATTCAATTTTATATTCTACTTTTATTTTTTAAAAAAAATCCAGTTCTTGCCGCTATTTTTATCTTTGCCGGATTTGGGCTTTAATTTTATCAGGCAATACGGCCCTTTCAATTTTTTTCCGTGTATATCAAAAACTATGGTGCCGGGTTTCTTTTCCAGGAAGACGCAATAACCCCTGTCCCAGATCTCAACCGTCCCGGCTCCGTATTGCCCCTCGGGAATCGTGCCCTCGAATTTCTCGTATCTGAGTTTATGGTCTTCGACACGGACTGCGAGCCGCTTTACGCCTTTTTCCAAGGGGGGTTCTTTGGGGACGGCCCAGCTTTTTAAAACGCCGTCTATTTCTAACCTGAGATCATAATGAAGGTGGGACGCACGGTGCTTCTGAACAACGTAAACAAGTTTTTTAGAGCGTTTCATTTCGATCTGGTTGCGTAGAAGCCGCTATAGAAATGTTCATTCGGATCTTTGCCCGCTTTTGAAAGCTTAAGCCTTCTTTTTTTTCTTTTTAGTCGTTGTCCGAATTTTATCTTCGTTCTCTTCTTTTGCCCCATAGCTTCGGGTTTCCCTCTTTATTGGGACACAATATAGCATAGACTAGTTATTAGTTCAAGCTAAATGTATACCTTTTGCGCTATTGACAAGAGCGCTTACCGGTGATAAGATATTAAAAAATATGAATGCCGTATTGCAAAAACCGATATCGATATTTAAAACCTTTCTGGATGTTGTGCTTCCCCCCGTATGCTACGTATGCAAGAGAAGCTGTTCCGGTAAATACGGTCTTTGTGAGGATTGTCTTGAAAAAATAAGGCACATTTTTCCACCGCAATGCACAAAATGTGGAAGACATCTTGCGAACAATGAATCGATATGCGGTGAATGTAGTTCAAAAAATTTCCATGTCGAAAGAGGGTGGTCCCCGTGTTATTACGAAGGCACCATAAAAGAGTGCATACATCTTTTCAAATACAACGGGTACATGGGGCTTATGGATATTTTTAAGGACATCATGGTGGATTTCATGAAGAAAAACCGGATACATAAGGAAATAGACCTCATCGTACCGGTTCCGGTATACCCGACGAAAAAAAGAGAAAGAACCTATAATCACGCTGAAATTCTCGCCCGTTCCCTGGCAAAGGATTTTGCCATTCTCGTTGATTCAAGAAACTTAAAAAAGATAAAGTGGACCCAATCCCAGAGCGAATTGGATAAGAAAAAACGGGTAACGAATGTAAGGGGTTCTTTTCTTGCTGTTGATAGGGGTGCGTTCTCCGGTAAAAACGTACTTCTTGTGGATGACGTGTATACGACAGGCGCGACCTTGAATGAATGCGCGAAAGTAATTTTAAAGACAGGCGCCAATAAGGTATTCTCGTTAACTCTTGCCAGGGGAATTTAAATAAAGATATCCCTTACGAAGTACAGAAGATCCTTCCACATGTAATAAGCGAAGAATTCCCAAATGGGTGGGGTGACTTTGCGTATCTCATAATCCACGTAATCCCTGTTTACCTTCACGAATATATAGTTGAGAAAACCGCCTTCGGAAGACGGCTGGATAAGAACTGTTCCGCCTCCGCCCGAGACAATATAGGTAACGGAACCGAATTTGGCTACTCTACTTACATTTTCATGCCCCGAGAAAACAACCCGGACGTTATATTTATCGCAAAGTTTTAAAAAGCGGTGGCTCCACGGATTTGTCTCAACCCTGTACCACGCCTGCTGATACGGATTAAAAGGCGGTTTGTGCATAAAGATAAACGTGTGTTTGTAGTTTTGGGCTTTGATAAGCTCGTTCTCAAGCCATTCAAACTGTCTATTCTTGAAATCTCCGTCTTTATCGTCTAAAACGATAAAATAGGAATTTCTGTCCATGAACGAAAATTCCTCCGCACCGCAGTATTTATTAAAGAGCTCGAGTCCCTTCGGTCCGTTGTCAAAGTCATCATCGTGGTTTCCTATAGCGTCTATCACGGGGAACTTTACCATCTCCTTTATCTTGAGGTAGTTCCGGTAATGCGATTCTTTGCCCCTGAACGTAACATCCCCTATGTTTATGACAAAATCTATGGGGATTTTCTTGAACCTGTCTTCTCTATTCATCTGGGAGATGAGTTTCAAAGTCGCTGCTTCGGCGGGGAAAATACCGCTTCCTGTATCGCTTACTACGATAAAGCTGAAGTAAGGGTCTTTATTCTCTTTTAATCGTCTAGCGACATCTTCATTGCGCATTGTAATCGGTGGAACTTTTTTAAAGTAAAAAGCAACGATAGGAATGAATGAATAGATATTAATCAAGACAAAAACTATGAGTACTATTTTCAATAATCTGTTCTTTTTCATAGCTACCTTTCCGCTTATCGCTAATATTTATTAATGAGATAAATTCCGAATCCGCCGAAGAGTATGTTGCCAAACCATGCGGCAATTACAGGGGGTAATATCCCGCCTTTACCGAGCGCGAGCCCCACGGCCATTACTGGAATATAAAGAAGGGCTATTACAATGCCTTTTGCCATGCCCAAAAGTGCTCCTCCTCTCTTGGTCGAAAGTGCAAAGGGTGCGCTTATAAGAATCATTATGATGCATGCAAAGGGAAATGCCACCTTGTAATTCAGGTCTACGAGAAACCGCTGATATGTCTTTCTGCCGCTGGTCGCGAATATGTTTACGTACTTCCTAAGCTGCGCAAAACTCATATATTCGGGTTTCCACTGGTTGTTAATGAAATCTGTCGGTGTCTCGACAATAGTTATATCCGTTTCTTTCGAAATAACCGGATCGCCGATAAATTCTCCCTTGTTGTTCATTTTATACATAACTACGTCTTTCCCGCGCCAGGCTTTGTTGTCCGTCCAGTACATCGTTCGAGCCGAGATTTTCAGTATCAGGTCGTTTTGTACATCATGACGGTGAATGATAACATCCTCGAGTGTGCTATTTTTTATGTCAAATTCCCTGGCAAAAATAATCCTGTTTCCGTATCCGTATATTGCCACGTTCCTTACTTTGATGCCTTGAGATTTGCCGCGTTTCCCGACGTCAAGTTTCTCGTAACGAATCCTGTTTGCCATTCTCATGGCGGGCGGCAACAATCTGTCATTCAGAATAAACACAAAGAGGCTTATCACGAATGCGGATATGAGCATGGGCCTCAATATTTCCCACATGCTTATACCGCTGGCGCGGAGCGCCGTGATCTCATTGTGCCGGTTTAAGTTGCCCAAAAGAAAAACGCACGCGATGAGCGTGGATACGGGTATTATCTGCGTTAGGATAAACGGTGTAAGATACCAATAGAAAGCAGCAAGGCTGATAAGAGCTATGCGCTCTCTTAATATTTCGTCCAGAAAACCAAATATATCACCTATTATGTATAAAAGCCATAGGATAATTACGCAAAAAAGAAACGCACATATAAAACCTTTAAATATATATCTGGCTACAATAATCATCTTATTTTAAATCAAGACCTACCCTTGACATCTTCAACGTCAAGGGTGGCTTCATTTATTTTTTCGCAAGTCTTGTAAGCATAAATACGCCGAGTAAAAATAATACGATGTTGGCCATCCATATCCCGGCCCATGGCGGGACTGTGCCGCGTATGGCGCAGGCGATACCCCCGAGCATGATACCCCAGTAAATGAGGAAAAGAACCATTGCAAGCCCGAAGTTTATGGATTTCTCTCTTCTGTGTGTTTTCAGGGCAGTCGGTATCCCTATGAGCGCAAATATAAAGCTTGAGAAGGCGAGTGCCAATTTATTATGCATCTCGATATAAAGCGGGGTGGTATCAATATCGGCTTTCTCCAATTTTTTCATCTCCTGTTTAAGCTCGGCTATGCTCATCTCTCTTGGTTTCTTTTCTATTGTTTCATACTGAAGAGCATCTTTGAGGTTCAACGTCATGGAATATGTCTTAAACATCAGTTTATAAAATTTTTCCGGGTCCTGGGGTAACGCCTCATCTGCGCTTCCGTTTTTCAATTTGAGTTTTATCATGTTTTTTTCGGGGATCGGTATAACTTCTCCTTCTTCTGCCACGATTGTCCGGGTAGGGCTCCCCTCTCGGGGCTGGTATATACGTATGTTTTTCAGTTTGTTCTCGCTTACATTGTAGACAAAAATTATGTAATTCTCAAAGCCTTTAATAAATACACCTGGTTCAAGAAGCGCGAGGGGATTTCTTATCCCGATCTCCTTTATAAGTTTTCTTGCATTGTATCCAGATTTGGGAAGTATTCTGTCGTTCAGTGGAACAGAGAAGAGGCTTATTATAAGTGCTGCTGTAAGGACGGGCGCTGCGATCTTGTAGAGCCCCACCCCGCTTGCCTTTAACGCGATGATTTCATTATCGCTGGCGAGTCTACCGAAAGCAAGGAGTGTCGCCGAAAGAACCGATATGGGAATGGTGAAGGTTAAAAGCCAGGGCATTAACAGCAAAAAAAGATTCATGATATAAAGAGCGCTTACGCCCTTATTGATTACAAGGTCGGCGATCTGCACGATGTGCCCCGTTGCAAGTATCATCGTGGATACGAGAAGTGATAAGAAAAATGGGCCGGTGAATTCCCGCAGCAAGTAATTTCGGATTATATGCATGTTTATATAACTTGTTATAGTGAAATATCAAATATCAGAAACCAAAAATCAAAAACACAAACCAAATATTAAATATATTTTTGGTTTTTGATATGTATTTTTGATGTTTGATATTTGATTTTTGATTTTACTATTATTTCCTAAGTGTTAGTCGTCGCCTTCTGTGTCCATGTGTATCGAGACGGATTCACCTTTTATATTGGGTACGACGGCTTTGGGTTTGAGGTACTTGGATATAAGGTCTTTGGTGCCTTTTATATTTAATTTCTCGAAGAGGAACTGAAACGCTTTTTCTACTTCGCTTACTATCTTCTTTTTTTCGTCGGAGGTGAGATTCACAATATCTTTTTTAAACGGGCCGAGTGCCTTTTTTCTGGTTTTGTATATAAATTGCTCTTCTGTCTGGCCATCTTTTCGTTCGGCGGATAGATTTTGCTTTATCCAGGCGTAGATCTTCTCCCTTAAATCGCCTGGGAAACTCGGGCTATCGTAAACTATGTTTTGAAATTGAGTTGCAAGATGAACCTCGGCGGTTTCGGCTTCGGGAAACTTACCAAACGCGTCATTCGGCAACGTAGAAGCCCCGTGCTGGACAGCACCCGCCATGCCAAATTCGTCCCTGGCCAGTTTTGACAGCTCCTTCAGGGTGTTGAAATCGAGTTTCACCTTGGCAATCGTACCATCGGCTAAAACAACGCCGCCGTGAGACGTGCCTGTCTGGATGCTTATTTTGCTGATTCCGGTTATGCCTTTTCCGATTAACTCATGGTACCCTTGCATAAAAGCGTGTAGTTCCTCGGCCGTTGAGTTCTTTCCTCCGACCTCTCCGATTTCGCCGCCGACCGATACGCTGAGTTCCTGCGGTTGAATTTCGCGTATGTATTTTGTAAGTTCCGCACAAACTTTATAGTTGTGGAATTGCTGCTCTTTCGTAGTTGGTTTTGACAAATCCACGAGGGTCGACGAATCTATGTCAATATTATAAAAGCCGTACCTTATTGCCTCGGTAATCAAATGCTTTATACCTTCGATTTCTTTCTGGGGATTCGTACTATAGTCTTTAGCTTTCAATTGAAAGTGGTCGCCCTGGATAAAGACGGGCCCGGAAAATCCCTCCGCTATCGCTGCCGCAAGGCAGGCGCTTGTGTATTCGGCCGGTATCTGATATGTATATCCCATTTCTGATTTTGCGATTTCAAATATGAAAGCCCCTGCGTTTATCTTTTTAGCCACCCTGAATATTGCGCGGGCCAAATCATATGTCATTGTTCTTAAGTTTATTGCGGGAACTGTAAAACCCCCGAACTTGCCTTTTCCCCTGGTCAGATAGAAATCGTTTATGCTCCAGGGGTAAATCCCTTTCTCATACGCTGCTTCAAAAACTACTTTGGCTAACTTCTTTTTCTCGTCAGCACTCTCTGCGAGCATTAGTTCGTGTATTATACGGTCGATATTTTTCACCCTTCCTCCTTTAATGAGTACCTGACTTTACGTCGCCAGTATTTTAGTTATCTTATACAATTTCTCGTCCAACAAAATCTTCTTTTGATCCTTCCTGCAAGCTGTTTCGTATCGGGTTATCTTTAACTCGTCCGCAACTATTCCGACCATCGCATCGCTATGCCCGTTCAAAAGCGCTTCAACTGCATCGCATCCGAGGCGCGAAGCAAGCGTTCTGTCAAAAGCCTCCGGAGAGCCGCCTCTTTGAATATGGCCTAATACAACGGGACGCACGGAAAGCTTTGTCTTTTCCTTTATCTTGTCCGCCACATCATGCGCATTGGTAATACCTTCCGCGACAACAATAATCCAGCTCAGCTTTCCTTTTTTGGTCCCTTCGATTATGTCTTTGCACATCGTATCTATGTCATATTTGGTGTCCCGAATGAAGTTTTCTTCTCCAGAAGTTCTTCGGGATCCCGATGAATTTCTAGAGAAGTTTCTACTTTCGGGATAAGGGAAAATAACGTCTTCTGCTCCACCTGCAAGGCCCACTCTTATCGCTATAAAAGGATCGTCCCTGCCCATAACTTCAACAACATATATGCGCTCCATGCTCGTTACGGTGTCTCGTATCTTGTCTATGGCATCAAGCGCAGTATTTACTGCCGTATGCGCGCCCAACGTATAATCAGAGCCGCTTATATCGTTATCTATAGTAGCGGGTATCCCTATATTCGACACCTTGAATTCCTTCCAGAAAACATGCGCGCCTTTAAAAGAACCACCCCCTCCGATGATAATAAGGCCGCCCAGACCATTTTTCTTAACGGTTTCAAATGCTTTTTTCCTGCCTTCTTTTGTCATGAATTCTTGCGAACGCGCTGTCTTCAGGATGGTGCCACCCCGGCTTAAGATATTACTGACGCTTCTTGCGTTCATATCTATGACATCATTGTTTATAAGGCCTTCATATCCGCGCATTATGCCTTTTACTTCCAACCCGCTATAAATAGCGCATCTTACCACGCTTCTTATAGCAGCGTTCATTCCCGGCGCATCCCCACCGCTTGTTACTACACCTATTCGTTTCATATTCTATATTTTTATAAACCTATTCTCACTACGACAGACGATGGACGATCGCTCCCTTCGGTCGCTCGGATGATAGACGATTCGCTCAATAAAGTTTATCAGACTGATCGTCCTTCGTCCTTTCGTCCCACGTCCTTCGTAAGTTAGCATTCGTTTAAGTCCCTGCCTCCCAGCTCGCTAAATATTTTCTTTGTTTTGCCGTAAGCGAATCCGCCTTAATGCCCATTGATTTAAGTTTGAGGCGGGCGATTTCCCTGTCGATTTCTTGGAAAACCGGGTAGACCCTCTTACTAATTTTTTTTCTATTCTTAACAAGAAAACGGCAAGCCAGTGCCTGATTTGCAAAACTCATGTCCATAACGTGAGCGGGGTGTCCCTCTGCTGCCGCGAGGTTTACAAGCCGGCCATCTGCCAGAAGATTTATTCTCTTTCCGTTTTTCAGGGTATACTCTTCCACAAACTCTCTCATTTTCCTTCTTCTCTTTGACATCTTCTTCAGAAGTTTTATGTTTATTTCAACGTTAAAATGGCCTGTATTGGCTAAAATTGCACCGTCTTTCATCAGCTTGAAATGGTCCCCATCCAAAACGTTTATGTCGCCCGTAGCCGTAACAAAAATATCACCGTACCTTGCTGCTTCTTTTAATGGCGCTACCTTATATCCGTCCATTACCGCTTCAAGACTCTTTAGCGGATCCACCTCGCACACGGTTACATTAGCGCCCATCCCGTGAGCACGCATTGCAACGCCTCTTCCGCACCAGCCGTATCCCGAGACAATAAACTGGCTTCCTGCAATAAGCCTGTTGGTAGCGCGAATAATACCGTCGAGGGTGGATTGGCCGGTACCATACCTGTTATCGAAGAGATGCTTTGTATCTGCGTCATTCACGGCTATAATGGGATACATGAGCTTTCCGCTTTTTTCTAAGTTTCTGAGGCGTATAATACCTGTTGTCGTCTCTTCTGTACCCCCTATGATATCTTTTAGCAACCCCCTTCTCTTTGAGTGAATGGTAGAGACAAGGTCTGCACCGTCATCGACAGTTATGTTGGGCTTTTGGTCTAAAACCTTGTTTATATGTTTGTAATATTCCACGCGGTTTACGCCTTTTTTCGCAAATACGCCTATTTTATGATGTTTAACGAGTGATGCAGCTACATCGTCCTGTGTACTTAAAGGGTTTGAAGCGCATAATAGTACTTCGGCACCGCCGTTTTTAAGGGCGGTGGCGAGGACCGCAGTCTCGGTGGTAACGTGTAAACATCCCGAAATACGTAGATCCTTAAATGGTTTTTCTTTTTTAAACCTCTCTTCTATGAGTCCGAGAACAGGCATATATTCTTTGGCCCATTCAATTCTCAGGGCTCCCTTTTTTGCTAAATGTATATTCTTTACGTCGTAATGCATATCTCCCTTTCTCCCCACACTTCCATGTGGGATATCTTTCGTAACAACGTACATTCCCCATGCGCCTGCCCTCCGTAGCCTTGGCGAAGGAGGGGAAGCATGGGGTATCGTTTTACTTTAGATACTTCGCTAAGTCTTTTACCCTATCGGTCTTCTCCCAGGTAAAACCTTTTTCCTCTCTTCCAAAGTGGCCGTATGCGGCTGTCTTTAGATACCTATTGTCACTCGCGTCCAATAGATCGAGCTCGTTGATTATACCGGCTGGTGTAAGTTCAAAATTATTCCTTATGACGGATATCATTTTGTCATCCGAGACCCTTCCTGTGCCGTAAGTATTTACCATTATTGATAATGGTTCGGGTCTTCCAATCACATAGGAAAGCTGAATCAGGCATTTGTCTGCAAGCCCGGAGGCAACTATATTTTTCGCTACATACCTTGACATATATGAAGCCGACCGGTCTACTTTTGTCGGGTCTTTCCCCGAAAAAGCGCCGCCGCCATGCCGCACCGCGCCGCCATACGTATCCACTATTATCTTGCGACCTGTCATGCCCGTATCAGACTGCGGGCCTCCTATAAGGAATTTCCCGGTTTCGTTGACGAAAAATTTTGTTTCTTTGTCCAGATATTTTTCTAAGACAGGCCTTGCGATAACATCTATTATTTCCTTTCTTGCCTTTTTGGATATCCTATCAGTCTTTTTATCTACCACGTCTTCTGTGTGCTGGCAGGCTAAAATAAGCGTTCTTACTCTTTTTGGCTCTCCATTTTGGTATTCAATGCTTACCTGCGATTTTCCATCCGGTCCCAGATATTTAAGAGTGCCTTTTTTTCTTACCTCGGTCATCCTCCGGACAAGCCCGTGGGCAAGCATTATAGGAATCGGCATAAGTTGGGGGGTCTCCCTGCACGCATAACCAAACATCAACCCCTGATCGCCGGCACCCAATTTCTTTTTATCTTTTTTGTTGACGCCTCTTGCTATATCCGGTGATTGTCCGTGGATGGCGTTAAGTATCGAACATGTATTGCCATCAAAACCGTATTTTTGGTGCGTGTATCCTATTCTTTCTGTGAGAAGCTTTCTGCACAACTTCTGTATATCCACATAACCGCGCGTGGTTATCTCCCCGCCCACGATTACGAGCCCCATCGTGATATAGGTCTCGCAAGCGACCCTACCCTTCTCTGGGTCCTGTTTTAAAACACTGTCCAAAACCGCATCGGATATCTGGTCGCAAACTTTATCCGGATGCCCTTCTGTCACGCTCTCGGATGCCAAAAGATAACTGTCTTTCGCCATTTTATTTCTTCTCCTTTTTAGTGAATTCTTCGTCTGCTTTCTTTAAGGACTTTATATCGCCTATGTCGTACCAAGTGCCTCTAATAACATGTCCGAAAAGTTTATCAACTTTTGCAAGCCACTTCATTAGATTACCGGGGGCATCTTTGGGTAAATCTGTTTTCATGTAATCGGATATTTTCGCAACTTTTTCCTTCGGAATAAAATATACCGCGCTTGCGGCGAGTGTGTTTTTCGGTTTTTCCGGTTTTTCTTCAAAGTCTGTTACTTTCGAATCCTTGTCGACGCTACATATACCATATTTCTTAGCAAGGCGCTTTTTTTTGATGTCGACAAGCATGATGGAACTTGAGGGTTTTTTTTCAAATCCGAATTGCGTGAATTCTCTTAAATCAACTTCAAAAAGGTTATCACTTCCCAGTATAAACAAGTCGTCTTTTATATTCTTCCGCTCCACAACGAGGTTAATATCAGCGATTGCGCCAAGCCTCGTTTCGTTGGTCTTTGTTCCGTCGTTTATCACTTCTATTTCGGTCGAAAAGGCACGGGTTTTTCCCCAATCTTCAAAGCTTTTGTGGAATTTCTCGTTTGTAACGATGCAAATTTTCGTGCATTCTTTTATAAGCTCTATGTTTTCGACGATTCTCTCCAGTATCGTCTTGCCGCCGACCTCCAAAAGCGCCTTTGGTTTATTGAGTGTCAGCGGATAGAGCCTCGTTCCGTATCCTGCCGCAAGTATTATTGTTGTCATAGTTTCAGAAGTCAGAAAAATATCTGTTCTCTGCCTTCCGTCTTCTGTCCTCCGTCTTCTGTCTTCTCTCTTCTGTTCTCTGTCATCTGTCCTTCGTCTTCTGAAGTTTTTATCTTGATTTTATTTCGCCAGTTGTCGTTTCAGATACGTAATCCTGTCCACCGGGGTCGGATTGATTTTAGTGAGAATCGCCAGATAAAAGCTTACGAAATCCCCTATGTAAATCAAGGAAAGCATCCTCTCCAGAAAGCTCGTGCCCTTACTCTCTATTTCCAGAACATGGAATTTTTCTCTTTTTAAAATGGAGGAAGTTATCTCCATACGTCTTTTAATTCTTGGGTGATCGCCTTTGTCTTTCAATATGATTGCAATGAAATCCTTAAGTATGGTTTTTGGATTTGCCCAGCCGACGATTTCATTGTGGTTCATCTCCGGAAAAACGTGCGAAGACGAAAGGGTCTTACTGTTTTCCGCAAACTGTCCCCTCCAACGCATCGCAACGCTTTCAAGCCTCGCCGAGGCGTAAACAAGCGGAAACTTCTTGTTGATTTTTTTTGCTATGTCTTTTGCGATATTGAACCTGCCTTTAATCTGGGGTGCTAGCTTCTTCTTTTGCATATTATCTAAAAAGCTTGCTGCCTTTTTTATCTCGGCTTTTTTATTTCTTATAAGCCCCAGTTTTGACATCACTGCTATCGCGATAATAAAAGAGTAACCGAGCGCGCATCTCGGCGGATACCCTTTTGGTATTACAGCCAGTATGTTGTCATTTTTTAAACCGAGCGCTTCCAGTTTTCCGCCTGAGGTAAGGACTATGATTTTTGCACTTCGATTTTCGGCCTCGGCATACGCGGAAAGCGTCTCTTCGGTATTTCCCGAATAACTTACGGCAAAAACAAGCGAATTTTTATCTACAAATTGCGGCAGTGTATAATTCCTGTTTACAAATATGGGAATGTTGATTTCATCCCCGAGGTATCCTTTTATGATATCCGCCCCGATTGCCGAACCACCAAGTCCAGTAAAAACGATTTGCGAGTAACTTTTTTTATAAGAAGATTTTATCTCTGTCTGCTCGCCTATAAAAAAGGCGTCTTCACATTGACTCGGAAACGAAACCAGAAGATCCAGCATATTCTCTTTGTCCAGCTTTGATAGCTTTTTTAAATCATCTAATTTCATAATCACCTTTACCCCTCTGTAATCTTGATTGCAGCGTCCGGAAGGAGTTCCTTCAGCTTCATCTTTGCCAGGATTTCCACTTCACTGCCGGTAGAAAGACTGAGGGCTTCTTCGGCGAACTTTTTAGCGTCTGTGTATTTGGCTGCCCTTATTACGCGTTTTACCTCCGGAATCATGATGGGTGAAACGCTGAACTCGTCTAATCCGAGCCCCAGCAATATCAAGGCCAGCGCAATGTCTCCTGCCATTTCTCCGCACATTCCTACCCATATTTTCTCACGATGGGCATTGTCGATGATCGTTTTGATGAGTCTGAGTACCGCGGGGTGTGCCGGCTCATAGAGATATGCTATTTTTTCATTGACGCGGTCAACGGCCAGGGCATATTGAATTAAATCGTTGGTACCTATGCTGAAAAAGTCTGCTTCCTTGGCCAGAACATCGCTTGTTACCGCAGCCGAAGGTACCTCTATCATTGCGCCTATTTCTATATCTTTGTCGAACGGAATGGATTTCTTTTTTAACTCCTTTTTAACGTCTTCTAAAATCGCATTGGCTTGCCTGAGTTCCTCTATACCAGATATCATCGGGTACATAATCCTTAATTTGCCGTGCTTGGAAGCCCTTAATATGGCCCTTAGCTGTGTTTTGAATATATCGGGCCGTGCCAGACAAAAACGTATAGCCCTCCATCCTAAAAAGGGATTCATTTCATGCGCAACTTCAAATTGTGACAAGAATTTGTCACCGCCTAAATCCAGCGTCCTTATGGTAACAGAGTCAGGTGAAATCTTTTTCACTACCCATTTATAGGCCTCGTATTGTTCCTGTTCCGTCGGGAGGTCCTTTCGGTTCATATAAATATATTCGGTTCTGTAGAGACCAACACCCACTGCTCCGTGGGCTAATACGCTGTGAACGTCGTCTGGCAATTCAATGTTAGCTGCCAGCTTTACCTCTTTCCCGTCAAGCGTCTTTGCCGGCAGATTCTTTAGCTTTAATAGGTGTTTTTCGAACTTTTCAAATCTTTTCTTATCGCGTTCATACCTTGTGATTGTACTTTTAGAGGGGTTTACAATAACGGCACCGCGGTTTCCATCTACGATTACGGTGGATCCGTCTTCAACGTTTGAGGTAACGCTTTCCAAGCCGACTACTGCAGGGATTTCCAGTGACTTTGCCATGATGGCCGTATGCGAGGTACGACCGCCGATATCCGTTGCGAAAGCAATGACATTGCCGCGGTGCATCATCGCAGTGTCAGAGGGCGACAGGTCATAAGCGACGACTATCGTCTTTTTCTTAAGGTCTTCGAGCGACCGGTGTTGCGCGCCAAGGAGGTTTTTTAGAATCCTTTTTCCAACGTCGTTTATATCGCTCACCCTTTCTCTTAAGTACTCGTCGTCGCTTTTTGAGAGGATCTTGGTGTATTTCCTCAGTACTTCCAAAAATATGTATTCGACCGTAAGTTTGTCTCTCTTGAGCTTGGCTATAACCTCGCTTATAAGGACCTCGTCCTCCAGGACCATGAGATGCGCCCCGAATATGCGCGCTTTTTCGACGCCCATCTCCTTGGAAATCGTCTTGTGGATGGTCAGGATCTCGGCCCTTGTCTTTGCAAGCGCTTTTTTAAAGCGGACTATCTCGCTTTCGACGTGTTTTTTTTCTATTTTCTTTCGCGGAATTACCATTTCTTCATCGTAAAGCGGATAGGCCTTGCCGATAGTAATTCCCGGCGCCGCCGGAATACCCTTCAAGATGATTTCCTTGGTGGTTTCCTTAGGCCTTTTTTGCCTTTTGATCATTTGCATCCTCGCTTGTTTCGTTCAAAAGAAGCTCTCCGAGTTCTTTGACTGCTTGCTTGGCGTCGTCGCCTTCTGCTGCGATAATAATTTTGCTTCCCTTTTCGGCAGCGAGCATCATTATGCCCATTATCGATTTTCCGTTTACCTTCTCTTTTCCTTTTTTAACGTTGATCTCGCAGTCATATTTATTCGCAATTTGAACAAAGATGGCCGCAGGCCGTGCGTGGAGTCCCGATTTGTTCTTTATGACTATTTTCTTTTGGACAATCATCCGGATATTCTTACCCTTGTTGCCAGAGAATACTTTTGTTTACTTTTTAAAAGCAGTTTCTTATGAAATAATAAGGAAATCTCCTGGAAGGTCTTTCCCAGGCCTTTTTCGGTTTCATTCAAGGTGTAAACGGGAAATGACCAAGCGTTTACGGGTTTTTCAAAAATGTGGTTGATTTTAAGACCGCAAAACTTATCAAGAAGCGCTATTTCTCGCACTCCCTTTTGGCGCCTCGGGCGCATAAACGCATCGTCCGCTATTGACCAGTTAAATTCTATGCCAAAAATAAACTTGGCTGTCTTTGTAGATATGTTTTCGAGATCCAGTTTTATGAGAATCTCGGCGTCTTTTTCCAAAATTATGCACTTGTTAAGCCGTAATAAGCGCCCTTCTTCTTGGCCAATGTGTACCCTGTTAGAAGATCTTCTTCTGGCAGGGTACACATTTGTGTCTTTTTTAAGATTTATGCTTAAGCTGTCGTTCTTTCTTTCGACCTGGTGAGTATATGAACCAAAGAAAGAACTCTCACTTGTATCCGCATGCGTAGATTTGATAAAATCACCGAGCGACGTCTTCGGATCCATGGCATGGCAAAAAACCGAGAATTTCCGGTATGGATCGTAATTCAAAAACTTTTTTAAGTTTCGTTCCCTCACGCCCAATACTTCATATAAATCTATTGTCTCGTTATTGTCTACTTTTTTCTTCAAGGCTTTGATGCCGGTTTTTTTTCTTTTCTTCAGTTTTTCGTGGTATGGTTCGTATCGTCGCGACATCGTATTTATCAGATTATACGAGAGCGGTTTATAATCTATTTCAAAAATAGAACCTGCGTAATCGGGGTCTATAAAGAGAGTGAGGAATTTATTACGTGCGCAGATAATATTTTTTTTGTCGTTCTTCTTTGGATTTGACGGAAAACTTATCATTTCAATTTCCGCATCTTTATCGTTACCTTGGAGCGCTTCTTCTGATTTTATAAGATGCTTATATACTCCCTGGCGCAGATAAGGTGTATAAATGCCCCCGAATATGCCATGCCAGTAAGCGCAGCTAGCCTGGGATTTATAAAGCTCTTTCCTTGCCTCTTCTATATTTTTCTTTTCTTTCAAATCTTTTAATTTTCTACTGATGTAAAGCATCCGTTTTCTCATTAGATCAGATTCACCGTATTTTTTGAAAAAATTGTCGAAGCTGCCGTTGCACCACTGTATCATTTCAGGGTAGCTCGAGTGCGGTATTTCGACCTGGCCCATGGATCTGTATTCGCGAAGCGCCTCGCTGAACGTAAGCGTCCTGATAAAATCGTTTTCTTCGAGCAAGCCGAAGAATTTTTCAAGCCATCCCTTTTTGTAAACCCAGTCGTAAGTATGCGGCCACAACCCGAATTTCTCGCAATCGTCTCCGAAGGTAACCAAGCTTGTTTTTTGCCTCTTTGAAATTTCCTTTAAAAAATCTATCGTAACATGCGGCTCCCTAAAAGGCATCGTATACCGTAATTTCTTGATAGACGCGAATACCGAAAAATCATCGAATCCCTCCATGGAATAATGCCCGAAGACCTTATCATTTTTTATGCCGGCTTGCTTGAGGTGGAACTCGTCAACGATAGTATACTTTATGTCCAACTCGTCGAGGACCGAAGTTAGGGCCGGGTCCCATACCCTTTCCGTAAGCCAGATTCCACTGGGTTTATAACCAAAGTGCTTCTCTATAGCGCGTGTAAGCATTCCGATCTGGCCCTTTGCATCATCTGCCGGAACCATTGGCAATATGGGCTCGAAATATCCGCCTCCGAGAATCTCTATCTGTTCCTTTTCAATGAGCTTTTTTATTCTTTTTACGAAATCCGGTTTGTTTTCAACTATCCAGTCCAGTAGCGAACCGGAGTAATGAAGCGACAATTTTATCCTTGGGTGTCTTTCAAGAACACTCAAAAAAGGTTCGTAGGATTTATTATAAGCTTCTTCAAAAACACTTTTAAAGTTATCCACCGGTTGGTGGCAATGTAATCCCATCAAAAAATTTATTTGCCCCATAAACTATAAATTGTGTTTTCTCACGGCTGAGATTAACTCGATAATAATCCTCGCAAGCTTCTGAGAATCGTGACGTACAAAATCCCTTGTGTTTATAACATTTGCTTTCACGACCTCGCAACCCAGCTCTTTTATTTTCTCTTCGTCTACGTTGATGGGATATGCACTTTCTTCCTCATATTTTTCGAGAAGTCCCTCGGGAACCCTTCCTGTATTTACTATGCAATAATCAATAACCTCTCGGCCTGTGTGATCGACAATGGCTTTTATATGATCGCTTGCCCTGTAATTATCTGTCTCGCCCGCCTGTGTCATAACGTTGCAGGCGTAAATCTTGACGGCCTTTGATTGTTTGATCGCTTCGTACATGCCGTCTATAAGAAGGTTTGGCATGACGCTCGTGTAAAGACTACCCGGGCCGAGCACTATGGCGTTGGCTTTCTTTATCTCGCTGAGCGCCTCCACGGTAGGCCGCGAATCGCTCGGTTTTATATACATCCTATCGATCGGGCTTTCGCTCTTCGGAATCTTGCTTTCTCCGATCGTTTCTGTTCCGTCTTTATGACGCGCCTTTAACACGACTTTGGTAAGCGTTGCTGGAACAACGTTTCCGCGTATCGCAAGAACTTTGCTCGATGCCTTCACGGCTTGTTCAAAGTCGCCTGTCACCTTTGACATGGCGCTTATAAAGAGATTTCCGAAATTGTGCCCTTTAAGGTCCTTGCCGCCATTGAAGCGAAACTGAAAGAGCTGTTCCATGAGAGGGCCTGCATCTGCTAAGGCTACAAGGCAATTTCTTATATCACCCGGCGGCAGGACGTCAAGCTCTTCCCTGAGGCGTCCGCTTGAACCGCCATCGTCGGCAACCGTAACTATAGCTGTTATATTGCTGGTATATTCCTTTAGACCCTGCAGCAGTGTCGAAAGTCCTGTCCCGCCTCCTATTGTAACTATCCGCGGTCCTTTATCGAGAATCCGCTTCTCGTATATCTGGTCTACCAGCTCTTTCTCTCCCTTGGGTTGCAGCACTCCGACAAATGTTTTTATTATCCTGCTTACCCCTGTTATGACGATAAGGGCTCCGAGAATTATGATAATGGCGGCGAATGTTTTATTCTCGGGTGTCTTCTCGGAAATCACCATGGCAAATCCCATTGCTATAAGAACAATCCCCAAAGTGATTAAAATCATCCACCTCTTAATCGACATGCCGGGATATAGCCATTTTAATTTTCTCATAATTTTTTCGGGTTTTTTCGCTTAGAGCTCTTTAATGGTTCTCCTGATCCTCTTTGCTGATAATGCTTATCAAATCTTTCACGGTTTTAGCCTTTCTTAATATGTCCCTGAAATATTTATCTTTTAAAAGCCGAGAAATGCGCGCCAGCGCCTTTAGATGCGGGCCTGCGGATTCCTGGGGAGCCAGTAATAAAAAGAATATATACGCGCGTTCTCCGTCAAGGGAATTAAAATCCACTCCCTGCTTGGATATGCCGACTGCACCTACGAGCTCTTTGACATCGGAAGATTTACCGTGAGGGATTCCGATTCCCTGGCCTATTCCGGTAGAACCCAACGATTCCCTGTCGAGAAGAATCTTGACAATCGGCTCTTTACTCTTTGGTTTTATCTCCCCTGCTTTTACAACAAGGTCAATTAGTTCCCTGATAACACCTTTCTTGTCCCTGGATTTTAAATCTACTGTCGTGGCTTTCTTGTTCAAAAAATCCATTATTTTCATATATAAGTCCTCCGTAATATTTATACGTCCATGGAGCGGGTGATGGGTCTCGAACCCACGACCTCAACCTTGGCAAGGTTGCGCTCTACCAACTAAGCTACACCCGCATATTCTCCTTTAATGGGAAAAAGATTTTAAGAAAAAACCGTAGGTTTTGTCTTAAATCTAGATTTCGCAATTTTACTTCCATTCCGATTAGGAAAGGATACAGGCATTGACATTTTAATGTCAATGCCGCCATAAGGGAAACCTTGGGTTTCCCTTTGGATAGGTGCGGGCGTTTAGCCCTTTTGCCAAAGACAAAAGGTCGAGGAGAAAAAAAGCACATACCGCACTTTTTTCTCCGAGACCGTACCTTGTGAGAGTACCCGCACTAGGAATTGCCTACTACGGCGCGCGGAGCGCGCCTGCACTTCGCTTCGCTCAGCGTAAACTCCAGCTCACCTCGCTCGCCCACCGGGTCTACGACCCGTCGGGTCGGAGACTGACGGCCGGTGAATTCTCACTTACGGCCTTTTCCTCCCATAAGGTCGGCGGGCGCTCGCTTCAATTCCTGTGCAGATGAATTTCAAAGAAGAAGTACCCGCACTAGGAATTGAACCTAGAACCTTGACATTAAGAGTGTCCTGCTCTACCAATTGAGCTATGCGGGCTCGTTATTTCAATAAACTCTTTAAATTAGCACAAAATTGTTGAGCCGCCTAATTGTGTTTCGCTGCGCGGCGAAATCCGCCGAAGCCAAACACGTAAGTATTTGGCGCAGGCGGAAGCTATGCGGGCGTCATCTATGAATTTCTGCCTGCTCGCCCTTGTCCGCCGAAGCACACCTACTTTGAAGTTCTGCCTTGGCGAAGGCGGACGGGCGTCATTATTAGGTTAATATTATATCAAGATATTAGTACTAAGCAATGAAAAAAAATCAAATTTGCTTTCGCAATTGAAGCTCCTTCAGCACCTTCAATGCTCCTATTCGTCGCATTGCTTCACGGTGCTTCAGGATCAAATTTTCTTCGAAAATTTGGTGCGAGAGGGGGGAGTCGAACCCCCAAGCCCGAAGGCATACGGTCCTAAGCCGTACGCGTGTTCCAGTTTCGCCACTCTCGCTTATTACATTGTTTCCGCTATTTTGTATTTCCTTTTAAGATAAACGATGTCTGTATCGTAATAAATAAAATTTACTAGCTTTTTAGAATCATTTTTATAATAACAGAGTTCATATGCCCTTGTTTTAAGTTTTATACTTCCTTTTATTGGCAAAAGTTTATTTATTTTATTTTTTAACCATTTCAGAAAATCTATGCTTGCGGATGCAATTCTTACCCTAAACTGCTTCTTTTTACTCTCGGGATGCATAAAATAGCCAATAGAACCATCGCCATCTATCACCCCTCTTAAAAAGTCTGCAAAAAAATGCTTAGGTACCCTCAAACCTTTTAAAGTATGGCTTTTTCTAGGAGACAGTCCTATTGTTAACAAAAATTTATAAAATTTAACATTACCAAATTGAATTCTGTGATATAGCTTGTCAGGAAGCGTACCTCGTGTTTTTCTTCCAATTCTATTTTTAAGTTTGAAAGACTTTTTAAAGTTATTAACTGATTCTAAATCTTTGGATGAAAATTCTATGTGTCGCCCATCCGAGCTTAAACATCCGTCTGTCGCAATCAGACCTATGCCATAAGCAAAATCTCTGTTCCAAATGATCTTTACCATAACTTATTGAATTAAAAGTAGTTAAGAACCCTGGTATAATCTTAAGCCATGTTGCGTCTGCCAGTTCCGCCACATCCGCAAATGTGTGCAAATTTCGTGTGATTATTATACCTTAGCATATAATTTTAATCAATAAGAATCCGAGGCGGGTATATGTGACATGCTATTCTGCTAGCTCAATTAAAACTGCACCCAGGCCCTTTACGACTTCGGTAGTGCTTTCATAATCGAGTGTTTCATAAGTATCTAACTCGCTGTGATAATTGGGGTTTCTGTAAAAGCCTGTATCTGTAATCATTACGGCGGGGTAGCCTTCTTTCCAGAAGGACCAGTGATCGGAAAAATCTACACCGCAGAGAGCTGCAGGCGCGACAATCGATTCAATGGGAAATTGCGATTTTTCTTTAAAACTAGAAACGATTTTACCGGCCAGACTGCGGGAATGCCAATTGCTGACAATCATAATAAAGTTTCCTTTATTTGGATAAACGAAGCCGAAAAAAAGCGGGTATTGCTGGGAACGCGGCTTATCTGTATAGTATCCGATCATCTCTAAAATAAGAACAGCTTTTATGTCTTCTTTTTTCTTTCGCGCTTGCTTAGCATAGATTCTGCTACCCATATCTTCTGTTTTAAAAAATGGTGGCTCTTCATTGACAAAAGCGATAAATTTTATCGTGCGATTTGTTTTTCTATCCGAGAAAAATCGTGCCGATTCTAAAAGCCCGGCTACGGCGCTTGCGTTATCATCCGCGCCCGGATTAAAACACGTATCGTAATGAGCGCCGAGGATAACAACTTCATTGGGTTTTTCTATACCCTCTTTTGTTACAATTATATTTTTAACAGTTCCTCCTGAAACATCGTATTCTTGGAATTCCACGTCATAACCAAAAGACTTAAATTGTTCTGTAATATAATTCGCAGCTTCATTCAGATTTTTAATATTGAAGGCGCTGCGATCCCCGATTTCGTGTGAAAGCTTGTAAACATGTCCCTTCAATCTTTCGACTAATTGTGTAGGTACTTTTTCGATATCTTTAGACCGTCTCCGATTTCCCATTCAACCTGCTACTAATCTCGAATGTAGAAGCGTACCCTTTCTCTAACTTTCTCTAATAGCGGCACATCACTGCCGGCAGGCAGGCTATTTTTTCCGCCTGAGGCGGATCAGTCTTTGGCTGAGAAAATGGGAGGTGGGGTTATTTTAAATAGGTGTTTGTTCCTATTTCTCTACTTTTTTTATTTAAGGTCCTTCGGCAGTGAAAAATACTCTTACTCATCGTATTTTTTACACTGCCTCAGGATCAAATTTGCTTTGCAAATTTGGCGCGCCCGGCAGGACTCGAACCTGCGACATACTGGTTCGAAGCCAGTCACTCTATCCAACTGAGCTACGGGCGCATAAACATCTATGAGCTTCTTCTGCGGTCCGTAGTCCTGAGCGAAACCGAAGGGCTACGGGCGCATGTTTTTACTAAAATATATCACGAAATAAAAAGGCTTGCAAGGGCTTGTTCAATATCGGGTAAAAAAGTCCATGAATGGATTATCAAAGTCTTTCTTAACCTTCTTGAAATGATAACTCATCGTCGCAAGCGTTATTCCCATCATTATGAGGAATGCTGCGACTATTATCGAAAGAAGCTGCGGATACGCAGCTATTAAAATACCTGCGACTATAAAAATTATCCCGGCTATCATTTTTACCTCCTAACAACCTTGTCTATCACACCACCGCCTAAAACGGTATCATTATCGTAAAGGACAGCTGACTGTCCAGGGGTTATGGCTTCCTGAGCTTTTTCAAATACTACTTCAATCTGTCTACTGTTATCGCGTAAAAACACCTTGCATTTTGCTTCTTTCTGGTTATATCTTATCTGGACATGGGTTTCTTTTGGTAATTTTTCAACAAAAAGATTTACCCTCCCGGCCACAAGGGCTTTGGCTTTCAAATCTTTCTTCTCGCCTACAACCAGTTGATTTTTCTTCGCATCTACGGCGAGTACATAAAGCGGCTCTTTATAGCCTATTCCCAATCCTCCCCTTTGCCCGACTGTATAAAAAAATGCCCCTTTATGTTCTCCGAGGATATTATTATTTAAATCTAAAATGTAGCCCCTCTTTACTCTTTTATTTATTCTTTCCGATAGAAACTTATGATAGTTTCTTCCGGGGATAAAACATATATCCTGGCTCTGAGGCTTATCAGCAACGGGGAGTTTCGCGCTTCTTGCAATATCTCTTACTTCGTTTTTGGTAAGATTGCCAAGTGGAAAAAGAATGGATTTAAGCGCGTCTTTTTTTATAGAATAAAGAAAATATGACTGATCTTTTATCTTGTCCCTGGCTCGTTTTAAAATAGACCCTTTTTCTATTTTTGCATAGTGGCCCGTGGCTAAAAAATCGAAGCCGAGGAGGCGCGCTTTTTCTAAAAGAATACCGAATTTTAAGTTCTGATTACAATCAACGCAAGGATTTGGCGTTCTTCCCTTAAGGTACTCGGATATAAAATTATCGATTACGCCTTTTTCGAGATCCTTTGAAAAATCCATTGCATAGTGCGGGATTCCGAGTTTATTGCAAACTTTTTTTGCGTCTTTTATCGCTTCGGGACCGCAGCATGTCGGTCTTTTCCTGCCAGATTCCTTAACGCCAAGGCACATAGTAATACCTACGACGTCGTAGCCTTGTTTTTTAAGTAAATACGCCGAAACGGAGGAATCTACTCCGCCTGACATCGCTACTAATACTCTTTTCTTGTTCCTATTCATCGTTAAATATCAAATATCAAAAATCAAATATCAAAAACACAGATTAAAAATATGAAAATATTTGTACTTTTGATTTGTATTTTTGATTTTTTATATTTGGTTTTTGGTTTTTCACTTAATGATTCTTTTTATCACTTCGGCTGCTTTTTTGCCCGAAAGGAACATTCCACCGAAGATTGCGCCCATTCTCGGAGAGCCGAAAACCGCATTTGCGGCCATGCCGCAGACAATAAGCCCGGGGTAAATCTCTTTTGTGTTTTCCAAAATTTTCTTCTCGCCCACTTCGGCCCACATCGACTTCTCACCCATCACGCCGCCTGTATCCGTTATCAATTCCTGACCTACTTTTTTCTCGACAATGCGCGATAACTCGCTGTCGTGGCCTGTTGCGTCCACGACTACCTTTGCTTTTACAGCCATTGGATCGACGTGAAGTTTCGACCATGCAACCGCGCTCCAATTCAAAACTACTCCCGTAATCCGATTCGGCCTTATAACAACATCCTCTACACCCATGAGATTAAATATCTTTACGCCTTCTTTTATTGTTTTCGAACAGATGGTTGAAATTGCCTCCAGGGCATCAACGACATATAACTTTTCTTTGCTTGTCCGCCGCAGGCTTGGTGAAAACGGATAGTTTTTAGCGCTTATACCAAATTCTTTGAGGATTGGCTTTGCCTTTTCCTGGACCACGATGCGGTTAAACATCATTCCGCCGCCAGGCATGCCTCCTCCCACGCGGAGGTGTCTTTCGAATACCGCAACCTTGTAATCCTGTTTTGCCAGGTAATACGCGCAGACAAGCCCTGAAGGGCCTGCTCCCGCGATTGCCACGTCAACATTAAAAGCGTTTATAAAATCTTTCGTAAAACTTTCAGTTATTGCGCGAGATATAAGCGTTTCATCCATCTTTTCTCTCCTCTCTCCCATGTAGATAAATCTTTTCCTTTCTTTATTATCTCCTGATAATATTCCAGGCTTCACGTAAACGAATATTTTAGCAAGGACTAAAGGTGTGGTCAAGGATTTATATTTTGCAGAGGATTCACGCTACGAAAAGCGTCTTGGTAGAGAAATTTGGGTCGCTTGTAAGATTGACCCCCAGTTGTCGGAGGCCTGCTTCGTCTCCCGGGGTAGGAATATGGGTTGTATGCATTTCACATCCCTCGAGTTCTTTTAGTTTCTCCATGGTCAATTGCGCGGTTGGATTGGTGGCAGCGCTTATGCTGAGAGCGATAAGCGTCTCCTCCAGATCCAAACTTACATTTTTTGCAGCAGAAATATTTCTCTTAAGGTTTCCTATAGAATCTATTATGGCGGGTGATAACAAATGAATCTTGTCAGGGATCTCCGCTAATTCCTTTATCGCATTTAACGCCAGGCTAGACGCAGCATGCATCAGCGGCGAATTTTTACCCGTAACGATTGATCCATTTTTTAGCTTTAAAGCCGCACCGCAAAAGATCCCCTCATTTCCCTTTTTCTTCCTCTGAGCTTCCCCGGCGGCTTTTCTTGCCGGCTTAACCACTTTTCTTTGCTCCGGCCTTAAGTCCACCCCTTCCATTATAAATTTCGATCTTTCCAATATCTCTTTATCCAC
>JADHYN010000037.1 GCA_016782425.1 Candidatus Omnitrophota bacterium
CTAAGCATTTTCCTTCTATGATTTACAAGCGCGTCAACATGGCTTTCGCGTAAAGGGCGTGCCTCTTGCACTACCGAAAGCAACAGTCCTGCCGCAATCATGAGCGCGACAATGCCGCCAACGCCTTCAAGCCAGGCTTGCGGAACCGCTATAGCCAACAGGCACCATTTCGACATGATTACGGCCACTGTAATAGTCGCTACAGGGAAGAAAACCAAAATTGCCTGCAGTGAGTAAGCTAAAAGTTCTGATTTCCGGCCTGATAAGCCAAGTGAAAGATGCAGTTTTTTATGCCCGAGTTCATGTAATAGGAAATAATATTGAAGTATGCGGGGATAAGCCTTAAAGGTCGGGTGGACATGTATTTGAGAATCCGCTTCGTCGTAATAGCACAATCTATCGATAGAATCCTGAAGAACGATAATGCCCATCACTTTCGTGGGGCCCCTGGCAGGTTCCATCGTTAAAAGTTCCGCTCTTCTCGCTATCGCGCCCTGAATAGCAAACATAATACTCGTGGCCAAAAGCCCGATGATGATAGCCCACCCGGTACACCCAGCAAAGGAATATGTAAGCAATAAAAGAACTGTTGATATCGTGAATGCTACTAATGATCCTTTAGATGAAATTTTCTTTTTTTGTGGTTCTGGTTCCGGCTCCGGTTTTTGTCGCGGCGCCGGTTTTTTTACGGGTTTGGTCTTTACGAAAATATCAATGCCTGCGCTTATAAGACGGGATGCCGTGTATATTAATGCGATGACTGCTATCGGGCCTACGACAAAAACAACCACCAGAGAAAGTGATGCTCCTATAAAATATATTATGGACTGAAGCGCTTGCGAAAAAATACCAAGATTGAGAATGCTTAATTTGCCCAATATAAACGATCCCCCAAAAAAGAGCGTTGCGCCTACTGTAGTTGAAAAAGCTATCCACTCAACAATTGGTTTTCCTTTTGATTCAGGTTCGACTTTGTCCTGCCAGTCTAGCTCACCTAATTTCAAATATGCAGTTTCAACCTCTTCGCCTTCCTTCTTGCCTTTACGGCCCAGCCATACAGCCGCCACAAACATTATGCCTATAGTTATTCCCGCAAAAGCTAACACAGATACAGAATGGCCAAAAACATCAACCTTGGACTCAACGAGGTTTACAACGTAGCTGCCTATCCATCCTTCCACTCTTTCTACTATACCCTGTCCCGCAACTTGTTCTATGGCAACTATTGAAAGTTTTGCTTTATAGTCTATGTACCCTTTAAGGGATATAAGAACCAGTGGGCCGTAAGCAAACGGAAGTATGAAAAAGATCCAGACGCTAAAATCTATTATCCAGCCCCATACCTCTTTCATTTTCTCCAATATATTCAGGCCAACCGGATGCGCTGTTTTTTCCCAAAAAGCAATCTTTCCGTGCCATTTTTCAAAATCGCTTTTATTATGCGCTAAACATTGTAAAGATGCCGTAGCCGAAACAAAAATATTCGCCAAGAATCTGAGTATCCTTATTTGGTTTCGCCATATTATTCTGTCATCTTTTATTACAGGCTCCTTTTTGAGCCCTTCTTTGAACGCTCCGATCGCCGTATAAACACCGAACGTAATCTGTGGAAGCGTGCACAAAATAACTCCGAGTATAAGTGAGCCTCCTATAAACCAGAAAAGTTGCGGTATGACAGTTACGTAGAATTCGCCGAAACCTCCAAAGAGATCGCCGATAAACGGAAGGTTTTTGCCATATTTAAGAAACGTCCCTAAGCCCCAGAAAATACTTATAGCTGTAAGCTTCATATGGTACGCGGGAGAAAATGTGGTTCCTGTGACCATAGCCCAAAAGGAAATTCTTCCCGGAATTCCCATGTCAAGATCCGTAAAAGGCCCCCCTCTAAAAAGTGTAGTTAGATTTGTTTCCCAGTAACCTTTTACCCATCTTGAACGCTGTTTTGTAGTTGTTGTGCCTGTATTATAATCTCCATAAGCATGCACCACTGCCTGTTCCGGTGTTACGGAATCTATTACAACCGGCCTCCATCCAAAAACATAAAGCCTCACACCCAGGTCAGCATCCTCTGTAACGTTGTGAGGGTCAAGAAAACCTGTTCTCCAAACAACGTCTGTCCTGAAATCGTTTGTAGTACCTCCAAGCGGAATAGGAAGATCAGACCATGCAAGCCCTTCCAAGTTAATGCCAAACCAGTGGTTATATTGATTGCCGTGAAAGCGCGTTATAATATTCCTATTATAATTGTATGTGCCGAGCTTGCCCTGCTTAACAGCCGGGATATTCCTGTCTATAAAAAATGCCCTTCTAAGATCGGCGCGTTCGGCGTCGTTTTTGCAAGTTTTTAATTTCCTTATTATAGCTTCCCGGACCTCAGCAACCTTGTTTGTCTCCGGTCTTACGAGTCCTGACTCAAGCCTTATATTGAAACGCACTGCTTTATCATGTAAATCCCTGTCGTATTGTCTTAATTCCTTCCATGCTCTTCTCTTTGAAACTTTTTCGTTAAAGTCTTCGCTGAAATACCCTTGCGCTTCAAGAAAATCAGCGACGTCTCTTGAGGTATTCCGTATCATCTCATCCACCCACTCGAATTTGAGCATCTGGTCTGTTTGCGGCAAATCTTCCGAATCGTATATTATGGCGTGGTCGTAGAGCGGTTTCTTTTTTCCGTCCCTGGAACCTATAAGTTCTTCCTCCGGTATGGCCTCAAGATGAGACTGGGTAATGTGGAAAAGATTTCCGTCATACGCCGCCTGCGCAAGCGCATACAAGCAGGCGTGGGGTTTGGTCTGGGCCATCTCGGGTAGCATCTTATCAGGCACTATGACCACCTTAAAATTCTCTGGCAGGCCTCTTTTAAATATCCTTTTATAATCATTTGCCTGTTCTTTTGACAATGGTTGTTCGTGATCGGCGTTATAAAGACTTTCAAAAGCATCGTAATCCCTGTTAATAAGCGCCATTGTAGCGCGGAATGTTACGCTGTTATTTTTCCTGTCATTTTCGTCTATCAGTATATAGGTCATTATCTGGCCCTGGGCATACTTAAGTGCCCGCACCCTGTCTATAACAGTGGCTATTTTGTCTCCCTCATCATAAGCCGGCAAAAGAACTAACCGTTTTGTAAATATTTTCCCGGCTTTATCGAGTTCTTTTCTTGTTATTTCTTCAAATGTTTTTCTCTCAAGACCGCGGGACTCCATCCAATCCATTTGTTCATTGCGAGTCGGATTCAAAACAGCTCTCTGAAGATAGGCCTTTTGGCGTCCAGGCATTACTTTTTCTCCTATGATTCTCACAACGGACATAGGATTTAAAAACATATCTTTATAAATCCATACAAATACCGATTTGATAAAGATAATTAAAAGATTTGATCCGACATAAATCATAAGTGCTGATTTTATAATATTTCCGATTCCGCTAAAACTCATGTCCGTAAAATCCACGCCAAATAAGACGCTTATCAGAGGCATAACGAAAATAATTAATACCACTGGGGCATAGTTAAATATTATTTGTCTTCTGGCTATCCACTTATTTAAATCGTAAGAAGAGCCTTTAAGCGCTACTATTTTTTCCTGATGGTGATCTATGACTGTTTGCGCGAGCTCCTGTCTTATCGTAGAAAATTGTTCCGCAGTCAAGCGTCGAGGCTTTTTTCTGGGTTCATCACGTAAAGATTGAGACCACACGGTAGAATAAGTTGTTCCGAGAAACCGGAATAATGTATTAAATCTTATCTCTTGGCCCGAGTCCAACAAGTCTTCGCTTTCTCTTCCGGTTGAAATCATGACGGAACTTATTATTTTTTCAACTCGTTCAGAACGGGTATCCCGATTTTGTAATTCCCCTATTAAGCTGGTTATGTCTGCTCTTGTTTCATTAATCATTTGATTTAATGTCGTTTGGGTTACTACGCCCATGAGAGGAACATTCCTTTTCTTGACAGGGCGATCTAACTGCGGGTTACGAATAAATGCAAGCTCCTGATTGCGGCCTATGCTTAACCTGTCGGCGTTCCGGTCAAGATGCTCGACAATATCCCGCATCTGATTCAATGCTTTTATGGAATATTCCCTTCTCGTACGGCCGCCCTTTTGGTATGCACTTTTAATGAATCTTTTTATCGAAGGCCCTATCAAAACAAGAAATACTAAACTTGAAATAGCCAGGCCTACCGTCCAGCCCGCCGGGTGAAATTTAAATGCGTAGCTGCCTACTGCTATTGCTATGGCAGTCATAGTTAGTTTAAAGAAAGTTACTATCGGATGCTTTTTCAGCGGAGCAATATATACAAATACACTGCCGTCTCTAACTTTATTCATTTCGTCTCTATATTTGTTAATAATGCAACATGCGACATAAGCATTTGTGACATTTTCTGCTTCGGTTCGGGTAAATCCTGCTCTGATTAGCCTATCCATTTGTATTTTAGACAGATGGTCGAGAATATAGGCATTTGCTTGATCTTCTATTTTAGTTAAATCATTCTCCGGTATAACTTGAGTATTACGTTGCGTTTTATATTCACTGCATAATTTTTCAAATTCTTTTTTATGCATATCTTCGGTTTGTTTTTCTGCCTGTTTTTTGATTTTTCCAAAGGCCTTTTTTGGCATTATTTCCGTTCCCTCAGTTTTCATGTAATCCTTGTACAATATACTAAGTTGTGTTTCCTCTAATATGCTCGTAAAAACTATTTTTTCCGGCTTTACCGGCAGTGGCGCCTTTACAGGGAATAAACGACTTAACCCGGGAGCCATTGCAATAAGGCCCAAAATATGGGAATAGTTTTCATGCAGATTTACAAGCACTTGTGTTCTATGGTCTAGGCGTTGAAACGAAGCCTCGTATTTTATTGTGCCATCTGTTTGACGCAAGGCAATGATAATTTTTTCCGTTTTTGCTTTCTTCAATGCCTGATTTCTTAGGTTGGTAAGGGCATCAAATGGTATGTCTTCGCGGTTTTCTCTTTGTTTATATTCGTTACCCAGTCTACTAAACTCTGCTTCAAAAGCAACTTTTCGGGCAGCCTTTAGGATATGAAAATACCTGACATAGGTCCACAAAAGATAAAGCCCTGTTGCAAGGGGTACTAAAATAGGAGCTGCTACCTGCCAGGTATCCGGTGCGCCGATAAGGTAGCTCGTTGTTAAAGCTAAACCGCTAAATATCACTCCGCCCAAGCCGCTTACTATCGCTGGCATAACAGCGCTTTTTGTATCAAAAGCGTGGGATTTTATCTCGCTTTCTGAATCTTTTGCTACGGGAGGCTTTTTACCGCCTTTTTTTCCGCCTTTCGGCTTTACCTTGTATTTTATATGACGAGTGCTTGCATTCCTTATCGCGGTTCCTGCTATAATGACAAGTAGCCAGCCCAAAGCGACCACAACCATAAAAATCCCTGTTGTGCCGAACTGTCCGCCCGGAATACGCTCGAGTCTTTTTTCATTCCATGAAAGAGGCGGGATTACGCTCCTATCGAGCGAGCCTTTTACCGCTTCGGCGCTCGTGTCGCTTACTGACGCCGAAACGATTGTGGCGCTTCCTGAATATTCCGTACCCGGCTTGACCGCAAATTCGAGTCCGATTCTTGATATGCGCGTAGCGTCAAAATCATCGTTTGACAAAACAGTAAACATGATTATGGTTTCTTTTCCAAGCACTAATTTGATGCTTTCACCGTATAAAGCATTTTCTCCGCTATAGATAACAGGTTTTACCTCGAGGCCTTTTTCATTCTTTACTTTAAACGTAAGCATTTGGCCTTCGAGATTAAGCGTGTTTCCGAGCTGCTGTCCCAGCGGGAAATGAATATTACGAATATCTAGATAGGCAGTTCCTTTTTGAGTCGTGCTGTCAAGGCACACCGAGAACTCCACATTGCTGTATCTTCCCTGTTTTGTCTTTTTTATGCCTTTTTCGTCTTTCTCACGCTCAACAGGCTCCCACCCAAAACCTTCCTGGATCAGGTTAATTTTTGATAATCTTGTAAGGTCCGTATGAATAATTTCATTAGTGCTTAAATCAACTTTTTCGGCGAAACCATGTTTCACGACGCGCTCCGCTATCTGCCTGGCTCTCACTTTGGAAGTCCTCCAGAGAACCGCAAGGCCGGCTTTCGCCCTTTCCCACCTGTGTGTTATGCCGTCCAGAAGAAGCGCCTTTTCCATCTGAAGCCTACTAAGTTCAGCACGTTCCGTACTTTCAACAACAAGTAAAGTAGCCAGAATCTCCGCGTGGGGACCACCGACCTTATCAAGAAACGCTTTCCTGGCTTCATTTAAACCAGAGAGTTCAATTGTGCGATCTCTGTAAATTCTAAACGTTGCCTTTAAGGCGTCCTTCTGGAGAGTGGTAAGCGTTCTTTTTCCCGTTTCAAGCTTGGCTAAAGCGCTTTCAAAGTCGCCTTTTATCCGCTTAAATTCCTCTAAGCCATCTACTGAAGCCCGTATGTTTGTTAAAAACTCTGCAAGCACCCTTGTTTTAACATCCGGGTTTTCCGCGAAAAATAGGTTATCAACATAGTTTTTATTAATGCGGCGCACTGCTTCTATTTTTTCAAGTAGGGCATTCCACTCCTCGGACGCAAGTTTCTCCATCGTTTTGTAGTCCGGCAAAAACGCGGTCTTTCTGGATTCTATCTGTTCTATCCTGTAGCTTGTTTTTTCTATGTCTCTTTCTATCGTACCGATAACAAGCGCGGCCAGGGATTCTGATTTTGCGGCGTCGTCAACGGTTCCAAAGAGATCGTTGAATATCTCGCCTTCCCCTCCGAACTCTAAATTTTTTTCTTCAAAATAATTTCTCAGCCTATACTGATTGATAGCCCGTATAAGACCTATTTCCTGTATCGTTTTTTTGTATACAATAATTCCTTCTTGCTGCATATTTAATAGGTCGTCCATTAGTGAGCTATTGTAATCCATCCTGCCGTACATCATATAAAGCAGGTAGAACATCTCCCCCCAGAATCTATCTTTGGACAATTCTGTGTCATAATGGTCGAGGGGCGAGTTTATTATACTTGAAAAAACTCCGAGCTCTTTTGATGTAATATTTATAGATTTCCCATCGGCAAGCATTATTACGTACGAAATCAATATCCCGTTTTCGTAGTATTTCACCGCGGTAATACCTGTTTCTTTATCGAACCAGGAACTTGCCATTATGGTTTTATCCGGCGCATGTATTTCTATGCCATTGCCTTCGAGCGGCCTGCGGCTTGTTGTGCATATCATTCCGGGTTTAAGGCTAATCGGCGAAACGCCTTGAACCAGGGTGATCTCTTCTTTTTTTTCGATATCTCTCATTACAACTGTGCCCAGGGATACCCCGTATTGCAGCCATGTATCTTCTTCCGGATTGAAAGTACCTAGTACTATTTTAAATTCTTTTCCGTATGACCCGGGCACTTCACTAAGGCCTTCCCATAATCCGTCATTCCGCCTGTCGTCTGCTGAAAATATAAATTTTACCCTACCCCCGGGGGTGTCTTCGTAATGGCAATAGGCGGCTATCTTGGGTTTTCCGCTTATTGTCATGGTATTATCCGAGTTTATCATGACATCGTTTTCTTTTGCTAATTCCACGAAAGGTTCTTCTATCAAGTCTATGCGGGATACGAAAATCCTTCCTCTGTCCCTGCCCCAAAGCATGCGATGATACGCCAGATTGTTCGCGTCATCATATCCGTACTCGTCTGTTTGAACTTTTTTCCCTTGTATGATTTGATATTTCGCTTCTAGCCGCGCGTCATCAGCGTATGGGTGTTTGTCATATCTATATGTTCCGTTTTCCTTTGCGTTGGGAGCATTGGTGACTCTTTTTTCGGTTCCTTCTGCTTCTTCTATCTTTTTATTGTCAAACTCTATTCTTCTGGCGAAAGCTCCTTCGGCAAAGGGGTCTCCGAGGTATGTATATTCACCGTTTTCCGTAGGCTTATTGGGATTAACGATTTTTTTAGTCTTCGGACCTTTGCGTTCTTCCGTCTTCCCGCTTGTCCATTCGATTTTGTTTATTGTCTTGTAGATTGTGTCGGTATAGGTATAGGTAGCTATAGGGGTACCGCCTTTTTTGTCGTAGGAGACGGATTGTGTGCCTTTATAGGTGAAGTAGGTCTCGCCTGCTTTTGTGGGCTTCGCAAGGGTCTTTGATGTAAGATTTGAGTTTTCGTCAGAGGCGTCGTTGTCATAGTTTAAGGTCGCTATGGGAGATCCGCCTTTTTTGTCGTAGGAGACGGATTGTGTGCCCTTATAGGTGAAGTAGGTTTCGCCCTCTTTTGTGGGCTTCGCAAGGGTCTTTGATGTAAGATTTGAGTTTTCATCAGAGGCTTCTCCATCGTAGGTTAAGGTAGCTATGGGAGAGCCGGCTTTTTTATCGTAGGATACCGATTGCGTGCCCTTATAGGTGAAGTAGGTCTCACCTGCTTTAGTGGGCTTCGCAAGGGTCTTTGATGTAAGAT
>JADHYN010000038.1 GCA_016782425.1 Candidatus Omnitrophota bacterium
ACAACTGCCTCCGTTTATTTTTCTTCCAATAACGCTAACCGTCCTGCCGCAAGCACCCTGACCTGTTGGAATAAATTTGTGCTAAAATCCATGGATTTACGATAATAATCCTTCGCGCCCTCGAAATCCCGGTCCATTTCCTTTTTTACGCCCACATAATAGTAACAGAGAGCTTTAAAATCCGGCTGCCATTTTTCTGATTCGAGAAGTAATTCCTCCAGGCTCTTTTCTCCGATAAGAAAACCTGAAATCTTGTTAAACCATAACTGCTCAGTGAATTCCTCGTAAACCCTGCGCCAGGCCCGGATAGCCTCACCCTTGTTGCCTGTAGTAAAATAGGCATCGCCCAATCTCAGGTACATAGCCGCATAAATAGATCTCTCTTGCCGGAGCGGCGGTTCTTCTAAAATTACGTTGAATTCTTCAATGCCGGAATAAATGTCACCTTTTATGAGATAAAGCGTTGCCCTGCTTATTCTTGCGTCCAGGTAACCGGGTTCAATGGCCAGCGCCTTTCTGTATTCTTTGTCAGCCAGGTCATATTCGCCTTTAAAAGCATAAATTACCCCCAAAAAAGTATACGCCCGCAAAAAATTCGGATTGATTTCAATAACATGTTTTAATTCCCCAATCGCGTCATCGTACCTTCCTTTGCTGATATAATACGAGGCTATTACCATCCTCGGCTCTGAATATTCAGGAGCAATTTCGAGAGCCTTCCGGGCTTCCACATATGCCTTGTCAATGTCATTTTCTCTTACCATATATGCAACCGCCAAATTAAGATACGCTCTGTCATTGTCGGGAAAAACTTCTATATTTTTTTTCCATAACGCGACTTCATCCGACCAGTCGACGTTCCGCTGCATTGTAAGATTTGAATAAACGCCTACTAAAAGTGCGGCAAAACAAAAAGAGCCGTATCTTAAAATCTGCGCTTTACTTATTCTTTCCGGGAGCTTAATTACCAAAGTAGCTAAGAGCAGGCAGTAACCTATAGAGGGTAAATAAAGAAACCTCTCGGCAATTAATATCCTTATCGGAATAATGTTCAGGGCCGGGCCAAGAGTTACAAAAAACCAGAGCACTGAAAATGACATGATTTTAAACCTCTTGGCAAACTTTAAAGACCCGGCAATTAAAATTGCAATCACTGCAATCGAAAAAATAACCTGTGGTTCCGTAATCGAATTTGAAAGCGGGAATCTCAAGTAATCGGTAGATAACCCTACCGGAAACAAAAGAAGCCTCAGGTAACAAATGATACCCCTTGCCATGGAAAGAAATGTTGTATATGCATCGCCGGTCCAATATCCGCACTGAGAGAGCTTTCCTATAATAGAAAAGCGCAGGATCACATATGTTTCAAGGATCAAAAAAAATCCGAAATATCGCGTCGCGCGCGCGCTGATTTTTTCCTTCCTGCCGTAAAATAAATCATACAAAATTATCAAAAAAGGCAGGCTTGCCGCCATTTCCTTGGAGAGAAGTGAACATGAAAATAGAAAAAGTGAGGCAAAATACGAAATAAAACGTTTTGTTTTCGTGAAATTAATGTAGGCAATAAGGGAAGCCATGTAAAAGAATAAAAACATGACATCAGCCCTTCCGGATATCCATGTAACAGATTCTGTCTGTACGGGGTGCGTCACAAAAAAGAGCGCGGTGAAGAAGCTTATGAACCTGTCTTTGGTAAGCGCAAGTGTTATGAAAAAAAGTAGACATGCGTTCGCTACGTGAAAAAGTGTATTTGAGATATGATAGCCTAAGGGGTTAAGCTTCCAGAAAAAATAATCTATCGCGTATGAAAGGGGCAGAAAGGGCCTATAATTTTCGCCGGCCAGGGACCCATCGGCCAGGGCATCCCTGGAACTGAAGTAAAAAGGTATTTGCCGCAAGTCTTTTATGTAATTGTTTTTTATAACGAAGCCTGCGTCATCCCATGCGAAATCATTACCCAGGGAATTGCTGTAAACTAGAACACCTAAAGATATGATTACAAAAAGTATTACGCTTATTTTCATAAGTAAAAAAACCGGGTTAAAAAACAAGGGGTGATGTTTTCATCACCCCTTGTAGTAGGCTTTACGCCCGAAACATGCTGCAAATCTTTTACAGTTTGTGGTCGGTTAATGACGCTACGCTCGGGCACACTGGCGTAGACGAAACAGCGCCAGGTACCGCGTAAACAACGGTTCCGCATGAAGGCCATCGCCTAATATAAGCTGGCGTCAGAGAAGCTATAGCTAAGGTAGCGGTATCCGATGCACCCGTGTCGATAGCCCAAACCTGGGCAGCCCCTTCAATCTGCTTCAGGTTAGCTATGCAGGTGCTGGTTTGCGCTCTTGTCCTGGCTCTTACAAAGTTAGGAATGGCTATAGCCGCCAATAAACCTATAATTGCAACAACGATCATGATTTCAACCAGTGTAAAACCTTTTTTCCTTAATTTCATCATCTTTTTTCACCTCTCTTTCTGCTCGTGTGGAGCATAGTTTAGTATATCATACAAAGTGGCAAAAGTCAAGATAGCGCCCAGGGGTGTCCGGGGCTATTGAACGTTCAGCACCGACGATATCTGCAATATGGGAAGGAACATACATACCACTATACCGCCTATAACTATACCTAAAAAAGCTATGATTAGGGGCTCGATGAGGCTTGTAAGGCCGCTTACGGCCGTATCCACCTGTTCATCGTAGAAATCCGCGATTTTTATAAGCATCTTCTCGAGTTCGCCGGTCTGCTCACCTACAGAAATCATGCGCACAACCATAGACGGGAATATCCCACTTTTGGAGAGGGGTTCGGCGATAGGTTCGCCTTCGCGCACGTTTGTCCTGACGTTGTCGACCGCTGCCTCCACAATACGGTTATCAGCTGTCTTTGAGACAATTTCAAGTGAGTTCAATATCGGAACCCCGCTCTTTACTAATGTGGAAAGGGTTCTTGTAAATTTGCCGACCGCCACTTTCCTCAAAAGGACGCCGAATATTGGTATGTTGAGTTTTAAGCGGTCAAACCTGACCCTGCCCCTGCTTGTTTTCACATATCTATTAAGCAAAAAAACGACCATGACAATAAGGCCTATTGCTATGTAGAAATACTTTCGCAAAAAGTCACTTATGTTGATTATAATTTGGGTGGGCACCGGTAGTTGGGCGCCGAAACCTGAATATATGTCCTTAAAAACCGGTATTACCCTGACCAGTAAAAATACCGTGATACCGAGGGCCATGACGGTTACAGCCGTCGGGTACACAAGGGCGGACTTTACCTTTTTCTGTAAGCTACTTGTTTTTTCAAGGTAGCTGGCGACTCTATCAAGGATTTCGTCCAACATGCCGCTTGATTCGCCGGCGCGAACCATGTTGACAAAAAGATTTGAAAAAACCATTGGATATTTAGCGAGGGCATCTGACAGGCTGGAACCCGTCTCTACGTCATCGTGGACTTTCGAGACAACGTATTTGAAAGATGGTTTTTCAATCTGTTCTGCCAGAATATCCAGCGCGTTAACAAGGGGTATACCCGCATCAACCATAGTGGCTAGCTGCCGGGAAAATATGACAAGGTCGTCTATTTTTACCTTCTGCCTTTTAGGAGAAAATAGCCCCGCAAAAAACGCCCTCCCCTTCTCTTCCTGAAGGGAGATTATGGTTAGGTCTTTCTCCCTCAAGGAAAGAACCGCGCCTTCCTTTGCGAGGGCTTCAACGATTCCTTTTAAGGTTTTGCCGTTTTTATCTTTGGCTACGTATTTAAATCTCGCCATTAGTTTAATCCTCCGTGGTAATTCTTAGAACCTCTTCCATGGTGGTTAGCCCGGCAGCAAAATTTTCCAGCGCGCTATCCCTTAAAGTTACCATTCCTTTAGAAGCAGCGTACTTACTTATCTCCTCTGTTGAGGCCCGTCTTATAATCATATCTCTTAGCGTGTCGTCAATCGTTAGTGATTCCAGAACGCCTGTCCTTCCAAGGTAGCCGGTATTATTGCAATGAGGGCACCCTTTTCCGCTATAAAAGGGCTTTCTTTTCATGAGTTTGTCTACATCTTTGGCTCCGGCGACCCGCTCAAGTACAGGGCGAGGAATGTCAATTGCTTCCTTGCATCGCGGACATATACTCCTTTGCAGCCTTTGCGCAGCAGTAAGAACGAGGCTGGCGGACACAAGGAATGGCTCAACACCCATGTCTATCAATCTCGTAATGGCTCCTATTGCGTCATTTGTATGCAATGTGCTAAGGACAAGTTGTCCGGTGAGAGATGCCTTAATCGCAATGTCAGCTGTTTCAAAATCCCTTATTTCTCCTACCATGACTATGTCCGGGCTCTGGCGGAGAACGGACTTAAGGCCGTTTGCAAAGGTAAGGCCTATCTCGGGGTTTGCCTGAATTTGCGTTATACCTTCCAGCGCATATTCAACAGGGTCTTCTATTGTTATGATGTTTCTCGTGGGGGTGTTTAGCTTATTGATTATGGAGTAGAGCGTTGTAGACTTTCCGCTTCCTGTCGGCCCGGTCAAAAGAATCATTCCAAAAGGCCTTTCCAGGGCTTTTTTAAATGCCTCCAGAGGACCCGGTGAAAATCCCAATTTATCCAACCCTACGTCCAGATTCGACTTGTCAAGCGCCCTTAAAACAACCTTGTTTCCGAAAGCTATGGGCAAAATACTTACGCGAAAATCTATGCCTTTGGTGCCGAATTTTATTTTAAAACGGCCGTCCTGCGGAACCCTGTTTTCGGTAATATCCAGCTTCGACATTATTTTAAGCCTTGCCACGATGGCATTCTGATTCTTCTTTGGCAGCCGTAGCGCTTCCCGCAGGGCACCGTCGATCCTATACCGTACCCTTACATCTTTTTCGGTTGGCTCAATGTGTATATCGCTGGCCCTGCGCTTTAGGGCTTCGTTCAATATTAGCGAAACTATTTTAACAATCGGGGCTTTTTTACTTTCGACTGTAATTTCGCCTACATCCAGCTTTTCTTCCTCAACAACCTCCACTTTTTCAACATCAGCATCAAGCGCTATTTTTACAATGTCTTCGGTAGGTGATCCAAAAATTTTCGCATGGGCATCTTTTATATCGCTACCAGTGGCAATAATAATATCGACATTGCTCACGTCCGGGGGTAGGGTGTTTTTTATATCGTCTATTGCCAGGATATCGGTCGGATCTACCATGGCAACGGTAATGGTATTCGCTATCTTCGATATGGGAATAAGGTTATGTTGCGAGGCGAGTTTCTCCGGCACGAGCTTCGCGATGTTGGGATCAATCTTATATTTTGACAGGTCTATGGGAGGAATGTCTAATTGCTCGCTCAAAAGAACCATTAAATCTTTATGTGTTATAATATTTTCGTCTGTCAGAATTTTTCCCAGGCTCCCCCCTTCTTTTTTGCGGATATCGAGAACCTTCTTGACCTGGTCCGCATTTATAAGATTTTTTTGCCGGAGAATATCCAGCAACCTGTCTGAAAGGGTTTTTTGTTTCATTTTTTACTTTACCGGAACGTCCTGGTCTCCTACCGTTACGCGTAATATATCTTCTATAGTGGTAATGCCGCTTATAATCTTTTTTATTCCGTTTTCCCTTAATGTTTTCATGCCTGCGGCGCGCGCTTCCCGGCGTATTTTATTTTCTTCTGCTTTTTCGAGTATTAGCCTTCGAATTTCAGGGGTTAGCACCAAGGTTTCGATGAGGCCCTCCCTTCCTCTATAACCCGTATTCCGGCAAGCCTTGCATCCTTTTCCCCTGTATGCGATATTTTTTTCGCCGGACTTTAGCTGTATTTTCTTCGCGGTTTCTTCATCAATCTTGTACGATTCTTTGCAGGCTTCACAAATTCTACGTACCAGCCTCTGGGCTGCAATTAAAACAATGCTCGAAGTAATAAGGAAGGGTTCCACGCCCATGTTAACCAAGCGCACTATTGAACCTGACGCTGTTGTGGTATGCAATGTACTAAGAACAAGGTGACCTGTTAAGGCCGCTTTAATCGCTATGTCCACGGTTTCAAAATCCCTTATTTCACCGACCATTATAACATCCGGGTCCTGCCTAAGGAATGAGCGTAGGCTCGAGGCAAACGTAAGATTCAGTTCTGGCTTGACGGTTAGCTGACTTATGCCCTCCAACTGATATTCGACCGGGTCTTCTGCGGTAATTATATTTTTTTCCGGTGAATCCACATAATTCAGTACGGAGTAAAGTGTCGTTGTCTTACCGCAACCGGTAGGCCCGCAAGCAAGGATCATTCCGTGAGGCCTCATAGCGGCTTTCTTTATATTCTCCAAAGACTCTTCATCGAACCCTAACTTGGCAATATCTAACGTAGCCTGTGACTTATCCAGTACCCGAAGTGCAATTTTTTCGCCGTTACTTGACGGTAAAACAGAAATTCTAAAATCGATTTCCCGTCTTTGTATCCTTACTTTGAAACGGCCGTCCTGCGGAAGCCGGTGTTCCGCAATATTTAAGTTTGATATAACTTTTAATCTTGAAATAAGCGCAGGGTGAATTCTTTTAGGCGGGGCCTTGACCTCTTGCAGCACACCATCTACTCTATACCTTATTCGTAGTGAGGTTTCCTGTGGTTCAATCAGGATATCGCTCGCCCTGGCCATTACTCCTTCCGCAAGCAGCATATTTACGACCTTAACAACAGGCGCCTCTTGAATCATTTTCACAAGTTGCGTGGAGGATAGAGTCTCCTCCGCATCTGAGAGCAGTTCTATACCGCCTGCATGCGGCGCCATCTCATCTATAATTTGCTCTATGGCTTCCGGCGCTGCCGCTTCGTAGTATTGCGAGATCGCTTCAGTAATATCTTTATCACTTGCTATGACGACGCTGATTTTGCAACCCGTAAAAGAAGCTATGTCGTCTGTGGTGAATACGTTAAGCGGATCGGCTATGGCTATCGTGAGGAAATTTCCCATCTTTGAGATGGGTACAATGCGGTAGCTTCTGGCAACTTTTTTAGAAACAAGCTTTATTACTTCCGGGGAAATCTGGTAACGCGAAAGGTCGATAGGCGGGATTCCGAGTTCCTTGCTCATGGCCGAAACAAGATCGTTTCTTGACACGACACCCATCCCGACTAATATATCGCTTAGCGTGCCTCCTCTTTCTTTTTGTATTTCAAGGGCTTTGTTTATATCATTTTCAACGAGAAGTTTCTTCTCGCAGAGGCTTTTCATTACCCGGTCTCTTATTGATAAGGCGTCGCCTGCCATTTTTGGTTTTAGCCCGCGCCCTCCTTCGGCTTTTTATCTTTTCCGTATAGCTTTTCTAGGACATTATTAACATCCGTCAGCGTGCTCACAAAAACCTGTACCTTGCATTTGGTAAGGATCTCCAGATCATCAATGGCTTTCGTGTTCAACGGGTTAGACATCGCCACCGTAAGCGTATCCCCTATCTTGTCTACGGCTATCAGGCAATATTGTTTTGACACGGCCTCAGGTATAAGCTTTAAAACTTCTTTGTTTAATTCGTAATTCTTTAATGGCAGGTAAGGGAAACCATACTGGATGGTAAGGGCCTGGGCTATTTCTTCTTCTTTCGTGAAACCCAATACAACAAGTATCTGACCCAGGAGCCCGCCTTTTTCTTTTTGGACCTGAAGCGCTTTTTCAAGCTGCGAGCGCGTAATAACGCCTCGCTCCATCAGTAATTCTCCCAGTTGTTTTTTTACAAGACGCTTAAACGGAAGCATTTTTTAACTCGCCTTTCCTTTTACCGGACTTTTAACCAATCTGTAAAACTCTTCTATATTTACGGATTTTTCCTGGCACGCTTCAAGCGATACCGTACCGTTATTACAAAGATCTGCCAACGCTTGATTCATCGTTTTCATGCCATCTCTTTGCGAAGTTTGAATAACTGAATATATCTGGTGAACCTTGCCCTCACGAACCAGGCTTCTGATTGCAGGCGTTGCTATCATAACTTCGGTAGCAAGGACCCTACCGGACTTACCTGCTTTCGGAATAAGTTGCTGGGAAAGGACTCCGGAAAGAACAAACGAAAGCTGCGTCCTTATCTGTTGCTGCTGGTGCGCGGGAAAAACGTCTATTACCCTGTTTATTGTCTGCGCGGCATCAGAAGTGTGAAGAGTAGCAAATACCAGGTGCCCTGTTTCAGCGATTATCAAGGCGCTTTCGATTGTTTCCAGGTCTCGCATTTCTCCGATTAGTATAACGTCCGGGTCCTGCCTCAAGACGTGCTTCAAGGAGGCAGCGAATGAACGAGTGTCTTTATAAACTTCGCGCTGGTCCACAATAGCTTTCTTATTCCCGTGCACAAATTCAATAGGGTCCTCTATCGTGATTATGTGGCAAGGTCGATTGCTATTAATGTAATCCACCATAGACGCCAAAGTGGTAGACTTGCCGCTTCC
>JADHYN010000039.1 GCA_016782425.1 Candidatus Omnitrophota bacterium
ACCGTTTTCTACTTTTGATATAACAAGTGATTTTGTATAAAGCTTGTAATCATTCACGAAATGCTCATTTCCTTTTTCCTCAACATCTATAGTCTTAAATTCAAGCGTGCCTTTGGCGATTTGGTCTTTGAAATTTTCCCCGATAGCCTCTTTTGAATACTGCTCTAGCTTATGGCAGGTTGGACAACGAAAGCTGCCATGAAAGTAATAGGCAATAACTCTGCTGTTTTCTCCAAATGCCGCATTTGCTATGGATAACACGACTATTACATAAAGAATGGTTTTAAACTTGAAAAAAGTGTTTTTTATAACCATTTCTTTATTTCCTCTACTGAGGGAATTTTTCCCGTTGTTTTAACTTTGCCGTCTATAACAAGCGCCGGAGTCATCATCACGTTATATTCGGTAATCTTAATCATATCTTCAACTTTTTCAACTTCAGCCTGAACGCCTGTCTCACTAACAGCTTTCTTTGTATTCTCATAAAGCATCTTGCACTTGGGGCAACCCATCCCAAGAATTTCAATTTTCATTTTTCTATCCTTTACTTAGCTACAATTCCAAATAAAATTCCGCTTACAGTGGCCATGATAATAACCAAAAATATATACGCGATAGTCTTTTTCGTTCCTATAACACTTCGGATTACGAGCATGCTGGGCAAGCTCAACGCCGGGCCCGCCAATAACAGCGCTAACGCAGGGCCTTTTCCCATGCCCGCGCCAATTAAACCCTGCAATATTGGCACTTCTGTAAGTGTAGCAAAATACATAAATGCGCCGAATATTGAGGCAAAGAAATTTGCAAACAGTGAGTTACCTCCGACTAATCTTTCAACAAATCTTGATGGGATTACCCCTTCGTGCCCTACCCTGCCAAGAAGGAATCCCGCAACCAACACCCCAAAAAGAAGTAAGGGGAGTATCTGAAGAGCAAACCCCCAGCTTGATTTTATCCACTTGCCAAGCTCGTCTTTTTTGAACCAGCTTATCAATATCAACGCTAATGCTATTGCGAAAAAAAATGTAATTATCCACTTAAGATTATATATGTTCGCCCATATTCCGGTATCCGGTGAACCGGGTTTTGTCCAATTGGCAAATACTAAAATCCCAACCATCGAGGCAAAATACATTGCGCTTTTCCATAAAGGCCTCGATGCTTCTTCTTCCGGTACTGAAAAATTACCTTCCGCATGACGCTTTCTTTCTTCTTTAATAAATATTAGATGCATTAAAAAACCGATAATTATGCTAAAGCCTACTGCGCCTATCGCCCTTGCGAGGCCAAGCTCCCATCCTAAAACTTTGGCTGTAAAAATTATAGCTAATACATTGATGGCGGGGCCGGAATAAAGAAATGCTATCGCAGGGCCCAAGCCTGCCCCTCGTTTATATATCCCGGAAAATAAAGGCAATACCGTACAGGAACAGACAGCGAGAATCGAACCTGAAACAGAAGCAATGCTATATGCTAATATTTTTTTAGCTTTCGCCCCGAAATATTTAATTACAGCCGCCTGGCTTACAAAAACAGATATCGCCCCTGCTATAAAGAAAGCCGGCACTAAACACAATAATACATGCGCTCTGGCATACCATTTAGCCAAAGCTAAAGCTTCAAATATGGGGTTTCGAAAAGGCAATAATTCGAGCGGAAGATAATAAAACCCTAAAAATACAAAAGTAATAACCAGCAACTTGGTTGAGTTTTTCATTTAAATTATTCGTACCGTAAGGCTTCTATTGGATTTAGCTCTGAGGCTTTTTTCGCGGGCCATAAGCCGAAAAACATGCCTACGGCTATCGAAAATCCGGCCGCGAGAACTATATTCCAGAGGGTAACCTTGGTGGCCCAACCGGCTAAAAACGATAATATTACGCTTGTCATCACCCCAAGAAGTACGCCCATTAATCCCCCTCCCAGTGTCATCATGACCGCTTCTATTAAAAATTGCGCCATTATATCCTTGGCCCGCGCTCCGACAGCTTTACGCAGGCCGATCTCACGAGTCCTTTCTGTCACCGAAACAAGCATTATATTCATTATGCCGATACCGCCAACAAGAAGCGATATAGCGGCTATAGAGCCCAAAAGCATGCTCATGGTCTGGGTCGTGCTGGTCAGCATTTCCTGTATTTCGCTCATATTATGCGTGTGGAAATAATCTTCGGGATTTTTATAAATCCGGTGCTTTTTTACAATAAGCTCTTCAATCTCTTTTTGCGCTTCTTCCATTGATTCCCCGTCGCTTATTTCGGTATATATGCCGTCCAGATAATCCTTGCCCAATAATCTATACATCGCTGTTGTAAGCGGTATATATATAACGTCATCCTGATCGCGCCATCCCCTGGCGCCTTTTTCGGGGGCAACGCCGATAACCTTGAAATTAATCCGATTGATTTTTATCGTCTCGCCAACAGGATTTCTATTTCCAAAAAGTTTGTTTAATATAGTCAATCCGACTATGGCCACTTTTTCGCGCTGGTTAATTTCCTCATGCGTAAACCACCTTCCGGTTCCGGGAATAGAGGCACGCATTTCGCCGTAATCGTAGCCGACTCCTTCAATACTCGTATTCCAGTTTTCATTCTTATACACTATCTGACCGCTTCCGTTTACATAGCCGGTAGCCTTTTTTACCAGCGGCTTTAACTGCCTGAGAGCGTCAACATCGCCCGGTGTAAAACGCGTTACAGAGCCTGTGGCACGCGACACTCCCCTAAGCCTCGCTGAGCCGCCCTGTATTGACAGAAGGTTGGAGCCCAGGGACTTAATCCTCTCTTCCATTGACGCCTTGGCGCCTTGCCCGAGCGCAAGCATCGCTATGACCGCAGCCACCCCGAAAAGAATGCCGAGCATCGAAAGAAATGACCTCACCTTATTGGAAAAAATCGCTCTGACTGATTGCTTAAGGTGCTCTAAAAATTCTACTTTGCCGAAATGAAAATGGCTTGAATCAAGCGTTCCCCCTATCGACGCGCCGCTTTTATCGGAAAGTTTGCTTTTTTCCCTACTTTCATCGGATACGATTTCACCGTCGCGCATTGTTATGATTCTTCTCGCGTGAGTTGCTATCTCTTTCTCGTGGGTGACCATTATAATGGTTTTACCCTCTTTATTTAATCCGTTTATGATTTTCATGATTTCTTCTTCGCTTTTCGTATCAAGATTACCGGTGGGCTCGTCAGCGAATATTACCAGAGGCTCCGTAACCAGGGCGCGCGCTATCGCCACCCTCTGCTGTTCGCCTCCCGAGAGTTCGCTTGGCAGGTGCTTTGCCCTTTTTTCAAGGCCTACGGATGCCAGTTTTTTTTCGGCTTTCTCGATAACGCTTTTTTTGCCGGAATAAATAAGAGGGAGCTCCACATTCTCAAGCGCCGTGGTCCTACGAAGCAAATGAAATTGTTGAAACACAAAACCGGCGAACCTGTTCCTCAAATGGGCCAGTCCGTCGTCCGTCAATCGCGAGACATCGACGCCGGAAACATTGTAAGAGCCGGTGTCGGGGCGATCTAAAAATCCCAGTATGTGAAGAAGCGTGGACTTGCCCGAACCGGAAGGCCCCATTATCGCCAGGAATTCGCCCTCGGAAATATTAATGGAGACGTTTTTTAAAGCCCGGACGGCGGCATCGCCTTTACCGTATGTTTTTGATACGTTTTTTATCTCTATCATTTTTTCTTTCTGTCAAACGGCATGAAGGGATTCTTTCCTATGCTCTTTTTCCTGGCAAGATACGCGCTGTCTTTTACAATTACGCCATCTTCTGCGGTGAGGCCTGAAATGATTTCGGCGGTGCTGCCATTATCCAGGCCTATCACGACATTCTTTTCTACCCCCTTGCCGCGATTATCTTTAACCAACACGAATTTTCTTGTTCCGTCGTAATGGATCGCTTCTGACGGCAGGGTAAGCGCATTGTCGCTCGTCTTTTCTATGACTTCGACGCTTACGCTCATGCCTGAGCGCAGGATCTCGGGGATATCTTTAGGAAGTATATCGACATCGTATATTGTGACGTTATTTACTATCTCTGATTCATACGCTATATGATAAACGACTCCATCAAGCCTAACGCTGGGATACGCATCGAGGGTTATAGAAGCTTCCTGTCCGACTTTTATCCTCCCTATATCCGTTTCGTCAAACTGGGCATTTATTATTAAGCGGTCCGACAAGACCAATACGGCATCCTGCGTGGTAACCGTCTGTCCCGGCTCAACAGAGCGGACTATAACCTCGCCGTCGATGGGGGAAATAATCGGCGTCTTTTTATAAACTTCTTCCCAATATCGTAAAACCTCATCTCCTTGCGAACGCGCCGCGTCTACAAGCGCGGCCCTTTCCGTTGAACTCATCCACGCTAAAATATCGCCGGTTTTGACGATATCCCCTTCTTTTACCAAGATCTTTTCAACCCTGCCGCCTATTGAAGGTTTGATCTCAAGCCTGTTCTGCGGTTCTACCACGCCGGTGCTGGTAACGGTCAAGATAGCTTTCCCGACAACCGGATACACGATCGCAGCCTTCCCCGAGTTAGCTTGTTGCCTTCTTGCCGTCAGGCGGCCAATCATTAATAATATTATCCCTAAAACTGCCAGCGTAACAATAATTTTGTGTTTATTATTCATCATATTCCAATGTTCCTCCTATTGCCTGAATCCAATAAGCCTCGGCAACAAGCATCTCGGCTTGCGCATTCAAATAGGCCTTTTGGGACTTGACAAGATTATCTTCTATAATTATCCAATCATTAAACGACGTCAGCCCGTTCGAATACTGGGCCCTTGTTATTTTTGCGCGTTCTTCATTAGCAAGAAGGAACTTTTTCTGGACAGAAACATTTGTTATCGCGTCCTGTAGGTTTTTCCATGTTCTCTCCAACGTCACCAATACACTATCTCTTCCGCTACGTTCGTCAGACTTTGCCTGTCTGAACGCTGATCTTGCTTTTTTTGTCTCAGCTATGCGCCTGCCACCTTCAAATAGCGGTAATGACACGGAAAAGCCCCCTGACCAGTCATCGCCGCCCGGAGGCCAGCTGCTGTCGGTTTTTCCGAGAGACCCGCTAACATAAACCTTTGGGAAAAAATCAGCCTCTTTTGAATTAAGGTTATACTTCGACGCTTCTTTCTTGGATATCAGTTCTCTAAGAAAAGGAGTTGTATCTGCCATGTAATCAAGGACCGGCTTAACACTGTAGTCCTTTTCGAGAAGAAACTCCTCCGCCGCCTTCATGGGTCTCAGATTGCTGAAACCTAGTTCTTTGCACAATTCGCGCTGGGATAAAACAACGCCTCTTTTGGCTTGTGCAATGTCAAATTCCGCCTGCGCTACATCAGCCTCTGCGGTGAGGAGGGCCCCCCTATGTTCCCGGCCCCCTTCATAACGAAGTTTAACCAACTCCAGATTTTGCTTCCTCCGTTTTGCAATATCCTCCGTGATAAAAATAAGACCCTGCGCTCTCATGAGGCTTGCAAAAGCGTTTCTTAAATTCAGACGTATGTTGGAAGAAGTCACGTCATAATTATACTCTTCGGCCTGCAATAGCTTCATAGAATTGGAAATCTCGCTTGATGTCTTAAATCCGTCAAAAACAAGCTGGCTACCGGTCATACCGTATGAATACGCATTAGCCGGTTTCTTGCCGCCCGCCTGGGATCTTTTACCGCTTAAATCGCTGTCAACCTGGGGTAAGGTAGCGCTTATATCGATGTCTATGTTCCTTTTGGCCTGCTTTACTTTTTCGGCAGCCGACATGAGTTCGGGGTTATTTTCTTTAGCCTCGCGCACGCACTCCTCCCACGTAACGGGTTGTTCGGAATAGGCATAATGTGTAACCGATATTGTAAAAAGGAAAATTGACAAATATACTTTTTTATTAAACATTGGCTTCATACTATCTTAGACAGATTTATTCAATAGAAAGTTCCCCTTTTTATTTTTTTGCGCGATTTATACTTTTGATCTCGGGTTTTTTGAAAATAACTCTTCCCCTGCCCTGGTCCATGTAGAGGTTCATTATTATTTCGTCGTCCGTTTCATCTACGATGTAACCTTCAAACCTCCTGCCGTTTTTAAGTATTACCTCATCAACGTTCCTGGGGCCCGTGATGATTTTGATTTTCGACAGTTTATTTCTTATGGACTCTACATAAGGCCCGAAAAAGAAACTATACAGTATGCACGATGCCAAAAGTATAGCTAAAACACTCATGGCTATGGCGATGCTTTTGCGCATCTTTATATACGGAATTTTACCGACGTGGGTGATGAGGCCGTGGCCCTGGCGTTTTGAGAAATACATGGCCTTGTCTGATTTCTCAATTAACACCTCGATCTCCTGGCCGTCGGAAGGAAAGCTCGCTATGCCGCAACTAACGCTAATGCGAAATAATCGGTTATTATATAGAAACGGCCTGTTAGCCAAAATATAGTCAAAGTGTTGCAGTGACTTATAGACCTCTTCGGGCTCTTTATCCGGAAACACAACCACAAATTCGTCGCCACCATAACGAAAGACGTTATCTTCTATGGGCTGCAAGCTTAAATGGAGTGTGCTGGCGAGATACTTCAAAATCAAATCGCCGAATGAATGGCTGAATTTATCGTTAAATTTTTTGAAACGGTCTACATCCATAAGTACAACGGAAAAAATCCTGTTTTTCGTTTTCGCATCGGTCAAAAGGTGCCTCAAAAAAGGCCCCAGGGAACTTCTTAGGTAAGCACCCGTCAATTCGTCCCTTTGCATTTGTTCCAACATGGTTTTTTCCTCCTCAAAATATATCAAAACCTATTTTTTCCAATATCCTGGCTAGCTTTGCCAAGGGCAAGCCAACTACATTATAAAAACAGCCCTCAATGCGATCGATGAAGGCCCCTCCCGGGCCCTGTATGTCAAAACTGCCGGCTTTGTCAAGAGGGGATACTTTTTTAAAATATCTTTTAATTTGCGAATCTGTGAGTTTATACATATAAATCTTTGTTTTTTCATAAGTTGCAAACTCCTTGCGGCCCTCTATATCAATAACCGCAAGCCCCGTATAGACCCACTGGGGTTTTCGGGATAAAAGTTTTAGCGTCCTATGGGCATCTTTTATATTTTTGGGCTTAGCCACTATCTTTTTCCCCACCAAAACAACGGTATCCGCCGCTATAACGACGCCCGCCGAAAGCCTCCCGGCCGCTTCCCTCGCTTTTCGTAAGGCGTTTTGAATGACTAAATCGCTACAACTTTTTTTAAAAGTTCTTTTTTCTTTTACGTTTGATTTCGCCACCTCAAATTTTAGGCCGATTTGCCTGAGTAATCTCTGTCTTGCTTTCGATCCTGAGGCCAATATTATTTTACGCATGTGAGGCGCTCTCCCCCGCCAGAAACCCTGTAGAAAAAGCTTGTTGCAGATTATATCCTCCGCTAGGGGCGGCGCCGTCTATGATTTCGCCGGCAAAATACAGTCCTGGTATAACCCTGGATTCCATGGTCCTGGGATCGATCTCTCCGGTTGAGACCCCTCCGGACGTGACCATGGCCCTATTAATCGATAGGCTGCCGGTAATAGTTAGCGGGAAGGATTTCAAGAGTTCTATGATTTTGTGACGCTCTTCTCTCGTAACAGTGCTTGCAGTTTTCTCAGGGTCAGCCCCTAATGGGCGTAAAAATACATTTATCAATCTCTGCGGCAACAGATTCTTCATAATGTTCTTAAGTTTGACGCTTCCGTTCGCTTTGAATTCACTCAAAAGCCTATTTTTAAGTTTTTCGCGGTCCATCCCGGGTTTAAGGTCTAAAAAAAGTCGAATTTCTTTTTGTCTCTTGAGGACGGCCGTTATATCTCCGCTCAGGTCGAGAATTAACGGGCCCGAGACGCCAAAATGCGTAAACATCATCTCCCCTACGGCGGATGTTATATTTTTTGCCTTATCTTTTTCGCTTCGCGGCGATCTTTCGTTGTATTCAAAGCTAACTCTGACATTCTTTAAAGACAACCCTTGTAGTTCTCTTACCCATGTCTCCTTCGTGCGCAGAGGCACGAGGCACCCTCTTAGAGGCGC
>JADHYN010000040.1 GCA_016782425.1 Candidatus Omnitrophota bacterium
AGAAGACGAAGCGATAATATCCGACTACGCGAAAAAAGCCGTTTAAGCAGCAACCTAACCATCCACTCTCTATATAATCTTGCAAAATTTCCTTTCTGGGTGTATATTTACATATAATATACCGAAGATAAGGCCAAGTAAGGCCGAACAGGGTATTTATATAAAATGAAATTAATAAACAGTAAACTCTGCAGGAGAAGATACAAAGTCCAGACGAAAATTAGAAAGTGGTTCTGGGGTAAAAAAAGGAGATTATATGGCCGGAACAAAGCAAAAAAAACGAATACTAGTTGTTGACGATGAAAAAAATTTTTTAGAAGTTACAAACACGGTGCTATCCAGCGCCGGATATGAGACACATGCAACCTCTGATGCGACAAACATACTTAAGGTTGTGAGAAAAGTCATGCCGGACCTCATTATTCTGGACGTTATAATGCCGAAGGTAGACGGCTTCCTTGTAAAGACTGAATTGAACAAAAACCCTGCCACCGCCGGTATTCCGGTAATATTCCTGACTGTTAAGCACGAAATACCAGAAAGGGTAAAAGGGTTTAATCTCGGCGCGGATGATTATATTGTTAAGCCCTTTAATGCGGAGGAGCTCCTGGCTCGGATTGACGCAATATTGAATAAAAAAAGCTTTTACGAGAAACTTTCCATGACTGATGCTCTTACGGATCTTTACAACATCAGGTTCTTCAAAAGGCAGTTTACATTGTTCTTTAATACGGCAAAAAGATACAAGAAGGTATTCTCACTTGCCATAATGGATATAGATGACTTTAAAAATATAAACGATACACAGGGCCACGCGGCCGGAGATTTCATCCTAATCAAATTTGCCTCGATAGCAAGACAGACGCTGAGGGAATCGGATGTATTAATGCGGTACGGCGGCGACGAATTTATAGTCATAATGCCCGAGACTAACAACAAACAGGCCGCCGGAGCAATTACAAGACTAAAAAATATAATCAAGAACAAGATGTTTATGTTTCACGATACAGAACCGGGGCTCACATTCTCCATAAGCGCCGGTATAGCAACTTACAATTCTAATCTTACGAACGAATCACAGATGTTCAATCTGGCAGACCAGAGGCTTTACGAAGATAAAATGAAGAAGTAATATCCCGCGGGTGTAAAAATGGCACAAAAGTTAATTTATATGGATTACAATGCCACAACGCCGCTTCATCCGGAAGTGAAGAAAGCGCTTGCGAAAGCAATGGACGTTTTCGGTAACCCCTCGAGCCTTCACGGCTTCGGAAGACGCGCAAGAAAACTTGTCGAGGAGGCGCGCGAGAAAATAGCTACCTTCATCGGCGCAGAACCAGACGAGGTTATTTTCGTAGGAAGTGGCTCAGAGGCAAACAATACCGTATTATCCATTTTTGAATGCCGCTCTGCCAGAAGAGAATGTTCTTGCATAGTTGAGAGTCGCAGAAGTATTATTACGACCTCTATAGAACATCCCTGCATTCTTGAGACTTCGAAATGCCTGGAAGATAAAGGCGCTAACATTTCGTATCTTAGCGCCGACTGCCTGGGAAAAGTAAATAGCGAAGAATTGGAAACCATGATTACGGATAAAACAGGTATAGTTTCGGTGATGATGGCAAATAACGAAATCGGCACGATACAGGATATAAAAACTTTTGTCAAGATTGCCCACACGCACGGTGCACTATTCCACACCGATGCTGTCCAGGCCGTAGGCAAGATTCCGTTAGATGTAAAAGAACTTGACGTCGATTTTCTGGCGCTGTCCGGCCACAAAATATACGGTCCGAAGGGTATAGGTGCCCTGTACATCAAAAAAGGAGTTCCTTTCTGTCCGTTAATCCGCGGCGGGCATCAGGAAGAGGGCCGGCGTGCCGGAACAGAGAATACCCTTGGAATAATCGGACTCGGCAAGGCAATCGAAATGCGCAAAAAAGAGATGAAAGAAGAGGAAAAGCGACTGCTTAAATTAAAGAAAGTGCTTAAAGAAGGCATAGAAGATAGAATTCCGGACGTACGGTTTAACGGCCACCCGACGGATTGCCTGGCAGGGACACTCAATGTCTCATTTGACGCAGCGGAAGGAGAAGCCATTTTACTGTATCTTGATTTTAGGGGAATCGCTGTTTCCACAGGTTCGGCTTGCGCGTCGGGGTCACTCGATCCCTCGCATGTCTTACTGGCTACCGGGGTCGAGGCCGAACAGGCCCACGGCTCGATACGCATAAGCATGGGCCGCGAGAACACGATAAAAGACGTAGAATATATTTTAGATGTACTCCCCAAGGTCATACGAAAAATAAGAGATATGTCCACGGTTCCCACCGGGAGAAAAAAATGAGCACACAGGGTAATTGGTTATACAGCGATAAATTAAAAGAACATTTCATGAATCCTAAGAACGTCCTCATGGATATAGATAGTTACCAGGATGACGGTAAGGGTATTGTCGGCAATATAAAATGCGGAGACCAGATGGTAGTTGTCATAAAAGTCGACAAGAAGAAAAATACAATTACCGATTGTAAATGGAAAACCTACGGCTGCGCAAGCGCGATTGCCTCTACCTCCGTTCTTTCGGAAATGGTAAAAGGCATGACGCTGGAGGAGGCTTACCGCCTTTCCCCCAAAGACATTGCCAAAGAGCTCGACGGCCTGCCGGAACACAAGATACACTGTTCCGTGCTCGGAGATAAAGCATTGCGCGCGGCCATAAGCGATTACTACATTCGAAACGGCATGCAAGACAAGGTGGAAAAAAAGAAAGCTCATCTTGTATGCCAATGCATGAATATAACCGACCGCGAAATAGAAAATGCGGTGTTGGACGGCGCGCGAACGTATTATGAGCTTCAGGAAAGGACAAAGATCGGTACCGTGTGCGGCCAGTGCAAGGATGAGACCCTTCGCGTGCTCGCGAAATATTTAAAAAAACACTTCTCGTAAGGCACATACTTTTATTATATAAATAAATGAAAGTTGTTACATCAATAGCAATATGGACGCTTGGTTCGATCTTAACAATTCTTCTTTTTTTTGTTGATCTTTTTTTAACGGTAATTCTTTTTCCTTTTGATAAAAAAAGAAAAATTGTCCACGCACAGTCTTTTTGGTGGGCAAACGCCCTTATAGGCTTAAATCCGTACTGGAATCTCAGCGTAATCGGATTAGAGAATATCGATCCCCGCAAAACATACGTAGTAGTCGCCAATCACCAAAGCCTTGCGGATGTCGTTGTAGTATATAAAACTCACATGCAGTTCAAATGGGTGGCAAAAGAGAGCCTCTTCAACGTGCCATTCCTGGGATGGTGCTTGTCGCTTGGCAAGCATATCAGACTCACGCGGGGAGAATTCGCAAGTATAAAGAAAGTCTACCGGGAGGCCGCGACATGGCTCAGAAACGGCATATCTGTTTTGTTTTTCCCGGAAGGCACCCGAAGCGAAACAGACCGGGTAAGCGAGTTCCAGAACGGCGCGTTCAAGCTCGCCATAAAAGAAAAGAAACCCGTCCTTCCGGTTTCTATAACCGGCACAAGAGAAGCCATCCCAAAGGGCAGCTGGATTTTCAAAACGAAAGTATCCGGCAAGCTAAAGGTATTTCCGTCTGTTGAGACTACAGGCTTCGAGCCCGGCGATTTCACCCGCCTGCGGGATACGGTGCATGCGAGGTTAAGTAATGAAGCGCATTAAGGCAAGTTTGACGATAAAGAGTCAACACGTAAAAGGATAAGGCATAGTGTTAGAAAAAAATAACGTAAGAGGAACGTAGATTGGCTAAAAAGTCGATGTATCTATACGGCAAAAACTCCGTCGTGGAACGCCTTAAGGCCAACCCCAAGAGCGTAAAAAAAATATTCCTGCAAGAGAATTTCAGCGGCCAGCATCTCTTTGATGCCATAAAAACTACGGATATCCCGGTAAAGCAGGTTTCCGAGAAGGAGCTTGCCAGAATCAAGCGCGCCGATCGACTCCAGGGTATCATTGCCGAAGTGGATAAATTTTCGTACACACCCTTTGAAGAATTATTACATAGTTCCAAAAATAAAGACATGTCCTTTGTATTTATCGACAACATAAACGACCCGCACAATCTGGGTTCCATAATAAGAATCGCGGCCTGCTTCGGCGGATTTTCGGTTGTCATACCCGAGCACCGCACCTGTGAAATAAACGATACGGTCATGCACGTTGCTTCCGGCGGGGAAAACTTTGTTCCCGTATCAATGGTTAACAACATGACGACCGCACTCCTGGCGGCAAAAAAGGCGGGATACTGGATTGTGGGCACTGTCGTCGAGGACGGGGAAGACATAAACAAAATTTCTCTACCTTTTCCGCTGTGTCTTGTCTTAGGTTCCGAAGGTAAAGGCATAAGGCACGGCATAAAGAAACACCTGGACCTAAGGGTGAGTTTACCCATGAGGGGTGCATCGCTTTCCTTTAATGTCGCCATGACGGCCGCGATTTTCTGCCACGAAATAACCAGACAAAAATCAAAAAGCACTTAAGGCGTAGTATGGGTAAAAAACAGGATATTAAACTACTGAATTTTATAGCAGAGGCAGGGGCGCTTAAACGCGTAGAACGCTCGGGCTGGGCGGTTTTAGGCATAAAAAATGCAGAAACCGTTGCCGAACACAGCTTCAGATGCGCGGTTATAGGATACATAATAGCCCGCACCGAAGGCGTCTCTCCTTACGAGGTTTTGCTCATGACCATTTTCAATGACATGCATGAAGCCCGTATAGGCGATTTGCACAAGATGTCGCAGCGCTACATAAAGTTCGAGAAAGCAGAAGACGAAGCCTTCGACGGGCAGATAAACTCCTTGCCCTCGGGAATTAAAAAAGAATTACACGCGATGCGTAAAGAATACAGAAAGCAAAATACGAAAGCAAGCGTTATAGCAAGAGACGCCGATATTTTAGAGTGCCTTATCCAGGCGAAGGAGTATCATGAGCATGGTTTCAAGCACGCTTCCAAATTTATGAAGAAGGCACCGCGATTTCTCAGGACAAAAAGCGCAAAACGACTCTGGTCTCTGGCAAAGACGAATGATCTTAACAAGTGGTGGGAAAAACTGACCGAATTTAAAAGATAAAATAACGCGATGGAAGAAAAATTAAAAAGGGAACTCGGGCTTCTAGACATATTTTGCATAGCCTCAGGCGCTATGATAAGTTCGGGGCTTTTTATCTTGCCGGGTATAGCGTCTTCCCAAACAGGACCGTCGATTTTTCTCTCCTATATCATAGCGAGTTTTCTTGCGTTGCCGGCACTTTTAAGTAAAGCCGAGCTTGCCACCGCTATGCCAAAAGCGGGCGGAGATTATTTTTTCATAACAAGATCCATGGGTCTTTCGGTCGGCACAATAGGAGGCGCAGCAAGCTGGTTTTCGTTAAGTTTAAAGAGTGCCTTTGCCCTAGTCGGTATCGGTGCGTATGCGTCATTTATAATTCACATACCGGTAAAAATAGTAGCAGTTTCATTGTGCTTATTATTTGTTGGATTGAATATCAAGGGGGTAAAAGCAGCGGGAATATTTCAACGCATTCTTGTTTTCGGATTATTCGGCATTTTGCTATTTTACATCTTCTATGGATTTCCCTCTATTGACTTAAAGAGATACGTGCCGTTTGTGCCTTACGGTAAAATGGCTGTTTTTACGACAGCCGGATTTATATTCATATCTTACGGAGGTCTTACAAAAATAGCAAGCCTTGCGGAAGAGGTGAAGAATCCGGGTCGCAACATACCTCTGGGTATGATCCTTTCCATAAGCATAGTAAGCTTGTTATACGCCCTCGTCGTATTTATAACTACCGGGGTTCTTGAACAAAACATATTATACACTTCGATTACGCCGATATCAGACGCCGCTTATCAGTTTATGGGCAATATAGGAAGCGCTGTTATGGCAGTAGCAGCCCTCCTTGCGTTTATTTCTACCGCCAATGCAGGAATAATGGCTGCCTCAAGGTATCCTATTGCTATGAGCAGGGATAAAATCGTCCCGCCTTTTTTTAAGAGAATAAGTCAAAAATACAGAACACCGCACATCTCCATACTTTTTACGGGAATCTTTATGATTTTGTCGATAACCCTTTTAGATTTGGAATTACTGGTAAAGGTTGCCTCTACATTTTTGATCCTTCTTTATATTTTTGTAAATTTAGCCGTCATTATCATGCGCGAAAGTAAGATCCAGAATTACAAACCGCAGTTTTACTCGCCGTTTTACCCGTGGGTACAGATAGTCGGAGTCTTGTCCGGTATATTTTTAATTTTTAAAATGGGTCTAGTAACATACCTCATAATGGGTATTTTTATCATGGCGGGGTGTTTATGGTATTTAATTTATGTGCGGCCTAACGTCAAGAAAGAGTTTGCTCTTATTCATGTTATAGAGCGTATTACAGCAAAGGAGCTTACGTCTAATATACTGGAAACCGAACTGAAGAATATTTTGAGAGAAAGAGACGAGATTGTTGAGGACAGATTCGACAAATTGATAAGCGATTGTAACATACTAGACTTGGAAAATTCCATGACTATGGAAGAATTCTTTCAAAAAGCCTCTCGGTCACTAACGCAAGAATTGGGCATCGAAAAAGAATCAATATTCGATTCCCTCCTGAAGCGGGAAAAAGAATCAAGTACTGTCATACGGCCCGGGCTTGCCATACCGCACATAGTCGTAGAAAGCAAACATAAGTTTAGAATCCTACTTGCAAGATGTAAAGACGGCATATCCTTTCCCGATGTAGAACCAAAAGTGCATATAGTATTTATGCTTGTAGGTTCTCGCGACGAACGCAATTTTCATCTAAGAGCCCTTGCTGCTATAGCCGAAATCGCCCAGAGCCGCGATTTTGACAAACGCTGGCTAGCCGCACGCAACATCGAGGACTTACGGAACATTATTCTGCTTGCGGAAAGGAAGCGCTTTCGGGCAAAATAACCCAAAAAACAATCCCATTCCCGCATTTCCCACCAGCCCGACCCCACAAAAGGTTGGTACCTTACTTGCATTTTACTTACTCTAATGGTATAATCCAATTATAAGAGTAATATTATGTCCAATAAAAGAGCTTTTACCTTAATAGAAGTCTTGATAGGCATTATGTTGTTTGCCATCATGAGTATTGCGGTGGCGAGTCTGTTTCGTCTTTACGGCGACCTTATTAAAAAACCTGCCGAGCAGTCAGTCAATCTTCCGCGATATCAAGCTGCCGTTTTTCACCTTATAAAGAATATACGCAATTCCACCTGGATCACAATCCCCGATTCCAATAATATTGAACTACATTCACATTCGAATCCAGATATAAGAAAATATAAATTCGAGGGTAATAAATTAAAATTTAAAGAAGGTAGCGCAAATTACCGAGTACTTATAGAAAATATCGGCGCAACCGAATTTTTCAAGGGCGAAGGAAACGAAAAACCCGGTAACCGGTTCCAGAAAGTAAAAATAGAATTCTGGGAAAAGGCTATTGGAAATCACACAGAAAGCGATATTTTTTATAATAGTCTGGAACTCGCTTCGGAAGAAAGCTGGGATGCGATTTATATAGACCCTCTCAATGCCTCTACATATAAAGACGGAACAAAAGTATTTCCGTTTTCGATACTTGACGATACTTTAAGCAACATCCTTCAGGATGAAGTTATATATGTTTTATCGGGAGAATACGACTTTTATGACGAAACAACACTTCCGTGCAAGGGATTGGATTTCTTCCCGGGTACAATTTTGACGGTGAACCCGGCCTCTCATGTCAAAATGGGGTTTGATACCGTTTTACTTTCAGAAGGAGAATTCTACTGCTC
>JADHYN010000006.1 GCA_016782425.1 Candidatus Omnitrophota bacterium
ATACTGCCGAATACGGCGACCTCACAAGGGGTAAAAAAGTCATAAATGAAAACACAAGAAAGATAATGAAAGGAATTTTAGAAGATATACAATCGGGTAAATTCGCAAAAGAATGGATTAAAGAAAACGAAAAAGGAAGGCCTCTTTTCAGTAAAATGAGACAAAGAGAAGATAAGCACCCCATCGAAGAAATCGGCAGGAAACTACGCAGAATGATGCCGTGGATGCAGGAGTAGTAAAAATCAAAAATAAAAGATCAAAAATCAAAGATACATATCAAAAATCAAAAAATATTCGTATTTTAATTTTTGATTTTTAGTATTTGTTTTTAATATTTGACTTTTGATATTTGATTTTGATGTAGGAATTAACATGAAAGATCGCATAATAATATTTGATACAACATTAAGAGACGGCGAGCAGTCTCCGGGGGCAAGCTTAAACAACAAGGAAAAACTTGAGATTGCAAAGCAACTCGAGACGCTTCGCGTCGACATCATCGAGGCAGGATTTCCCATCTCGAGCGAGGGAGATTTCGATGCGGTGAAGACTATCTCCAAAAAGGTAAAGAAGGTAAGCGTCTGCGCCCTCGCGCGTGCCGTAAAAAAAGATATAGACGCTGCGTATAATGCGGTAAAATACGCAAAAAAACCGCGTATACACGTCTTTTTGGCAACATCCAAGATACACATGAAATACAAGTTGAAAAAAGCCGAAGGCGAAATCCTGAAGGCAGCTGCATGGGGAGTAAAATACGCAAAACGAAAAATAAAAGACATAGAATTTTCTCCAGAGGATGCCTCGCGCACGGATAAAAAGTTTTTATATCAGGTGCTGGAAGCCGTTATCGACGCGGGCGCTACAACCGTTAATATTCCGGATACGGTCGGTTATGCGACACCTTATGAATTTGGTTCCCTCATAAAGGATATAAAAGAAAATGTCCCGAACATAGATAAGGCAGTCATAAGCGTTCATTGCCATAATGACCTCGGGTTGGGCGTTAGCAATTCGCTTGCAGCTGTATCTGGCGGTGCCCGACAGGTCGAATGCACGATTAACGGTCTTGGCGAAAGAGCGGGCAATGCCTCTTTGGAAGAGATAGTTATGTCCATCGCAACGAGAAAGGACATCTTCAAATTCAAAACAAACGTAAAGAAAAATCAAATTTATAAAACATCACGTCTTGTCAGTAAACTTACAGGTATGCTTGTGCAGCCTAACAAAGCCATTGTTGGCGCTAACGCTTTTGCCCACGAAGCGGGCATCCATCAAGACGGCCTTTTGAAGGAACGCCGCACCTATGAGATTATGAGGCCAGAGGACGTCGGTTTTAAAGAAACAAAACTTGTTTTAGGCAAGCATTCGGGCAGGCACGCCCTTCGGGCGAGATTGAAGAAACTGGGTTACACCTTAAGCGATAAGGAAATCGAGAGGGCCTTTACGCGGTTTAAAAAATTGGCCGATAAGAAAAAGGAAGTTTTTGACGAAGATCTTGCAACTATCGTGGAAGACGAAATCGGCACTGCATCCGAAATTTATAAACTGATCAGTTTCTACATATTGAGTGGGAACAAGGTAACGCCGAGCGCGACCGTTACCTTAAAACATGAAGGAAAAACCCTCGTAGCCAATTCCACGGGTGACGGCCCGGTTGATGCCTGTTACAAGGCCGTGGAGAAGATAACAGGCGAAAAACCGCGACTTCTGAGTTATAATTTAAACGCCGTAACAGCCGGAAAAGATGCCCTCGGAGAGGTTGCGGTAAGGATGAAAATCGGAAAGGAAGAGATGAATGGCAGAGGCGCCTCGACCGATGTTGTCGAGGCAAGCCTTAAGGCGTATCTCGATGCCTTGAATAGACTGAAGTCATTGAATTGAAGAGATAATTTTCGCGTTTGGCGAATAGCGGATAGCGGATAGAAAACAAAAAATTATACGTTATCCGCTATGCGCTATACGAGACCCGGAACCAACAATGAAGACATACGGACTTTTAGGAAAAAACATAAGTTACTCGCTATCCCCTTTTATGCATAATGCCGCATTTAAAGCACGGAACCTGAAAGCGGAGTACAGAATTTTTAACCTTCCGGAAAACGCTCTGGGCAGCTTTTTTGAAGACATGCGAAAAGGCACAATTTCCGGTTGCAACGTGACGATTCCCCACAAGGAAAGTGCGCTAAAATTTATCGATAAGTGCGATGACCTGGTAAGAAACATAAAAGCGGTAAATACAATAACTTCCAAGGATGACAAACTTTTCGGTTATAATACCGACTGCCAGGGGTTTATAGAAACATTGATAGGGAAAAATCCCGGGGATCTCAATTTTAAGTCAGACGGAAAAGACGTATTTGTATTTGGCGCAGGCGGGGCAGCCAAGGCGGTTATATACGGTTTGATAAACTCCGGCGCAAAAAGGATTATAATAGCCGATATCGATGAAGCCCGGGCGGAAAGATTGGCTCAAGCCGTTACCGAGAAGGAAAACGTAAGTTCTGTAATAGCGGTTGTAAAGGACAAGGCCAAATACGAAGAGTTTATATCGAAAGCAGACCTCTTGGTCAACGCAACACCGTGCGGTATGAAAGAAAGCGACCCGCCACTTTTCGATTATAGATATATTCACGAAAAACTTTATATCTTTGATCTGATTTACACTTCTCTAACGCCCCTTACAAAAGAGGCAACCTCCCGCGGTGCTAAAGCGGTTAACGGTTTAAACATGCTTCTATACCAGGCCGGCGCGGCCTTTAAGATCTGGACAGGCGTTAAGGCCCCGCTTGAGGTCATGAGAGGGGCACTTTTGGAAAATATTAAAAAATGAGTATCCTTTATCTTTTTATCATAGGCGCTATTGTCGGTAGTTTGATGAACGTGTGTATTTATAGACTGCCGAAGGGCCAGTCTATAGTAACGCCGCGTTCTCATTGCCCTTCATGCGGTCACGCGATAGCGTGGTTCGACAATATTCCAATACTCAGTTTTTTGATATTAAAGGGAAGATGTAGATCCTGCAGAAATAAGATTTCCCCAAGATACGTTGTTGTCGAAGTTCTTTCAGGGGTGGTGAGCGTCTTACTTTTCTTGCGTTTTGGATTGACGGCTAAATTTTTTATTTTATGGTATCTTTCGTGCGCCCTCATCGTGGCGTCGTTTATTGATCTTGAAATTCGCGAGATACCCGATATTATTACGCTACCCGGCATAGTAATCGGGATGTCGCTGGCAGCTTTGCATCCGCCGCTTATGGGTAGTGCCGGAAATCTTTCGTCTTTTGTAAACTCTTTTCTCGGGGTTATCGTAGGCGGGGGGAGCATTTACATTCTCGGTTTCATAGGTGAATTTATCTTCAAAAAAGAAGCCATGGGAGGAGGGGACGTTAAGTTGCTTGCGATGATCGGCGGTTTTATCGGTTGGAAACTCATCCTGCTTACCTTTTTTCTTGCGCCATTTTTTGGTTCTATAGTGGGTATTTTTCTCAAAATAAAAGAGGGAAGGGCTATCATTCCGTACGGACCGCATCTGTCATTGGCAGCATTTGTAGCTATATTTTACGGAAATGCAATCCTAAAAAAATTATTTTTATTATAAATAAAGACACAACTTATGGAGGCCGAAAGCCGACATACAAAGAAAAAATTCAAAAGACGATGTCCTTGACATTTATGATGTCAAGAACAGTGCTCATTGAAGGAGGAGAAACATGAATATACGATACCTGACCGCGGGCGAGTCGCATGGAAAGGCGCTTATCTCGATTATAGAAGGAATCCCGAAAGGTCTCAAGCTCGATGTTAAATTTATAAACCAGGAACTTGCCAGGCGGATGAAGGGTTTTGGACGCGGCAAGAGAATGCGGATAGAAAAAGACAAGGTCGAAATTCTATCCGGCACAAGAAAAGGTAAAACCATAGGAAGCCCCATAGCCCTTGTCATTCAAAACAAGGATTTTAAGATAGAAAAGCTGCCTTCGATCAGCTGCCCGCGACCCGGACACGCTGATTTGGCCGGCGTCCTTAAGTTTGAAGAAAAAGACATAAGAAACATCCTGGAAAGGGCAAGTGCCCGCGAGACAGCCTCCAGAGTAGCAACAGGCGCCATTGTCAAGCTTCTGTTAAGAGAGTTCGGCATAGATTTCATGAGCCATTCTGTCATGATAGGAGGCGTCGCCTCGGAAAAAAGTTTTTCATCCAGCAAAATGAAAAGCCTGGCGGAGAAGTCTCCCGTAAGATGTATCGATAAAGACGCATCGCGGCTTATGTGTAACGAGATAAGAAAAGCAGCCAAAGACGGCGATACGTTAGGCGGCATCTTTGAGGTTATCATTAAAGGCACCCCACCCGGCCTAGGTAGCTACACGCAATGGGACAGGAGACTTGACGGCAATCTCGCGAGGGCCGTCATGTCAATTCCGGGTATCAAAGGCGTAGAGATAGGTGCCGGGTTTGGAATGGCGTTTGAACGCGGTTCGACGGTTCATGATGAAATCTTTTTCAGCAAGAAAACGAAGAAATTTTCCCACAGGAGCAATAATGCAGGGGGGTTAGAAGGCGGCATCACAAACGGAGAAAACATAATGATACGCGCCGTCATGAAACCGATAGCTACGCTTAAGAATCCCCTGGATTCCGTCGACATAAGAACCGGGAAAAAGAAAAAAGCGCAGGTGGAAAGGGCCGATGTATGCGTCGTGCCCTCTTGCGGCGTTATCTCCGAAGGCGTCTCTGCCATAGAGGTAGCACACGCCATGAACGAGAAATTCGGCGGCGATTCTCTCAGTGAAATGAAGCGTAATTACGAGGGATACATTAAACAAGTGGGAAAAATATAAAAGTAATACACGAAACAAGTAATGAAGAACATCGTATTAGTAGGCTTCATGGGGACCGGTAAAACGGTAGTTGCCAAAACACTTGCAAAGCGGCTGGGCATGAAGTACGTGAGCACGGATGATCTCATTGAAGAACGAGAAAAGGTTTCCATACCGGATATATTCTCCAAAAAGGGAGAGAAATATTTTAGAGAAGTGGAAAAGAACGTTATAAAAGACGTCTCGCTCATGGAAAATATGGTGATCGATGCTGGCGGGGGTGTTGTCATAAACGCCGAGAATGTAAAAAATCTTAATAAAAAAGGTGTTATTATATGCCTCTGGGCAGAGCCGGAGGTAATCCTCCAGAGAACAAAGCATCATACCAAGACGAAGAGGCCACTGCTTAATGTTCGTGAGCCCCTGGGCAAGATAGAGGAATTGCTTGCGTTTAGAAAATCGTTTTACGAAAGAGCGGATTACCACATACGTACCTCCGGAATGTCCGTGGATAAAGTCGCGGATGAAGTAGAAGGGATCATAAAGAATGCGTAAGAGTATTAGCAAAGAAATTGCCCTGGTGCTCGAAGGCTACAAGCACATATCGGAGATGGCAGGAAGTGCGATGTTTATCCACGACACTGACGGCTGGATTTTCGACCTAAATAAAAACGCCGAACATCTTACCGGTTATACCAGAGGTGAACTTTTAAGGATGAACGTGCGCGATTTGCACACGTCTATAGAAAAAAAGGTGTCTAATAAAAAATTAGCCGTTATCAGCAGGGCAAAAAAACAGGTCGCTTTTGAATCCAAATTCAAAAGAAAAAACGGCAGGGTAATAGATGTAAGAATAAAAGCCGACAAGTTTAAGTTTAAAAAAGATTTTTTTATTATCGGTATCGTAAAAGATATAACAGCGTATAAAAAATTTGGAAAGAAAAGAAGAAAAAAAAGGGATATGCCGAAACACCTGAACGATAAATTCTCTAAATTGCTGAAACACCTCGGTGCAAAATACATAGAGTATGCCCATGTCCTCGTGGACGTTGCGGAGTCGAGAGATCCCTATACAGTAAGTCATTCCATAAAGGTAACGAACTATGCCGTAGCGCTGGCCCGATATATCGGGCTCTCCAAAGAAGCCATAGAAGTTTTAAAAATAAGCGCCATATTGCATGATATAGGCAAGATAGGCGTAAAACCGTCTATATTGATGAAACCATCTTCCTTAAACGAAGAGGAATATAAAGAAGTAAGGAGGCACCCGATCCTTAGTGCGGAAATCATAAAACCTATTAAGCTGATGGATGAATTGGTGCCGATAATAAAACACCACCACGAAAATTATAACGGCACGGGCTACCCCGATGGTTTAAAAGGTGAGGAGATCCCTTTGGGTGCACGTATTCTCGCCATAGCCGATGTCTACGATGCGCTTACAACTGATAGGGCATATCGGAAGGCTTATCCCTTCGGAAAAGCTACGAAGATCATGACCGAAGCCAGCGGAAAAAAATTTGATCCGGTACTTCTAAAAGCCTTTATGGCCTGTTTGCGCCCCAAAAAAATAAGGTAAGAAATGGAAATAAAAAAGATAGACATAAATAATACTGAATATCCCGAAAACCTTAAGAATATATTTAATCCCCCCAGAAAGTTGTACGTTAACGGAAATATTCTTCCGCAGGATAAGGAAGCAATAGCGATAGTCGGCACAAGACGGGCTACATATTATGGGTTGGAGCAATGCGAAAGACTTGCTTACGACTTGGCGATAAAAGGGATAACGGTTATTAGCGGCATGGCGCGCGGGATTGATACTGCCGCACACAGGGGGGCGCTTAAAGGAGGCGCGAGGACAATAGCTGTTCTCGGAAGCGGTCACAACCACATTTATCCACCGGAAAACAAAAAACTATATGACAAAATTACCGAAAACGGGGCCGTTATATCGGAATTTCCTCCGGATACACCCCCTTTTAAAACAAACTTTCCCAAAAGAAACAGGATTATAAGCGGGATGTCAAAAGGTGTTGTCGTGGTTGAGGCTCCGAGGCGAAGCGGCGCCTTGATAACAGCGGATTTTGCCCTTGAACAGGGCAGGGAAGTATTTGCGATGCCAGGCAACATAAGTTCCACAAGAAGTAACGGTACAAACCGCCTTATAAAGGAAGGGGCAAAACTCGTAGAGAATTTCCAGGACATTCTCGATGAACTCAGTTACGTAATTAATATTAAAGATGTAACCAGCGATGAAATTTCGCCCATGGCGTCTTATGAGAAGATAATATTTGAGATTTTAAGCGACAAGCCAAAAAGAATCGATGAAATTTATGAAAAAACAGATCTCCCGACAGGCAAGGTCTCGGAAGCGTTACTTAAACTGGAACTTAAAAAGTTAATCAGGATGTTACCCGGAGAAAATTTTGTGAGGTTATAAAAATGCCAAAAGCAGCTGTCATAGTAGAATCGCCGGCCAAGTCAAAAACGATCAACAAAATTTTAGGGTCCAATTATATCGTGCTTTCCAGCATGGGCCATATCGTGGACCTTCCGAAGAATAAAATGGGCATTGACGTGAAAAATGATTTTGAGCCGGAATATATCGTAATACCGGAAAGAAGAAAATACATGGCAAAATTAAAGAAAGAAATAAAAAAGATAAATGAAATTTACCTTGCCGCTGATCCGGACAGGGAAGGTGAGGCCATAAGCTGGCATCTTAAAAACCAGCTGGGCAAGGGGAGAAAGGTATACAGGGTCACGTTCGACGAAATTACGGCCTCGGCTATAAAAAAGGCCTTTCTAAACCCACACTCGATCGACATGAAGCTTGTCAGTGCCCAGCAGACCCGCCGCATTCTCGATAGGATTGTCGGCTACAGCATAAGCCCGATTCTCTGGAGAAAAGTTACAAGGGGACTATCGGCCGGTCGCGTACAATCCGTAGCCGTGAGGCTTGTAGTCGAAAGAGAAGCGGAAATCAGAAAGTTTATACCCAAAGAATACTGGGAGATAGAAGCCCGCCTCCGGAAAAAAGAGGATGAACGCCGGTTGTTTACGGCCAAATTAGATAAAATTAACAAAAAATCCTTTCACATCAAGAATGAAAAAGAAGGAAGAGATATCCTAAAGGAGATAAAGAGAAACGAATTTATCGTATCGAATATAAAAGAACAGAAAAAAAGGAAATCGCCCCAGGCACCGTTCACCACTTCAAAATTACAGCAAGATGCTTTTTACAAATTGGGATTTTCCGTTCACAAGACCATGAAAATTGCTCAACAGTTGTATGAAGGCGTGGAATTAAAAGGTAAAGAAAGCATCGGGCTTATTACATATATGCGAACCGATTCCGTAAGGGTTTCAGAGGATGCCCAAGTAGCAGCAAAGAAGTATATACTCACCGCCTACGGAGAAAAATATTATCCCCATAAGCCGAATATCTATAAGTCAAAAAAGAGTGCGCAGGAGGCCCACGAATGCATAAGGCCGAGCGGACCTTCGAGAGAACCACACAGCATAAAAAGTTTCTTAACACCGGATCAATTTAAGCTATACGAACTTATCTGGAAGAAATTTATATCAAGCCAGATGGTTCAAGCGATTTATTCGGTAACGAGCGTCGAAATAGAAGCAGGTAAGTATCTTTTTAAGGCGTCCGGTACGAAAGTTGTTTTCGACGGTTTTACAAAACTGTATCCGCCCACTGACGTCACAAAAGAAGACGAAAGACGAAAAGTGCTCTGGAAGATTCCTGTACTCGTCGTCGGCGAGCACTTGGATCTTGTAAAACTTACTCCGTCCCAGCACTTTACAAAGCCACCACCCCGCTATTCGGATGCCTCGTTGGTAAAGGCACTGGAGGAAAAAGGAATAGGAAGACCGTCCACTTACGCCCCGATTATTTTTACGATTATCAGACGCAATTACGTCAAGCGCATAAGGGGATATCTATCTCCCACGGAACTGGGAGAGATTGTCAATACCCTTTTGGTAAAACATTTTCCGAAGATAATGGATGTCAATTTTACGGCGAAGATGGAAGACGAACTTGACGGCATTGAAGAAGGAAGGGTTGACTGGCTTGATGTTCTCGAAAGTTTTTACAGCCCGTTTATGCATAATGTGGATGAAGCGAAAAAACGCATGAAGAGCATAAAAAAGGAAGGCGTAAAAACGGATGAAATTTGCGACCTGTGCGGAAAACCCATGATTATTAAATGGGGAAGACGTGGCAAGTTTTTAAGCTGTTCGACTTTTCCAAAATGCAAATTCGCCAAATCAATCACTACAGGCGTGAAATGCCCCAGCCCCGACTGCGACGGCGAGCTCATAGAAAGACGCTCAAAAAGAGGCACCTTCTACGGCTGCACGAAATACCCGGCGTGCAAGTATACATCCAGGTCATTACCGAAACAGGGAGAGGATAAAACCGAAGAAAAAACACACCACTAACATGGAACGCTACATAGAAAAATTTAAAAACTACCTGGTAGTCGAAAAGAATTATTCTACGCATACGGTAAAGAATTACCTGGCGGATCTGGCCGAGTTTTCGTCTTTTTTATCCGGTAAAGATATAAAAGAGGTTGATTATCTCGCCATAAGGAAGTTTCTTGCTTATTTCAGGACAAAGGGAATATCAAAGCGCTCGGTTGCAAGGAAACTTTCAACTCTAAGGACGTTTTTCAGATTTCTTTGCCGGGACGGCTATACAAAAAATAACCCAATTGCAAACATATCAACCCCCAAATTAGATAAGCGCCTACCCATTTTTCTCGACGAGAAGCGCATCTTGCAGCTTATAACGGCGCCGGATAAAAAAACTTTTCAGAGCGCGCGTGACCGGGCCATACTCGAGACGTTATATAGCACGGGCATAAGGGTAAGTGAGCTTGTGGGGATCGATATTGACGATATAGATTTCATAAGCGGGGTAGTCAAGGTATTGGGAAAAGGCAGGAAAGAAAGGCTTGCGCCGATAGGCGATAAAGCGGTAAATATTATACGTGAATACATGGATTACAGAAACAGAAAAAAGAGGACCGATAAAAAAGCCCTTTTCTTAAATAAATCCGGCAGCCGCATCACCCAGAGGGGCGTAAGGCGCACCGTCGAGAGGTACATAAAAGTTTTGAGCATCAAAGAACACATTTCGCCGCATACATTCCGTCACTCTTTTGCAACGCACCTTTTAAACAGGGGCGCTGATCTTCGAAGCGTTCAGGAACTCCTGGGCCACAAGAATCTTTCGACAACACAGATTTACACGCACGTAACAATAGACCACCTAAAATCGGTTTATGACAAAGCACATCCGAGGGCATAAAAGCAAAAAATGACGATTTACGATGTATTCTTTCTTGTTTTTTCGATAATATATCTGCCCTACCTTGCCATAAAAGGCAAGGCGCACAGGGATTTCCGAGAGAGATTCGGGAAATTGCCCTCTCTTTTTAAAGAAATAAGTTCCAGAAGACCGATATGGGTACATGCTGTTAGCGTTGGCGAGGTGCTTGCCGCGAAAAATTTTGTAGAGATGCTATCCACAAAGTTTCCCGATCGAAAGATCGTTCTTTCGACGACCACAAAAACAGGAAACACGGTGGCAAGGAAGATATTAAAAGGAGATATTTTAAAATTTTATTTTCCCCTCGATTTTAGTTTTGTCGTAAAACGAGTAGTAAACACCATTAATCCGTCTATTCTGATTATAATGGAAACAGAGGTATGGCCCAATCTTATTCTGGAGCTGTCAAGGAGGAAAATACCCATAATGCTCATAAATGGCCGCATTTCAGACAGATCGTTTAAAGGATACAGGAAAATAACATTTTTCTTTAATAAAATTATTAAAAAAATGAGCTGCTTCTGCATGCAGACCAAGATAGACGCCGAGCGAATAAAAACGTTGGGTGCCCCGGAAACAAGCGTCAGGGTAACCGGAAACATGAAGTTTGATGTAGAAGCCTCAAAGGATAGCGGTCGTCGCCACGAGGTAAACAAATCGGACCTGGGAATCACAGAGTCCGACGAACTTATTATAGCCGGTAGCACGCACGGCGGTGAAGAAGAAATCGTGTTAGAGACGTACAATAAGCTCACGAGAAAATTCACAAACCTCAGAATTCTTATAGCACCCCGCCACATAGACCGGGTAGGCACAATAAAAAGACTGGTTGAACAAAAGGGTTTCGAGGGGGTATTGCTATCGCGGTTCAGGAAAGGGCCGAAAAAATCAGTTTCGAAAAAAGCCGTTCTTATTTTGGATACACTCGGGGAGCTCAGCCAGCTTTACAGCCTGGCAACAATCGTTTTCATGGGCGGAAGCCTCGTAAAAAGGGGCGGGCATAATATAGTGGAGCCTGCAATGTTCGGAACGCCCATCGTATTCGGGCCTTACATGCACAATTTTAGAGACATGGCAAGATTGTTTCTGGAGCGCGAGGCTGCGATGAAAGTTAAGGATAGAGATGAATTATTGGAGACTCTGGAGACATTGCTTCGAGATGAGAACAAACGAAACGTCCTCGGACGCAATGCGAAGGAACTGATAAATAAATCAAAGGGCGCTACCTCGAGAAACTTGCGCGAGGTAACCGAGCTTATTTAGGGGGTTGTTGAGAAGATGAAAGTCAAAGACGTAATGACAAAAAATGTTGTAAAAGTCAAGCTCTCGACAGGGATCCGCCAAATTTACAATATCTTCTGCGAGAAACACATAGGCGGAGTACCCGTTGTAGACGGCGAAGACAGACTCATTGGCATGGTCACGAAAACAGAACTTTTGGATGTTTTGATTCCTGATTACTTCGGCATGTTAAGCGACTTCCTTTTTATAGACGACTTCGGAGCCCTGGAGGAAAAACTCGAATCCATACCCCCGCTTGAACTTTTTATAGCGGAGGATCTCATGATAAGAAACGCCATCTCGATAAATGAAGACGCCTCACTTATGAAAGCACCGGTTCTCATGAGCAATCATAATGTAAGAAGGTTGCCTGTCGTGACGAAAGATAATAAGCTTATAGGTATTATCACGCGAATGGACGTCTGCAACGCGCTTTTCAACGGAAGGAGGGCTCCGCACTTATGATATTTGCACATGTTCTCGCCCTGGCCATATTTCTTGCTACATTTTATTTTATTATTTCCGGTAAGCTCGACAGAACAATAGCGAGTTTCGCAGGTGCTATCGTCATGGTTACCGCGGGAATAAGCCTCGGGTTTTACTCTCAGGAAGAGGCTTTTCACGCGATAGACTTCAACATGATGGGGCTTTTGGTCGGAATGATGGTCATCGTAAGCGTTTGCAAAAAGACGGGCTTTTTTTCTTACGTGGCGATAAAAGCGGCAAAGGCCTCCAGGGGATCACCCCTTCGGCTCATGGTCATGATGGGTTGCATCACGGCTTTTCTTTCGATGGCCCTTGATAATGTTACGACCATAATTCTGGTTATCCCCATAACTATTCTTATCTGCGACATTCTCGGTATAAGCCCGCTCCCCTTTATAATAACAGAAATTGTATTGTCTAACGTAGGCGGCGTTGGCACGATGGTGGGAGATCCGCCCAACATGATGATAGCCTCCAGCGCGAATCTTTCCTTCAACGATTTCCTCATACATCTCTTACCGATTGTTCTGGTTACCATGGTTCTCAGCCTGGTTGTATTAGCCGTGGTTTTCAGAAAAGAAATCATAAAAAAGCCCAAAGACTTCCGGCCCATACTGGAGATCGATGAAAAAGCCGCCATACGCGACAAGAAAAGCCTAAAAAAGGTAGCCCTCTCTCTTTTTATAGTTTTTGTCTTATTTTTGCTACAGAAAAGATTGGGTTTAAGCCATTCTTTTATAGCGTTCATAGGCGCGGGCATAGTTATGGTCCTTGTAAGGCCGAATGTCGAGGAAGTGCTGAAAAACATAGAATGGCCCATATTCGTTTTCTTCGCATCTTTATTCATTATCGTAGGTGGGCTTGAACAAACGGGGTTTTTAAATATGGTAGCCGATAGGATCGTTGCCATAGCCACGACAAATTACGGACTGGCAAAACTTTCCATCTTGTGGTCATCGGCGTTTTTTGCATCAGTCGTAGATCGCATTCCCTTTACCACGGCCATGATACCCATAATAAAACATGTTGGCGAACTCGGCGTTAATGTGGATTCCTTGTGGTGGATTCTTGCTTTGGGAGTCGGATTCGGCGGTAACGGTACGCCAATAGGATCTATTGTAGGGGTGGTCGGATTGGCAATGAGCGAGAAGACCCGCGCTCCCATAGACTTCAAAACGTGGTTTAAGACGGCAACAGTTGTCATGCTGGTTACTATAATTTTTGTTAGCTTTTTGATCGCAATCATATAATGGCTCTAAAACAGTACATACAAGATTTAATGAACGATAAGAAGAGCGATCCGTTATCGCAGATTATCAAACTCTGCCTTTTAATTTCTTCTTATATCTACGGGGTTCTCGCAATCTCTCATCATTTTTTTTATAAAGTTAATCTACTAAAAAGTTACAAGTCAAAAATTTCCGTCATAAGTGTCGGAAATATTACTTTAGGAGGTACGGGAAAGACTCCATTTGTGATAATGCTCGCTAAAGAATTAACCAGAAAAAAAAGAAGTGTAGCCGTGCTTATCCGGGGATACGGAGAAGACGAATGGAAGCTTCTGGAAGATAGATTGGCCGAAGACGCCGTAAAGGTGCTTGTAGGCCGGGACCGCGTTAAATCCGCCAGGAAAGCCGAAACACTCGGTGTAAACAGTTTAGTTCTCGATGACGGCTTCCAGCACAGGCGTTTAAGAAGAGATTTGGATATAGTGCTTGTTGATTCGACAAATGCTTTCGGCAATAAGCATCTTTTTCCAAGAGGCATTTTAAGGGAACCAGTCGCCGGTTTAAAAAGAGCCGATGTCATCGTTTTAACCAAGATGGATAAAGGAAAAGACAGAGCCCCCCTGGTAGAAAGCGAGATAAAAAAAATAGCTCCCGGAAAACCCGTCATAAAAACCGTTCATAAGCCTAAGAATCTTTTTGATATAGCGAGAGGAGAGATAAAAGAACTTTCCTTTATTAACAAGAGAAATGTGTGCATGATTTCGGCGATTTGTGATCCGACTTATTTTCGGCATACGATAAATCATACCGGTGCGGGGGTGAAACTTGAATTTGTTTTTCCGGATCACTACCCGTATAAAAGAGAGGATCTGGACAATATTTTTAAAGCGTGCAGAAAAAAAGGCATAAACACCGTTATCACCACCGAAAAAGATGCCGTTAAATTGAAAAAGTTCTCTCCATCAAAAAGCGGTTGTCAAATACTGGCCCTGGGCGTAGAGCTTGAAATCATCGAGGGGAAAGAAGTATTAGATGATGTATTATCTAGACTATATATGCGCGATTCTCGTAAGAATACTTAATCTGATTTTGCACGTTCTTCCCATAAAGTTTAATTTATGGCTGGGAAGGCAATTCGGAACAGTTGTGTATCTTGTGAACACGGATAGGCGTATTATAGGATATACAAACTTAAGAGCCGCTTTTTGTAAGGAGAAGACGCCCGGCGAGCTTAAAAGGCTTATTAAGAATGTCTATAAAAATTTGACCCAGACCTTTTTGGAGATTCTATCGCTTACGAAGGTAAACAAAAAATACATTAATAAATATATAGAAGTAATAAATGCCGAAGATAAATACCAATATGCTAATCATCCCCACGGCGTGATACTTCTAACGGCACACTTCGGAAACTGGGAATTATCCGGCATCGTAAGCTCCATCAAGGGTTTTCCGCTTGTGATTCTTGCCAGAGAACAGAAGATGAAAAGGCTTAACGAGCTCATAAATAGACTCAGAGAATCAAAGGGCTCAAAGGTCGTTAGGAAAGGCATTACGACAAAGTATATCGTAAAGGCCTTGCACGAAGGCAAGATCATCGGCATGACGGGTGACCAGGATGCCGGGAAGATGGGTATACTCGCCGATTTCTTCGGAAGACCGGCCTCTACTGCTTCCGGAACAGCCAGGATCGCAGCGAAAACAGGCGCCATTATATTGCCCGCTTTTATGGCAAGAATAAAAGGGCCGTATCACAGGTTGGTACTGGAAGAGGCGATCAAGATTAAAAAAGGCGAAGACATAGAACCATACCTGGTGCGATACAACAAACTCCTAGAAAAGTATGTAAGGATGTATCCCGATCAGTGGCTGTGGCTTCATAGGAGATGGAAATCCAGCCCCATTAAGAAAGTTATCATTCTTAGCGATGGAAAAACAGGGCACCTCAATCAGGCGCTGGCGGTTTGCAGGGAACTCAAAAGATACAGAGCCCGATCAGGCTATGGGCCGGAAGATACCGAGGTACACGTCGAAGAAGTCCGGTTTAAGAATACGCTGGCAAAATGGTTACTCAACTTCGTGAGTATTTTCTGCAGCAGAAATTGTCAGGGGTGCATGCGTTGCGTGAGGGTCTGCCTTGCGAAGGATTCCTACGAAAATTTAATGAAAAGATACTGCGATATCGTCATAAGCTGCGGTTCCAGCGTAGCGAGTTTAAATAAATTTTTATCGGTGGAAAACAACGCAAAAAATGCCGTTATAATGAAGCCTTCCGTCTTAGGATTAAATAAATTTAACATGGTAATCCTTCCCCGCCATGACTCTACCGGCCGCCGGCGGGACCACGTGATAGTAACAGATACCGTTCCTAACTTGATAGACGAGAGTTCCGTTTTGGAAGCCTCGAGAAAAATCGCGAGTTTAACAAAACTGGAAAGATCTAAAAAGATAGGCGTTCTTTTAGGCGGGGATAATTCGGATTTCGCCTTGACTGACGACATAACAGAAGCGCTTTTGAATAACGTTATCAGCGCTTCAAGAAAACTGGATTTTGATTTATTGTTTACGACCTCACGCCGAACTTCCAGAGAAGCTGAAAAAGCCGTGAAGGACAGGTTGTATCAGGAGAAATGTTGCAAGTTTCTGGTGATAGCAAACGAAAAAAATATTCCAAATGCCGTTAGCGGCATTCTAGGCCTTTCGGACGTCGTGGTAGTTTCGGGTGAAAGTGTTTCCATGATTTCGGAAGCCATATATAGCAAGAAGACGGTGGTTGTATTCAGATTAAAAAAGAAAAGAAAGAGAGTTTCAAAGTTCGAAAAAATGCTCGACAACCTGGAAAAGAAAGGATATATAACTGTTGCGGATGCCGAAGAACTTTCTGACGTTATAGCAAGAAGCCTTCATGCGCCCAAAAAACAGGGCCTACCCGAAGACCACCATAATATTTATATGCATATGTGGCGGCTGGGGGTATAAAGTTGCCATGAATATATTGCAAATAATTTCTAAATTGGATTCAAGTGATCCGGCGCAGGACGCTATATCCTCAACGAGGGCTTTTACTCTTAAGGGGCACAAGGTTATCGTAGTTTCACCGAAGAGCCCCCTTGTAAAGGAGATAGATGAAGTCGGCGCCAGGTACCGCGCAATATCCATCACCAGCAATATTTTTCTAATTCCCATGGCCATTTTCAGGTTATCGCAGATTATTTCAAAAGAAAACATACAGATCGTGCATGCGCGGGACGGTATATCCTCTTTTGTAGCATTTTTTGCCTCGAGGCTTACAGATACGATTTTAGTCACCACGGCATACCGGCATTCCGTAAAAAGTCTTTTTGACAGATCGCAGTTTTGGGCGAAGCGCGTAATCTGTTTTAGCGAAAGCGAAGCGCGACGTCTTACAAAAAACAATCTCGTTCCGCACAACAAGCTGCGCGTCGTCGAACCTTTTATCGACGGCGATAAAATCGCCTGTTTGCGGTTGGACAATCCTCGCGGTTATTTTGTCATAGGAGCGGTAATACCGTTATTTTCGCATGAATCGGTCCAGAATTTCATAAGAACCGTTTCGATTCTGTCAAGAACAATTCATAAGATAAAGGTTTTTGTTGCCGACAGTTCATTCATGCACGGAAAGGACCACGTAGAAAAATTAAAACTTCTCATTCGAAGGCATTCGCTCAGCGATGTTGTCACATTTTTATCCGACCCAGAGGACATGAAATTGATGTTCGGAGTGGATTTATCAGTACAGATTAATGTAGACGAAAACATATCCGCAAGGCCTTTGTTGCAGGCCCAGGCGTGCGGCATACCGGTTGTCGCAACCCGCGCTGACTGGGTAAAAGATTATTTAGAGGATAATAGAACAGCTATAACCTGCCAGGCAGGCAATCCGAGAGACCTGGCAACGACAATACTCGATTTATACAGAGACGAAAAACGCCGGGAAGAGATAAAGAACGCGGCAAAGGACTTTGTAAAAGAAAAGTTTAACATAAAAAAAGTAACACAGTCCACGTTAAATCTTTATGAAGACACCCTATCGAGCATGAACATACTGATTATAAAAATAGGGGCGCTCGGAGATGTGATACTGGCGACCCCGTCAATCAGGGCCGTAAGAGAAAAATTCCCAAAATCGAAGATAAAACTTCTCATAGATCTGGACAACAGGGAAGTTTTCATGAATTCCCCCTTTGTAGATGAGATGATAGTGTGCGATTTTCGCCAAAGAGACAAGGCACTCGGCGGGCTTTTGCGCGTTGCCCGGAAACTGCGCGCCGAGGGATTCGACACCGTCATCGATTTGCAGAACAACAAAAAGAGCCATCTCTTGTCATTCCTCTCGTCTGCACCCAAAAGGTACGGCTACGATAACGGGAAATTGAGTTTTTTATTGAATCGAAAAATCAAGGATGCAAACATTCCGATGGACCCGGTGGAGCATCAGTCGAAAGTGCTGGGTTTATTAGGAATATACGAGATCGACAAAAGCCTGGAACTCTGGCCCACAAAAGAAGACGAGGCATGGGCGAGGAATTTTCTTGAGTCTCACTGGGTCAAGGGCAATACAAAACTTGTAGCCTTCAATATCGGTTCCAGCCCGAGATGGATTACCAAATTATGGCCGGTTGAAAACTTTGTGGAAATCTGTAACAGACTTGGCAAGGATTTTGGTATCCGCGTTATATTAATCGGGCGCGATAAAAGCGAACCGCGTATAGATGATTTCTTAAGAGACGCCAAATCGAAGCCCATTAAGTCGCTGGGCAAGACAAACATACCACGGCTGGCTTCCCTTATCAAAAGATGCGACCTTTTGTTAAGTTCCGATAGCGCCCCCATACACGTGGCAGCCAGTGTAAAAACGCCTTTTATTGCCCTTTTCGGACCGACAGATCCCCGAAGGCACGTTGCGCCTGTGAATAAATACGTTATTATCAAAAAGGATTTTCCGTGTATACCGTGTTACCGCACCCATTGTGACAGGGGATATGTATGCATGCGTTCTATAAAGCCGGACGAAGTATATAATAAAATAATAGAGATGCTTAAAGTCTCCGCCTGAGGCGGAGACTTTTGGTATTTTATATTTCATATATGAGAATATTAATACTAACAACACATCTCGACATAGGCGGGGTTTCGAGTTATACCATTAACCTGGCAAAGGGGTTAAAGAAAAAGGGTTTTTCCGTCTACGTAGCCTCAAGTGGGGGAGAACTTGTAAAAACGCTGGAAGAAAACGGCATTCCGCACATCTTTCTCAATATAAAGACAAAATTCGAATTTCATCCAAAAGTCTTTTTTGCACTTTTTAAATTACTGATGTTTATAAACGAAAACAAGATCGACCTTGTTCATGCGCAGACAAGGGTAACACAGGTTGCGGCATATTTGCTTTCCAGACTTAGCAAAGTCGCCTACGTGAGCACCTGCCACGGGTTTTTCAAAAACACCAGAATCGGCAGAAAGATATTTGGTTCCTGGGGCGACTATGTAATCGCAATAAGCGATGCGGTAAAAGACCACCTTGTAAAGGATCTCAACGTAAAAAAAGACAAAGTCTTTCTTATATACAACGGCGTGGATACGAGGGCATTTTCCGGTCGCGTTGGCGATGAAGAAAAAAATATTTTACGGCACAGTCTCGGATTTGAAAAATCTCCCATCATCGGTTCCGTCTCCAGGCTTTCACCGGTCAAGGGTCTCAGGCATCTTTTCTTCGCAATGAAAGATATATTGAGGGAAATACCGGAAGCACGGCTTCTTTTGGTCGGAGAAGGGCCGTCAAAGGAATACCTGATGGAACTTGCCAAAAATTTAGACATTGAAAATAGCGTGTTTTTCGCGCTGAGTACCACCAACACCCAAAGGTTTTTATCAATTATCGACGTATTCGTGTTTTATTCTTTGGAGGAGGGATTGGGCCTTTCACTTCTGGAGGCCTTGGCGTCCGGAAAACCCTGCGTTGCTTCCTCTATAGGCGGCGTTTCATCCATTATCGAAGACGGCGTAACGGGAATTCTCGTTCCCCCAAAGGATACCCACGCGCTTAAAGAAGCCGTAATAAAAATCCTGAAGGATAAAAAACTCAGCCATTCCCTGGCTGAAAAAGGAAGACGCCTCGTGAAGAATAAGTTCTCTTTAGATCAAATGCTTGAAAGGGTTGTAGAAGTGTATGAGAGGGCAAGCCGGAAATAAACGATTTCTCGCCTTAATACTGGTAATAGTAGTTGCCCTGCTTTTCTGGGCAGGAAAGCTTTTTCTGGACGAGGTATATGTGCCGGTTATTATCATGTATCACTCTGTCGGCGACGAGACTTCGACGCTTGACGGTTACGGCCAGAAACTGAACGTAAGCCCGGAAACTTTTGCAAAACAGATGAAGTTTCTAAAAATGCGTGATTATAACGTAATCCCGCTTGCCGAATTTATCGAAAGAATAAGAGAAGATGAGGAAATACCGCCCGGGACAATAGCCATAACTTTTGACGACGGCCTTAAAAATAATTTTTTACACGCCTACCCCGTTTTGAAAAAATACAATTTTCCCGCGACAATATTCGTCACCACGCAATTTGTAGGAAAGAAGAAGTTTCTTACCTGGGAAGACATGGAAATCATGCAGAATGACAACATATCTATAGGAAGTCATACCATCTCGCATAAATGGCTGCCGTCGTTGGACGAATCGAGCCTTCGCAGGGAACTTGTCGGTTCGAAAAAAATATTGGAAGACAGAACAAACCGCAAAATAAAAACCCTGTCATATCCACTGGGAGGCTATAACGATGCTGTTAAAAAAATGGCTAAAACTGCCGGATATATAGGTGCCGTAGCCACAAACCCGGGAAGAAAACAACCAAAAAATGATCCTTACGTTCTTAAAAGAATCAGAATATCCATGACATCGGATAACCTTATTACCTTTTGGATAGAGACAAGCGGGTATTACACGTTTATAAAAGAGATAAGGGACGAAGACTGAAATAAAATATAAAAAATGATAAAAGAATACAAGCGTATACTGATAGTAGAGGTTAACTGGCTCGGCGACGTTCTCTTTTCCACGCCATTCATTCGTGCCGTCCGCGAAAAATTTAAAAATGCCCACATTACCTGCATGATTGCGCCTCGCACAAAAGAAATATTGGAGCACAATCCCCGCATAGACGAATTGATAATTTACGACGAGAAAGGCACGCATAAAAGTTTATTGGGGAAGTGGCGCCTTGTGTCACAGTTACGGAAAAAAGAATTTGATCTTGCCGTTCTTTTGCACAGGTCATTCACAAGAGCCTTTATGACGTACCTCGCCGGCATTAAAGAACGCGCCGGCTATAGAACGAAAAAAAGGGGTAGTCTCCTTACACATCCTGTCGAGGCACCTTGGGAACCCTTGCACAAGGTAGAGTATTTCTTAAAGATCGCCAAGTCTCTCGGGTGTAATATTTCCAATAAAGATTACGAATTTTTCATAACTGGTAACGAAAGGGAATACATCGAGAAAGAATTATCCAAAACCGCTGTCGAAAAAGAGGATTTTTTGGTTGTTATAAATCCGGGCGGCAACTGGGCTCCGAAAAGATGGGACGAAGAAAATTTCGCCAGTATAAGCGACATTCTAATATCGAAATATAAAGTGAAGGTGGTTGCCTCCGGCGCGGAAAAAGACATAGAAAGAACCACGCGGATAAAAAAAAGAATGAAAGAGAATCTCATAACGTTCGCCGGCAAGACAAACTTAAAACAACTCGGCGCTCTTCTGGAAAGGGCAAATGTTGTTATCTCGAGCGATTCCGGTCCGATGCACATAGCCGTTACAATGAAATCCAACGTTATAGCATTATTCGGGCCCACTTCACCGCGCCTTACAGGACCGTATGGCAACGGCAGTTACAGGGTAATACAAAAGAACGTAGAATGCGAAATTCCGTGCTACGATCTGGCATGCGACAATTATAGATGCATGAAGGCGATAACAGTTGATGACGTTCTGGAAGTTTTCGATCACCTATATTCTTCGGTAAAACAGGAATAATCTTGTGGCAAAGATCGATAAGATAAGGGTAAAACGCATCCTGGTGATTACACTCAGCAATATAGGCGATGTTATCCTTACCACCCCTGTCGTGGAAACCTTGCTCAAGGAATTTCCGGCTTCCCGGTTGGATGTCATGGTGGGGCCCAACGGGAAAGAAATTTTTGAAGCTCACGAGAAAATCAGGGACACGATAATATACGACAAAAAGGCCTCGGCACTTACTAAATCCAGGCTTTTTATCGCATTGTGGAAGAAAAGATACGACCTTGTAGTGGATTTGCGCAATACAATTCTGCCGCTTGTCCTCGGCGCAAGATTCATCACGAATCCCCTCAGGCATAAGAGTAAAGGCAGGATGCACAAAAAAGACGTTCACCTCTGGCGCTTGCAGGAAATAGGTATTGATACATCGGAGGGTTCATTTTACATCCCTATCAAAGATGATGACAGGAAATATATAGAGAATATTCTGGAAGGGTTTAAAGGAAAACCCTTTGTCGTAGTAAGCCCGGGCGCAAAAAGCCACCTGAAAAGGTGGCCCCTTAAGAATTTCGCCAAACTCTCTGATCTGCTGAAACAGGACCTCGGATATGAAGTAGTGCTGGTGGGCGACGAAAACGACAAAATCGTAATAGAAAGAACTTTATTCTACATGAAGACAAGCCCGGTTAATCTTATCGAGAAGACTAACATACGAGAGCTTGCACATTTAATAAAGAAAAGCAAATTACTCATAACAAACGACAGCGCACCTCTACACGTCGGTAGTGCGGTGGGCGCTTCTATGCTTTCATTTTTCGGACCCACTGACTATAAAAAATACGGCCCGGTTACGAAAGCCGAAAACAGGGTCTTGCGTAAAGATATAGAATGCTCACCGTGCGAGGTCCCGCAGTGCATAAAAACACTGAATAAATACGAGTGCCTTAAGACGATTTCTGTCGAGGAGGCGTTCCTGGCGGCAAAGGAGCTTATATCTGAACCGTTTGCAATTTCCAATTCAACCTGTCCCCATCGTAATGATAACACCTATGGGGACAGGTTGAACGGGGAATCGCAAACGGTTCATAAACGCATCCTCCTCACGCGAACGGATAGAATCGGCGACGTGGTTCTCTCAACCCCTGCCATTAAAGCCATGAGGGATAAATATCCAGACGCCCACATTGCATTCATGGTAAGGCCATACGCGAATGACATTGTAGAGGGTAATCCGTATCTGGACGAGGTAATAATCTACGATAAATACGGAAAGCACAAGAGCCTCTTCGGCACGATTCTCTTCGCGCTGGGGCTACGAAAGAAAAAATTCGACATGGCCATAATACTGCATCCGACTAACCGCGTGCATCTGATTTCGTATCTTGCAGGCATTCCGGAAAGAATCGGATATGATAGGAAGCTTGCGTTTTTCCTGACAAAAAAAATTCCGCATTCCAAGCAGGAAGGTAAAAAGCACGAGTTAGAATACACGCTCGATCTCTTAAAATCAATAGGAATCAAGGCAAAGGATAAAGAACTTTTTGTCCCCGTACAAGAGAGGAATATAGAGACGATCGAAAAACTGCTTGACGAACATCACATAGGCAAGGATATACCCCTCATCGCGGTAAACCCCGGAGCAAGCTGCCCGTCCAAAAGATGGCCTCCCAAAAAGTTCGCCGTTATTTGTGATAATCTGGCAAGCAGATACAAAGCCAGGATATTGATAGTGGCCGACGAAGCAAATACCGAATTCGCAAGCGCCGTAGCAAAGGCTATGAAATACGAACCCGTAAACCTTGCCGGTAGGACTAGCGTTGGTGAATTGGCAGCCCTTCTTTCAAAATGCAGACTTTTTATATCAAACGATTCCGGACCTGTCCACATTGCATGCGCCGTCGATATACCCACGATCTCCATCTTCGGAAGAAAAGACCCGGGCCTTTCGCCGAAACGGTGGAGGCCAACCGGCCAGAAAAGCACGGTTTTCCACAAAGATGTTGGCTGCAACCCTTGCCTTGCCCATAACTGTAAGATCGGCTTTAAGTGTCTCGAAGCAATTACCCCATCAGAGGTCTTCGAAAAAGCCGAGAGGCTTCTTCTTGATTGACAATATCACAATATATATGATAGAATTATTGGCCTATGAAATCCCAGAGTTTCGCAAAACTTAAGACTATTATTTCGAATTTCAAGGATAAGAAGATTCTCGTTATAGGGGATCTTATTCTTGATGAATTCATATGGGGCAAGGTCTCGCGCATATCGCCGGAAGCACCCGTTCCCGTGGTATGGGTAAAAGACGAAAGCTTCATGCCCGGAGGAGCCTCGAACGTGGCGAATAATATTAATTCACTAGGCGGTAAGGCATATTTAGTAGGCGTTGTAGGTAACGACGAAAGAGCCGGAATATTAAAAGGTGAGTTAGAACATAGGGGCGTTAACATTGATGGTATCTTTGCCGACAGCCAGAGACCGACAATCCTTAAAACGCGCGTTATCGCGCACCAGCAACAGGTTGTACGCATCGATAAGGAGAAGGTAGACCCCCTGAAAGACAGCACTATAAGGAAGATTTCCAACTTTGTAGAAGACGTTATCAACGAAATAGACGGTTTGATCGTGGAGGATTATGGCAAGGGTCTAATTACACCGAAACTCCTCGACAGGATAGTTCCCCTGGCAAGAAGAAAAAAGAAAATCATAGCCGTTGACCCAAAAGAAGAACATTTTGCTTATTACAAGGGTGTCACGCTTTTGACGCCGAATAACGCCGAGGCTTCTCGCGCTGTAGGTTTTGAAATAAAGGACAAAGGATCGCTTAAAAAAGCAGGCCTTGAACTTCTTAAAAGATTAAAATTACGTGTTTTACTCATTACACTTGGGGAAGACGGAATGATGGTTTTTGAGGAAGGAAAACCTCCAAGAAAAATAGAAACGCTTGCCCAAGAGGTTTTTGACGTCTCAGGAGCAGGCGACACCGTGGTAAGTACTTATATGCTTTCACTCTTATCAGGTGCAAATCCCATTCAGGCAGCTCATATAGCCAATTGTGCCGCCGGAGTTGTGGTAGGCAAAATTGGCATAGCGGTTATTACAGAAGACGAAATTATAAAAAGAGTAAAGGAAGAAATAGAAAAGGCAAAACTTTCATGAGCCCCGTTAGATCTCAAAAGATTCTAATTAGGGGTAGATTCTTTAGATAATTTTTGTTCAAGTCGAGAATCATTTGAGACAAGGGAATTAGAATGCGCATAACGAATAAACCAGTTCGAAAGGAGATCTAACGGGGTGAGGGCAATAGGCGTAATACCGGCAAGATGGAAAGCCTCGAGATTCGAAGGCAAGGTGCTGGCAAATCTCCTGGGAAAACCCCTGATACAGCACGTCTGGGAGAGGGCAAAGGAATCCAGAATGCTGGACGACTTGATTATCGCAACCGACAACGAAGAGGTAATAAAGGTTGTCGAAGGTTTCGGAGGAAAGGCCGTTTACACATCCAAGGATCAACCCTCCGGCACGGACCGCATCGCTGAAGTGATAAACCCTCTTGAGGTCGAAGTAATAGTAAATATACAAGGCGACGAGCCCCTTATGCACCACGCCATAATAGATAGTCTGGCAAATACGCTTCTAGAAGATAAAACGATACCAATGGCAACGGCAGTAAAAAAGATAGACAGAATAAAGGATGTGCTGAATCCGAACGTCGTAAAAGTCGTAATCGACAAGGATGGCTATGCGCTTTATTTTTCAAGAAGCCCCATTCCTTATGTCCGCAAGACGGACGAACCCCAATCGATGCTGGATATCCATTCCTGGTTTCCCGGACATTTATCCGAAGAGGAATTGCGCGTTTACTACAAACACATAGGTATTTATGCCTATACGAAAGATTTTTTATTTACTTATACAAATCTACCGAAGTCCAAACTGGAAGAAACAGAAAAACTAGAACAGTTAAGGGCAATCGAAAACGGCTACAAAATAAAGACAATCGAAACGGAATTCGACACCGTGGGTGTTGATACGCCCGAGGATTTAAAAAAAGCCGAAGAGATACTAAAAGAGCAGGGTAATAAGACATGACTACAGAGATAAACGTGAAAAATGTCAAAATAGGCGGGGAAAATCCGATTGTTCTTATCGCGGGTCCGTGCGTTATCGAATCGGAAAAAAGTGCCGTGCGACACGCTAATGCAATAAAAAAGATAGCAGATAAAATAGGCATGCCTTTTATTTTCAAATCCAGTTACGACAAGGCAAACCGTTCCTCCATCCGCTCTTATCGGGGGCCGGGGCTCAAAAAGGGCCTGGCGATTTTAAAAAAAGTAAAGCAGTCGGTAAAAATCCCGGTCTTGAGCGACGTTCATTCGCCGAAGGAAGTCGATGAAGCAAAGCGCATACTGGATATAATTCAGATACCAGCGCTTCTTTCCCGTCAGACCGATCTCATTCTTGTAGCCGCCAAGACAAAAAAGCCGATAAACATCAAGAAAGGGCAGTTCCTTTCGCCGTGGGACATCCGAAATGTCATAGAGAAGGCAGAATCCGCCGGGAATCGCAATATAATGATTACGGAAAGAGGAACAAGTTTCGGGTACAACATGCTGGTTAGCGATTTTCGTTCTATTATCATCATGAAAAAATTCGGCTATCCAGTCTGCTTTGACGCTTCGCACTCGGTTCAACTTCCGGGAGGATTAGGCACGAAAAGCGGGGGACAAAAAGAGTTTATAGCCCCGCTTGCTTCCTGCGCGGTTATGTGCGGTATAGACGCCGTATTTATCGAGGTTCATGAAAATCCGAAGAAGGCTTTGAGTGACGGGCCGAACATGATGAAATTAAGTACCCTGGAAAAATTTGTAAACAGGATAAAAAAATTGGAGATCGTCAGATGAACCCCGTTTTTCCTAGAAGCATCATAATAATTGGCATAAGGAGGAACGGGAATAGTTTGGCAAAGATTGAAATCAGAAAGTAACATTGAAAGGAAAGGAAGAACGGGGTGAAGAGATCAAAAACGCAAGAAGGCGCCAGGAAAGTTCTTAACATAGAAGCCAAGGCTATTTTGGAGCTTGCCAAAAGGATCGATAAAAATTTCGAAAAGGTAATAAATTTTCTGACGAAGATCAAGGGCCGGATTATCGTGACCGGAATGGGAAAACCCGGTTTCATCGCCCAGAAGATCTCGGCAACTCTATCCTCTACAGGAACACCTTCCTTATACCTGCATCCTGCCGAGGCGTTGCACGGCGATCTGGGAAGGGTGACAAAGGAGGATTGCCTTCTTGTTTTTTCTAATAGCGGCGGGACCGAGGAACTCGTAAAACTTTTGCCTATCGTTAAAAAGATCGGCGCGCGCCTCATAGCCGTTGTCGGCAATACGAAATCCGTGCTTGCCAGAAATGCCGATTTTACCCTGGATGTTTCCGTAAAGAAAGAGGCCTGCTCGCTAGGATTGGCACCGACTACATCCACCACTGCGATGCTCGCGATGGGCGATGCACTTTCGGTGAGCCTTTTGGGCAAAAAGGGTTTTAAAGAAAAAGATTTCGCCCTCTATCACCCCGGAGGAACGCTGGGTAAAAGATTACTTTTAAAAGTAGAGGATATCATGCGTACGGGCACAGCAAGCCCGTGCGTCAGGGAAAACACGCCCGTGAGAGATGTTTTATTGAAAATCACGAAGGCAAGGGCCGGATCAGCAAGCGTTGTGAACACCGCTGGCATCTTAACGGGATTATTCACGGACGGCGATCTCCGAAGACACTTAAGCGGCAAGGTAAATATAGCCAACAAAAAAATAAAAGAGGTCATGACAAAAACTCCCACTACGATAAGAAAGGACAAGCTCGCCGCGGAGGCATTCCAGATCCTCCGCTCAAAGAAAATAGACGAAATCCCAGTCATCGACAAGAAGGGAAAACCCATAGGCCTCCTCGACGTGCAGGACATCCTGAAAGCGGGGCTTGTATAATGGGCATAGCGGAGCGCGCCAGAAAGATAAAACTTCTTTTGTTGGATGTCGATGGCGTTCTCACCGACGGAAGGATAATCATAGGAAGTTACGGAGACGAAATCAAAAACTTCGATGTGGCCGACGGACTTGGCATCATACTCATGCAAAGAGCCGGCATAAAATGCGCCATCATAACGGCGAAAAACTCAAAGATAGTCAAGATACGCGCCAAGCATCTCGGAATAAGCAAAATCTACGAAAATCATTATAAGATAAAATCTCTAAAAGATATTGTAAGAAGATTCAAGGTAAAAGAAGACGAGATTTGTTTCGTTGGTGACGATTTAATTGACATACCGATTTTGAAAAGAACCGGACTTGCCGTGGCGGTACCAAACGCTGTCAAGGAGGTAAAGGATATAGCGCACTATGTGACCGAGAATAAAGGCGGACGGGGCGCCGTAAGAGAAGTATGCGAAATAATCCTAAAATACCAGGGCAAGTGGGAAGAAATAACAAAAAGATATTTCGAATAAAATGTACGAGATAAAAATCACGGACGAATTTTGCGGGGCACATAAATTACGCGGTTACAAAGGGGAATGCGAAGCGCTTCACGGCCACAACTGGAAAACAGAGATCAGCGTGTACTCAAAAACTACCGGCAAAAACGGCATGGTGATGGATTTTAAAATTCTGAAAGATAGATTAAAAGGTGTTTTATCATCTATTGACCACAAATATTTAAACGATCTAGCGTATTTTAAAAAGAAAAATCCTACCTCAGAAAACATAGCAGAGTTTATACATAAAAATTTATCCCGGTATATAAAGCAAAAGATAAAGGTGTCTGTTTGGGAAACTGCCACCTCATGCGCAAGTTTCGAGAAATAACAAATAACAATGAAACGAGCCATTGTCCTTCTATCCGGGGGAATTGATTCGGCGACCACGTTATTCCTGGCCAAGAAGAAAGGATTCCGACCCCAATCCTTGATTTTTGATTACGGCCAGAGGCACAGAAAAGAAATAGAATTTGCGAAAAAACTTGCCAAGCGCGCACGCTCCCCTTATAAGATATTAAAGCTTTCCTTTCCGCAAAAAAGCACCTCTCTCGTCGGCAGGAAGAGGGAAATTCCGCTTCGCAGATCTTTAAAAGAGATCAAAAAAAGAATTCCCTCGACGTATGTACCCGCGCGGAATCTCGTTTTCCTAAGCATTGCCGCCTCGTTTGCCGAAAGCATGGCCGCGCGCGCTGTATTTATAGGTGCCCACACGGAGGATTATTCGGGTTATCCCGATTGCAGGAAAGAGTTTTTCACCGTGTTTAAAAAAGCGATCACCGCGGGCACAAAAGACGGAAAGAATCTCAGGATTTACGCGCCCCTGGTGAACAAAAACAAAAAGGAAATTATAAAACTCGGCATCAAGTTAAAAGTTCCGTTTGAATTTACGTGGTCGTGTTATACCGGTGGCAAGAAACCGTGCGGTGTCTGCGACAGCTGTTTTTTCAGAAAAAAAGCATTTAAAGAATTAGGGATAAACGACCCATATTTTAAAGAAAAATGAAAGAAGCCCGAATATCGGAGATATTTCTTTCACTGCAGGGCGAGGGAATATACGTAGGCATACCCCAGGTTTTTGTGAGATTCTACGGCTGTGGTCTCTCATGCGTTTTTTGCGACACAAATCCGGATTCTTACAAAATCTTTAAAAGGGACGCGCTTATAAGCAAGCTCTTGGAATACAAAGATCCGTATCACTCGGTCTCCCTTACCGGCGGAGAACCACTCGTCCAGACAGATTTTATCGAGGATTTTTTACGTGAATATAAAAAATTTTACAAGAAACAATTTTATCTCGAGACAAACGGGATACTTTACAAAAAACTTTCCAGGGTAATCGAGTATATCGACATAATTGCGATGGATTTTAAGCTTCCTTCCTCGACCGGCATGAAGGCTTTCTGGGAAGAGCACGAAAGATTTCTGGAGATTGCCAGAAAGAAAAAGACCTTTGTGAAAACGATTGTTACGGCAAGAACCGAATCCAAGGATATAATACGCATGGCCGAGATAACGAAAAAGGTAGCCCCGCATGTACCGGTTGTGCTACAACCCGTTACGACTCTCATCGAAAGCGAAAAAGTCCGCAGTAAAGATTTAGAACATTTTCGCAATATAATAGCAAGCTTCATGCCTCGCATAGAGGTGATTCATCAGGTACACAAGATGATCGGGGCAAGGTGAGGATCGCATGAAAAAGAAAAAGTCTTCATATCAGGGCCTGCAGCAAAACATACGAAAACTACAACTGCCAAAAATAGAGGTCTGGGAGAATAAGTACAAGGATAAGGATTACACCGTACATCTCCAGACAGGCGAATTTACATGTATATGCCCCAAAACAGACCTTCCGGATTTCGCGAATCTCTACATCGATTATAAACCCGATAAGATGTGTGTGGAACTTAAGTCCTTCAAGATGTATATTACTGCTTTTCGTAACGTCGGCATATTTCACGAACACGTTACAAATCGCATTCTGGATGACTTTGTCGCCGCTTCAAAACCCCGCTGGGCGAAGATACGCGCCGAATTCAACCTCCGCGGCGGTATAAAGACGACAGTAGAAAGGGAATATAAGCGGATTTGATGCGGCGCGCGATGAAAATACGCTACGAAATCGATCCCCACAACAGACTAGTTTTAAAATCCGGCAAACCTTCCCCGCTTAAAACATACCGCGCCGTCTTAGACGGGACGTTCAAAATCGACCGAAATAATTACCTCATCTATCATATCAAAAAACCCAGCCCCGTTAGATCGAGAACATCTAATGGGGCAAGCCCCGTTTTTTTAGACAAAAGACTCCCGCAACAAATAAAACTAAAGGGAAGCTGGTCACTGGCGAAAAATTATAACCTGATCTATACCCTGGATAAATGGCAAAACCAGGTTTACGGAAACAGGCTCATATTAAAAAGCGGCTTCATGAATGCCGCAGAAGATAAGCTGATCTTCGCGTTAAAGAAAACTGAAGGCCGTCGTAAAGAACGTATCTATATCCTGGCTATTTCGGGTTCGTGGCATGCGGATAAATTTAACAGACTTACTTTTCTCGTTGAAAGAGAACCCCTCGGGCATAAGCCCATTGCGCTTAAAGCCGGATGGAAGGTAAATAAAAATAACGAGATTATCTACAGATACTGTAAAGAAGGAATGATCCGTTCCGTGACGTTCAAGGGCCGCTGGGATATCATAAGAAAACACAGACTTTTCTATTCCCTGGATAAGAGCAAGGATTCCACCTTCGAGTTTAGAGTCGGCACGGCCTCTTACGACAAAAGAGGCAACCTACGATATCAGATCGGAATAGGCAGTTCGTATAGAAAAAGGTTGAAGGCAAGGCTGGTTACCCTTTTCGGAAAATGGAAAATAGATGATAAAACAGGCTTTATCTTTGAAATGTCCTACGGAAAGAATAAAATCCATTCCATCACATTCGGCGCTTCGATAAAATTAAATAAAGATTATACGCTTGAAGTTGATTTAAAAGACAGGAAAAACCGCCCCCTCGGAATAAAATTCACCCTCTCCAGAACATTTTTTAAAAATCAGGCAAAGGCGTTCATAAGCCTCATAAAAGAAAGGTCAAAACTTACCGTAATCGCCGGTACTGGGTTCCTTTTTTGATTCGGTTTTTTATATTGCACGCGTATTTAATATATGATAATATATTACCCTATCAATGAAGATTAAGACCAAGCGCTATTACTTGTATTATCTCGCCGCGATAAGCGGCTTTATCATTGCCATTCTTCCCTTGAGGCTGGGATTGTATCTTGCGAATCTGGCCGGAGGAATAGTCTTCGCGGTTGCGGGAAAAGAACGCAAGGAAGCGCTTAATAATCTTAGAAGCTCCTTTCCGGAAAAAAGCGATTCGGAAATCGAGGAGATCGCGAAAAAGGTTTTTTCTAACCTCTGCAAAAATGCCGTAGAATTAATAAACACATATAAATTAAACCGAAAAAACCTGGACAGGTGGATAAAAACAGAAGACCTTGAAAAGGCAGAACGCGCTCTTTCAAAAGGAAATGGTATCATTATACTTGCTTCGCATTTCGGAAATTGGGAACTCCTATCTTTTTGTTTTACACTAAGAAATCATGCGACTAGCGTTATTGCTCGCCGGATATACTTTGATAAATACGAGCATTTTATAAACAGGGTAAGACGTTCCAAGGGTGTTAAAGTTATCTACAGGGATGAGTCACCCAGAAAGATTTTAAAGGCTCTGAAGAATAACGAAGTGTTAGGGATTTTGGCTGATCAGGATATCGATAGTGTCGATGGCGTTTTTGTGGATTTTTTCGGAAAACCGGCATATACGCCGAAAGCCCCGGTAGCCCTTGCGTTTGCAAGCGGAGCGCCGCTAGTGCCCGCTTTTGTGGTAAGAGAGGGAAATAGCCGTAGGCTTGTTATCGGAGACGAAATCAATCTGGTAGAGAAGTCTAACAAGGAAGAAACAATTAAATTTAATACCCAGCGGTGGTCGCGTATCGTGGAATCTTTTATAAGAAAATATCCAGAGCAGTGGGTTTGGATGCATAGAAGGTGGAAGACAAAGCCGGATGGTCGTTAAAAAATGAAGCTTTTGAAGAACCGGAAAATATTGTTCGTGGCGATTTTGGCAACCCTTATCGCGGTAAACGGGTTTTTCAAAAGAGAACATGTTCCCGTTGCCCCAAAAGTCGAAAATGAAAGTTTGAAAGAATCTCTCTCGGAAATCAAACAGGAAGTGTATTCTTTCAAGGTAGAGGGTTTCAACAAGGATAAAAAAGTGGAGTGGGAACTTGAAGGCGAATCAGCCACCGTCGTATTTGACAAGATTAACATAAAGAACCTGAAAGCGGTGTATCACGGTAATGAGGTGACGTTCGAACTTTTTGCCGACACGGCAGTTTACGACAAGAAGACACAGGATATAGAGTTGAAAGACAATATTGTCGGTAGAAGCTCGGACGGCGGCGAACTCGTCACCGATTTTGCAAAATGGAGCACCAAAAAAGAGGAAATCACCACCGACTCGTACGTTATCGTTAAAAGGGAAAACCTAATTTGCAGGGGAAAGGGGCTCGTCACAAGGCCCCGCTTTAAATGGGTATCGTTTAACGCAGAGATCGAAGTGGATTTCGGCGAGGACAAAAAAATCACCTGCAACGGTCCTTTTGAAATAGACCACGAAAAAAATATAGCGATTTTTAATAACAATGTCAAAGTTGCCGATAAAGATAGCGACATGTTTAGCGATAAGCTCACCGTTTTTTTCGATCCCCAGACCAACGAGGTCAAACGCGTTGTTACCGAAGGCAACGTAAAAGTGACGCACAGGGGTCCTGTCGAGGATATAGGGAATATAGGAAAGGTTTCTTTTTAGCCATGCATTTACTGGAAATAGAGGGGTTGGTAAAAGAATATTCAGGAAGGCGCGTTGTAGACGGCGTGAATATAAATGTAAAACGCGGCGAGATAGTAGGGCTTCTCGGGCCGAACGGCGCCGGAAAAACAACCACTTTTTACATGGTAACGGGCATAATTCCTCCCCAGAGCGGTAAGATTATCTTTGACAAAAAAGATATAACAAACATGTCGATGCACCGCAGGGCAAGAAGCGGCATCGGCTATCTTTCCCAGGAACCGTCCATTTTCAGAAAGCTTACCGTTGAGGAGAACATAATGGCGATCTTGGAGACGCTTGACTTCCCCCGGAAGGAGCGGAAAAACCGCCTGGACGAACTTCTGGAAGAGCTTAAAATATCCCATTTAAGAAAAAGTAAGGCCTATACCCTCTCCGGAGGAGAGCGAAGGCGCCTCGAAGTAACACGCGCCCTTGTAACGAATCCCATGTTTATATTGCTGGACGAGCCGTTCAGCGGAATCGATCCAATCGCTGTTTACGATTGCCAGGAGGTAATCAAGGAATTAAAGGAGAAAAATCTGGGAATACTCCTGACGGATCACAACGTCAGGGAAACGCTCGTCATCACGGACCGATCCTACCTGATGTCCGAGGGGAAAATTCTGATATCCGGCACCAAGGACGAGCTTATTACCAATCCCAAGGCCAGAGAGATATATCTTGGCGAAAAATTTACTATGTGATATACTACTAACTCGCTATGAAAACACGCATAAAAAATTTAAATGATTGCATGAAACTCTTTCAGGTTGAAATACCACATGATTTGGTCGAAAAGACGGCTAAAGAGGTGTACGGGGAAATAAAGAAAGTGGCCAAAATTCCCGGATTCCGCGTCGGTTCTGCGCCGCAGGATCTCTTGGAAAAGCACTACTCCAAAAATGCCGAAGAGGAAATCCTGAAAAAGTTGATTCCGGCCGGATACAGAAAGGCCCTGGATGATCACAGGGCCGATCCCATCGGCCCTCCGCGCGTTTTTAACATCAATTTTCAAAAAGGAAAACCGCTTATTTTCGAGGCCGAGGTCGCCACAAGACCCGTCTTTAAACTAAAGAATTACAAGGGCATTAAGGTTACGAAAAAAAGGATCTCCGTTTCGCAGCAGGAAACTGACGAGTCATTTTCGCGCTTACGAAACATGTATTCAAAATATAACGACCTCCAAGGACCCGTAAAGAAAGGCGATTACGTCGTTTGCGACGTGGAGGTATTCGCCAACGGTAAGCCCATAAGCAAGAAAAACAAAAGTATGTGGATATCGGCAGACAAAAACGCCTCTTTGCTCGGCATGGGCGAAGATCTCATAGGGCTCGCAAAAGGCCAGACGAAAGAAATCAAGAAGAAACTACCCGATAACTATCCTGATAAAAAATACGCGGGTAAACTCGCCAAATTCAAGATTCTGGTAAACGAGATCAAGGAAAAGAAGCTCCCGACGTTGGATGACGAGTTTGCCAAGAATCTTAATTCAGACAATCTGGAAACGCTAAAAAAAGAAGTAGAATCGCAGCTTTTGATGCGGAAAGAAAATGCGTTAAAAATAAACATGCAAAACCAGATCCTGGAAAGGCTTCTCAAGGATGTTAGGTTCCAGGTACCGGCGGGTCTAGTGGGACGGCAGAAAGAAGTTTTTGTCAGACGTCTGGAAACAGAACTTTTGCAAAAAGGCCTGCATAAAGACGACATAGAGAAGAAAATAAAGGAACTGGATCCAAAGCTCGAACAGAATGCCAGGGATAAGGTGCAGCTTTATTTTATCCTGGATTATATTGCCGTAAAAGAAAAAATAGAATTAAACGAGAAAGACATAAACGAGAGGCTAAAGGCAATTGCCATGTCTTTAGAGCAGTCCGCGGACGAGGTAAAAAAATATTACGAGAAAGAAAAACTCTTGGGCGGACTTGCCGAAGAGATAAAAGAGGGTAAGGTTTTGGAGTTTTTACTGAAAGAAGCGGAAATCAAAGAGGGAGGTTAACATGAGTATACTAGTCCCCATGGTTATAGAACAGACCGGCAGAACAGAACGCGCATACGATATTTATTCGAGACTCCTTAAAGACAGGATAGTTTTTATCGGCACACCTATTGACGACAACATAGCCAATATCATGATTGCGCAGCTACTTTTCCTGCAGATGGAGGATCCGGAGAAGGATATAGATGTTTACATAAACACCCCGGGCGGCCACGTGACAAGCGGCCTTGCAGTTTACGACACGATGCAATTTGTAAAACCGGACGTGAATACATATTGCGTCGGCCAGGCGACCAGCATGGGCGCATTACTTCTTGCCGCAGGCGCGAAAGGCAAACGTTACGCCCTTCCGCACGCTCGTATCATGATACATCAGCCGTGGGGTGGAGTACAAGGGGCCGCCGCGGACATAAACATCCAGGCGAAGGAAATCCTAAGACTCAAGGAAAAGATCGAAAATATCCTCGCCAAGCACACAAAGCAGCCGATGGAAAAAATAAAAAAGGACACAGACAGGGACTATTTCATGTCTCCGGAAGAAGCCAGAGACTACGGCATCGTGGACGAAGTAATCGCATCGATTAAGAAGAAGAAGTAGCTATAAGCTTTAAGCTATAAGCTTGGAGGAAGACAAATATGGGAGAAAAACGTTATCTGCTAACCCCCGGACCGACGCCTGTTCCGGATGAAATTATAAAAGCCATGGCTCAGCCTATAATTCACCACAGGACGCCGCAATACAGGGATATCGCCAAGACCGTAAATGAGGGCCTCAAGAAAATTTTTAAAACCGACAACAATGTGTTAACATTTACCTCAAGCGGTACTGGCGCGATGGAAGCAAGCGTTATTAATACGCTTTCGCGGGGGGATACGGCGATCGTGGTAAGGGGTGGAAAATTCGGCGAGAGATTTACCGAAATATGCACCGCCTACGGCGTAAAAGCAGTTCCTATTGACATAGAATGGGGTAGAGGGCCGGAACCTCAAGCGATAGAAGAGGCCCTTAAAAAAGCTCCCAACGCTAAGGCTCTTTTTATGCAGCTATGCGAGACATCCACCGCTACGGTATACGACGTCAAATCGATAGGGAACATTACAGGAAAGACTGGTGCCATTTTGATAGTGGATGCGATAAGCGGCCTCGGAGCAGACGAATTTAACATGGACACATGGGGTGTCGACATAGCAATCGGCGGCTCGCAAAAAGCATTCATGATTCCGCCGGGTCTTTCTTTTACCGCCATAAGCAAAAAAGCGTGGAACTTAGTAAGGCAATCAAATCTTCCGAAGTACTATTACGATTTTAACAAGTATGAACGACTTATGGAGAAATCAGACAGCCCGTGGACGCCGGCCATAACGCTTATGATAGGTTTGGAGAAGGCGATTTCCATGATTTTAGAAGAGGGAGTGGATAAATTTGTCGAAAGGCATAAACTCGACGCGGAATTTGTCCGGAAAACCGTAAAGGATATGGGGCTTGAACTTTTTTCTAAATTCCCGTCGAATGCCGTTACAGCCGTAAAAGTTCCCAAGGACATCGATACCTCAAAGTTAATCAAATCACTCAAGTCCGAAGGCGTTACGTTTGCGGGCGGACAGGGCGAGCTGAAAGGAAAAATTTTCAGAATCGCGCACATGGGAGGAATCGCAAGAAAAGATCTGGAACACGCACTTGCGAAATTAAAAGAGGTGCTTAAGAAAGAAGACGTAAAACTCTAGGCGGAAATAACAAAATAAATTCACCGGAGGTTATAAATGGCGATAAAGATACTAATAAGCGATCCGTTGGCGGAAGAAGGTATAGCTATACTGAAAAAAGAGAAGAGTTTCAGGGTAGACACGAAATACAAGCTGCCTCCCGATGAACTCAAGAAGATTATTCCGGAATACAACGTCCTTATCGTGCGAAGCCAGACAAAGGTTACAAAAGATATACTAAAGCACGCGAAAAAACTTAAGCTTATCGGAAGAGCCGGAGTCGGACTTGATAACATAGACGTGAACGAAGCTTCCAAGAAAGGCATCATTGTCATGAACGCCCCTGGCGGAAATACGACTTCGACTGCAGAACACACCCTTTCGTTACTATTGTCGCTGGCACGGAATATACCCCAGGCGAATTCCTCCCTTAAAAAAGGCGAGTGGAACAGGAAGAAATTCATGGGGGTGGAACTCTACGGGAAGACCCTGGGAATCATAGGATTCGGCCGGATTGGAACGGACGTGGCGAGGCATGCCTTAAGTTTTAAAATGAAGGTAATAACATACGACCCATTTTTGATTGACGAAAAGGCTAAATCCCTGGGCATCGAACCGGTAAGCCTAGACGTACTATTTAAAAGATCGGATTTTATAACTGTACACACCCCCCTTACGGATGACACCTATCATATGATAGGTGAAAAAGCGTTTAAAAAAATGAAAAAAGGTATCCGGATCATAAATTGTGCAAGGGGCGGTATCGTAGACGAAAAAGCCCTTGTTAAAGCGATAGAAGCCGGCGTCGTGGCGGGCGCTGCTCTGGATGCGTATGAAAAAGAACCGCCGGGACAGAGTAAGCTCGTCCAGATGGATAAAGTCGTGACAACCCCGCATCTTGGAGCCTCAACGGAGGAGGCACAAATCAACGTCGCTATCGACATAGCGCACAGTATAACAGATGCCCTTATCAAGAGGAGTATCCGCAATGCCGTTAATGCCCCTTCCATAGGGCCCGAACTCCTGGAAGTTATTGAACCATACCTCTCCCTCGCCGAAAAAATGGGTAGCATGCATGCCCAGCTTGCGGAAGGCCGCATCAAAAAGGTAAAAATAAAATATGTCGGCGATGTAGTAAAATATGACGTGAGCCACATCACGCGTTCCATCGTGAAGGGAATGCTTAAACCCGTGTTGGAGGAGAGCGTAAATTACGTCAACGCCCTCGTCATCGCGCGCGAAAGAGGTATTAAAATCAACGAAGGAAAAACAGAAGAGATCGAGGATTTTGCGAATCTCATAGCCATCGAGGTGGAAACCGATAAAATAAAAAACTCCATAGTTGGAACGCTCTTTACGAAAATCGATCCGCGCATTATAAAAATAAATCAGCTTTACGTTGACGCCGTTCCGGAGGGCCACATGCTTGTTATCTATAATCAGGATAAACCCGGAATAGTCGGCCAGATCGGAAGCGTCCTCGGCAAGAATAGCATAAACATTGCCGGCATGACCTTCGGCCGTGCCAAGCGAGGCGGAGCGGCTGTCACTGTTTTAAACGTCGACAGCGAAGTTCCCGAGAGTGTTTTGAATAAAATAAGAAAGGCAAAATATATAAAAGAGGTAATGCCCATAAAACTATAAATGAGGACACAACTTATGGAGGCTGTAGGCCGACATAAGTTGTATGTCCGAATTTACCCCACACCCAGGAACTCAAAATGGGTAGAAGGCACATAGCTATAGGCAATAGTAAATAATATTAAAAAAAATATATTTATATATGTCTACTTTTACAAAAAATTCTTCTGACGGAATCTACAAAAGAATTTTTTGTATGAGTTCCTGGGTGTGGGGTCATTAAAAAAAGGTGAGAATATGACGAAAAAGAAAGCGAACATAATCCGCATTATTGACGTTACAAATAGAGACGGCGTTCAGACATCGCGGCTTGGCCTTGCAAAACTGCAGAAGACCATGATAAACATGTATTTAAATGACATGGGTGTATACCAGAGCGAGTTTGGGTTTCCGGTTACCCACCACGAGACAAACTATCTGAACGCAAATTTGGAATTAGCCAAAAAAGGCGCTTTGAAGCCCATTGTCCTCGAGGGTTGGATAAGGGCTATCGAGGACGATGTTGTCACTGCCACCCAAATGACGGATGTCAAGCACCTGAATCTCTCCATTTCCACTTCAGACCAGATGATCAAAGGAAAATTCAAGGGGAAATATACAAAAAAGGACGTTATTAAAAACATGGTAAAGGCTGCCAAGGTTGCCAAAAGAAAGAACATAAAGACGATAGGTGTCAATGCCGAGGATGCTTCGCGAAGCGACATGAGCTATTTGATAGAATTTTCACTAGCGGCAAAAGAAGCCGGCGCGACGAGAATCAGGTATTGCGATACGCTCGGATTCGATGACCCCTTCAGTATATACGAAAGGGTGGCGCATCTTGCGTCGAGTGTAGAATTGCCCATAGAGCTGCACTGCCACAACGATCTGGGTATGGTCGTGGCGTGTAGCATAGCAGGCGCAAAGGCTGCTATTGATTCAGGTGTAGATGCATACATAAATACAACTGTAAACGGCATGGGCGAGAGAGCCGGAAACGCCGATCTTGCCAGCGTTATTCTGGCGATTAAACATTCGAGCGGTTTCAGGGGTAAATATAAGCTGGACGAAAAAATAAACCTGAAGAAGGTATGGAAGATTGCCACCTACGCCTCATACGCATTCGGCATACCCATTCCGGTCAATCAAGTGGCGGTCGGGGCTAACGCTTTTGCGCACGAATCAGGCATACACGCCGACGGCGCTTTAAAGGACAGACGGAACTACGAACTTTACGACTACGAAGAGCTTGGTCGCGGGGAGCCCGAGATTATAGATACCGGGAGAAAGATCACGGCGGGCGAATACAGCGGTATCAAAGGCTTTAGGAACGTTTATGACAAATTGGAAATCAAGTTTAAAAACGAAAAACAGGCAGCGGAGATCCTGGAGCTTGTTCGTTACGCTAACGTTCACACGCAAAAGCCGCTTACCGAAGACGAGCTTCGTTTTATTGCGACCTACCCGGTGATAGCAAAGAAAATCTTTACCATGGCGCCGCTTAAGTAAGCAATAAGCCGTAAGTTTCAAGCTATAGGTCCAGAGGAAAGGTAAAGGTATGAAAAAGTACTCGATAGTTATTATTTTGCTTTTGGCATGCGCTTTCTTGTTTACACAGGCCTCTTTCGCCGAGGAAAAGGTAGGATTTGTAAAAAAGGTATGGCGGGATATTTTAGATCTTGTCAAAAAACCCGTTGAAGCAGTAATCCCTAAACCGACGCCTGAAGCGAAGCCGGAAACCAAGCCGGAAGTCGCCCTCGAAAGCAAACCCGAAACTGAATCCGAAGCCGGGGTTAAAGTCGAATTCGAGTCTAAAATCGAACCCGGAGCCGAACACAAAGTCGAAACTAAAGTATCCGGCATCAGTGAAACGCCGAAAGAAGAAATTATAGAGAGAATAAAAGGTATGCTGGAAGTTTCGCCGGAAGTACCGAATTTTATCCCGGAGTTAAAAATTACCCGCGGTAAGGACGATGAAATCCTCAAGGTTGAATATAAGGTTGGCGGCGTATTAAAGGAAATAGAAGAACTGGAAAAAGAAATTCTCATAAGAGTTTACAACCGCATAAACAATGAACGCATAAGGATACAGACCCAAAGAATTCAACGTCAGCTCGAAGCGATAAGGGCTTCACAGAATATTCCGAAACCACCACCACCGGTTTATACCCCTCCGGTTATACCGAAGGCTCATAGACCGCCGCCTATGCCACCGAAGCCGCCGCCTACGCCGCCGAAGCCGCCGCCGCAAAGATAGAAAAAGGAAACTGCCATGTCGAACATAATTGTTGTTGGAGCCCAATGGGGAGATGAGGGAAAAGGAAAAGTAATCGACATATTGGCTAAAGATTTTAGCTACATAGTGCGATATCAAGGCGGAAACAACGCCGGCCATACCGTCGTAATCGGCGATGAAAAATTCATCCTGCATCTCATACCGTCGGGCATATTGCACAGGAAAAAGATTTGCGTTATCGGAAACGGCGTTGTCATAGATCCGAATGCGCTAATTGCGGAGATAGCCAAACTCGAGTCGGAAGGCATCGAAGTAAAGGGCAGGCTTTTTATAAGCGAGAACGCGCATCTTATATTCCCCTATCACAAGGTGATAGACGAATTAAAAGAAATGAAAAAGGGAAAAACCAAAATAGGCACAACGAAAAAAGGTATAGGACCCTGTTACGCGGACAAGGTATCGCGTTCAGGCATACGCATTATCGATCTTTTGAGCGATAGCGTATTCAGCGAAAAACTCAAAACAAATATAGAAGAGAAAAACAAGATTCTGAAAATATTATATGATTTCAAAGGATTTTCGTTCGACAGAATATATAAAGAGTACATCGAATTCAGAGGGAAGATAAAAAATTTTGTTTGTGACACGACACTCCTCCTAAACAAAGCCATCGAGAAGAGAAAATCCATTCTTTTCGAGGGAGCACAGGGGACAATGCTAGATGTGGACTACGGGACCTACCCCTTTGTTACCTCCAGTAGCGCCACTGCCGGCGGAGCCTGTACAGGAACAGGCGTAGGACCCACCAAGATCGGCAAGGTCCTCGGTGTTGTCAAAGCATATACGACAAGAGTCGGGGAAGGGCCGTTTCCCACCGAATTCACTAAAGACATGATGCACAAAATCAGGGTCAAGGGCCGTGAGTTTGGCGCCACGACGGGCAGGCCCCGAAGATGCGGCTGGTTTGACGCGTGCCTGGTGAGATATTCCATAATCGTTAACGGAATATCGGAAATAGTCGTTACGAAATTAGACGTTTTAGACGATCTGGAAAAGATAAAAATATGCGTTGCTTACAAATATAAAGGCAAGACTTACGAGCACTTTACAAGCGATATCGACATGCTGGGTAACTCAGAACCCGTCTACGAAGAAGTAAAAGGCTGGAGAGAGGATACCAGCGGCGTGACCGCATTCAGGAAATTACCCAAAAACGCAAAGGAATATTTAAAAAGAATTCAGAAACTGCTTAAAACAAAAATTATCCTTATTTCCGTCGGTTCGGAGAGAAGGCAAACAATACGAGTAGAATAAAAAGATATAAGCTATAAGTGATGCGAAAATAGCCTGCAACCCATACGCAAATATAGCTTATAGCTAAATTAGGAAGAAGAAGTAATGTTGATACTCGCCCCCATAAGTTCGATAGCAGCGCTTTTATTCGCGAGTTTCCTGGTATACAGGATAATGAAAACATCGCCCGGCGATGAAAACATAAAAAGGATACAGAAGGCGATCCAGGAAGGCGCTACTTCTTACATAAAGAGGCAATATACCGTTATAAGCATTTTCTTCGCAATTGTTTTTGTTTTATTATTCACTTTATCAAAGAAAGGTTACCTTCCTATATTTGTACCATTTGCGTTTCTGACCGGCGGATTTTTCAGCGGGCTTTCCGGGTTCATAGGCATGAAGGTGGCCACGCACGCCAATGCGAGAACTACGAACGCCGCCAGGGAGAGTTTAAATAAGGGTCTCAGGGTTGCCTTTTCGAGCGGAACGGTAATGGGGCTTACGGTCGTAGGGTTAGGGCTTCTCGACCTTTCGATCTGGTATTACGTACTCGACTATTATTACACTCACATAAATATTGTATCCGATGCCGCGCTTCGAATACAGTACATAACAAGCACCATGCTTACATTTGAGATGGGAGCGAGTCTAATGGCGCTTTTCGCGCGCGTGGGAGGCGGTATCTATACGAAAGCAGCGGACGTCGGAGCGGACCTTGTGGGCAAGATCGAGGCGGGAATTCCGGAAGACGATCCGCGCAATCCCGCTGTTATTGCAGATAACGTCGGCGATAACGTCGGAGACATTGCGGGTATGGGCGCGGATTTATACGAGTCTTACGTGGGTTCCATCGTAGCGACGATGGTACTGGCTGTGGCCGGAGGCTTTGGTGTAAAAGGCGTCATGATTCCGCTTGTCCTGGCTTCCGCAGGGGTTATATCCAGCATTATCGGAACATTGTTTGTTAAAACAAGAGAAAAAGCCGAACAGGGAGAACTTTTACTTGCGCTAAGGAGAGGTATTTTCACGAGTGCAATTTTCATTGCAATATTTGCCTTTTTCATAATAAAAACGTTATTGCCGTATAACATGGGAGTTTATTGGGCCGTTCTTTCGGGACTTCTGGCGGGATTACTTATAGGTCTTTCAACCGAATTCTTTACCTCTGACAGATACGCGCCTACGCGCTCAATAGCAGAGGCTTCTTTGACAGGCGGTGCGCCTGTTATAATCAGAGGACTCGCCGTCGGCATGTTATCAACTGCTGTTCCGATTTTAACCGTAGGTGCTGCTATCCTGGCGAGCTATTATTTCGCATCGAGCGGTGTTGAATCGGCGTTCAAGTTCAGCGCCGGTCTTTACGGCGTGGGAATTGCCGCCGTAGGCATGCTTAGCACGCTCGGAATCACGCTCGCTACGGACGCGTACGGGCCTGTTGCAGATAATGCCGGAGGCATTGCCGAGATGTCACGCCAAGATCCCAAAGTAAGAGAACGTACAGATGCCCTGGATGCACTGGGAAATACGACAGCGGCGACGGGAAAAGGGTTTGCCATCGGCAGCGCTGCCCTCACCGCCCTGGCATTAATAGCCGCCTACAGGGACGAAATACATTTGTTAGGCAAAGAGGTTACAGTGAGCCTTTTAAATCCGCAGGTAATGGTCGGATTGTTCATAGGAGGGATGTTGCCGTTTCTATTTTCCGCCCTAACAATGAAAGCTGTTGGTAGGGCCGCTCAAACTATCGTCGAGGAAGTACGACGTCAGTTTAGAGAGATAAAAGGCCTCATAGAAGGAAAAGCCCAACCGGATTACGCGCATTGCGTTTCGATATGTACGGGTGCGGCGCAAAAAGAAATGATTTTGCCGAGTATTCTGGCTATAACGAGTCCCATCGCAATAGGACTTTTACTAGGCGCAGAAGCAGTCATAGGACTTTTAGTCGGAGCGTTGGTTTGCGGTTTTGTTGTTGCGATATTCATGGCCAATGCCGGCGGCGCATGGGACAACGCGAAAAAATACGTCGAAAAAGGTGCATTCGGCGGAAAGGGTTCCGCTTCTCATAAGGCATTGGTTGTAGGAGACACGGTGGGTGATCCGTTTAAGGATACTTCCGGGCCGAGTCTCAATATTTTAATAAAGCTCATGTCCATGGTTTCGGTGGTGTTTGCTTCCTTTATTCTGGCGAACACGCTGATAAAATAGTTGGCTTGACTATAAAATATATAAGTGCTATATTGTGTTGATATTAAACCAAGGAGGCCGTTATGAAAAAGACAATGATATTGTTATCAGTAATCACGTTGCTTGTAACGACAGGTTGCGCCATTAATATTTACAAAAAAAGCCCGAGGGATAAAGCCAAAATAGACCAGTTGAGCACCGAGGTCGAGAGATTAAGTGAACTGAGAGCGAGCGAAAAACAAGAATTTGAATCGATAAAAAGGGAACTGGAAAAACAGTTAAAGGGAAAGGTCGGTCTTGATCTGGGTGAAAGAGGCCTTGTTATAACGCTTGCCGATAATATACTTTTTGATTCCGGCAAGGGCAAAATTAAAGAAAAGGCATATCCTATACTTGATAAAATAATAGCTGTAATAAGAGCGAAAGCCGTCGAGAAAAATATAGGCATAGAAGGACACACGGACAATGTACCGATTAAATATTCGGGATGGAAGTCCAACAGGGAGCTTTCAACGGCCAGGGCCAACAATGTTTATCATTATCTTGTAAACGGCGGCCTCGAACCCTCGAAACTCACAACGATGGGATACGGCCAGTTTCGTCCCATTGCCACCAACGATAGCCCCGAAGGCAGGGCGAAGAACAGGCGCGTCGAGATAGTAATTCTTCCCCAATACCCCAAGAAGTCCATTGGCGAGTTTGAGGAACAGAATTGGGTAAAATAGACCAATCGAAACTGCCAAAACACGTAGCCATCATACTGGATGGCAACGGTCGATGGGCGCGGAAGCGCCACCTTCCAAAGATAGCCGGCCATTATGCCGGTATGAAAAGTGTAGAAGAAACAATAAAATCGGCAAAAGATATCGGCATAAAAATTTTAACCCTTTATGTCTTCAGCACGGAAAACTGGAAAAGACCCAAAAAAGAGGTAGATGCGCTCATGAAACTTTTGGAAGAGTATATCGACCTCAAGGCAGATAAATTAGCTAAAGAAGGCGTAAGGGTGCATGCGATAGGCAGGATAAGCCGTCTTCCGCGGGCAGTTCAGATAAAGCTGGGACAACTCGAAGAAAAGACCATAAACAATAAGTTGATTCTCGTAAACTTCGCGCTCAATTACGGAGCGAGAACCGAGATCGTGGACGCCGTAAAAAAGATATGCGAGGAAGCAAAGCGTGGGACTATTGATACCGACGATATTTCCGAAAATAATTTTTCCGACTATCTTTATACAACCGGCATACCGGATCCGGACCTTCTCATCAGAACAAGCGGGGAAATGAGAATAAGTAATTTCCTGTTATGGCAGATTTCTTACGCTGAAATTTATGTAACAAAGAAACTGTGGCCGGACTTTAAAAGACGAGATTTGAAAAGGGCCGTTCTGAATTACCAAAATAGAGAAAGAAGATATGGCGAATAATATCTTAAAAAGGGTTATCACCTCTTTTGCTATAGTCTTTGCGGTGTGGGGCATAACGTTTCTTCTCCCGAGCTGGGCCTTCTGTCTTTTGGTAGTCCTTTTTATAGGATTTGCGCTTAATGAATTTTTTTCTATAGTAGAAAGCAAGGGACTTTTTGTCTATAAATACTTCGGGATCGTTGCGGGAATCACGCTCCCAATAGTTATATACCTCCATCTCGGCGAAGGCCACGCGAATCTGGAGCCGTTTTTTATCATTATCGCATGCCTTTTTACCTTTGTCCTTCAGCTGGTGAGAAAAGACGGCGCGAAAGACCATCTTACGAGTATTGCGGTTACGCTTTTTGCGCTTTTTTACATAAGCTGGTTCTTTTCGTTTTTTATAAAGATAAAGTATTTGCCGGACGGGGCCAAGCTCGTAAGCTTTCTTATTGTCGTGACGAAAACAGGCGACATAGGCGCTTATTTCATAGGAAAAAAATTCGGCAAAAGCCCTCTAATCCCGCGCATAAGCCCCCTCAAGACAAAAGAAGGAGCAATCGGCGGGCTTGTTTTCAGCGTAGCATTTGCGGCTCTCTGTAAAGATTTCCTTGCGGACTTTTCGTATCCGCACGTTCTTTTACTCGGATTTCTATTAGCGATAATCGGGCAGGTTGGAGATCTGGCAGAAAGCCTTTTTAAGAGGGATTTTTACGTCAAAGATTCGGGCGGGAATTTACCGGGGCTCGGCGGCGTGCTGGACTTAGTGGATAGCCTTCTTTTCACAGCTCCCATATTTTATTTCTACCTGAAAATTTTATCATTCCCGTTATGAAAAAAGTCGTTATATTAGGTTCGACGGGTTCGGTAGGCAGAAATGCCCTCGGTGTCATAGCGAAAAATAAAGATGCCTTCAAGGTTGTCGGTCTTGCCGCACACAAAAACGTCAAACTCCTTGCCAGGCAGGCAAAGCGTTTTAAACCGCGCTTGTTGGCGCTCGGCGATGATTCGCAATATAATAATTTAAAACACGAATTAAAAAAACCGCAAAAGATTCTTAAGGGCGCCGAAGGTATCCAGGAGATCGCGTCTATGCCGGAAGCAGACATAATTCTTGTTGCAATAAGTGGAACATCCGGCATACTCCCCGTCATATCCGCCATCAAAGCAAAAAAACAAATCGCACTTGCCAACAAGGAATCGATAGTGAGTGCCGGAGAGATCATCATGAGTATGGCAAGATCCCGCCGGGTGGAAATCATACCCGTCGATAGCGAACACAATTCCATATTTCAATGCATTAAGGAAGAAAAAAAGCGTGACATAAACAAGATTTTTCTCATGGGAACGGGCGGCCCTTTAAAGGATGTTTCTAAAAGCATTTTTAATAAATTGAAAGCTTCACGAATCCTGGCACACCCCGTATGGAGAATGGGTAAAAAAATATCGGTGGATTCGGCCACCATGATGAACAAGGGGCTTGAGGTTATTGAGGCAAGCCATCTTTTCGGCATGGAGGTTTCCATGATCAAGGTTCTCCTTCACCCCGAAGCTATTATACATTCAATGGTAGAGCTTACGGATGGAAACATAATTGCCAATCTTTTTTACCCCGATATGCGGATACCCATTTCTTATGCCTTAAATTATCCGAGAAGAATACCGTCGAAATTGCCTAAAATTAATTTCTCAAAGATTAAAAATATCTCGTTTCAAATGCCCAATAATAAAAAATTTCCTGCTCTCGAATTATGTTATAAAGCTGCCAGAAGGCGCGGCACATATCCTGCCTGCCTTAATAGTGCCAACGAAGAAGCCGTTAAACTTTATTTGAAAGGAAAAATCAGTTTTACCGGTATCGTGAGTACCGTAAAAAAAGTATTGTCACGGCATAAAAATATCGTAGCACCCTCACTGGATGAGATTCTTTATGTCGATAAATGGGCCAAGGAAGAGGTAAAAAGATCGTGTTGACATTTTTGATTGTCCTGGTATTTTTTAGCATTTTGATAATCGTCCATGAGTTCGGGCACATGCTGATGGCAAAAAGGGTAGGCGTGAAAGTCGAGAGGTTTTCCTTGGGGTTAGGAAAGAAAGTCTTTGGCATTAAAAGAGGCGGTACAGAATACGTTATATCGGCTTTTCCGTTCGGAGGTTACGTGAAACTGGCCGGCGATAACCCGGTCGAATGCAAGGGAACGGCCGATGAATTTTTTTCAAAAAGCCCCCTCAAGCGTTTTTTAGTTATAATCGGCGGGCCTTTTACGAATTATATTTTTGCGTTTGTTCTTTTTACGGCTATTTTTATGATCGGCGTTCCATCTCTTACGACACGGGTCGGCAGGCTTCTTCCTGATTATCCCGCCCAAGTAAGCGGCGTAAAAGAAGGGGATTTAATCTTCGAAATAGACGGAAAAGAGGTTGTGTACTGGGAGGATCTCGTGGGGATTGTGCAAAAAGACACAAGAGGCATACCCCTGAAATTTAAGGTAAAAAGACGTTCGAGAATTCTGACCTTCTGGATAGCGCCTAAGGTTATAAAAACAAAGAATATATTCGGCCAGGAAACAACCGTCGGGATGATAGGAATCGCCCCCAAAGAGGAAATAATATTCGTAAAACACAATCTCCTCGAAGCAGTAACACTGGGTGGCAAAAGACTTATTGCGCTTACCAACCGCACGTATAAAGGGCTCTGGCTTCTTATAACAGGAGGGTTGCCCGTAAGAGAATCGCTAACCGGACCCATAGGAATAGCTTTTCTTATAGGCGAAGCGGCAAAACTTGGGATTGTGCACCTTCTAAGTCTCATGGCCTACATAAATATAGCGCTTGCGGTCTTTAATCTTCTACCCTTTCCCATATTAGACGGTGGACATATCCTGTTTCTTGCGGTAGAGAAGTTACGCGGAAAGCCGCTTAGCGTTCGCACGCAGGAGACCGTAAGCCAGGTGGCGTTATATATTTTGATTGCCTTTGCACTTTTCGTAACCTGGAACGACATCACGAAATTCCTGCCTTTTATGAGGAAGTAAGTGAAATATCAAAAAGTAAATATCAAAAATCAAAAATGAATATAAAATATGCAAAAATATTTTTGGTTTTTAATCTGCGTTTTTGATATTTGACTTTTGATTTTTGATTTAAAAATAATATGGTCAAGAGACGTAAGACACTAACGATTAAAGTAGGCGGCGTAAAAATAGGGTCGCGTTTTCCCGTCAGCATCCAATCCATGACCAAGACCAAGACGCATGATGCGGAAAAGACAATCGCCCAGATACGCCGTTTGGAAAAAGCCGGCTGCGAAATCGTGCGAATCGCGGTTAAAGATTCGAAAGATGCCGAGGCCATAAAAAAAATAAAAAGAAGAATTAACATCCCTCTTGTCGCAGATATACATTTTGACTGGCGCCTCGCTCTTCTATCCATAAAAAACGGAGCAGACAAGATACGCGTAAACCCCGGGAATATATCAAATCCGAATCACCTCAAGGAAATAATTAAATCCGCGCGAAAACGGAAGATACCAATAAGAATAGGAATTAATTCAGGCTCGTTACCCAGAGCAATAAGCGAGAGACACCCCCGGCGGACGACGAAACTCGTGGCATTTGCACGAAAGTATATAAACTTCTTTGAAAAAAACAGGTTTCGCGATATAATAATTTCGCTGAAATCCTCGGATATTCCAGAAACAGTAAACGCTTATAGGAAGTTAGCCGCTCTTTGTAATTACCCTTTTCATCTAGGAATCACTGCAGCCGGCACCCCTGATAACGGAATTGTGAAATCAAGCATCGGTATAGGGTCGCTACTTCTTGACGGCATAGGAGACACGATAAGGGTTTCCCTTACAGGCGATCCGGCCGAAGAAATTATAGCAGCCAAAAGAATCCTCCGCGCTTTACAACTTCGGAATTTCGGGTCCGATATAATCTCATGTCCTATGTGCGGACGTTGCCAGGTAGATTTAGCGAAGATAGTAGGTGATTTAGAACATAAGCTTATAGCTTATGGCTTACAGTTTACAGCTAAAAGGCCTACAACCATCGCATTAATGGGGTGTGAAGTAAACGGTCCGGGCGAAGCAGGTGATGCTGATATAGGAATAGCATTCGGTAAAAACTCAGGGGTTTTGTTTAAAAAAGGGAAAATTATAAAGAATATAAAACCGAAAGACGCAGTAAAAGAACTGATTAAAAATCTATAACTTATAACTTAAAACTGTAATATGAAGTGGACAGAAACCTTAATACCTACACTTCGGGAAGATCCCCAGGACGCCGAAGCTGTAAGCCACAAGCTTATGGTGAGGGCGGCCCTCATAAGAAAACTTACCGCCGGAGCCTATTCTTATTTACCCCTTGGCTTTAGAATTTTGAAAAAAGTCGAAAATATTATAAGAGAGGAGATGAACATTGCCGGCGCGATAGAACTTCTTTTACCTGCTATTCAACCCGTTGAGCTTTGGAAGAAAACCGGAAGATACGACATTTTAGGAGATGTTCTTATAAAGTATAAAGACAGACACGGTAAGCTTGTGGCTCTCGGGCCGACGCACGAGGAGATAATAACAGACCTTGTTGCGAAAGAAATAAACTCTTATAAAAGCCTGCCCAAGACTTTATATCAGATTCAGACGAAATTCAGGGATGAAATAAGGCCGCGTTTCGGCGTAATAAGAAGTTCCGAATTCATCATGAAGGACGCCTACAGTTTTGACGTGGACGAAAAGAGCCTGGAAAAAAGCTACAAGAAGATGTACGACGCTTATTGCAGAATTTTCAAAAGGTGCGCTATTCCATATATTGCCGTCGAAGCAGACCCCGGTATCATGGGAGGAAATATCTCCCATGAATTCATGGTGCCTTCGGAGATAGGAGGAGATGAAATAGTAATTTGCAAAAAGTGCGACTATTCTGCAAGTACCCACGTTGCGGCATGCAAAAATCTCCGCCAAAGGCGGATCCGCCTCGGGCGGAGAAAATCCCTGCCTGAGCGCCGAAGCCTTGGCGAAGGCGGGAAAATTGATAAGATTAAAGAGGTTGATACGCCCAACACAACGAGCGTCGAAGGAGTAAGCAAGCTCTTAAGGGTAAAGCCTTCCCAGCTCATAAAAACGTTGATTTATCTTGCAGATGGAAAACCCGTCGCTCTTCTTGTAAGGGGAGATTATGAAGCCAATGAGGTAAAGTTTAAAAATCACCTAAAAGCCGATACATTGGTGATGGCTGATGATAAGATCATACAGGATGTAACAGGTGCCCCCATGGGGTTTTCCGGGCCGGTCGGCTTAAAAATAAAGATGTTTGCCGATTTCAGTATTGAAGCCATACAGAATGCGGTTACGGGCGCGAATAAAAAGGATAAACACCTTGTAAATGTTAACATCGACAGGGATTTTAAACCGAATGCCTGGCTTGACGCAAGGGTTATTAAACCAGAAGATCGGTGCCCGCATTGCGGCGGAAAAATAGAAATAAAACACGCAATAGAAATTGGCCATACATTCAAACTGGGAACCAAATATTCAAAGGCACTAGGTGCGAATTTCTTGGATAAGGATGGCAAATCTCACGCCGCCATAATGGGTTGTTACGGTATAGGCGTAAACAGAATTTTAGCATCGAGTATCGAAGTAAATAATGACAAAGACGGGATTATCTGGCCAAAATCCATAAGCCCGTACGAGATCGTGGTCCTCCCCTTAAATACGAAAAACGAAAATTTGCAAAAGTTCAGCGAGAAACTATACAAAGATATGTGCAAGGCAGACATGGATGTGATCATCGATGACCGCCGAGAACGTGCAGGCGTCAAATTCAAAGACGCCGACCTGATAGGCTTCCCAATTCAGGTGATTATAGGCGAAAAGAACCTCGAAAAAGGTAAGGTAGAGATTAAGACACGGAAAAACAAAAAGTCCGAACTCATTGATAGTAAAGGTATTATGAATAGATTAAAAACCCTTGACAAGATATAAGTGATATAGTAATATATTCAGGTATTATTTAGCACTCAATTAAGGAGGGAGTGTTAGTGGAAGAGTGGGAAAAACCCACTCTTTATTTTTAATGAGCACATAACTTATGCGACTGAAAGGAGTGTAAGCTATAAGTGCGAATTAATCCCGAGCCCCGTTAGAAATTATTTTCTAACCGGGCGAGGGATCTATCAAAAGCATATGGAAGAAGTAATAGAACGAGTAAACCAAGTTATCGAGCCTATAGCGAATGAACGCAAATACTATGTTGTGGATGTTACGTATAGGCGCGAAGGTGGAAAGCTCCTGTTAAGAATCATACTGGATAAAGAAGGTGGCATAGCGATAGATGAGTGCAGCAGGCTGAATAATGAGCTTGGTGAACTTTTAGACAAGGAAAACCTGATCGAGGAACCATATACGCTGGAGGTATCATCCCCTGGCCTGGACAGAGGGCTCAAGACGGATAGAGATTTTGCGTGGGCCGCAGGCAAAAAGGTAAAGATAAGCACGTATGCACCCCTTGATGGAAAGAATGTATTTAGAGGGACCCTTTTGGGCTTGGGAGACGGCACTATCGTTGTAGAAGAAAACGGTATCTCAACGGAAATTCCAAGGGATAAAATATCAAAGGCTAGATTAAATGAGGCCATGATTTAGGAAAATTTTTTTAAAATTTTCCTAAATCATAAAGCCGAATTTATCCCGAAGGCACGAAGTACCTTAAGGGATCTCATATTGGGATTGCTTCGCCCTTGACATTGAAAATGTCAAGGGTTCGCAATGACAAAGAGGTAAATATGAACGATGAAATTTTGACGATAATAGATTCAATCGAAAGAGAAAAAGGCATACCCAAAGACGTGCTTTTCGAAGCCATAGAGTCTGCCTACTTGAGCGCCGCCAGGAAGATTCTGGGTAAACATACCACAGATATCACGGTTGCCATCGACAGGAAAACAGGCAAAATAAAGGTCACAAGTGGTGGTAAAAAGGTTGAATCCGGTGAATTCGGAAGGATAGCCGCACAGACCGCAAAGCAGGTAATTATTCAGAAGATAAGAGAAGCGGAGAGGGAAATCATCTTTGACGATTACCATAAGAGGATCGGGGGCATAGTTACCGGTTCTGCGCATCGGTTTGAAAGAGGAAATATAATCGTGGACCTTGGTAAAACAGAGGCGATTTTGCCAAGATCGCAGCAATGCCCCAACGAAAGGTATAAACAGGGTGACAGGATCCGCGCCTACGTTTTAGAGGTTACGAAAACAAACCGCGGACCGCAGATTATCCTTTCCAGGTCTTCGGTGACATTTGTAAAAAAACTGTTCGAACTAGAGGTGCCGGAGATCACAGAGGGCATAGTCGAAATAAAATGTATATCGCGCGAAGCCGGCGAAAGGACTAAAATGGCGGTTTATTCCAAGGACGAAAAGGTAGATCCTGTGGGCGCCTGCGTCGGCATGAGGGGAAACAGGGTAAAAGACATCGTGAGGGAGCTTCACGGCGAAAAAATTGATATCGTGCGCTGGAATGCGGATACGACCGAATATCTGAGGGCAGCCCTCTCGCCAGCCGAGATTTCAAAGGTCAAAATCGACAAGGAGAAAAAATCTATCGAGGTTATCGTAAAAAATGACCAGCTTTCCATAGCCATAGGCAAACACGGTCAGAATGTAAGACTTGCGTCTAAGCTCATCGGCTGGGAACTCGATATAAGATCTGCCGAAGAGAAGAAAGAAGAGAAACCCAAAGAAAAGGCCGAGAAGAAAATCGAGAAAAACCTCGAGAAGAAAAATGAAAAGACTAAAGCGATAAAAATAGTGGATGGCGTAGGTAAGAAAGCCCAGGAAATGCTATTGGTGGCCGGTTTCGATACGCTCGAGAAAATTGTCACCCTAAGCGTGGATGATTTGACGAAGTTGGATGGTATAGGGAAAAAGACGGCCGAGAAAATAATAAATTTCGCGAAAGAAAAGACAAAAAGCGATAAAAAAGAACCAAAAGGTAATAAAAAATGAGCATAAGAGTTCACAAACTTGCAAAAAAGCTCAACATAACAAGCAAGGACCTTATCGAGAAGCTTAAAAAGCTTGGCGTGAAGGTGAAAGGCCACATGAGCGCGCTCGATGAGGAAACTGTCGAGATCGTGCGGCACAAACTTGAACCAAAAAAACAAGAAAAGAAAGCCGAAGTCAAGGCCAAACCGAAGGCAAAACCCGTCGAGGCGAAACCCCTCAAGAAAGAACAGGTCAAGGTAAAGCCTGCAGTACTCTTTGAGAAAAAACCACTTAGAGTTTTAGAAGTAGAACTTCCTTTGACGGTAAAGCAACTCGCGACAAAAATAAACACGAAGCCAAACGATCTTATAAAGACCCTTATAAAAAAAGGCATATTCGCGACTTTGAATCAGAACCTAGATAATGATATTACTTTCGGAATAGCGCGGGAATGCGGCTATGAAATAAAAGAAGCACCGGGCTTGGAAGAGGAGCTTCTGAAAGAACACAAGGAAGTAGAGCCTCACGAAGAGAAAAAAGGCTCGGTTGTAAGAGCGCCCATAGTAACTTTGATGGGGCATGTTGACCACGGAAAGACATCTCTTCTCGATTACATAAGAAAGACAAAAATAGTGGCTAAGGAAAAAGGAGGCATAACCCAGCACATTGGCGCGTACGAAGTAAGCATCGCCGACAAAGGAAAAGTCACGTTTTTAGATACTCCCGGTCACCAGGCCTTCACCGCCATGAGAGCAAGGGGTGCCAGCGCAACGGACGTCGTGGTTCTCGTGATTGCTGCCGATGACGGCATAATGCCGCAGACCGTAGAAGCCATAGATCACGCTAAAGCAGCGAACGTTCCCATTGTTGTAGCCATTAATAAATGTGATTTGCCGAATATAAGTCTGGACAAAGTGAAAAAACAGCTTTCCGAACACGGGTTAATGTCGGAAGAATGGGGCGGAAAGACGATTACCGTGCCGCTTTCGGCAAAGACAGGAGAAGGCGTAGACCAGCTTCTTGAGATGCTTCTTCTGGAAGCGGAGCTTTTGGAATTAGGAGCCAACCCAAACTTGCGGGCGCGCGGAGTCGTTATAGAAGGTAAACTCTCGCCGGGTCAGGGCCCTGTTGCAACGATACTTGTAAAAAACGGAACACTCAAGACCGGCGATGTCATCTTGAGCGGACTCCATTATGGCCGCGTGAAAGCCATGATTAATGACAGGGGAAAACGCATTGACAAAGCACCGCCTTCTACGCCCGTAGAAATACTCGGTCTTTCAGGTGTTCCGGAAGCAGGAGACGAATTTTTCGTTGTTAAAGACGAAAAGAAAGCGCGGATACTCTCCTTATTAAAACAGGAAGATAAAAGGCTGACGAAGATTGGCGGAATGAAAAGAATGAGCCTCGAAGACCTTTACGCGCATATAAAAGACGGAACGGTTAAAGAACTCAAGGTTATTATAAAAGGCGACGTCCAGGGTTCGATAGAAGCTTTGAAAAACGTGCTGGAGGAACTTTCTACCAAAGAGGTAAGGCTTAACGTTACCCACATGGGGGCTGGCAACGTTAACGAGTCGGACGTAATGCTAGCCCTTGTATCCAACGCTATCGTCATAGGGTTTCATGTAAAGGTGGACTCGAAAGCCGAAGAGATCGCCAAGAAGGAAATGGTCGATATAAAATTATACGATATTATTTACGAAGCGGTTGCGGATCTCAGGGCAGCCCTGGAAGGTTTATTGGAGCCTATTATGAAAGAAATATTCTCAGGGAGGGCCCAAGTGAGACAGGTTTTTCAAGTTTCAAAAGTCGGAACGGTAGCCGGCTGTTATGTCGCAAAAGGTGTTATCACGCGTTCAAACAACGTTAAACTCATAAGAAAGAAGGAAGTTATTTTTAAAGGAAAGATAAAATCTCTGAAACACTTAAAGGACGACGTAAAAGAGGCAAGGGAAGGATTCGAGTGCGGAATATCTTTAGCCGGGCATGGTAACATAAAAGTGGGCGACATTATAGAGAGTTTCAGAATTGAGAAGATAATAAGGAGGCTCAGTTAACACGAATTAGCACGTTTCGAAGGACGAAAGGATGAAAGACGAAAGATGATTCGTCCCTCGTCTTAGCGAACGAAGTAAGTGGTCGTCCCTGCCTGCCGGCAGGCAGGCGTCGTCCATCGTAACGAGGAAGATATTATATTATGAAGAGACTACTAAGCGGTATGAGACCTACGGGAAGCCTGCACCTTGGTCATCTTGTAGGCGCGTTGGATAACTGGGTGAAACTCCAAGAGGAGTACGAGTGCTTCTATATGATCGCTGATTGGCATGCTTTAATGAGCGAGTACGAAAACCCTAAAACGCTTGAGAAAAATTCCATGGAGATGCTGGCAGATTGGATAAGCTGCGGCATCGACAGCAAAAAAAGCACGATTTTTGTCCAGTCCCATATCAAGGAACATCTGGAATTAAACATGGTTTTTTCATGTTTCGTGCAGCTGCCTCTCTTGGAGCGGAATCCTACTTATAAAGAACAGCTGAGGGAACTGACGGCGAGAAACCTCATGACTTACGCTTTTTTGGGTTACCCCGTTCTTCAGGCTGCAGATATACTTGTTTATAAAGCGTCGGTAGTGCCCGTCGGCATGGATCAGGCGGCGCACCTTGAATTGACGCGGGGAATAGTTCGAAAATTCAACAATCTATACGGGAAGCTGTTGCCAGAACCCAAGACGCTGCTTACCGAAACGCCGAAGCTTTTGGGTATTGACAATAGGAAAATGTCAAAATCCTTCGGGAACACGATAGCACTTTCGGATAAACCCGAGACTGTAAAAAAGAAAGTCATGAAGATGGTAACAGACCCTGAAAAAATTCATCTGGACGATCCTGGACACCCGGACATTTGCAATGTCTCTTTTTATTATAAGGTGTTTGCGCCCGAGAAAATTAAAGAAATTTCCAAGATGTGCAGCCAGGGGAAAAGAGGATGCATTAAATGCAAGGAAGCTCTGGCAGAGATCTTGATAAAACGACTGGAACCCATACGCAAAAAAAGAGAAAGATATCTTGCCGATAAAAAAGTATTGCTTGATATACTGAAAAAAGGAAACGCCAGGGCAAGAGACGTCGCTCTGGATACCATGAAAGAGATCCGGAAAAAAGTCGGGGTTTTCCATGACATATAAAGTCCAGCTGCCGGTATTTGAGGGACCGCTCGATCTTTTGTTATATCTGATAAAGAAAGACGAGATTAACATATCTGATATTCCGATCGCAAAGATTACGAACCAATACCTCGAATACCTGGAAGTGATGAAACTTTTGGATCTCGAAATAGCCGGTGAATTTATTCTAATGGCAGCGACACTCATGCACATAAAAAGTAAAATGCTGCTTCCTCTTGAAGAGAAAGAAGAGGAAGCCGAAGAAGAGCTCGATCCGCGGGAGGAGCTTGTTAAGAAGCTCTTGGAATACAGAAAGTTCAAAGAGGCCGCCGATAGCCTTAAAGATATACAGGCTAGACAGCGGGATAGTTTCACAAGGTTGCCCGGCGGTGAAAAACCTCAATTAGAAGACGAAGATTCGTATTTTGAGACAAGCCTCTTTGATCTAATAACCGCGTTCAGCAAGGTTTTAAAAGAAATTCCGAAAGATGCCTTTCACAAGATTGTCGAAGACGAATTTACGGTAAGCGATAAAATACATGATATATTTCACTTGCTTGTCGATAAGCCGGTTATTTATTTTAGCGAGCTTTTTAAAAATGCGAGGGGTAAAGTCGAAATAGTAGCAATCTTTCTGGCCCTCTTGGAATTGGTGAAATTAAAAGAGGTAATTGTTAAACAAAAGGATTCTTTCGGAGAAATAGAAGTGACGAGGAACCCCGAATGGCAAAAGAGATGACAAAAAAGGTAATAGAGGCACTTCTTTTTGTTAGTGAAAAACCACTTACAATAGAGGATTTCAGGCAAGCCCTTGACGGGTTGGATGAGGAAGCAATAAAGCAAAACATAGAGAAACTGCGCGAAGAGTACGCTAAAGAACAGAGAAGCTTCAGCATAGCGGAACTGGCAGGCGGCTACCAGATAGTGACAAATCCGGAATTCGCCCCATGGATCGGCAAGCTCTTCAGGCGGGACGAGATAAAATTCTCGGGGCCCTCCCTTGAGACACTAGCTATCATAGCGTATAAGCAGCCGCTAACGCGAAGCGAAATAGAAAGAATAAGAGGAGTCAATGTGGAAGGCGTTCTCAAGACATTGCTGGACAAAAATTTAATAAAGATAAGAGGAAGAAAGGATGCCCCCGGAAGGCCTATCACGTACGGCACGACGGATGAGTTCCTCCAGCGTTTTGGTCTCAAGGGATTGGAGCAACTGCCGAAGCTCCGTGATTTCACGGAACACGATTTGGATTTTGATAAGGAAAATGAAAAAGTAAAAATAAAGGTAGAACAATCAAAGGAGGTCGATGAAGATGCACCTGGACAACAGTCGGCGTAAGATAGACCGAATAGACAAAAAAATTGTGGATATCTTAAACGAACGCGCCAAAGAGTCTCTTAAAATAAGAAGAATTAAGAAAAGATTGAAAAAGGGTATTTTCACCCCACGTAGGGAAAAAGACGTCTATAAAAAAGTGTTAAAGAGAAGCAAAGGACCGCTTTCCCCGGGATCGATCAAAGCCATTTACAGGGAAATTATGTCCGGATCACTTGCACTGGATAAGCCGCTAAACGTAGCCTATCTCGGACCGGAGGCAACTTTTACCCACATAGCGGCACTTAGAAAATTCGGCGCGTCCGTAGATTATCTCGAATGTAAAAGCATAAGGGAGGTGTTCACCGAAGTTGAACGTGGCAGAGCCGACTACGGCGTAGTTCCCATCGAAAATTCCACCGAAGGCGCAGTAAACCACACGCTCGACATGTTCATAGATTCCGAACTTAAAATCTGTTCCGAAGAATATTTGCCTATAAAGCATAACATCTTGAGCAAGCACAAGCGAGTATCTTCGATAAAAAAAGTTTATTCTCATCAACAGGTTTTCGCGCAGTGCCGCGTATGGCTTGAGAAAAATCTGCCAGGTGTTAAAATGGTTTCGTATGCCAGCACGAGCGAGGCAGCACACCATGCCACACTCGGCAAGGGTAGCGCTGCCATTGCAAGCGAATTGGCGGCAAAGGAATATGGCTTGAACATACTGGCTCGCTCTATCGAAGATTCGTCACATAATATTACACGCTTCTTAATCATGGGAACCCAGGAGGAAGAGCCTACAAAGGACGATAAAACATCTATAGTGTTCTCAATGAAAGATAGATCAGGTGCCTTACATGACGCGCTTACAGCTTTCAAGAAAAACAGGATAAATCTCACGAAGATAGAATCCAGGCCTTCGCGACTTAAGGCATGGGAATACTACTTCTTCGTGGACATGGAAGGTCACCACAAGGATAAAAGGGTCGAAAAAGCCATCTCGGAACTCGGGAAGGGTTGCACATATCTTAAAGTGCTCGGCTCATATCCTATTGGAAAATAAAAATGAAAAAAATAGCAAGAAACAACATATTTAAAATAAAGCCGTACATACCGGGAAAGCCCATAGAAGAATTGAAGAGGGAACTCGGTCTGAAAGAGGCGATTAAACTCGCTTCTAACGAGAATGCGTTTTCTCCTTCAAGGAAGGCAATCCGTGCGGCCCAGAAGGCCATTCGCACGGCTAACCGTTATCCCGACGGCGGTTGCTTTTATCTTAAAAAGGCGCTAGCGCGAAACCTCGGGGTGAAGCCGGAGAATGTCTTCGTTGGTAACGGTTCCGACGAGATTATAGTCCTCTCGCTTATCGCGTTCCTGAAAAAACGGGATGAGGTAATAATCGCCAAACCCACGTTTCTTATATACGAGATCGCCTCGAAGATTCATGGCGCAAAGATAAAGTTCGCGCCGCTTAAGAATTTCAGATACGATGTGAAGGCCATCGCGGGTCTTATAACGGACAGGACAAAGTTGATTTTCATTGCTAATCCGGACAATCCGACAGGTACCTATATTACAACCGACGAGGTTGACTTTCTCCTCCGACGAACACCAAGGAAGACCATATTGTTTTTCGACGAAGCGTATTTCGAATTCGCAAAAGATATAAAAAATTACCCCAGAACCATGAAGTTTCTTAAAGATAGAAACATTATAATAACGCGAAGCTTCTCAAAAATATATAGCCTTGCCGGTTTGAGGGTCGGCTACGGCATAGCCAAAAAAGGGATAATAGATTGCCTTAATCGCGCCAGGGAACCTTTCAACGTGAATTCCGTTGCCCAGGCAGCGGCACGAGCCGCCCTCGGCGATAAGAAACATGTTGAAAAGACCTTGAAGTTTGTAAAAAAGGGCAAGTCCTTTTTGTGCGGGGAGTTTGATTCTCTGGGTATAAAGTATGTACCGAGTGTTACGAATTTTCTGCTTATCAATGTAGGTAAAGAGTCGAAAAAGATTTACAGGGAACTTTTGAAAAAAGGAGTTGTTGTAAGAGAGATGAGCGCCTGGAAACTCGATAATTTCATACGGGTGACAATTGGCACCATGAGTGAGAATCGCAAGTTTATCAGGGCGCTAAAGGAGAGCTTGCAATGATTATAGTATTAAGACCGGGTGCCACCGAAAAAGAGGTCAAACACATAGTAGACAAAGTGAAGAAACTCGGATTAAAGCCCTGGGTTTCCAAGGGCCAGGAGCGGACCATTATAGGAGTGATAGGCGCGGAAGACGTTATCCGCGTTGCGCCGCTGGAGGTCTTCCCCGGCGTCGAAAAGGTAATACCTATCCTGAAGCCGTACAAGCTTGTTTCGCGGGATTTCAAAAAAGAAAACAGTGTCATAGATTTGGGTGGTGGCGTGAAAATAGGCGGCGAGGAAATTATAGTTATGGCTGGTCCGTGTTCGGTGGAAAAGAAAGACCTTCTTATAGATATAGCAAAAAGCGTAAAAGAGGCCGGTGCCAAAGTTTTACGCGGCGGTGCATTCAAACCCCGAACCAGCCCTTACAGTTTCCAGGGGCTGGGCGAAGAAGGGTTAAAATATTTAAAAAGAGCCAAAGACGAAACAGGGCTTTTAACAGTTACGGAACTGATGGACTTGCGCGATCTTGAACTCGTAGAGAGGTACGCGGATATTATACAGATAGGTGCAAGAAACATGCAGAATTTCGACCTCTTAAAAGAAGTAGGCCGCTCTAAGAAACCAGTGCTTCTTAAAAGGGGGATGTCAAATACGATAAAGGAATTTCTCATGTCGGCCGAATACTTACTCTCCGAAGGCAATTTCAACGTGATCCTGTGCGAGCGCGGCATCAGGACTTTTGAGGACGCGACGCGCTTTACGCTTGATATAAGCGCCGTGCCGCTTGTTAAAAATTTGAGCCATCTACCGTGCATTATCGACCCTTCACATGCAACGGGAAAATGGGGTTTGGTATCACCGTGCGCTAAAGCAGCGGTAGCAGCAGGATGCGACGGCCTTCTTATAGAGGTTCATCCCAATCCTGAAGAAGCCATGTCTGACGGTGCGCAGTCCTTGTATCCGGAGAAGTTTGAAAAATTAATGGATGAGCTTAAAAAGGTTGCAGCGGCAGTGGGGCGGAGTATTTAGTATGCACAGTTACGAAGGACGAGAGACGATAGACGAAGGACGAATCGTCCCTCGTCCCTCATCCATCGTCCCTCGTAACGTAGAGTTTAAGATATGGCAATGTTTAACAAAATCACGATAGTTGGTGTCGGCCTTATCGGAGGCTCGATAGGTTTGGCAGTTAAGAAGAAAAAGCCTGCCTGCCGTGTTATGGGAGTCTGTAGAAGGGAGCTTTCGCGCAGAAAAGCACTTAAATTTAAGGCAGTTAATAAAGCCACGCTTAATTTCGAGGAGGCCGTCTCCCGGGCGGATCTGGTTATCATCGCATCTCCTGTAGGTAAGATAGAGGCACTTGCCGGGCGCGCAGTTAAATCTATGAAAAAGGGGGCGATTCTTACGGACGTAGGGAGTTCCAAAAAACAAATTGTGCGAAGAATCGAAGCTTTAGCATCTAAAAAGGTAAATTTTATAGGTTCCCACCCTATGGCAGGTTCCGATAAAAGCGGCGTGGAGAATGCCGACGGCACGATTTTTAAAGGTGCTTCGCTTATTCTTACTAAAACAAAAAAAACCGACATGAAATCCTTAACCCGTTTAAAGAGATTCTGGAGGAGTCTCGGTTGTAGAGTATTTGTTTTATCTCCAGAAAGGCACGATTCGTACGCATCTTTGGCAAGTTACCTACCCCATGCGGTCTCTTATGCACTTTCGGCTTCACAGACGAAAGATTCAATAAAACTTACAGCAGGCAGTCTTAGAGATACAACCAGGGTTTCTTCTTCTGATGCGGAACTCTGGAGCGATATATTCCTTAGTGCTAGAGGAGACGTTTTAAGGGCGATCAAAATTTTCTTAAAGAACCTGAAAATGATCGAAGGCGCTGTAAAGAAAAAAGACGGGAAAAAATTAAAGCAAATTCTGGGTAAAGCAAAGAAAATTCGCGATCAAATAGAATAGTGAAAAAAGTTAGCCTAATAGCGATAGACGGTCCCGCAGGTAGCGGAAAAAGCACTGTCGCAAGAGAAGTAGCAAAAAGACTGGGATTTTTATATATCGACACGGGCGCCATATACAGAGCACTCACGCTAAAGGCCATAAACGAAGGATTGGATTTCGGCGACAAAGAAGCGCTCATCGCTCTTTCTCAAAGGACTGATATTGAACTAGAAGACTCAAGCGATTTTTTGAAGGTCTATCTGGACAAAAAAGACGTAAGCGAAAAGATAAGGATGATGGAAGTTAGCCGAAAAGTAAAGATTGTCGCCGCGTTAAAAGGAGTACGGGATAATATGGTAAAACTCCAGCGCCGGCTCGGCAGAACATCTTCGGGCGCCGTCCTGGAGGGCCGCGACATCGGCACGGTTGTATTTCCGGACGCCGCGCACAAGTTTTATCTGGACGCAACCTTCGAAACGAGGGCAAAAAGACGTTTTGATGAATTAAAAAAGAAGGGTTTTGGGATTTCCCTGGAAGAGATAAAAAACGACGTAGAGACAAGGGATAAGACAGATATGACGCGAAAAGTCGCCCCGTTAAAAAAAGCCAAAGACGCGATAGCAATAGATACGACAAACATGACAGTCGAAGAAGTCACAAAAAAAGTGCTCTGGATTGTCAAAAGCCAGCGATGATATATTTTATTTCCAGGATTCTTTTTAAGATCCTTTTAAAAACTGTTTTTAGATTTGAAATTAACGGCAGCGGAAATATACCCAAAAAGGGTCCTTTTATAATGGTATCGAACCATGTGAGCTATGCCGACCCTGTCGTCATGGGCGTGGCGTGCAACACGGTTCCTATCAACTTTATGGCAAAAAGGGAGCTCTTTGACATACCTATTTTTAACCTGTGGTTCAAAGCTGTCGGCTGCATACCCATTGAACGCAATTCGGCTAGCTCCGCAGCTTTAAAAAAAGCGGTACAAAAATTGAAGCAAGGAATGGCTCTCGGAATATTTCCGGAAGGGCGCCGCTCCCCGGACGGAAAACTCCGGAAAGCGGAACCCGGAGTCGGATTGATTGTCGCGAAAACAGGGGTACCCATAATCCCTCTTTATATTTCAGGAACAGAGAAGGCGTTACCGATAGGCAAGAAAACCTTAATGCCGTGCAAGATTACAGCGAAGATCGGAAAAACAGTCGATATAAGCCAGAGTATGAAGCTCCTTGAGAAAAGAAAGATTTATGAATCCATAGGCGAGAAAATAATAGGCGCCATTTCGAGACTAAAAGATGAATGAAGCCATAACCTATACCTGCAGGCAGGTATAGGTTATGGGGCTGAATTCACCCCCCACCCAGCACAAATTGGGTGGTATGCAGATGTTAGCTAATGAATTTTATAAATGCAAATTTTAAGCACAAAATGGATTGGATAAATGCTGGGTGGGGGGTCCAATTCGACCCCATGGACGAGAATAGCAAGAAATATGAATTTGCGAATTTTTTTAATTTTCGTAAATTCAAATCTCATTGGAAAGATGCGTAAGACAAAGATAATCGTTTCTTCCCGATCGGGTTTCTGTTTTGGTGTCCAAAGGGCGCTTAACATTGCCAAAGGCGCGCTCAAGAAAGGAAAAACAGTTTATTCGCTGGGCCCTATTATACACAACCCGCAGGTTGTGAGAGACTTTTCTAAAAAAGGGCTGAAAGTTATAAGCGATATAAGGAAGGTCAATTCAAAAGGTGTGGCGGTCCTTATTCCGTCTCACGGCATAAGCCCGGACGTATTGAGGAAAAAAAGGATTGCGTGTATCGATACGACATGTCCGCTCGTGGGCAGGGTGCAAAAAATAGTACAGGACTTTAAAAGAAAAGGATACTTTGTCATCATAGCCGGCGACAGAAAACACCCTGAGGTCAAGGGATTAGTGGGCATGGCCGGAAAAAATTCGCATGTTGTAAAAAACAAAAAGCAGGCAAGGGCACTGGGTCTAAAATCGAAAAAAGTAGCCCTGATATCGCAGACCACTGCGTCTATTTCAAATTTTAAGGATGTTTTATCAGAAATTGCGAAGAAGGATTTTACGGAACTGGTGAGTTTTAATACTGTATGCAAGGATACGATACAAAGACAAAAAGAAGCCTCTTCCATAGCCAAGAGGGTCGATACAATGTTTGTAATCGGCGGAAAAAATAGCGCCAACACATCAAGGCTTGCAAAAGCCTGTAAAAAAGTAAACGATAATACGTACCATATCGAGTCAGGGGAGAATTTAAAAATGGATTATTTACGAAATAAAAAGACTATAGGAATAGCAACAGGGGCATCAACGCCCCCACGCGCTATAAACGAAATAATAAAGAGAATAAGGAGGTTCGATGCAAATGGTGGAAAATGAAATCAACGAAAAACGAAAGTCGGAAAAGGAAGAATTGCTCTACGAAAAATCGATTATCCGTCTGGAAGAAGGGCAGATAGTAAAGGGTAAGATTGTTGCCGTTACGCCCAAAGAGGTAATTGTGGACATAGGTTATAAGTCCGAAGGCATTATCCCGAAAAGCGAATTTAATTCTGCCGAGATTCTGAAGGTTGGTGACGAGATAGACGTACTGCTTGAGGCCAAGGAGAACGAGGAGGGAAGGGTTGTGCTTTCCAAAGAGAAGGTAGAGCGCGCCCGCGGTTGGGATAGAATCATAAAAGAATTCAAGGAAGGCGATGTCATAGAAGGGAAAATCACAAAGAAAATCAAAGGTGGTTTCATGGTTGACGTCGGTGCGGAAGCATTCCTGCCCGCAAGCCAGGCCGTACTGCGGGAATCAGAAGGCACAGGACAGACCTTGGAATTCAAAATATTGAAGATCAACAGAATACGCAAAAACGTAGTTCTCTCAAGGAAAAGCGCTCTTTATCACAAGAAAGAAGCGGAAAGAAAGAAAGTCATTGCTTCTCTTGAGAAGGGTATGATTGTCAAGGGCCTAGTTAAGAACATTACGGATTTCGGCGCTTTTATCGACATTGGAGGCGGCATGATAGGGCTTCTTCACATCGCGGACATGAGCTGGGGCAGGGTTAATCATCCGAGCGAAATTGTCGCTATCGGTGACGAAGTAGAAGTGATGGTCCTGGATTTCAAGAAGGATGAGATGAGGGTTTCTCTGGGAATCAGGCAGAGGACAAAGGATCCATGGGAGGATATTGAGACGAAATACCCCAAGGCGACGAGAGTTACGGGAAAAGTCGTAAATCTGGCGCCCTACGGCGCGTTCATAGAACTGGAAAAGGGGATCGAGGGGCTCGCCCATATTTCCGAACTTTCCTGGACAAAGAGGTACAGCTCTCCAGGCGAGCTTCTTGCCATTGGCGATAGAGTAGAGGTCATGGTTTTGGACATAGACAGGGCTAGCAGGAAGATTTCCCTCGGAATAAAACAGCTCGAGCAGGATCCGTGGCAGGGTATAGAAGACAGATACGAAGTCAGCCAAAACGTGAAAGGCAAGGTAAGGCATATAACCGATTACGGCATCTTCATTGAGCTAGAAGAAGGGATAGACGGGCTTGTACACGTCTCCGATCTTTCGTGGACAAAAAAGATAGCCCACCCAAGGGACGTCATGAAAAAAGGAGATAAAGTAGAAGCGATAATCCTTTCGGTTGACGGGTTGAACAGGAGAATAGCTCTGGGCATAAAGCAACTTACGCCCGACCCGTGGGATGACATACAGACTCGATATACTCCGGGTACCGTGTTAAAAGGTAGCGTCGCAAAGATAACAAACTTCGGAATGTTCGTGGAACTGGAGAAAGACCTGGAGGGTTTGCTCCACATATCGGAAGTAGAGATTGCGGAAAGCCAGAGACTGGAAGACAAGTTTAAAGTCGGCGACAAAATAGACGTGAAGGTATTGCGCGTTGACGGCGTGCAGAAAAAGATCGCCCTGAGCATGAAGACGTAAGTAGACCCCACACTTCCGTGTGGGGAATGCACGCCCCGTTAGATGTGACACATCTAACGGGGCACGAAGGATACCACAGGTGGAAGCCTCCTGTGGAGGTGGGAAAATGAAATCGCTTGAAGAACAATTAAATCTCATTAAGCGGGGTACTGTTGAAATTATCCAACAGGATGAGCTTAAGAAAAAGCTTGAGCATTCAGTCAAAACCAAGAAACCCCTTATCATAAAAGCCGGCTTTGATCCGACTGCGCCAGATATCCATCTTGGCCATACGGTTCTCTTACGAAAGCTCAAACATTTTCAGGACTTGGGGCATAAAGTAATTTTCCTAATAGGAGATTTTACAGCGATAATCGGAGATCCATCCGGCCAATCCCAAACCCGAAAAACCCTTACTTTCGATGAAGTTAATAAGAACGTAAAGACCTACCTAAAACAAGTTGGCAAAGTATTAAGACTTGACAAAAAGGTATTTGAAGTTCGGTATAACAGCGAATGGTTTGGAAAAGGGACCAGTAGCACGACCATGGTCCTCACAGAATTTTTGAGAAAAATCGCAGCAAAATATACCGTGGCAAGGCTTATCGAACGAGACGATTTTTCCAAAAGATTAAGGGAGAATAAACCCTTGACGGTTTTAGAGCTTTTATATCCTTTAATGCAGGGTTATGACTCTGTCGTTTTAAAAGCCGACGTTGAGCTTGGAGGGACGGATCAGAAGTTTAATCTCCTGGTCGGCAGGGATCTGCAAAGGGATTTTAACCAGGAGCCGCAGGTCGTCATAACAATGCCGCTTCTTGTGGGCACCGACGGTGTGGATAAAATGTCCAAATCTTTAGATAATTATATCGGCATAGAAGAAGACCCGAAGGATATTTTCGGAAAGACAATGTCCATCTCGGACGAACTTATGCTGAAGTACTATGAACTTCTTACGGATGAACCGCTTAACAGACTCAAAAGCGATTTGAAATCCGGAAGACTTCATCCAAAAGAAGCGAAAAAGAAACTGGCAAAAATTATCATAATAGAGTATTACGGTTCAAAAGATGCCAAAAGGGCGGAAGCGGATTTTGAGCAAAGGTTTAAACACAAAGAGTTTCCAAATAACGAACCACTTAAAATAATTAGGATGAGAGAGGAAATACCTATCTTAGCTAATCAACTGAGTGAAATTATGGGGATGAGCAAAAGCGAGATTAGGCGTAAGGTCAACGAAAAAGCTGTAAAAATAGACGGCAATAGAGTTACGAATATCGAGCCTACCGCCACTCCGCTTAAACCCGGACGGGAATATAAAATTAGAATTGGTAAACGTTTTGCCAGGGTTAAATACGAACCCATTATACGTAGAAAATAATCTTTTTGTTACAATTTAACTAAATGCGCCTTCCTTTTATAGAGAAACTAAAGAAAACACTTTACAAAACCGTCACGAGGTACAAATGGCTGGCCAAGTGGATATTTGCGATCATAATTGCCGGAACCGCCCTCCTTTTTTACGAATCCGACATTTTCAAGCGTTTAGAATTCCTGACCCTTGATTACCGTTTCCTTCTGAGGCAGCCAAAACCTATGGCGCACGACATCGTTTTTATTGACATGGCTGAGGACAGCGTGAAAGCCATAGGTCGATGGCCGTGGCCCAGGAGCTGGCATGCTACCATTACAAAAGCACTTTCCGATCACCGCGCAAAGGCGATAGCCTTCGACGTGATATTCACCGAACACCAGGGCGGAATCGACGACGCGGCCTTTGCCGAAGCCATGAAAGAAGCCGGAACAGTTTACCTGCCTTTCATGTTTAATCTGAAATCACAGGACATAAAAGAGATATATAAAGGAAAGGATATCGCTTCGATTTCGTGGCCCATCGAACCTTTAAAAGAAAACACAAGAGGCACCGGATTTATAAATGCGGCTGTGGATGAAGATGGTATTTTACGGAGAATTCCACTTGCGGTAAATTATAAAAATACGCAATTTTATCAATTGGGTTTTAAGATCGCATGTGATAGTCTCGGACTACGCGATAAAGACATAATATTTTATCCCGACAAACATTCGATTATTCTGAAAAAACCGGACGGCGATATAAAAATTCCGCTTGATGAAAACAACGAGCTTATTCTGAATTGGAGAAACAAATGGGGCAAGGCGTTTAAGCACTTCTCTTACATAGAGGTTATAAAATCCTATGCACTTCTTGGCGAAGGCAAAAAAACCCCGATAAATCTCGATAACCTAAAAGATAAAATCTGCATAATAGGGCTTACCGCATCGGGTCTTATCGATATAAAATCCACCCCCATAGACAACTCATATCCGGCTGTCGGTGTGCACGCCACAGTCATTGAAAGTATTCTTAACAATAATTTCATACATACTACAACGCGGTTTGTGAATATGATTATCATATTCCTTGTTTCCATAGGCGTAACCTTGTGGCTGTCGGGGTTACGGCCTTTGAACGGATTATATCTGGCTATTACGTGTCTTGTCGTGTACGCTCTTTTTTCAGCGGCAATTTTCGTTTTCTATAACATCGCCACGGTTACATTTTATCCCCTTTTTGCTATTGTTATTTCTTACGGCCTGACCGCCACTTATACGCAGGCCCTTCAGGCGATTGAAAGGGCCCAGCTTTTCACAGAAGCGACGCTGGACGGGTTGACCCATTTATACAATGTAAAGCATTTCAATTTATTACTGGAAGCCGAGTTTAAAAATGTTTCTCTTTATAGGAACAGGCGTCTTTCTATTATCATGGCCGACCTCGACAATTTCAAAAACCTTAATGATACCTACGGTCACCAGGCAGGTGATACCATTTTAAGAGAAATTGCGAATATAATGAAATCTAAATGCAGGCAGCTAGACGTGGTTGCACGGTATGGCGGTGAAGAATTTATCATTATGCTGGTCGGAGCCGGAAAGGGATGGACTCTAGGGATAGCCGAAAAGATACGCACCGCCGTTGAGACTCAACAGTTTACTTTTAAGGGCGAATCCTATTCCACGAGCTTGAGCATAGGGGTAGTCGAATATTCTAATGAAAAGACCAAGGAAGAACTGATAGAAAAAGCCGACAAGGCATTATACAAATCCAAGCGCGACGGAAAAAACAGGGTCAGCGTCTACGATTCACCCGTTTAATGCCAAGTTAAAAAAACGGCTTTTACGCTTGACAAACCACGCGCTATATGGTATATATTTTAGCACTTAGAGGAAATTTCTAATTGAAAAAATATTTTAGTTGACATTTTGGATTTATAAAATAAGAGGGTGAATAAGCATCGTCTGGATGCTTTTTTTATGCCTACTTATTTTTCGCTCTTTGTAATAAAGATAGCCGAGACTCTAAAACGGATCAAATAATTAATTGGAGAGTTTGATCCTGGCTCAGAACGAACGCTGGCGGCGTGGTTTAGGCATGCAAGTCGAACGATCCGCTGTAATGTGGATAGTGGCAAACGGGTGAGTAATACGTGGGTAATTTGCCTTCTGGCTCGGAATAACTTCGCGAAAGCGGAGCTAATACTAGATAAGACCACGATTTCTTATGATTTCGAGGTTAAAGTCGGGGACCCCAACAGGGCCTGACACCGGAAGAGAAGCCCTCGTCCTATCAGCTTGTTGGTAGGGTAATGGCCTACCAAGGCAAAGACGGGTAGCTGGTCTGAGAGGATGGTCAGCCACACTGGGACTGAGACACTGCCCAGACTCCTACGGGAGGCTGCAGTCGAGAATCTTTTGCAAT
>JADHYN010000041.1 GCA_016782425.1 Candidatus Omnitrophota bacterium
CTTTTTCCCGTTTTATGCCCAATTTTACCGCTGTTTCAGCCAGGGCTTCTGCGAGATAGAAAAAGTAGGCCGGTCCGCTTCCACTGACAGCGGTTACGGCATCCATATGTTTTTCTTCAATTTCCATTACATCCCCGACAGCGGAAAAAAAATTCTGGATCATAGCCTTTTGTCTCACCGCTTTATTATGGCTCACGCATGTCATGCCTTTTCCGGCAAGGACAGCCATGTTGGGCATGGCGCGTGTTAGCGCGACTTTTTTATTTACAAGCGATTCCATTTTTGAAATAGTAACACCTGCCATGATTGAAATAATGTGTGCAGAGGAATCGAGCAGGTTTGAAATCGAATGAAATAGCTTCTTAGAGTCTTGCGGTTTAACCGCAACAATGATAAATGTGCATTTTTTCGCGATTTCTTCGTTCGTGCTTATGCGTATACCGAATTTTTTGTAAAGCGGCTTTATTTTTGCCGCGTCTTTATCGCTAAGGTAAATGCTATTAAACGGTAAGATTTTTTTGAAAAGTATACCCTTTGCGAGGGCGCTTCCCATGTTCCCGCAACCGATTATTCCCAATTTCATCCTTCACCTGCTTTGCTTGCCAATCCCGGTCACTGCTTAGCCGAAAAGAAACTGTTTCGTACACCGAGGTGCAGTTTCACTTCGACTAAGCAGTGACCGGGATGCATCTTTTATTTTTTAAAAATCGCGCTACCCACACGAACCATTGTAGCGCCCTCTTCTACCGCAACCTCAAAATCCTGGGTCATGCCCATGGAAAGCTCTTTCAAACTGTGCCGTAGAGCCAGTTCTTTTAGTTTTTTAAAACAGGGCCGCGCGCTCTCGGGATCTTGTGCAAACGGAGCCATTGTCATAAGGCCTAAAATGTTGAAATGTTTTAAGGAACGGGCCTCTTCCAGGAACTTTTCTAATCCTTCTGGCTTAATGCCGAACTTACTTTCTTCGCCCGAAACGTTTACCTCGATTAAAATGTCCTGAGATTTCCCCTGCTTCTCGGCTTCTTTAGTTATTATATACGCTAATTTAAGGCTATCGACCGAATGAATAAACGAAAACAGGCTAACGGCGTCATGCACTTTTTTTGATTGAAGGTGCCCTATCATGTGCCAATTCACGAGGTGCAAGTCCAGTGCCTGCCTCTTTAAAAGCGCTTCTTTTACGCGATTCTCGCCGATATCGGTTACGCCGGCTGCTATAGCTTCGCGCACGGCCTCTATATCGGCTTCTTTCGTAACGACGATTAGCTTTACAGCATTCGGGTCCCGGCCTGCCCTTTCGGCTGCTCTAACTATTCGCTCCCTAACGCTTGCGAGGTTTTCTTTAATCATTTTTTTGACGTCATAGCCTATCACATAAATTTTCCACTGTCAATCTAAAAGACCTGCTTACCTTCTTGCCATACAATCCTTTCTTCTATTTTTACGGGTCTTTGCCACCCTTTTCATAAGAAGCAAGATATGCAATTCCTTTCCCCACGAAAATTTCTGTTCACTAAAAGTAAACCTTCGTCTTTTATCTCGATTTTCAGAAAGGATGCCTGTCGGCATCCTTAAGGAAATATCTAAAAATCTCGATAAAAGACTGAAATTTTATAAGAAAGGGGGCCCTTTGGAATTGCATATCTTGCTTCTTATAAAAAGGGCTTCTTTACAAGCTAAGGGCCTGGCGCTTGCTTATTCAAATAGAAGGAGCCCCTTTTATCGGAATGAGAGGGTATTGTATGCGGCTTATTTGTGCCTGTTATAGGAGATCCTTTCTTTCCGTAATTATAAATACATACATTCAGCTTATTACAATTTTTTGAAGAAGAAAGAGCTCCGTCGTTAGTGCCAAGCCGCCCTCGCCAATGCCCTCTCATTCCGTCAGCAAGCTTCAGGGTTGGGGCTAGAAGTAGCTCTCGTATATGTCCAGGACTTTGCGGAACGCTTTATGGATAGGGTTTTTGTAGGTGTTGTGAGCTTCGTATTCTTTGGTTATCGCGTTAATGAGGCCGAGTGTTGAGGTGTGGATAATGGCGTCTTGCGAATTTAGGTTTCGGCCTGCCCTTTTTACGATGCCGATCCTGGCAGGAATTTTAAACATCTTCTCGGCCACTTCGATTGCGCCGTCAAGAAGGGCGCCGCCTCCGGTTACAACTACAGAAGAAAAGTTCTCTTCTTCACCGGAAAGGGCATCTACCAGTTCCCCGAGAAACGCGTCAAGCTTTGGCTTGTCCACGCGCATGTTTTTATCCAAAACGTTGCTTGCGCCTTTCTTGATAACGCGTAGATCCTTTAGCATGTTGTCTCTAAAAACAAGGGTTTCGGTTAGCGTGTCACCTATATCGAGTAGAAGAACGCCATTTTCTTTTTCTTCGGTTTCTAATACGCTGTTGGCGGAAGCAACACTCGAAAGGCGTATGCCGTCAAGAAGAAATCCGGCGTGGTCTATGCATTTTGCAATATTTTGAAGTTTGGATTGACTGGTAGTTACGATAAAAGTTTCAACTTCCAGCTTCATCCCGTAAAGCCCTACGGGATTTGTAATACCCATTTTTCCGCCATCGATATAAAAACCTCGCACGACGTTTTCCAGAATCGTGCGTTCCATCGGCAGCCTTGTCATTCTTGCGATCTCGAGACATTTTTTGACATCTCTTCTTGTAATTTCCCTGGGTGTTTTTGCGAGCGGCACCATGCCGCGCGAGACATCGGTTTCTATGTCAATACCGCTTGCTGTGACAAATACATTTCTTATCTTTCTTTTCTTTTGTCGCTCTAGTCTCTTCAAGACGGAGGATAAGTCCTCGACAGCCTTGTTAAGATCTGTTATGTCGCCGCCGTTTATGCCGCGAGAATGCAAGCTATCAAGCGCTACGATAGATAAATGTCCACTCCTGTCTATAGCGGCTGCGCAAGCCGCGATTTTATTTGATCCGAGGTCTACGACAGTTACCAGTCTCTTCATTTAGGGCCTATTACTACGTCTCTGAAGCGCAAATCAATGTATTTGATGTTGTCTTTATTCAGTTTCGGATTTGCCAGAGTAGTTTTTAGTGCCTTGAGGCGGCTCGAAAAGTCCTCGCCGCCTATTTTTACCTCTATACCATTTTTTAGATAAAAGGAAAGATTTTTGTAGTTAGACACATCGATCTCGGATACTTTATAATTCATGCCGGGGGCGCTTTCCCCGAGTGCGTCGATTAAGGAAAAGGCGCTTTCAAGCTGGCTATTTTTCAACTTCTCACCCGTGCCGATTTTTGTCCACATTGAAAACCCTGTAATAACAGGTAAGTCATGGCTCTTTATTTCGGGTGACAGAATCATTCCGCTTCTATCTACCGGAAAAATTTTGTGCGCCTTTATTCTGGCGACGGGCACACGCGAGACAATGTCAATTTCGAGCCGGTTCGGTAGCACCCTTTTTACAACCGCCTCTTTTATGACAGGGTAATCACTTTCAATCGAGGATGCTATGGAATCGATATCGATTTCAAAAACATTTCTTCCCTTGTAGAGCTGTAGAAGAGTATTGGCGTCAAGGTCTGTGGCGTGGCGGATATCAACTATGTCTATTTTTTCTAATTTAAAGTAGTCTGAATTTTTCAAAAATAAAAATGCCGCTAAAATCAAAATAAAGACGATTGCGGAATGTGCAATTTTCTTCGGAAATGGTTTCTTCGGCATAAGTTTTCTTATTTCGGCTTTATGCCTACTTTTATTCTGTTTTTTATTGAAGTTGTTCTTTTTGTTCCACTTGCTTTTCGCCATTTCTTGCTTCCCCCCTTTTGTGTGCTAATTCAATAAGCCTCATGCACAAATCCTCAAAACTTATGTTTGCCGCCCGAGCCGCTTTCGGTAAAAGACTCACGCTTGTCATACCGGGTATCGTGTTTACTTCCAAGACGAAAACGTCACCCTTATCGTCCATACGCATATCAACCCTTGAAAAATCCCTGCAGCCAAGCAGGGAATGCGCCTTTAGCGCGGCAGTCTCGGCAGCCTTCTTATCGTTCTCGCTTAAATTCGCCGGGACAATATATTTCGTCGTTTCGTTTTCATATTTTGCCTCGTAATCATATACCTGATTTTTTGTGACAATTTCTATTACCGGTAATGCCTTATTTTCAAGAATGCCTACTGTAAGTTCCCTGCCGTGTATGTATTCCTCTACCAATGCATTCTCGTGGTAAACAAAGGCTTTTTTAAGCGCCTTTTCAAAATCTGCTTTGTCTCTTACTATGGTAAGGCCTATACTCGAGCCTTCACTTTGCGGCTTTACAACAAAAGGCGTTTTAAAGCCTCTTGGAATACCGCGCAGGTCCTTACCCTTATTGGCAACTTGATAGCGCGGTACCTTCATTCCGCTTGCCGAAAAAACCTCTCTCGAAGCCACCTTGTTCATCGCAAGTCTGGAGGCGTGAACCCCGGATCCGGTATAGGGAATGCCGAGCTCCTCTATCATGGCTTGAATCGTTCCGTCTTCTCCGAATCTACCATGCAGGGCAATAAAAATGATATCAAAACCGGCGTTTTTTAATTTTTCACGGGCATCGGTGCCGGCATCCAAAAAAAATACATCCAGGTTTTTACGCTTAAGCGCTTCATAAACGGCCCTGCCGCTTTTTATGCTTATTTCGCGTTCACTTGAAGGCCCCCCGGCAAGCACTGCGATTTTTCCGTAACCGGTTTTTTTATCGTTATTAGATTTAAACAATTTTTATCTCCGGAATCAGATTTATATTAAAACGTGATTTGACGCGCTTGCGAATAAAGTTGATGAGCCGCAGGACATCGTTTGCCTTAGCGCTTTTGACGTTAATAATAAAATTTGCATGCTTTTCGGAGACTTTTGCATCCCCGATTTTTTTACCTTTAAGCTGCGACATTTCGATATAAAGCGCAGCGGGAATTCTGTTATCCGGATTTTTGAATACGCACCCTGCGCTACGCTCGCTGAGTGGTTGAGTTCTCTTTTTTGCATAAAGAAGCCTCTCCCCTTCCTCGGCAACTATTTTCTTATTATTTTTTTTCAAACGTAAAGTCGCCTCCAGTATTATATAACTATTTAAGCCGGAATGTCTATATCCAAACTTGATATCTTTACTTTTTAAACGCCTGATATTGCCGTTAGTCCTCCTCATGACTTTTATTTCGTCGAGAGAATTGGCTACTACCCGATTGTAACCGGAATTCATGAAGATTGCGCCACCCATTGTTCCCGGAATGCCCACCAGGCCCTCTACGCCGCTTAAGCCTTTTTTACAAGCCCGCATGATAACGCGGTTTAACATTGCGCCGGCGCCTATGATCGCTTTTGTTCCGGTAAAATGAATTTTCTTAAAATTTTTGCTCCCGAGATGAATCATCATGCCGTTAAACGCTTTATCGCGAAACAGTATATTGCTTCCCGCACCTATTATAAATATCTTTTTCGCTTTAGATCCGGCAAATTTTAAAATCTTTTTTAGCTCTTTTTCATTCTGTGGCTCGATCCATACTGCGCAAGGCCCGCCGATGCGGAATGTCGTATGACGGGAGAGTGGCTCATTAAAACAAACCCTGCCTTTAATTTTAGGAAAATCGATTCTTTTTTTCATTTCTTTAATTCTAATAAAACCTCGTGCGCTGTTTTGTTTATATCCCCGGCGCCCAATATGAGAATAAGATCTCCGTTTTTCGCTTTTTTCGACAGGTAACCGGGTATCGCGCCCTTTTCCAAGAGCCTAACCGGAACGGAGTTTTCTTTCACCATGATGTCGTATATGCTTTTAATGCCTGCGCCTTTAATCTTGTCTTCGCTTGCGGAATAAACCTCCGTAAGTATCACTTCATCCGACCCCGCAAAAGAAGATGAGAATTCTTTGTAAAAGGATTTTGTCCTGGTGTACCTGTGTGGCTGAAATACCGTTATAAGCCTTTTCGGTTTAAGCGAATAGGCAGCGGCAATCGTGGCCTTTATCTCCGTGGGATGGTGCGCGTAATCTTCCACGATTTTCGCACCGGAGGCCTCGCCTATGACTTCAAAACGCCTTTTTACGCCTTTATAAGTTGAGAGCGCATGTTTTATCATACCCGGATCAATGCCCAATTCTATCCCTAAAGAAATCACGCCTAATGCGTTTGTAACATTGTGGACACCGGGTATATTAATGGTAAAGGTGCCCAGGTAATTCCCCCTGCAAGAACAATCAAACTCAATCCTGAATATGCCTATTCTAATATTGGTCGCGCGTACATCGGAACGGTCGGTAAACCCGAAACTAATCTTTTTGCCCCTCGAGGCACCTGAAGCAAGCTTTTGCAGATTCCCGTCTTCTCGCCTGTAAAAAAATGTGCTCTTCGCGGACTGTGCGCCTAAAAACTTTTTAAAAACATCAAGAAGATGGGATTCGCTCCGGTAATATTCCATATGCTCTTTTTCGAGATTTGGCATGATAATATGTGTAAGATTACTCAGGCCGACAAACCGTCCGTCACTTTCGTCTATCTCCGCGACAAGCACATTTCCTTTTCCCAGCTTTGCATTACCGTCAAAATTTGGTGATTCTCCGCCTATTAAAACCGTGGGATCGGTGCCTGCAACTTGCAAAAGATGAGACGCCATCGCGGTAATTGTGGTTTTACCGTGTGTCCCTGTAACGCCGATTACTTTTTCGTATCTTTCCATCACCAGGCCAAGAAGCTCGATCCTCGGAATTACCGGAATACCCTTATCCCTTGCCCGTAAAAGCTCCGGATTATTTGCGCGAATACTTGTTGAGTAAACACAAAGTTCCTGATCGGTTATGGCCTCGGCCTTGTGGCCTATATTGATAGTAATATTTTTTTCTCGCAGCTTTTTTACGATGCTGTTTTCCTCGATATCAGAACCGGTGACACTTGAGCCCATTCGAGACAAAATAAATGCAAGGCCGCTCATGCCTATGCCGCCGATCCCGATTAAGTGTACTTTAATTTTTTCTATTTGTATTTTGTCGCTTGGCATTTCTCCACAACTTCTTTTAGTCTTTTGGCTCCGTCAACGATGCTAAGTTTTCTGGCATTACTAGAAAGTATTTTCTGTTTATCCGGATTTTCCATCAAGGTGATTATTAAATCTTTTAGTCCTAGATCGGTGAGACGCTTTTCATCTTTATAGATTGCTGCGGTGTTTTTCGCAAAAAACATGGCATTAAAACGCTGGTTATTCTTCAGGCTCGGATAAGGTATTAGTATCATGGGCTTGCCAAAAGCCGCTAGTTCAGAAATCGCTGCTGCGCCGGCCCGGCTTATGGCCATATCACAAGCGCTATAGGCTTCGTTTATATTTACGATGAATCCGAAGACCGCCGCGGGTATTCCGTTTTTACGGTAAACATCCCGAATTTTATCAAAGTCCTTGTGCCCCGTGATATGGATGACTTGTAATTTTTCCTTTTTTTCTTGCGGTAAGAGGGCGAGGCTAGTTGAGGCCAGGATGTTTAGGGAGCGGG
>JADHYN010000014.1 GCA_016782425.1 Candidatus Omnitrophota bacterium
AGGCAGGGAAGGAGTTCAGGTCTCATTAAAAACGAAAGGAGTGCGGTATGGACAAGATTAAGATTGAAAAGATCCAGGAATCAAAACTTAAAGAGACAGGCGTTTTTTCGTGGCCCATATGGGAAAAGGAGGCCTCGCGTTTTGACTGGCATTACGACGAAACAGAGATGTGCTATATCCTTAAAGGAAAAGTCACCGTAGAAACCAAAGACGGCAAAAGCGTGAATTTCGGTCCCGGAGACTTTGTCACGTTTCCGAAGGGGCTTGACTGCGTCTGGGACATAAAAGAGCCCGTGAGGAAACACTACAATTTTAGATAGCCGGGTCGTGTTTTTTAAATTCTTCCTCCGCCTTTATGGCGGCTACTTCCGAGAGGACCGTATCTATCCTCTCGTCTATGTAGGGGTGGGTTCTCAAGATGTCTATGTTTTCAAAGATGGCTAGCATACCATTTTCTCTCTTTTCTTTTTTTAATTTGTTCAATAAGGTAATAGCCGCTAAGGGGTTATAGCCCGCCCGATAGCAATATCGGGTACCGAGACGGTCTGCTTCATACTCATCTTGCTTGGTGTATCCCCTGCGGATTATGTCATAAGAGATATTGACTATTCTCTGAATGTCTTTTCTTCGTTTTTGTTTTCGCAGGATAAATGCATCCAGAAGCGCAAAACCGAACGAAAAGGCCTTGTCCTGTTCGAGCCTTTTCGTAAGATGCTTTGCCGAAACATGGCCTATTTCATGCGCGATTATCGAGGCAAGTTCGTCATCGGTTTCGGTTTTGTCCATCGCGCCCTTATATATGTAGATATAACCCCCGAATGTCGCAAAACCGTTTATTTCATCCCTGTCGATAATCGTGAAAGTGTAGTCTATATCTTTTCTCTCGGAGACACCGGCAAGATTATACCCGATTCTCATGAGACGTTTTTCGTATTCTATGTCTTTGTAAACAGGCATGCGCCTTTCTATGGATTTCGCTATTCTTCTACCGAGCGCTTTTTCTTCTTCCGGGCTTATAGAGAAAAGAAACGCCCACGCCACCAAGGAGAAAGAGGCTATAAGAAAGGCCGTTATTGCGATGAATAATACTTTTTTCATATTACAAACAATATAGCACAATTTTCGAACGGGGCAAGCAAAGATTTTTCTTGATTTATAACACCCGGTAGCGTAGGATATAAATGAGGCCATAATTTATGGTAACTTTGGTTACCATAAATTATATGGCCGAATTTACCCTTGACATCAAAGATGCCAAGGGTTTAATTTGACCCTTCATAGAAAAAATTCAAAAGAAGACACCCTTGACATTGAAGATGTCAAGGGTGGGTCTCATTAAATGATGAAAAAGCCTTATATAACCTTAAAATTTGCCCAGACTTTGGACGGCAGAATTGCCGCAAAAGACGGCTCCTCTAAATGGATAAGTAGTTTTCCTACCCGCAAATTTACTCACCTCTTAAGGGCTAAGAGCGACGCCGTCCTGATCGGCGCTAAAACCGTTCTTACGGATAACCCTTCCCTTACTACGCGGCTCGCAAAAGGCAAAAATCCTATAAGAATAGTTATTGACGGGAGATTGCGCCTTCCGCTTAACGCGAAAATCGCAAAAGTCACCAAAAAGAGAAGGACCATTGTCATTACGACAGAAAGGGCACCCCGAAGAAAAATCAAACTCCTTAAGCAAAAAGGCATTGAATTCGTTATCCTGCCGGCTTCAAAAGGAGGCAATATTGACTTAAAGAAGATTATCCGTATACTTTATACGAAAGGTATAAGGCGCATACTCGTTGAAGGGGGAAGTCGGATTATCACCTCTTTTTTAAAAGCGGGATTGGTAGATAGGATTATAATCGTTATCTCACCGAAGATTCTCGGTAGCGGCATAGAAAGCGTCGGGGATCTGTCTATCCGTAACATAAATAGGGCATTGAAATTACGATTTAAACGCGCAAAACGAATCGGAGAAGACATAATTTGCGTAGCTTGCGTAAAGAAGTAAAAAGGGCGGGATTTACCATTTTCGAAATAATGATCATTGTCGTCATTATCGGGCTTTTAATGTCAATAGCCCTGCCAAATTATATAAGAGGCCGCAACAAGGCAAGAAACAATATATGCATCAGCAACCAAAAGGTAATATACACCGCTGCTGTCATGTTTATGAACAAAGAAACGGATTCCCTGGAAGACATGGGGCATAAAGAGCGCTTGCAAGCCCTTATCGACAGGCAATACATAAGAGGTACCAGATGGCTGGAATGCCCCTCGAGTAGCGATGAGAATTACGATGATTATACCATGACCTTTGAAAACGGCTTTATATCCGACATAGAATGCGACGAGAAACCGTCCGATCACACCTGGCCGTAATATTATTAGATAGATGAAAAAAGCATTGCTTATATTAGTTTTATTCTTGATGTTTACTGTTAAAGGGGGTGAGGTCATGGCACTTGAACTCGAGAGTGCGGCTTTTAAAAACGGCGAGTTTATTCCGGTAAAATATACATGCAAGGGTGAGGATGTTTCGCCTCCGCTGGAATGGAAGGGCGTTCCGGAAAACGCAAAGAGCATAGCCATTATCTTGGATGATCCTGACGCGCCGATGGGCACGTGGGTTCATTGGGTTTTATATGAGATCCCTGCCGACAAGAGAAAGCTTCCGGAAGGCCTGAAGAAAGATAAGGTCCTGGATGACGGTTCAAAACAGGGCATGACCGATTTCGGCCGGGTTGGTTACGGCGGGCCATGTCCGCCTCCCGGGCCGGCGCATAGATACTTTTTCAGGATATACGCCATCGACGGGAAATTAGATTTAAAACCGGGTCTCAGGAAGAACGCCTTTTTAGATGCCGTGAAAGATCACGTTATCGAAGAAGCCGAGCTCATGGGAAAGTTTAAAAGATAAGCGCAAGGTGAAGAGAGCGAAAGACAGAACCAAAGAGATAATAAAAATACTGCGGAAGAAATACCCGAAGGCACGAGCAACTCTTAAACACAAGTCCGCTTTCGAACTTCTCATTTCTACAATTCTATCCGCCCAGTGCACAGATGAGCGCGTTAACAGGATAACGCCGGATCTTTTTCGGAAATACAAGAACCCCCGCGATTTTGCCCGTGCAAGACAGACTGTCCTGGAAAAAGAGATACACTCTACGGGTTTTTACAAAAACAAGGCAAAAAATATTATCGCAACGTCAAAAAAAATTGTTGAAGAATTTAACGGCAAAGTTCCGGATGCGATGGACAAGCTTACCGCCCTTCCCGGCGTGGCGCGCAAGACGGCAAATATCGTGCTGTCAGGCTCGTTTCACAAGGCAGAAGGTATAGCCGTTGACACCCATGTAAAGAGGCTTTCGGAGAAAATAGGATTAAGTAAAGAAAAGGATCCCGTCAAGATCGAAAAAAACCTCATGGGAATCGTTCCCGTAAAAGACTGGCTCGATTTCAATTATTTATTGGTTAATCACGGACGCAATGTATGCACCGCGAGAAAACCTATGTGCGGGGAATGCGCGATAAAAAACCTGTGCCCCTCAGCGAAGAAATCCTAGGAACGCATATGAAAAAAGAAGCGATGTTATACGAGAAACTAGACAAAAACCACGTCCTCTGCCTTTTATGTTCACACAATTGCAAAATAGAAGATTCGCGATACGGATTCTGCGGAGTTCGCAAAAATGAAAAAGGCACCTTGTACACGCACGTTTACGGGAAGGCGATCGCCTCCCACGTCGATCCTATCGAGAAAAAACCCCTGTATCATTTTTTACCAGGCTCACAGGCCTATTCCATTGCGACCGTCGGTTGCAATTTTCAATGCGAATTTTGCCAGAACTGGCAGATATCGCAGGCCTCGAAAAAAGACGGCGATTTCGATGGCTACGAACTGAAACCGGAAGAGGTTGTTAGGAAGGCAAAAAAATATAATTGCAGAAGCATCTCGTATACCTATACAGAACCCACAATATTTTTTGAGTATGCCTACGACACCTCAAAAATCGCGAAAAAAGAAGCCCTGTACAACACGTTTGTCACGAACGGATATATGACAAAAGAGGCGCTCGATACAATAAAACCGTATCTTGACGCCTGTAACGTGGATTTGAAATCATTTAGCGACGAAACTTATAAAAGAATGTGTAAAGGCACTCTTGCGCCCGTTCTCGAATCTATACGTCACATGAAGAAGATAGGCATGTGGGTTGAAGTGACGACGCTTGTTGTTCCCGGGATGAACGATAGTGACAGAGAACTTAAAAGCATCGCCGAGTTTATTGCCGGAGTAGGGAAGGATATCCCCTGGCACATAAGCCGTTTTCACCCAGACTATAAATTACTGGATGCAATGCCCACTCCGCTTGAGACACTTGATAAGGCAGCATCCATAGGTGCGAAGGCAGGACTTAGATATATTTATCTCGGCAACATTGCCAGAGAAGGAAATACCCGTTGTCATAAATGCGGCGAGCTTCTTATAGAGAGAGTGGGCTATACGATCACACAGAATAAGATAAAGAACAAAAAATGCCCGTCATGCGGTACTGTTGCGGCGGGGGTATGGTAATATGAATATTGTATGGTTGAAACTCGCTATATGCGCAGGGCTCATTTTGTTTGCCGGAAAACACGTGGCTAAATATGCCGATGTAATCGCGGAAAAAACAGGTCTTAGCCGGCTCTGGATCGGCGTGGTTTTGGTGGCGACGGCAACGAGTCTGCCGGAGTTATTTACGGGCGTAGGAAGCGTTGTCTTCGTAAACGCGCCTGATTTGACAGTGGGGAATCTCCTGGGCGCAAATTCCTATAATCTGCTTAACATAGGTCTCTTGGATTTATTGTACAGGCCAGGCCCCATTTTAAGCGCCATAAGTTCAGGCCAGGTTTTAACCGCAGCCTTTACCCTTATTCCCGTTACGCTGGCAGCGATAGGGATTGCATTCCAAGGAGAAGGTTTTTCTCTGTGGAGTGTGGGTAATGTAGGGATATTTAGCGTAGCAATTTTCATATCATACTGCCTCATAACAAGATTTATATACAATTTTGAAAAAGGCCGGCAGGAAAGACAAAGTTCGCAGAAAGAAAATCTGCAAGAATCTAAAAACAAATATGATGACATTTCTGCCAAAAAAGCGTATATTTATTACGGAATAGCTGCGGCCGTTATTATCGTAAGCGGAATATGGCTTGCCTATATCGGAAAGGAATTGGCCTATGTCCTCAGGTTAAACGAGAGTTTCATAGGGAGTCTCTTCATAGGTTTTATAACGACGCTTCCGGAGATTACCGTATCCATAGCCGCACTCTTGATAGGCGCTAAAGAAATAGCTATAGCCAACATGCTCGGCAGCAATTTGTTTAATATGACGATTATTTTTGTTGACGATATTTTATATCGCAAAGCGCCTATATTGCAGGATGTTTCGCCCAGTCATATGTGGTCAGCCTCTACGGTCATGGTTATGACGGCCATTATCATCGTGGCTATGGTTACCAGACCCAGAAAGAAGTTTTTCGGCATGAGTTGGTATGTCCCGGTGATTTTCGTTATCTTTTTGTTAGGCGCATATTTTAATTTCTTAACGGGGACGAAATGACAAAAATTCCATACGGCGTTAAATATCTTTTAGATAAGCATCATTTTGCCGTTGTTTCTTCACATGACAATAGTGGTGTAATACATACTTCCGCAAAAGGAATTATAAGGGTAGACCCAAAAGGAAAAATTTTTATCCTGGATATTTATAAAAATTGCACCTATAGAAACCTAAAACAGAATCCTCATATTACACTTACCGTTATAGATGAACATAAATATAAGGGCTATTCCATAGAGGGTAAGGCAAGGATTGTAAAAGAAGGCAAAATCCCCAAAAAAACACTTGATGTCTGGCATGAAAAACTTGCAAAAAGAATTGCAAAGCGCGTAATCCGGCACGTAAAAGAGGAAGAATCAAGCGACAAAGGAATTCCGGAGGCAAGATTTCCGTTTCCTAAATATCTCATAGAAATGTCCGTTAACACCATTGTGGATTTGGCGCCACATAAGCTAAGAACAAAATAAGAAGGGAGATTGAAATGAATTTGATCACTATTGTCTTGAGGCTTTTTATAGCGATTTTATGCGGAATAATTATCGGCCTTGAACGCGAATTTCGCGACAAAGCAGCGGGCTTAAGGACGCATATTTTAGTTTGCCTCGGTGCCGCTATTTTCGGTATTCTTGGCCTTGTGTTAGTATCGGAATACAAAAATGCCGACATACTAAGACTTGCGCAGGGACTTCTCATAGGCATAGGTTTTTTGGGTGGCGGTGTTATATTCAAAGAAGGAGCGAGCGTAAAGGGCCTTACGACTGCTGCCGGCATATGGGTTATGGGGGCGATCGGTTTAGCCGTCGGTGTTGGAAGTTATTACATCGCGTTTGTCGGAACCATATTTACTTTTCTCGTGATGGCGTTATTTGGAAAATTCGAGAAATTGGTGAAAAAATAAATGAGCACATAGCTTATGGAGCATGAAATGCGACATAAGCTATAAGTGCGAATTTACCCTTGACATCAAAGATGTCAAGGGTTCAATTCGACCCTTCGGGCCTGCCCGCCTGACGGCAGTCAGGCAGGCCTGCAGGGGAGAAATTCGGAGGAGATGAATCCTTGACCCTTGACATCTATGATGTCAAGGGTCAAGGACAGGTTTCATTGAAAAAATGAGTTTTAAAGGCGCTATATTTGACTTAGACGGCGTTATTGTCAACACAGTACCATTACACTTTAAGGCCTGGAAGCGGATGTTTTCCGAATACGGGAAAAACTTCACCTTCGCGGACTATAAACAAAAAGTAGACGGTATCCCACGGCTAGATGGGGCAAGGGCCATTCTTTTCGATTTAAACCAGGACGAACTTAAAAAGGCGGCGCGAAGAAAGCAGGAATACTACCTCGAGCTTGTCGACAAAGACGATATTGAGGTATACTATTCCACGGTGGATTTAGTAAATAAATTAAAGGAGAAAACCATAAAGGTGGCCGCTGCCTCTTCCAGCAGAAATTGCAGATATATACTTGAAAAAGTAAAACTTATAGATATCTTCGACGCGGTGGTTGGCGGCGGAGATTTTAAAAAAGGAAAGCCGAATCCCGAGATATTTTTATTGGCCGGTGAAAAAATCGGCACTTCTCCGAGAGAGTCGGTAGTTTTCGAGGACGCAAAACTCGGCGTTGAAGCAGCGAAAAATGGTGACATGCTCTGCGTCGGCATTGCCAGAGAAGGAAATAGGGAAATCCTGAAAAAAGCCGATATCATAGTAGAGGATTTAAACGAAATTAATTACAAGAAACTGGAGGAGCTTTTTAAGGCATGAGAGGTAAATTTTCCAAATATGTGTCAAAAGAGGACTGGCTTATTGCGGAAAAAAACTGGTCCCGCGATAAACTGAACGTAACGGAGAGCACCTTTACGCTGGGAAACGGCTATCTTGGTTCGAGGGGTATCTACGAGGAAATACCCGAGGGCACCGAGCCCGGTACTTATATCGCAGGCGTTTATGATGCCGCCGCGTCAATGGTGCCGGAGCTGGTCAACGCGCCGAATCCCATAGACTTCCGTATTATAGTCGAAGGTGAAAAACTGGATATCGACAGGATGAATATCCTGGAGAACGAGAGAGTGCTGGATTTGCAAAAAGGGTTGCTTGTAAGGAGGACCGTTTTTTCGGACACAAAAGGCAGGAGATTTTTATATGAATCACTCCGGTTTTTCAGTCTTTGCGACACGCACATAGGAGGCATGCAGATTTACCTTAAAGCCCTGGATAAGCCCGCCAGGATTATAGTGCAGGATACGGTGGACGATTCCGTGACGAACATCGGAAGTCTTCTGGAGGGAAGAAAAAGGCATACCCAGCTTGTTAACGTATCCGCGGTTAAAGACATGAATTATCTGTGCGTCAAAACCTTCACGAACAAAATATGGATTGCTTATACCTCTTTTCTCGCCGTAGCAAGGGGCGCAGGCCAAAGTGTAGGCACCCTGAATAAAATCTTTAACATGACGCTTAAAAAAGGCGAGACATTGTGTTTTACGAAGATTTTCTCCATATATACCTCGAGACATATCAGTTACGGGAGACTGGAAAAAATAGCCACTAAAGAGCTCTACCGGGCAAAAAATATTGGTTTTGAAAAATTGCTGGAAAAACACATAAAAACCTGGCAGGAAAAATGGAAGGCAATGGATGTCAAAATAGAAGGGGATAAGGAAGTCCAGAAAGCGCTTCGTTTTAACATATATCACCTTGCGATATCAGGAAACGAAAACGACGAAAATATAAGCATAAGCGCCAGGACCTTGAGCGGGAACGGTTATCGAGGCCATATTTTCTGGGACACGGAAATTTTCGTCCTGCCCTTTTTTATATATACAAACCCCAAAATCGCAAAAAATCTTTTAATGTACAGATTTCACCGCCTTGACGCTGCGCGGAAAATCGCGACGGAAAAAAGTTATAAGGGAACACTCTTTCCGTGGGAATCCGCCGATACAGGTAAAGATACCACCCCGCCGTATTCAAAAAATCTGGACGGAACAATTATTGAAATTCACACCGGCGACCTGGAACACCACATCGTCTCCGACATTGCTTATACGGTTTGTCACTATTTTGCCGCGACCGAAGATATCGAGTTTATGTTCAAGGCTGGATTGGAGATTATATTTGAGACGGCAAGGTTCTGGGCGAGTCGCGTCACGTACAGCAGAAAGAAAAAGCGTTTTGAAATCAAAGGAGTAATCGGCCCAGACGAATTTCACGAAAAAGTCGACAATAACGTCTATACTAATAAAATGGCCGAATGGAATCTTTGCAAAGCAAGCCGGCTCTATCGAAGTTTCAGCAAAAAAAATCCAAGGACTTTTAAAAAAATAGAAAGAAAACTCTCACTCAAACCCGAAGAAGCCGAAAACTGGGTGCGTATTGCAGATAAAATGAGAATCCCGGTTTCGAAGTCAAAGGGTATCTTCGAGGAATTCGACGGCTACTTACGGAAAAAAGACGTGGTTCTTAATACCCTGGACCGTTATTTCATGCCGGTTCTACCTCAGGACATAGCTCTTGGAGAAATATCAAAAACACAGCTTGTAAAACAGGCGGATGTTGTCATGCTTATGTATTTGCTGCCGGAAGAATTTACGGAAAGCCAGAAGTCCAAGAATTATTCGTATTATATAAAAAGAACCCTTCACAAATCCTCTCTGAGCTCAAGCATTTACTCGATAATAGCTTCGGAAGTAGGGGATACGACAAGGGGGTATCTCTTTTTCCTGTTTTCGCTTTACGCTGATCTTAAAAATACCCACGGCAATACCCGGGAGGGCATTCATGCCGCAAGTCTCGGTGGTACCTGGCAGGCCGCGATAATGGGATTTTCGGGTTTTCGCATCATCGATGAGATGCCCTCCTTTGAGCCATCTCTACCCGGGCACTGGCGAGGTGTAGAATTCGGTCTTAGATGGAAAAAATGTGATTTAAAAGTCCGGATTAGCAATAAAAAAATTAAGTTTTTTATAAGTTCAAAAAAGAAAAAAGGCTCGATTCTGATCAAGTGCTTTAATTCCGTTCATCGAGTACCTTTTAATAAAGAATGCATCATCTATAATCAGGAAAAGAGGTGATCTTATGGCTTATGTAAGAGATATCATGAAACAAAAAAGTATTGTTGCCAAAACAAATGACAATATTCAACGCATTAGCAAGGAACTCACGGAAAAAAAGGTAAGCAATATGCCTGTTGTAAACGCGAAAGGCGAACTTGTCGGCGTTGTTTCCGAACAGGACATAATAAGGGCCATGCAATCGGAGAGTTTTATGAAGATGAGCGCCAAGGATATCATGACGACAAACGTTCTTTCGGTAAAAGAAAATGATTGCCTGGAATATGTTTCAAAAATATTCATGGAACAACCCTATCGTCAGCTGCCCGTTACCAGGAATAAAAAAGTGATAGGTGTCATTACAAGGGAAGATATTATAAACAGTTTCCTGAGCCATTATTATTGACCCGGTTCCAAATCGCATTATTTATAGGTTAATATAGTTATATGGTAACCAGCCGCTCGAAACATTTTGATACAATCAAAACGTTGAATAGGAGATTTGGAACGGGGTTGATAGAAAAAACTTTACTTTTTTTCATAGCATGATATAATGAAAAAAAGTTGCTTATACAAGGAGGTAATAAAAAAATGGGAAAAACTTTAAGCATTGTAATAGGCGCTGTTGTCGCATTTATTGGCCTTGTATTACTTATCTCCTGGTGGTATGAATTTTTATTTATTTCAAGAGGTGTTATTCCGGCAATTCTTATATTTGGCGGAGTTATCGCGCTTATTGCCGGAATCAGCGAATTCAAAGATACGCTGAAGACCAAAAAAGAATAAAAAACACTTCTTACCCTACCGATAGCCCTCTATTTTCTTTATACAATAAGTAGTGTTTCTTCGTCGGAAAGATACTATATATTGTATATTTGTCTTGACAAATTATTCCTATGTGATATATTTGTTTTTATTATTCCCCTCTGGGATAATTTATAATAATTTTTGAAAAGGAGCGCAAGATGCAGAATAAACCTTTGAACTTTTCGGAAAACGCATTGCGGGTTTTAGAAAGGAGATATTTAAAGAAGGATCAAAACGGCAACGCCGCCGAAACGCCGGAAGATATGCTTCGCCGCGTGGCAAAAAATATAGCCAAAGCAGATAAACTATACACCAAAACCTCCGCCTCCGGAGGAAAAAGCACGAAAAAAACAGAAGAAGAATTTTACAACGTAATGGCAAATCGGGAATTTCTTCCCAATTCGCCGACTCTCATGAACGCAGGACGTGACCTCCAGCAATTATCGGCCTGTTTTGTTCTTCCGATAGAAGATTCGATGAATTCCATATTTGAAACGATAAAAGATACCGCTTTAATACATAAGTCAGGCGGCGGAACCGGTTTTAGTTTTTCACGCCTCAGGGCGAAAAATTCTCCCGTTCGTTCTACCGGTGGAATCTCGAGCGGTCCTGTTTCTTTCATGAAAGTTTTTAACGCCGCCACCCAGGCCGTCAAGCAGGGCGGGACCAGGCGCGGTGCGAATATGGGCATTCTTAAGATCGATCATCCGGATATCCTGGAATTCATCACGTGCAAAGAAAACGATAAGGAAATAACAAATTTTAATATTTCGATTGCATTGACCGAAGATTTTATCAAAAAGGCCATGAATAACGCCGAATTTGAACTTGTCGATCCGCATACAAAGAATGTTGTCAAAAAAATAAACGCCAAAGAAACTCTCGATCTCATTGTCAACATGGCGTGGAAAAACGGAGAGCCGGGTATTGTCTTTATGGACAGGCTGAATAAAGATAATCCGACGCCCAAACTTGGCGATATCGAATCAACAAATCCCTGCGGCGAACAGCCACTTCTTCCTTATGAGAGCTGCAACCTTGGTTCGGTCAATTTGTCCCTGATGCTAGATGAGGATGTAAAGGAGATTAACTGGAAGAAGCTCGCTAAAACGGTAAAAGTTGCCGTTCACTTCCTGGACAACGTTATTGACATGAACTGCTATCCTTTGAAGTCTATCGAGGAGGTGACAAAGGCAAACCGCAAAATCGGCCTTGGCGTGATGGGATTTGCGGACATGCTAATAAAGCTGGGTATAAGATATGACTCCGAAGAAGCAATTATATTGACGGAGAAACTGATGAAATTCATCCTGGACAGGGCATTGGATGCTTCCCGGGAACTTGCGAAAGAAAGGGGAGTTTTTCCAAATTTCGAAAAAAGTATTTATGCAAAGTACAAAAAACTCCACCTGAGAAATGCTACTTTAACGACTGTAGCGCCTACCGGTTCCATCAGCATTATTGCCGGCTGTTCAAGCGGGATCGAGCCCCTTTTTGCGATTTCATACGTAAGAAAAATACTGGACAACGAAAGATTCGTCGAAGTTCATCCCTATTTCGAAAAGATAGCAAAAGAGCGCGATTTTCATTCTTCCGAGTTAATGAAAAGAATCGCGGAACAGGGTTCTATAAAAGACATAAAAGAAATCCCGCAGGATGTCCGGGAACTTTTCGTTACATCTTTCGACGTCACCCCCGCCTGGCACATAAGGGTGCAGGCGGCTTTCCAGAGACACACCCACAACGCCGTTTCCAAAACAGTAAATTTCCCGAACGAAAGTACCACCGAAGACATAAGAGAAGTATACATGCTGGCATACAAGACGGGCTGCAAGGGTGTGACTGTTTACAGAAGCGGTTCCAGGGAAGAACAAGTATTGAATCTTGAGAAAGAGAAAAAAACAAAAGAAGAAGAACCGCTTTCAAAAATTGGCCCCAGACCCAGGCCGGACGTCATTTACGGCGCGACGACGAAGATTGCCACTGGTTGCGGGAATCTCTACATCACCATTAACGAAGACGGGGAAGGCTTACCTTTCGAAGTATTCATGCAAATGGGAAAAGCGGGTGGCTGCGCGATGAGCCAGCTTGAGGCCATCGGGAGACTCTTGTCTCTGGCACTGAGAAGCGGAATAGATCTCAATTCTATTATCGAACAGTTGAGAGGGATAAGGTGTCCTTCCCCGAGCTGGGAAAAGGGAGGCAGAATATTTTCTTGTAGTGATGCTATCGCGCGTGTTATAGAAAGACGCCTTGTCAAAACCAAAGAAGTTCCGATGCCGGAAAAAGACCCCCTGTATCCCACTACCGAAGCCGTTTCCGGCGGAGAAAAAGAAAGCACAGCCCAAGCCGGCGCCGAAGGCGGCGGCATAGCCGTAACGTCGAAAAAAAAGACGGGAAACATCGTCGGCGTATGCCCCGATTGCGGGGGAGCGTTATGGCACATCGAAGGCTGCATGGTCTGTAAGGCGTGCGGGTATTCAAAATGCGGATAATCAAGCTTTTTCAAGCCGCAGGGTTTAAGCTATAAGGATAAAAGCCCGTGAAAATAGCGATAGTCGGTTTTTCAGGATGCGGGAAGTCAACGTGTTTTAAAGCCATTACCGGCAAAACGAAAGACGAAATAGAATCCCTTGATCCTACCAAACCCCACCTCGCGGCGGTAAAAATCCCTGACAGGCGTCTCGAGAAACTAAAAACATTCTTTAATCCCAAAAAGCTTACCTACGCAGAAATAATATTCGAAGATCTACCCGGTTTTCACATACCGCACATAAAGGAAATAGAGGCTATCATGGAAGTCTTGGGAATATTTTCAGGGAGCGATCCGGTCAAAGATATTGAGCGGATGGATACGGAGTTTCTGCTCGCAGACCTGGAGATAATCAACCACCGGCTCCCTGGTCTCCTGAAAGAGATGAAACAGGGAAAATCAAGAGAAAAAGATCTTGAATGCAAAGTGCTTCTCAAGTGCAAGGAATTTCTGGAGGGGAGTAAGCCCCTGCGCAATCTGGAATTAACGCCTGACGAAGAAAAACAGGTCCGGGGTTTCCAATTTTTGAGTAAAAAACCTATATTTATCCTTGGCAATATAAACGAAACCCAAAAGTCAAGCGAGGTTGTGAAGAAAATAGACGATTTCTGCAATGGGAAAAAAGTCGGTTGCATGGAATTCTGCGCGAAGCTTGAGGCCGAGATTGCCGATTTGAAAGGACCCGACGGCGAGGCATTTCTTAAGGAGATGGGCATTGAGAAACCGGCGCGCGACAGGGTAATCGATTTTGCATATAACGCTCTCGGGTATATAACGTTTTTTACGACCAAGGGAAACGAGACAAAGGCCTGGCCCGTAAAACGCGGCCGAACCGCGATAGAAGCCGCTGGGAAAATCCACTCCGATATTCAACAAGGATTCATAAAAGCAGAGGTTATAAATTTCGATGATTTAACGGCATGCGGCTCGCTCAAGGAAGCAAAGAAAAAAGCGCTCTTGCGATTGGAAAAAAAAGAGTATGAAATAAAAGACGGCGATATAATAGATTTTAAATTTAATATATGATTGCACAGATCAAAATACAAACTTGTTCCCCGAAGCCAAACGCGAAACTTATCCGCCGAAGCCGAACGTGCAAACAATTCGGCGAAGGCGGAGCAATTTGGCAAAGGGGGGTTACAGAGATTCTGACGTTATTCTTTATAATTATTTTTCTTACAGGGTGTGGCCGTGTCAGCGAAAACACGCTAAAAGACATACTTGAAAAGGATCCGTCGTTCGAGAGGACGTTAAATCAGAAGAAAAACATAAACGCAAAGATTTCCTCCTTAAGGGATAATTTCAATAAAGAAAAAGACCTCACGGCTCAAAAGATCCGCACGCTCAAAGGCGCCTTGAGGACAGGTAAAAACAATTTGGACTCGCAGATCTCGTTGCTAAAAGATAAGATGAAACCAAAAATACACGAGTTAAAAGACGAACTTGCGAAAAAGCGATCCGAGTACAAATTAAAGAAAAAAGAAATCACCGAACACGCCTCCAAATTAAAAAGCATCAGAAAGCTTCTGGCGAAAAAAGGTGAATTGTCGCTATCGGGCGATGAGATTTCCATCTGGAATAAAAGGGTCAGTAGTTTAGAAAAGGAAATCGATTCCCTCCTCAAAGAAATCGATAAACTGCGAAGCAAGATAAGCCTCCTCGGGACCGAGATTAAAATCCTCAAAGAGTAAATTACCCAGAATTTTATTTTCCTTCTCTCTTTATTAATGGTATAATTATACCCTTTCCTGGAGGCAGGAATATGAACTACAAAGAGGCTCTCGAGTACCTAAATTCATTTATCAATTATGAGAAAATAGGTTATAAAGACCGTAGGCCCTTTAAGCTAGAAAGAATGTTCCGCCTGGCCGAGGTTTTTGATAACCCCCAGGATACTTTCTCTTCCGTTCATATATCCGGTACAAAGGGTAAGGGCTCGATCGCATCCTTTACCGCTAGCATACTTACGGAAGCGGATTTTAACGTAGGTCTTTATACGTCGCCGCATCTTATAAGCCCGCGTGAACGAATAAGGCTTAACAACGAAGCGATAAACGAAGATGATTTTGCTTTTTATACCAGCAAAATAAAAAGGGAACTAAAGAATCAGAATCTCGGGTTTTCTCCCACGTTTTTTGAAATTTACACAATTCTCGCCTTTAACTATTTTAAGGCAAAGAAAATAGATTACGGCGTGGTAGAAGTCGGACTGGGCGGCCGGTTAGACGCGACCAACATCGTTTGCCCTACCGTCTCGGTTATTTCACCCATAAGCTACGACCACACTGAGATCCTGGGAGAAAAATTGGAAAAAATAACGCGGGAGAAAAGCGGTATCATAAAAGAAGGGCGTGTTGTGGTAAGCGCTCCCCAAAAGAGAAGTGTTTTGGAGGTAATCCGGGGAAAATGCACGGCCTTAAACGCTAAACTTACTTTAATCGGAAAAGACATAAATTTTAACGAGATCTACCATGACGACGAAAAAGAGATATTTGATATCCGCGGCGCCCTCAAAAATTATAAACAATGCACCAGTTACCTCCTCGGCCGGCACCAGGTATTGAATGCGACCTGTAGTGTGGCGATAGCCGAGAATCTGATAAAAAAGGGTGCGAAAATCTCGGGAAAGAATATAAAAATCGGCATAGAAAAAACAAGAAATCCCGGTAGGTGCGAGGTAACGGCTAAAAATCCTTATGTCATCCTGGACGGAGCCCAAAACAGGGCAAGCGCCGCCACATTAAAGGAAACAATCAGGAGAAATTTCAAATACAAGCGGCTTATTCTTATTCTCGGTATCTCGAAGGAAAAGGATATAAAAGGTGTCTGCGAAGAACTTTCAGGACTGGCGGATACTATCATTCTTACAAAAGCAAAAATCGAACGCGGGGAAGAACCCCGCTTAATCAAAAAATTTATAAAAAGGGAAAAAATTATATTGACGAAATCGGTTAAGGAAGCGCTGGATAAGGCTAGTACGCTGGTCGGCGCAAAAGACATAATATTGGTTGCCGGGTCTTTTTTTGTAGTGGGCGAAGCAAAAACGGTAATTTACGAAGTTGACCTTGTATGTCACTAGAGAGGGAATGTTGAGAAAAGGCGGTTTTTTGCATAATGCGGACGATACGATTGCTGCCGTTTCCACACCGGTGGGAGAAGGCGGGATAGGGATAGTGCGCCTAAACGGGAAAAAAGCGCTTTCCATAGCAGACAGAATTTTTGTATCGAAAGACAAATCCAAACCGTCCGGATTTAAAACATACACCGTGCACTACGGACACATCATAAGAAAATCTCCGCCTCGGGCGGAAAAAATCTCCGCCTCGGACAGAAAAAATCTCCGCCTCGAGCGGAAAAAATCAAAAGTGCAAGAACAAAAACCAAAAAACGAGATAATAGATGAAGTTATACTGACCGTTATGAAGGCCCCGAAAAGTTATACAAAGGAAGACGTTGTGGAAATAAACTGCCATGGCGGCATTATTCCCTTGCGAAAGGTTCTGGATTTAGTTTTAAATCTCGGTGCAAGACTTGCCGAACCGGGAGAATTTACCAAAAGAGCGTTTATAAACGGCAGAATTGACCTTACGCAGGCAGAAGCAGTTCTCGATATTATCCGGTCAAAAACGGAAAGCTCCATGAAAGTGGCGCTCGGGCAGTTAGAGGGAGAATTTTCCTCAAAAGTACGGGCGATGAGAGAGGAACTTTTAAATATCTTGAGCGAAATGGAGGCCCGGATCGATTTTTCGGAAGAGGATATAAAGCTTATGCCAAAATTCGAAATATCCGGAAAATTAGCGAGGATCTCCAAGAAAATAGAAAAGCTTATCGACGAAGCCTGGAAAGGGATGATTCTGAAAGAGGGGATACTCTGTGTCATATGCGGAAAACCCAACGTCGGAAAATCCTCGTTGATGAATGTCCTTTTAAGAAGAAACAGGGTAATCGTTACCCCTATCCCGGGTACGACACGCGATGCTATAGAGGAAGAAATAAACTTAAAGGGCATACCGGTAAGGGTGGCCGACACCGCTGGCATATCCGAAGCGAGGAACATCATAGAAGAACACGGAATACGTAAATCCAGGTCATATATAAAAATGGCCGATCTTATTTTATTCATGATTGATTTAAACAGGCACTGGTCAAAAACGGATAAGGAGATTTTTAATAGCATCAAAGGGAAGAACCTCATAATTATTGCCAACAAAAACGACCTGAAAAGAAAACTTGATTTGGATAAGATAAAAAAAACCACATCCACAGATGAAATAATAGAGATTTCCCTGCTTGAAAGAAGGAACCTCGACAATGTAGAAAAGACCATATTGCGGAAAATCTGGCATGGCCAGATTCCACATCCGGAAGGAACCTTCGTGACCAATTTAAGGCACAGAAAAGATCTGGAAGGGGCAAAAAAGTGCATGCGAAAAGCTATAAGCGCCCTCGAGAAAAAAGGCAACCCTCTACCGGAAATAGTAGCTTCCGATCTTAACGAGGCGGTATTCTTTTTAGGTTCTATTCTGGGAGATAGTGTAGAGCCGGATATACTGGGCAGGATATTCTCAAAATTCTGCGTAGGGAAGTGACAAGCCCGCTTTAAAATCTGTTGCATAGACGATATATTTATACTATAATAACTACCTAATATTGACATATGGGAACTACAAAAAACCTGATCATAACGCTAGCCGGAAATAAAATATTCTGGATCACTCTCTCTACCTGGATGATTACCCAGACCATAAAGGTAATTATCGGTGTCATAAGGGAGAAGAGGTTTGACTTCCGGTGGTTTGGGGGTACCGGCGGCATGCCGAGCTCCCACGCCGCAACCGTAAGCGCTTTAAGCACTTCAGTAGGACTTTGTTTCGGCATTGATTCGGCGCTGTTTATCGTAACGCTTGTTTTTTCCATTATCGTGATATTTGATGCACAGGGGGTAAGGCGCGCTACGGGAAAACAGGCAGAAATTCTAAACAAAATGCTGGAAGATATATACTGGAGGCACCGCATTCAGGAAGACAGGTTAAAAGAGCTCTTGGGGCATGCCCCCATACAAGTGTTAGTAGGTATTATTTCAGGTGTTGCACTCGCGTTTTTACTCTGGTTCGCGATGATATAAAAAGTCGGGTTTTATATGAATAAAAGATTTGTTGTTACTCTCATTTTAATAACTTTAGCCGTAATATTTATCTCTTCCGGCGTTAAGAACCTTGCGTTAAAAAGGGGCTTGCGCCTTACCGATAAAATCGATTCAAAAAACATAATGACGCTCTACAAAAATGCCATGGACGCTTATTCCGCAGGCGATCATGACAGGGCCATCAGGTTTTTTGAAAACCTCGTTCAGCGTTTTCCGGACGCCGAAGTAGCGGAGGAATCATTTATCAATCTGACAAAAAGTTACAAGGCAAAAAAAGACTATGCCGGCGCGAAGAAAACACTTGAAAGATTTATCGAAAGATTCCCCGATCCAGAAGACGCCGCAAGAATTCAAAGCGACATAGAAGAGATCAACATGAATATTTTACTCTCGGACGTTATTACAAACGAAAGCTTTTCTTACCAGATAAAACCGGGTGATACGTTAGCCGGGATCGCATCCAAGTTTAATACCACAGTCGAATTACTTAAAAGGTCAAACACTCTTAAAAGCGATCTTATACTGCCGGGGAAGTCCTTAAAGGTCAGCAAGATAAAATTTAAAATTTTAGTCAACAAATCAGAAAATATCCTGGCGCTAAAAAAACAAACCGGCGAAACCATAAAAACATATATTGTTGCCACAGGAGAAAATCTCACGACGCCAACCGGAACATTTAAAATAGAGGAAAAACTCATAAGCCCGGTCTGGTATAAAGTGGGAGCCGTGGTTAAGCCGGACAGCGCAGAATATGAACTGGGATCACGCTGGATTGGGCTATCGATTTCCGGATACGGCATTCACGGAACCAATAACCTGGCTTCTATCGGAAAACACATCACCAAGGGTTGTATTAGAATGAGCAATGATGATGTCGAAGAACTTTATGCCATTGTCCCCGCCGGCACCACGGTTACCATAATAGAATAAAAGCATGAACGGATTAGATTTTGAAAAACCCATAATAGAGCTTGAGAAAAAGATAGAAGAGCTCAGAAGCTTTACCGCGAGAGAAGATATAGATCTATCCGGAGAGGTAAAAAAGCTTGAGGAAAGACTCAGGAAAGTAAAACAGGAAGTATTCAAAAATCTAAATCCCTGGCAGCGGGTACAGATAGCGCGCCACCCGAAGAGGCTTTACACACTGGATTACATAGATTTGATTATGACAAATTTCGTGGAAATTCGCGGAGACAGGCTTTACGGAGACGACAAGGCGATCGTGGCGGGTCTTGCGAGAATAGACGGTAAAAAAATAGCCATTATAGGACACCAAAAAGGCAAGGATACCAAAGAAAACCTCATGCGCAACTTCGGGAGCGCACACCCAGAGGGTTACAGAAAGGCGATGAGGGTGATGGAGCTTGCGGAAAAATTTCGACTGCCAATAGTCATTTTTATAGACACACCCGGCGCTTACCCCGGAATAGGCGCTGAGGAAAGAGGACAAGCTGAAGCCATAGCCAGGAACCTTTTTAAGATGAGCACCTTAAAGACCCCAATAATCGCTTTTGTAATAGGTGAAGGCGGTTCGGGAGGCGCCTTGGGTATCGGCGTGGCGGACAGGCTATACGTCCTGGAATACGCCTATTATTCCGTTATATCTCCGGAAGGATGCGCTGCTATTTTATGGAAGGAACGCTCAAAAGCGCCCGATGCCGCAGAAGCCCTGAAGCTGACAGGCAAGAGTTTATGCGAACTGGGAGTAATAGACGACATAATAAAGGAACCCCTTGGGGGAGCACACAGGAATCCCGAAGAGATAGCGGGAAATATAAAGGCAGTAATAAGGAAGGATCTCGATACCCTGACGGCGATAGACGTAAACAAGCTCATAAAACAGAGATATGAGAAATTCAGAAAAATGGGAATTTTTGAAGAACCAGAGGCCGAATAAGTGAAAATACCAAGCGACATAAAATATATAAGAAAGGTAAGCACCGAGATAGAAAATTTTCTAAAATCCAAAAACGTAGACAAATCCGAGATATTCGACATACGTTTATGCGTGGAAGAAGCCGTTAAAAACGCTATCATACACGGCAATAAAAACAAGAAAGACCTTCCCGTCTTCATTTCTTATTCTTTGGAAGACGGCAGATTTGCCATTGAAATAGAAGATAAAGGTAAAGGCTTTGATCCTGGTAAGGTTCCTGACCCGACAAAGGAAGAAAACCTCCTGACAGAAGGCGGAAGGGGCGTATTTATCATTCGTAAGATGATGGACAAAGTGAGATATGATAATAGTAGTAGAGGAAATAAAGTTTTTATGGTAAAATTTATAGGAGACAAAAAAGGGAGGCATTGATGCAGATTAAGCAGGAAGACAAAAGCGGCATTCTCGTTTGTTATATGACCGGCGAGATCGATATTAATACCGCTCCAGAGGTCAAAAAAACTTTCGATAAGATTGTCGGCGCTAAGAAAGATAAGATCGTGTTGAATTTTAAAGGCGTGAGTTACGTTGATAGCTCCGGCCTTGCAACTTTAGTCGAGGTACTTAAAGGGCTCAGGTCTTACGGAGGTAAGCTAAAGCTTACCAATCTTTCAACAAAAGTTAAAAACCTATTTGAGATAACAAAATTGGAAAAACTTTTTGATATTACTTCGGAAGAGGAAGAAGCAATAAAGGCGTTCAGCTGATATTCACATTATAAATATGCGTATAATAGAAGCAATCGGTAGATTAATTATAGGTACTGCCCAGCATGTAGTAAACGTGCTGGGTTTATTTTTTCAGACCGTGTTTTGGATTGTCGTCGGCCCTTTTAAAAAGAAATTTCCGAAGTTAAAAAGTATTTTCGAACAAATGGTCTTTGTCGGCGTAAGGAGCATTATTATCGTATTTTTCGTCGGCTTTTTTACAGGCATAGTCATAGCGATGCAGAGCGCTTACCAACTTGCGAAACTCGGCGGAACAATTTATGTCGCCGCCATGGTCAGCGTAAGCGTTGCCCGTGAGCTGGGACCGGTTTTAACCGCTTTGGTCGTTGCGGGAAGAGTGGGTGCCGCCATAACGGCGGAACTCGGAACAATGAAGGTTTCCGAGCAGATAGAAGCGCTCCAGACACTGGCGCTTAATCCGATAAGATTTCTCGTGATCCCGCGCTTTTTAGCACTTTTAATTATGCTTCCATGCCTTACGATTTTTAGCGATATAGTAGGCATAGCCGGCGGATTTTTAGTCGGGGTATATAACCTGGGCCTCAACCCGTACAGGTACCTGGACGTTTCGTTTGATTTTCTCATATGGAAAGACGTTTGGACAGGTATCGTTAAAAGCATTAGCTTCGCGATCATAATCGCGATGGTCGGATGCTACATGGGGTTAAATACAAGGGGTGGCGCAGAAGGCGTCGGAAAATCAACCACGGTAAGCGTTGTCACAAGCTTTATCCTGATTATACTGTTTGATTGTGTTTTGACGGGTATCTTCTATTTTTCGAATATGTAAAATGAGGTCATGACCCCGAAGTTTCGGGGTCATAAGGCCGAATTTCATCCTGAGGCGCACAATGCGCCGAAGGATCTCAAAAAATGTTACAAGCGAAACAAGGCAATCGAGAGATTGCTTCGGGTGCTATCGCACCCGAAGCAATGATGGATGAACATGGAAAAGAAAGAAATAGTAATAAAAACAAATAATATCGTCAAAAAATTCGGCGACAGAACAGTCCTTAATGGCGTCGATCTCGACATTTATAGAGGAGAAACCTTTGTCATTATGGGCGGCTCCGGATGCGGCAAAAGCACTCTCTTGCGGCATATGATAGGCACGCTAAAACCAGACGACGGCAAAATTTACCTTCTCGGCAAGGACATAACAAATCTCCCGGAAGACGAAATGGATAAAATAAAAAAACGTATCGGCATGTCATTTCAAGGATCCGCTCTTTTCGATTCCATGAACGTCGGCGAAAACGTGAGTCTGCCGCTCAGAGAGCACACGAAGCTCGAAGAGAGCGTCATAAAGATCGTCATGAAGATGAAACTCGAGCTCGTAGGGCTTCGCGGCTTTGAGGATCTTATGCCGAGCCAACTTTCCGGCGGCATGAAAAAAAGGGTGGGTCTGGCAAGGGCTATTGCGATGGACCCGGAAATAATCTTTTATGATGAACCGACTGCGGGACTCGACCCGATAGTAGCGGGTGTAATAGATAAACTCATAATTGATCTCTCAAAAAAGCTTTCCATAACAAGTGTCGTTGTAACCCACGATATGGAAAGCGTTTTTAAAATAGCTGACAAAATAGCCATGCTTTACGAAGGTAGGGTTGTGGAGGTCGGCACGAAAGAAGAGATGCGAAACAGCAAGAATCAGCTCGTCAAGCAGTTCATAGCAGGCGATCCGGACGGGCCTATTAAATTTTTTCAGCAAAAAGACGATTATCTTGAGCAATTGACGAAATAAATGAAGCCACGACTTGCGTCTATATATAGTTTTAAATTTTTACTTGTGAATTATCAAAAGACGCAAGTCGTATGGCTGAATTTACCCCACACCACTTTCTATGCTATGTACAAAAGTGGTGAAGAATGTATTATGATAGAGACAAAGCCTTTAATGACAAGAAATTGTAATTTTAGAAAGTGGTGGGGGGTTCAATTCGACCCTTCTGTGAAGAAATCAAAGAAGATGTCCTTGACATCATAAATGTCAAGGACAGGTTTTATTGAATAAACGGAGGAAATATTATGAAAAAATTCAAGTTTAGTAACGAAATAAAAACAGGAACCGTGGTTGTCGCGGCTATATTAATAGCGCTCTTTTTCTGGCTTAGAACGTCGAATTTTCAGACCGCTACCTATAGCCTGAAGACATATTTCGGGCACGCAGAGGGCGTTAAGGAGAACTCTGTCGTATCCCTGGCGGGTATCGAGGTAGGAAGAGTAGGAAGCCTAAGATTTGTATATGGTCCGGATGAGACAAAAGTCGAACTCGATCTATTGGTAGACAAAAATGCAAAAGTAAGAGAAGATTCCATAGCTTTCATAGGCTCGACGGGATTCATCGGAGACGCATATGTCGGGATTACTCCGGGGAATTCCAATGTCTTTTTGAAAAATAATGCTACCATCACAAGCGAAGACCCTGTCGAGATGCGAAAACTCATGAAAAAAGCCGATGAAATTGCCGGAAAACTGGATTCTGTCCTGGGGGATGTAAAAACAATTGTCGCGGATAACAAAAGCAAGGTTAATAGTATTGTCGCCAACCTCGAAGAGACCACCGCCAATTTTAATGAATTCAGCGCGGACATAAAAGCGCATCCGTGGAAACTCCTCATGAAGGGGAAAGAAAAGAAAAGATAAAAAGTTTAAAAAGAGGAGGTAATCAATGAGATTCCTTAAGTTATCGATAACTTTTATTGTCATATTTGCCGTAGCATCTGGTATTATCTTGGCTAAATCAAGACCGCACGTAACGGTTTTTAGCGTCTCTGGCACTACAGAATATCTTCCAGCCGGCGAAACCCAATGGAAAAACATAAAAATAGGCCTAGCTATTTATTCCGGCGATAATATAAAAACATACGAGGATTCTTCCGTAGACATAGCCTTTGACGATAAAAAGAAAAATATCGTGAATATAAAATCAAACACGCACGTTGTTATAAAGCTCCAGGGTGAGGAAAAAATAGAGTTGATAGACGGTGAAGTATTTTATCTTGTAAAAATGATTCCGCGCGGTTCAAGGTTTGAAATACGTACCCCCACTGCTGTTTGCGGTGCAAGAGGTACCGGTGGAGGCGCAAAGGCAAATAAAGACAGAACCGTCGTGAGCGCGTATGAAAATGATTCGTATGCCAAGGGTATTGGCAAGGACGGAAAGGTGATGGAAGATAACCTCACTGTAAAGGAAGGCTTCAAAACTATAGTCAAGCTTTTCCAGAGGCCCTCCGCGCTCAAGGGGCTTACGGACAAAGAAAAAGCAAAGTGGGATAAATGGAAGGATGAACTGTTACGTCTTTTCGGAAGAAGCGCAATAATGCGGAGACTGGCCGATAATTTAGAAAAAATCCAGAATGCAAAGGAAAGAATGGAAGAGCGAAAAGATGCAGATAGAATAGACAAGAAAAGTGAAAAGTCTGGCGCAGGCGGCGGAAGATGTAATGGCGAGACAAAAGGATGATGAACGATTAATTAGCCGTTTATGATATATTATATCTATTGCAAAAGGAGGAGAAAAAAATGAAAAAATTGCTTACCACTACCATATTAACTGTTATTTTTCTGTTTAATCTCAATGCCTTTGCAGATGAAGGTCAGGAAATAAAGATAGAGGATACGCACGATTATCTCAAGCCCCTTAGGTATGTTGAAGTGCTGACCCAGCCCATTAAGAGACATCTAAGAAAGAACAAGATAGACTTGAATTTCTTTGCAGGCCTCCTTCAAGGGTATGACAATAATGTAAACCTTGATCCGGAAAGGAAAAAAGACGGGTTTCTGGAGACATCGTTGAATACCGAAGCCGTTTACAACTATACCGATGATATCAGACTGAAAGTCGAAAATGATACCGCAAACGTACTATATTATAACGAAAAGGACGCTAGCCTTCTCGATATTTATAATAAAGCCGGCTTGGAGCTGGATTTACTGAATGACGCACTCACTGTGGGAATGGATTATGCACTTGACTATTTAATATTTCCGCGCGACGAAGACGGTACGTACCTTAGCCACGAAGTAAAAGCGTTTATAAAACATGCCATAGTAGGCGATTTCTACCACAAAATTGGTTACAGGCTATTGTTCAAAAACTACTCCCATGACAAGACCCTCAATGGCAGAAAAGAGAGGACAAGCAAATTGCGACATGACGTTCGTAACGGTATCGACTATGAGGCCGGAATGCACTTATTGGATAGAGCCATAGTTAAAACCAGCCTTCAGTTTTACCGGAATAAATCCAATTACGAATATCACGATTATTATGACTACTGGTCATTCAAGGTAAGGCCCTCTTTCATATTGATGCTTAACGACAAATTATACACAAGCGGCAGTTTTACGTATCAGCAGAGAACATACGACGGCAGGCTCTCAAGCGAGGACGATGAACACGTGTACGATGACACATATAGTTTTAACATATCGGTACTCTACGATATAACCCGGTCATTTACTTTTGCCCTGAGCCTTTCTTACAGGGAGAACTCTTCGAACGAGCCCTTACAGAAATATTCCGGTACTGTCTTTACCGGAGGTCTATACTACTCTTTTTAACCCGGTATGGATTTATCAAAACTTAAAAGAAAAAGTCTATTATATGCCGGGGTTTTTCTTATCCTCTTATTCGCACTTTCCCTTTCCTATTTCCGCGTTTTAGACAATTATGAATTAGAAACACTGGACATACGATTCAGGCTGCGACCCCAACTCCCCACAGACAAAAACATAGCAATAATCGAAATAGGCGACGATACAATCGATAAACTTGGCAAATGGCCCATTTCGCGGCGTTACCACGCGACTTTAGTGGACGCCCTTACAAAATCCGGCGTGGATGCCATCGTTTTCGACGTCTTTTTCAGCGAAGAAAGTAATGAAGAAGCGGATGAAAGGCTCGAAGAAGCGATTAAAAGATCGGGTAAGGTTTATCTACCGTACGTGTTTAACATCGCTGTAAAAAGTGGTACCGACGTTCCCGTAGCCGACAGATTGCAGGAAAAAATAATCAATAGATTTAAGAAATTTGCGAAAGGCACAGGCTTCATCAACATTATTCCCGATACCGACGGCAAGTTCAGGAGAGTACCACCGCTTATCAGGTATGAAAGAAAGCTTTATCCACATGTGTGTTTCCTGGTCGCTGCGGATTACTTCGGGCTTAAAGAATCCGAGATGAAAATCAAACCCGCAAGGTACGTAGAATTAGGGGATAAACTAAAAGTGCCGCTTGATTCTAATTCGACCATAATAACCAATTTCCCCGGAAGATGGAAGGATACTTTCAGACACTATTCTTATATCGATATCATAGATTCCTATATATCCGAGAGATTCCCCAATCTTACCGGGAGAAAACCGATCATAGACCTTAAATCTTTAAAAGGAAGCGTCTGTTTCATCGGCGTTACCGCAACGGCAACTCCCGATGCCCACCCCTCGCCGTTCGATTCGTTATATCCTGGAGTGGGCGTCCACGCAAGTCTTTTTAACAGCTTTCTGATCCATAAATTCATTCAGCGCGCAAGCCGGACTATAAATATTCTGATTGTGATATTTTTATGTTTCATAACCTACCTCATATCAGGGGGTGCGAGGACGCTACTTGGCTTTCTTCTTGTTTTCCTTTTTATACTTGGTTATGCGGCTCTTGCCGTAGTGCTTTTCGTCGTATGGGGCCTCTGGATCGATATATTTTGCCCGGTTACAACTACGCTATTTCTTTACCTGGGGATTACATTTTCAAAATACATAAACGAAACCCAAAAAATAGAGATTTTGGAAAAAGAACTGAGCATTGCAAAGAAAATACAAGAGAGTTTCCTGCCCAAAGAAAACCCGAAAACCCCGGGAATAGACCTCTCGGCCAAGATGCTTACCGCCCTTCAGGTGGGAGGGGATTTGTATGATTTTACCGAAATAACCGATAGGAAACTCGGCATAATGATAGGCGATGTCTCGGGGAAGGGAGTTCCTGCCGCCTTGTACATGGCAAAGGTCGTAAGCGAATTCAAATCTTATACCGGCGAAGCGTTGGCTTCGCAAACAATACTGAAATTAAACGAGCGGCTTTGCAGGGAGGGTGGTTCAGGGCTTTTTGTGACGCTGTCGTATTTAATGTTTAACATGGATACAGGATTTTTGAATTATTCAAGCGGAGGGCACTTACCCATGATCGTCGTCAAAGAAGGTGTTCCGGAACCGCATCTTGTGGATTTGAAAGATGGCATGCCTCTTGGCCTTTTTGAAGGCACATTCAGCGAGGAAAAAATAAAGTTTGAAAAAGGCGATATCTTTATTCTCTACACCGACGGCGTAACCGAAGCCATGAACCCAAAAAAAGAGATGTTCGGGCAGGAGAGGCTCGTGAATCTTGTGAAGAATAACAGAAGCTTAAAATCAGAAGAGATGGTTAATCTAATACAGGATGAGGTCAGGAAATTTGAGGGGAAGCAAAAACAGCACGACGATATTACGGTCATAACTGTAAGGGTGGTTTAAAAAAGCAATGCATAAAAAACCAAAAGAGAAAGAAGCTCTCGAGGCGCTGCTCAAGGTAAGCAAGAAGGTAAGTTCCAGCCTTGAGCTGGAAAAAGTAAGCGACATGATTCTCTACCAGGCAAAATCCGTTCTCTGCACCGATCATAGCGCTCTCTTTCTTCTGGACGAAGAAAGTAAACATCTTTTTCTAATTGGCGCAAAGGGTTTTGCAGATAACCAGATCAAAAATTTGGCGGTCCTGGGCAGCTGGGAGGGAATAAACGTCGAGCTTATAAAAAAATCAAAACCTATAATCGTAAATGACATACAAAGAAGCGCAAAATTCAAGCATGCGGAAATCCCGTTTTTACACAAAAAACTCCCGATAGGAGCTTTCCTTGCCGTCCCCCTTAAAACGGATTCTAAAATAATAGGCGCATTACTGGTAAGCAATCACAAGAAGCGCCGACGAGATTTCACCGAAGACGATAAAAAACTTTTATCGACGCTGGCCAACAACGTATCCATTGCCCTTTTGAATGCGAAATTGCATAATAATTTAAAAAGTCTCTTCATGAACACGGTAACGAGCCTCGTAACGGCCGTGGACGCGAAGGACCCTTACACACACGGGCATTCCGAAAGAGTGGCGCGTTATGCCGTGCGAATAGGAGTAGAGATGAATCTATCCAAAGATTTCTTGGAAGACTTAAGACTCTCGGGCCTCATGCATGATATAGGGAAAATCGGGATAAAAGACAACATTCTATCTAAAGATAAAGCGTTAAATAAAAAAGAATTAAAAGAAATACGGGAACATCCTACCATAGGGCTTAGAATAGTAGATTCCGTAATTAGTTCCAAAGTAGTTCTCAGCGGCATTGCGGAACATCACGAGTATTATAATGGAAAAGGTTATCCAAAGCGCCTTAAAGGAAAGCATATCTCCATGGAGGGTAGAATTATAGCGGTAGCAGATGCATTTGATACACTTACTACGGACAGACCCTATCAGAAGGCCTATAGCGCCAAAGAGGCAGCTCTGGAAATATCAAGAAGCTCCAGAAGTCAATTTGACCCCCACGTAGTAAAAGCCTTCCAAAAAACCTTTAGTAAGAACCCCAACATCTGGCAGTTTAAATAGAAGGTCCTTCAGCGCCTACAATGTCCCCTTTGGTCGCATTGCTTAACGGTGCTTCAGGATCAATCCCGCTAAAAGCGGGATTGGTGCCGAAGGAGAGAGTCGAACTCTCATGATCTTGCGATCAACGGCTTTTGAGGCCGCCGCGTCTGCCAGTTCCGCCACTTCGGCAAATGGTGGAGCAGATGGGGATCGAACCCACGAACCTCCTGAATGCCATTCAGGCGCTCTCCCAACTGAGCTACTGCCCCGTGATTTTTTCAAATATAACACGCCCTATTTTAATTGTCAATATTTTATATTGCCTAGAGAA
>JADHYN010000015.1 GCA_016782425.1 Candidatus Omnitrophota bacterium
TGGGTTTACTCAATTGCACTGTTCGCACACAAAATTTTCTGTCTTCAAGGCCACGCCGCACCCATCTGCCCAAGCAACGCCCGTAACCCTTTTTTATTGCTCATTTCGCTTCCGAGAGCATCCCGCTTGCAGCCTTTCAATGCATAGTAAAGCTGCGAGCGGGTATCCTGGAGGCGATAACTAAAAAAGAAGGTTCCGGGTAGTGCTGGAGCGAAGCTTGAAAAAGTGCTCATACAATTGGCGCCATTTAACTGCGCAATCTTTTGTGCAGTAGGTCATGAGTGCTTTTTCACGCCAGCGACCGAGGAGGCGCCTATCCTCCGAGGGAGCGACGAGCGAAAGCACTGCCCGGAACCTTCTTATTACTTTAAGTCGCCGGAAGGATGCTTGGCTTGTGATCTGGTAGGTTAGAATATGACTACGAACTCGCCGCGGGGTTTTGTGCCGGAGAAATACTCGAAAAGCTCCTCTGGGGTACCGCGTTTTACTTCTTCGAATTTTTTCGTAATTTCTCTTGCGACAGCAATTTGCCTTTCCCCTAAAATTTCCTTCATGTCGGATAATAGCTTCGTTATCCTGTGGCAGGATTCATAAAGAATAACCGTGCGTTTTTCGCATTTTAGCTCACGGAGCCGGTTTTGGCGCCTCCCCGATTTATTTGATAGAAACCCTTCAAATATAAATTTTGCGGTCGGTTTTCCTGATAAAACAAGCCCGGCGATGAGGGCAGTAGGGCCGGGTATTCCGATTATGTTTATACTTTCTTTTATGGCCTCTTTTATTAAAAGCTCTCCGGGGTCAGATATACCGGGCGTGCCGGAATCTGACACGAGAGCGATGTCTTTTCCCTCTTTTAAAAGCCCGACGATCTTGTCTGTTTTTCTGATCTTGTTGTAAGAGTAGTAGCTTATGAGTGGTTTTTCGATCCCGTATTTATTAAGAAGTATTTTCGTGTGGCGGGTGTCTTCGGCAGCGATAAAATCAGACTCTTTCAGCGTGCGTATGGCCCTTAGCGTGATATCCTCGAGGTTGCCGATGGGGGTCGCGACTATGTACAAGGTGCCTTTATTCATTTGTGATCTCCGGTAAAAAACAGTAGGGCAGGCTTAAGCCTGCCCTACTGTTTTTTACTGCTATTATTCCACGGTAACTGACTTCGCCAAATTGCGTGGCTGATCGATGTCGTAGTTAAATTCGCGGGCAACGTAATAGGCGAGAAGCTGAAGCGGCACGACGACAACTATTGGCGAGAAAAACTCGCTTATTTCCGGTATTTCGATAATGTAATTTATGTTCTGGTTCCTGATGCTTTTGTCACCCTCGGTTGCAACCGCTATGACAATTCCGCCCCGCGCCTTTATTTCCTGTATGTTGGAAATCATCTTGTCATAAACAGCCGATTTTGTGGCTATGCATACAACCCATGGATTTTCGTCTATCAGTGCGATGGGCCCGTGTTTCATTTCGCCGGCGGGATAGCCCTCGGCTGATATGTAGGATATTTCTTTCAGCTTAAGCGCGCCTTCAAGGGCGTTCGGATAGTTTATATTTCTTGCGAGATACAGAAACGTGCTTTTGTGGTGCATTTTAAGATAGTATTCTCTGAAAAGCTTTGCGTAATTTGCTATATTATTTTTTTCTTTTCTGTATTTAGAAAGTGTTTTTTCCAGTATATGGGGGAGCTTCTTAAATTGAAGAAGCAGTTTGTTAAAATCTTTTTCGCTTAGCTTGCTTCTTTTTCGCGCTATGTGCATTGAGAGAAGATAAAGGATCGTAAGCTGTGCCGTATACGCTTTTGTGGACGCTACGGCTATTTCGGGACCCGCGTGTGTGTATACAACTCCGTCGGACTCACGCGCGATTGAGCTTGCAAGCACATTGCATATAGCAAGTGTCTTCGCGCCTTTTCGCTTTGCTTCTCTAAGGGCCGCGAGGGTGTCGGCTGTTTCGCCTGACTGCGATATAAATATCGCGAGCGTTTCTTTTCCTACGATAGGGTTCCGGTACCTAAATTCGCTTGATGTGTCAACCCAGACCGGGATACCCGTCAGGGACTCCAGGACATACTGCCCCGTCAAGCCGGCGTGGAAGGCAGTGCCGCAGGCTACGATGGCAATGTTTTTGATCCTTTTTAGGTCCGTGTTTTTAAGCGCGAGTTCTTCAAAATGTATAGAATTTTTTTTGATTCTTTCTTCCAGAATATTTTTAGTAACTTTTCCTTGTTCAAAAATTTCTTTAAGCATGAAATGCTTGAAACCTTCTTTTTCGGCCTGGCTTATGTTCCATTTTATGCGGGTAGGCTTCCTAAGTATCTTTTTCCCTTTATAATTTATTATTCTGTAGGATTTCGGAGTAATTTCCGCTATTTCCGCGTTGTCGATAAACACTACGTTCTGCGTGTAGTTTAAAATGGCGGGTATATCGCTGGCAAAAAAATTCTCATTTTTGCCGAGACCGATTATCAAAGGACTGTCGCACCTGGCGCCGACGATTTTATGAGGTTCGTTTTTATGAAAACAGCATATGGCGTAGGAGCCCTTTAAAAGCGAAGCTGCCCGGCGTACGGCGTCGGTTAGATTTCCTTTATAAAACTTCTCTATCAAGTGCGGGATAACTTCTGTGTCAGTGTCTGAAATGAACCTATGCCCCTCGGTTATGAGCTTTTTTTTAAGGGCCTGGTAGTTTTCTATGATCCCGTTGTGAACGACCGCTATTTTTTTCTTCTCGTCGAGGTGCGGGTGGGCATTTATCTCGTTCGGTATGCCGTGAGTGGCCCATCGAACGTGGCCGATACCTGTAATGCCTTCAATGGGAAGGCGCCTTAGCTCGTCCGCAAGTACATGAAGTTTCCCCTGTTTTTTTCGTACTTCAATCGTTCCGTTTTTCAGGATCGCTATCCCGGCCGAATCATACCCCCTGTATTCAAGCCTTTTCAGGCCCTCAAGAAGAATGGGCTCTGCCTGTTTTTTCCCCGTATAGCCGATTATTCCACACATATTTGGTAGTTGGTATTTATATTTGCACAAGCCATATGCCGAAGACAATAAGGATAGTTCCGAAAAAACGGATCGGGGTCACGTGTTCGCCTAAAATAAGAAAGCTTAAAATGACCGCAATAAGCGGATATGTCGCCGTGATAGGCACAACTTTCGAAGCAGGGGCGTTTTTAAGGGCAAAAAAATAGGTTAGCATGCCAAGAAGCCCGGCCATTATGCCTGTACCGGAAAATATGGCGAACGTCCGTCCGTCCGCATGAATGAGGTCCTTGAATCTCCCGGCTATTACCACGTAGCCGAGGAGCGCTATGGTGACGGCTATGCTCCTTATGGTAACACCGATCAGAGGGTCGACCTGTCTCAAGCCTATTTTCTCAAGGACCGGGGTTGCCCCCCATAGAAGTACGGTCAAAAGAATAAAAAATAAAACGCGCGGTGTCATATCTTGTACCCAAGCACTTTTTCGTATATCATGAGATTATTATCAGCCATCGTTTCTTTCGTAAAACGCAGTTCCGCAAATTTTCTTCCCGTTGTTCCTATGCGGAAGCGCAGGTTTTCGTCGTCGAGCAAATTGACTATCTTTGTCCCCAGCGCTTCATAATCTCTCATTGGTATCACATAACCGTTTATGCCGTCCTGAATTATCTCGGGCATACCACCGGCGTTTGTTACTATAATCGGCTTGGCAGAGGCAAGCGATTCAAGCATGGTAAGGCCGAAAGGCTCCCCTACGCTTGACGGATATAGGCATACCTCCGCTATTGCGTAGAGATTCACCATTTCGCTAAGCGTGAACATGTCGATAAAAATATTCTTTTTAAGATTGAGGCTTTTCATAAGGTCCACTATGTAGGCTATATCTTTCTGCTGCGTGGAGCCCCAGTCTACAATGTTCCCCGTTCCCGCAAGAACAAGCGTCGCGTTGGGAAATTTGTTCGTGACAATCTTCATCGCTTTCACGCTTATATCACAGCCCTTAGCAAGGCCCATTCTCGCCGGGTGGAATATCACGCGTTTATTTTTTAGCGCCGAAAGCTTTCCGGAATACCGGGGTTTGGTATTGGCTTTAAATCTTTTTGTGTCTATGCCGTGATGTATGGCCGTTACCTGTTCGTTCGGGCATCCGATACCCATGAGCTCTTTTTTAATGTAGAAGCTCACCGCTATTATGTGGTCCCAGGCAATATCACGGGTAAGCCTCAGGAAAAGCATGTCGTCCCAGGAATTGTGCGCGGTAAGAACGATGGGTATTTTTCTTTTGTGTTTTGCTTCGCTCTCGAGTATCATCGCGTGGGCCTTTGAGAAGTAGTTCAGATTGTGCGTGTGGATTATGTCGGGCTTTTCTTCCTTGATAAAATCAGCGATAACGCGGTGCACCTCTTCCTCTATCCCGATGAGGCCGCGCTCGTTGAGCCAGTTAAGGTTCATGATAGGAGCGCGTTTTATTTTTACGCCTTTATAGATTTCTTCTGTCTTCGCGCCTTCAACAGAACCCGTCAGAAGGGACACCTCATGCCCGCGTTTTGCAAGTTCCGGCAAAAGCATCACCAGGTGCGTCTCGACGCCGCCTATTATCGGCGGAAACGCCCAATGTATGTGTGCGATCTTTAGCTTCTTTTTACGTTTTTTCTTTGCCATATATGTGTAGCACCCCCACGGGGATTTGAACCCCGGTCTTCAGAATGAAAATCTGATGTCCTAGGCCGAGCTAGACGATGGGGGCACAAGCTATTCTTCCTCTTTAATGACTCTGGCGACAGAGGCGACTTTGTCGTTTTTGTCGAGCTTTATCATTCTCACTCCTTGAGCAGAGCGCCCTGTCATTCGTATATCTTTTACTGCGCAGCGCACTATCATGCCTTTGGTCGTGATGATCATCATGTCGTCCTTATCCGAGACCGTGTTTAGCCCCACGACCGGGCCGTTCTTATCTGTTACCTTTATGTTGATTATACCCTTTCCCCCACGCGACTGCATGCGATACTCCTGAGCCTCAGTGCGCTTGCTAAATCCGTGTTGTGTAACACTTACAAGAGAGGCCTTTTTATCGGTTATGATCTGCATCCCCACAACCTCGTCTTTTTTTCCGAGATTAATGCCGCGCACCCCGGCAGCTGACCGACCCATGTCGCGTATGGTTTTTTCAGCAAACCTTATAGCCTTGCCTTCCTTTGTCGCTATGAATATCTCGTCTTTATCCGAGGCCATTTTGACCGAGATCAGGTCGTCTTCCTTAGCCAGAGAAACCGCTATTATACCACTTTTGCGCACGTTTGCAAAAGAGGAAAGGGGCGTTTTCTTTACTTTGCCAAGCTTTGTTACCATTACCAGTGACTTACCCTCGGCAAACTCCTTTATAGGTATACTCGAAGTTATCTTTTCGTCCCCTGAAACTGACAGCATGTTCACGATGGCTTTTCCCTTAGCGGTTCGGCTTGTCTGGGGAATGTCGTAAACTTTTACTATGTAGGATTTCCCCTTGTTAGTAAAGAAAAGAACGTTATCGTGGGTTGAGGCGATAAATAAGTCTTCTATAAAGTCCTCTTCCTTCATGCCGCCGCCTGTTACGCCCTTCCCCCCGCGCTTCTGTTTCCTGTATGAGCTTACCGGAATGCGCTTTATATATCCGGAATGGCTTATTGTTATAACGACGTCCTCTTCCTGAATAAGGTCCTCTATCTCAAGTTCTTCGAATTTGCCCATTATTTCTGTTCTGCGCTCATCGCCGAATTTCTTGTCCAGCTCTTTCAGCTCTTCTTTTATAATCTCGAGCACTTTTCGTTCGCTCGCCAGGATGGACTTGAGTATTTCTATTCGTTTCAGAAGTTCCACGTACTCCTTATCGATCTTGGAGCGCTCCAGGTTCGTAAGGCGTTGAAGCTGCATTTCAAGAATGGCCTGCGCTTGTTTATCGCTCAAATCAAATTTTTTCATGAGAGCTTCTTTTGCCTCTTTGGGATCTTTAGATTTTTTTATGATACTAATGACCTTGTCGAGATGCTTTATCGCTATTTTAAACCCTTCCAGAATATGCGCCCGGGCCTCGGCTTTTCCCAGGTCGAATTTCGTCCGGCGCATAACAATCTCTTTTCTGTGGCTCACGTAGTGGGAAATAATTTCTTTAAGGTTCAGGATCTGGGGCCTGTTGTGGACAAGCGCCAGCATAATAACCCCGAACGTTGTCTGCATCTGGGTGTGTTTGTATAGCTGGTTCAGCACTACCTGTGAGTTCTGGCTACGCCGGAGCTCCACCACTATTCTCATGCCCTCCCTGTCTGACTCGTCCCTTAGATCTGTTATGCCTTCTATTTTTTTATCTTGCACGAGCTTCGCGATAGAGGTTATGAGGTTGTTCTTATTGACCTGGTAGGGTATCTGGGTGATGATTATACTTTCCTTGCCGTTTTTCTGGCTTTCAACAACGGCCTTGGCGTGGACCATAAGCTTGCCCCGGCCTTTTTCGTAGGCGTTTTTTATGCCTTCTGTGCCGCATATAATGCCGCCCGTCGGAAAGTCCGGGCCTTTTATGTATTTTGTGAGATCCTTTATTGTGCAGTGCGGTTCGTCTATAAAATGACATACGCCCTTTATGACCTCGCTTAAATTATGCGGAGGGATGTTGGTGGCCATACCGACAGCTATGCCGCTTGCTCCGTTTATGATAAGGTTGGGAAGCGTCGCCGGGAGTATGCTCGGTTCTTTGAGCGAGCCGTCAAAGTTCGGAACGAACTTTACAGTGTCTTTTTCAAGATCGTTTAAAATCCAATCTGATATATGGCTCATTCGCGCTTCCGTGTAACGCATTGCAGCCGGCGGGTCCCCGTCTATTGACCCAAAATTGCCCTGCCCGTCGATAAGCGGATAGCGGAGCGAAAAGTCCTGAACCATTCGAACGAGAGAATCATACACGGCCATGTCGCCGTGTGGGTGGAATTTTCCGAGAACCTCACCTGTAATTCTGGCGCATTTTTTGTATGGTTTATTATACTCAAGGCTAAGCTCCCTCATCGCAAAGAGAATACGCCTGTGTACGGGCTTCAGGCCGTCGCGGATATCAGGAAGCGCGCGTCCTACAATTACGCTCATGGCGTAATTTATGTAGGAATCCTTCATCTCCTCTTCTATGTAAACCGGTATTATTTTTTCGTTTCGTGCGTACATTTACCTCTCCTTTATATGTCCAGTACCTTAACCTCAGGGGCGTGTTTCTCGATAAACTGTCGCCTTGGCTCAACCTGGTCCCCCATCAAAACATTGAACATGGTATCCGCCGCGACCGCGTCCTCTACGGTTACCTTCTGCACCGTGCGTTTTTCCGGGTCCATGGTTGTCTCCCAAAGCTGCTCCGGGTTCATTTCCCCGAGGCCTTTATACCTTTGTATTGACATTCCTTTTTTGGCGTGCTCCATGACAAACCCTAAAAGTTCTTTTAAGCTGTAGGCAAATTTTGTTTCTTTCCCGCTTTTAACCTTAAACAAAGGTTTTCTTTCTGTTTTTTTCTCCTTGCGTAATTTTTTCTTTACAACAAAAGTCTCCTTTTCAACCGCAGGGTTATAGTTAGCTAAGTCTATTTTTAGCTTTGACAGGCTTTCTAGTAATTTATTTAGTTCCCGCGCTTCATAGAATTCGGTTATATCAAGCTCGGTTTCTTTGCCATATTTCTTCTGTTGTTTCTTGGTAAGCTGGGCTAATTCACTGTCGTTGTATAATATTTCGCGATTTCCCTCCACTTTTGCCATATAAAGAGGTAGTTTTTTGGTCTTTTGATGCTTAAAAGTGACAAATTCTGCGAATTTCACTCCACGTCTTTCAATAGCACCACTTAAATCCTCTACTTGCTTCAAGATGGCCAGTATTTCCTTCAATTTTTTGTCAGTAAAGGATATTTTATCTTTAAGTCTAATAATTTCAATGCCTTCTGTGCCTGATTCTATTAGAATGTCGGTCATTTGCTCCTCAGTATCAACGTACTCCTCCCTTTTTCCTACCTTAATTTTATAAAGTGGAGGCTGTGCGATGTATATATGCTCTTTTTCGACTAGCTCTTTCATGTGCCTGTAGAAAAACGTCAGAAGAAGCGTGCGTATATGGGACCCATCCACATCAGCGTCGCACATCAGGATTATCTTACTGTAGCGCAACTTTTCCATTTTAAATTCTTCACCGATGCTGGTCCCTATAGCCGTTATCATTGTCCTGATTTCTTCATTGCTTAATACTTTGTCGAGCTGCGCTTTTTCCACGTTCAGGATCTTTCCCTTCAAAGGGAGTATCGCCTGGAACCGCCTGTCCCTGCCTTGTTTGGCCGAGCCCCCGGCGCTGTCGCCTTCTACAAGGTAAAGCTCAGTGGTCGTAGGGTCCTCTTCGGAGCAATCAGCCAGCTTGCCGGGAAGGTTCCCTATGTCAAGCGCACCTTTTCTCCTTGTAAGCTCCCGCGCTTTTCTGGCAGCTTCTCTCGCCCGCGCGGCCAGTATGGATTTGTCCACTATTTTGTTCCCTACGGAGGGGTTTTCTTCAAGGAAAGAGCCGAGGGCCTCATTAACCGTAGACTCAACAACGCCCTCAACCTCTGAATTTCCGAGCTTTGACTTTGTCTGCCCCTCAAACTGCGGGTTTGGCATCTTTACGTTTATAACCGCAGTAAGTCCTTCCCGAGTATCGTCGCCGGCGAGGGAGAGGCCTTCTTTTAAAAGTTTTTTGTTTTTGCAGTATTGATTTAGCGTTCTTGTAAGCGCCGACTTAAAACCTGTAAGGTGCGTGCCGCCTTCGGTGGTATTTATATTGTTCGCGAAACAGAATATGTTTTCTGAGTAGCTATCATTATATTGCATCGCTACTTCGACCAGAATTTTTTCTTTTTCCTTAGAAAGGTATATTATCTTTTTGTGGAGCGGATTTTTATTTTTGTTCAGGTTTTCTATAAAAGATATGATGCCGCCTTCGTAGTGAAAGGTGTTTTCCTTATTCTGGCACTCATCCTTAAGAATTACGGTTATGCCCTTATTAAGAAAGGCGAGTTCTCTCAAACGGTTGGCAAGTATGTCGTAGCTAAATTTTGTTACTTCCTTAAAGATCTCCTTGTCCGGCTTAAACGTAACACTTGTGCCGCTTTTGGCAGTTTTACCGACGGTTTTTAAAGTAGAGGCTGTTTTTCCTTTTTCATATTCCTGCCTGTAAATACTGCCGTCTCTTTTTACTTCTACCTCGAGCCATTCAGAAAGGGCGTTTACAACGCTTACCCCGACCCCATGCAGCCCCCCTGAAACCTTGTACACCCTATGGTCAAACTTACCGCCCGCGTGTAGTGTTGTCATTACGACTTCAATGGCCGGTTTTTTCTGTATCTTATGAATGTCGACGGGTATCCCGCGGCCGTTGTCAGCAACCGTGACAGAGTTATCCGCATGAACCGATACCTCTATGGTATCGCAAAATCCTGCCATCGCTTCGTCGATGGAGTTATCGACTACTTCATAGACCAGGTGGTGCAACCCCCGCGTTGTTGTATCACCTATATACATAGCCGGGCGGCGACGTACAGCTTCTACGCCTTCCAACACCTGTATTGTTGTGGCGTCATATTTTTTGGTCGCGTCTTTTGACGGTGAGGGTTTCTTCAAGGCTTTGATTTTTGTTTTTTGCTTTTTTATTTTCTTCTTAGGCACGGGTTGTCCTTTCTTTAACCTGTGTCACCTATTCTAAACTGCAGCTCTTTTACTTTTCGGTTTTGGGTCCTATTAAGTTTTTCTAGAATATTCTGCTTCTCGAGCGTCAGTCGATAAAGCCAGCTCGAATTACTGACGCTTACTACGAGCCGCCCTTGTTTTAAAAAATTTATTTTTGTATGCTTGGAGGCCCCTTCCCCGGCCGCACTTTCCCAAGCCGCAAGAAAATCTTCCCCTTTTTCTTTTCGCAGCCCGGAGATAATTTTTTTAATCGAGTCTCCCAGCGAGCTGTTTTTCCCCATTATTAGGCGATCTGCATCGGCAAAACTACATATGTATATTCGTTGCCGAGCCGGATAACCCCGGGTTTTTCACTGTCTGTTATTTCAAATTTAATTTCCCCGGGGTCAAGATTTTTGAGCACTTCTATAATATAGTGCGGGTTAAAACCTATTGATATATTTTTTCCTTTATACGCTACTTCTACCTCTTCTTTTACCTCGCCCATAAAAGGAGTGTTTTTTGATATAACCATTTTATTTTTTGATATGTCCATTCTTACAACCAACGAGTCCTGATTGGTGAAAATCGAGGCTCTTTTTGTCGCCGCCAGGAGCGTGTTTCGGTCAATAACCACTTTGTCTTTGCTTTCTTGCGGCACCACCTGCTCGTAATTTGGGAACTCCCCCTCTATAAGCCTCGATATAATGGTTGTTTCCCCTAAGTTGAACATGACCTGGTTTTCATCGAAGGAAATAGTTACTACTCCCTCTTCGGTAAGTAGCCGCTCGAGTTCTTGTATAGTTTTTGTGGGGATTATTATTTTCTTTTCTATAAGGGTTTGCTTAGGTAGTTCTTTCTCAATCACAGCAAGGCGCCTTCCGTCGGTTGCTACCAGTTTTATTGTTTTTTGTTTTATTATGGTTAAGACCCCATTTAAAACATACCTTGTCTCATCTCGGCTTACCGCAAAAAGGGTGAGCGATATCATGTCTTTTAGTGTTTTTTTGTCTATGGTTATTTTGTCCTTGTTTTGAAAATCTGGTGGTGTGGGAAACTCGTCTTTTGGAAGTCCCGTTATTCTAAAAATTATTTTCCCGCATTCAATTGTTGTCGTGTTATTTTTTTTTGTGGTAACGTTTATTTTTGCGTTGTCCGGCAGCTCTTTTATAGCATCCATTAGTTTTTTTGCGGGTAGCGTTATAGACCCTTCCACCTCGTGTGCTATGGGGGTTTTTGAGGATATTCCTATATCTAGGTCTGTCGCGGTCATTTTTAGGCTGTTTTTATTTATTTCAATAAGTATGTTTGACAGGATTGGTAGAGTGCTTTTTGCTGATATGGCGTTTTGCACCGTTTGTATTATTTTCAAAAATTCCCCTTTTTCTGTTTTGAATTGCATGGCCCTTTCCCTTTCTTTCTACTTCTTCTTCTATTTTATTTAAAAAACAGTATTAGTAATAGGTGTTGTGGATATGTTAATATCCCCCAACCCCTTAAAACAAAAGGCGATAAACCCCAAAAGCTGTCCACAGGATGTCCACATACCCACACTTTATTTCTTTATGGTAGAGAGGATTTTTTCTACTAAAAAACGCACTTTTTCGTCTTGTTTCATATCCCTCTCTATTTTTTCACACGCATGTATAACCGTTGTGTGGTCACGACCACCAAAAAGGACCCCTATCTCAGGAAGTGAAAGATCGGTTAATCCACGGCTTAAATACATAGCAATTTGCCTTGGGTACACAACAGCCTTTGTTCTTTTCTTTATCTTCATGTCTTGCAGTTTTAAACTAAAATATTTAGCCACACGCTCTTGTATAAAACCAACCCCTATCTTACGCTCACCCTCTACAATCATACCCTTTAAAACCTCTTTTGCAAGATCCACACCTACGTTTTTATTCATAAGTTTAGCATAAGCCACGACGCGTATTAGTGCGCCCTCAAGCTCCCTCACGTTTGTTTTTATGTTCTCGGCGAGGAAGAAGAAAAGCTCGTCCGGTAGGTGAATGGTTTCCTTTTCGCTTTTCTTTTTTAAAATCGCTATTCTTGTTTCAAAATCCGGAGCCTGTATGTCGGTTATTAAACCCCATTCAAACCTCGATACAAGACGTTCCTCGAGTGTGGGTATTTCTTTTGGGGGGCGGTCGCTTGAGATCACAATCTGTTTATGCGCGTCATGAAGGGCGTTAAAGGTATGGAAAAATTCTTCCTGGGTGGCCTCTTTCCCTCCAATAAAATGTATATCGTCAATTAAAAGAAGGTCAAGGTGTCTATATCGCTCTCTAAACTTGCTTGTAGTGCGTGTTTGTATCGCGCCTATAAGTTGGTTTGTAAACTCCTCGCTGGATATATATAGCATTCTAGCCTTAGGGTCTGCTTTAAGAATGGCATTTCCAATAGCGTTCATAAGGTGTGTTTTTCCCAGGCCCACACCCCCATAGATAAAAAGAGGATTGTACGCCTTGGCCGGTGACTCTGCAACAGCAAAAGAAGCCGCATGGGCGAAGCGATTACTCGGCCCTATGACGAAATCGTCAAAAGTATACTTAGGATTTATACCTACTGAGCGCGACAGGCTCTCTTCGTCGTGCTTCGGGAAAACAGCCCTTAACCAACCAGGCTTTTTCGTGCGGGCCTTATCTTGTTCTTTTGAAGCAACCGCCTCGCTCGCCACAGTAAATTCTATCTCGACCGGGCTGCCCAACTCTCGTGTCAAAAGAGAGGTGAGAAGCGTGAAATAGCGCTCGTTAAACCAATCTTTAAAAAAAGTATTAGGCGCTTCAAGGATAAGTTTTTTCTGGTCAAAGGACAGAGGTTTTATGGGTAGAAACCAAGCGTTAAATACCTGGCCGCTAAGCTCTTTTTTTAGCTGGGACAAGGCGTTGCCCCAAAGGTCTGTGTGTGACATGTCCATCTTTAGTTATCCACAATTACCCACAAAAAATCTCAATACAAAGCTACAGCTTATACACAAGTTATCCACAGCTAGAAAACAATATGTTACGCGTTACTATAAAAACCAAGACCTGCTTGAGGTAGGCAGGCAGGCTTGGTAGCACGCGAGTTTATCTTGAATGCAGCGAAGGCCGTCTCTTTGCAATGGCAAGCAAAGCGACAACCAGAAACGTAATCACAAATTATACCAGAATAAAAAGTTTTTGCAAGAGAATTTTTTCCTCTTGACTAGCCCACCACATATGATATAATAACGCCCTTATGAAAAAAAATCTACGCCGAAAATCTAACATAAAACGCAAAAAAAAACACGGATTTCGCATCCGCATGCGAACGAAAACAGGGCGGGCCATTCTTAACAGGCGCAGGCGGAAAGGGCGGAAGCGCCTAAGCGTCTGATGCCAAAAAAAGAGCGCCTTAGTAAAAAGGCGGATTTCCGAAAGGTATTCAAAGAGGGCAAGAAATTATCAAGTCCTCACTTTTCTCTATATATAAGGAATACGGGCCTACCTTCGGCGCGTTTCGCGTCTGCAATAGCGAAAGCACATGTGAAACTGGCTACCCGACGGAATAGACTAAGAAGGGTTGCCTGTGAAGAATTCCGCGCCCGCTTGGGGAACCTCGAGGCAAAATACGACATTGTTATGGCGTCAAAAAAAAATCCGGGAGAAACAGCCCCACGCATGGCAAAAACCTGCAAAGAAGTAAGGGGCCTTATACAAAAGGCAGAAGAAGGTCTGAGCAATGGCTAAAAAAATGCTTATTATCGCGATCAATTTTTACCGTAAGTACTTGTCATGTATAAAGATACAATCTTGTAGATTTTATCCCACATGTTCTGCGTACGCGGCTGAAAGCCTGGAAAAATTCGGCGCACTAAAAGGCCTGGCGAAAAGCGCAAGAAGGCTTCTCAAGTGTCACCCCTTTAACCCGGGTGGCTACGACCCGGTTGAATAATATGGAAAAAAGACTAATAATAGCAATTGCCCTTTCAATAGCAATTATACTTGGTTTTCAGTTTTTGGCTCCCAAGCCCCAACAGGCGCAAGTGCAGCCGCAAACACAGTCGCAAACATTTTCCCAGCAAAAAACCACAAGCGCTGCAAGCCAGTCCATTGGAGTAAAGCAGAAAACAGCCAAAGAAAAAGAGACCCTTGTAGAAACAAATCGCTATGTTCTGGTTTTTACAAACCTGGGAGGATCCTTAAAAGAAATAAGGCTTAAGGAATACATAGACGCGCAAACCCAACTGCCTGCCGCGCTTGTCTCCAGCCTTAGTCCGGAACACGCTGTATTGTCGCTTTCAAGCGAAGCATTGATAACAAATCTAAAACTAAGAGAATTTACCCTAAAAACAAAAAACCAAAATAGAGTTATTTATACCTTTGATGCTTCTGGGAAATTTTCCATAACAAAGGAATACACGTTTTCTAAGTTTAATGATTGCATAGAGTTACGGATAATAATAGAAAATAAATCAGGAAGCGTAATATACAAGGATTACGAACTCACAGGATCCTCGGCCCTGGAACCAGCAGGGCTTACTATGGGGAGAAACTTTCTGGAAAACGTAGCCATGCTTAACGGCAAGCTTACAAAATGGTCGCGCGTAAAAGATCAGAAAATGCTTGCCAAGGGAATTGTTTCGTGGGTTGGGCAACGAGAGCGATATTTTTGCATGATACTTAAACCACACCAGGAACTCGAAGGGGTGACTATCGCTAGGATCGGCAAAAAAATATTTACAACCGGAGTAAAGACAAACCAAGTGCCTATATATCAGAACACATCTGTAACAGATCAATATACCCTATATGCTGGGCCCAATGACGAAAAGAGACTCAGCGCAGTTGGCATGCAGGGAGTCGTAAGCTATGGCATATTCGGCCCCATAACTAAAGTTCTTCTCGTCGTATTAAAATCATTCAACAAAGTCGTGCACAACTGGGGACTTTCTATAATAATGCTGACATTTCTCATAAACCTTGTGCTATTGCCACTTACGCGAAAAAGTTTCAGTTCCATGCGCAAGATGCAAGAGGTTCAGCCGCATATAGAGAAGCTCCGCAAGCTACACAAGGACAACCCGCAGAAGATGAACAAAGAGCTTGCAGAGGTTTACCGGCAATACAAAGTAAATCCGTTCGGCGGATGTTTGCCGCTTCTTTTGCAAATGCCGATTTTTATCGCCCTATATCAGGGGCTGATGAAATCCGTAGAACTTAAAGGAGCGCACTTTCTCTGGATCAAAGATTTGTCAAGTCCGGATTTCGTAACCTTGCCATTTACTCTTCCGTTCATAGGGAATCAGATACACATATTGCCTATTCTCACGGCTATCGCCATGCTGATGCAGCAGAAGAGCTCCATGCAAAGCATGTCGACCGGAAGTCCCGAGCAGAAACAACAACAAAAATTCATGATGGTATTCTTCCCGCTTTTCTTCGGGTTTTTGTTTTATAACTTCCCGGCAGGCCTGGTGTTATACTGGTTGACCAACACAGTTCTTATGGTAATCGAACACGCCACCATGAGAAAGGCCAAGTTGTGATTGCAAAAAGAAAAGCTATAGAAGTAGAAGCCAAAACAACAAAGGAAGCCATTGCAGCAGCCCTTAAGGACCTCAACGTAAGAAAAGAGGACGTCGATATTAAGATCCTTCGGGAAGAGCATAAAGGCCTTTTTGGAATGGAAGGCGCAGAACTCGCCAAGATCAAAGTCAGCATTAAGAAAAAAGCTTGACATCATCCGCCATATCGTGTAAACTTTCCACGTGGAACATAAAACCATCGCCATATGCAATCAAAAGGGTGGTGTTAGCAAAACAACCTCATCCATAAACATTTCCGCCTGCCTTGCTGAAAAAAACAAAAAAGTCCTTCTCATAGACCTCGATCCCCAGTCAAATGCCACCAGCGGTATTGGTATTGATAAACATTCCGTAACATCTAGCATTTACAATGTGTTACACGAACAAGCATCTATAGATAGCATTATTTTACCAACAGCAATAGAAAGCCTGAAAATAGCCCCGTCAAGCCTTGGGCTTACCGGAGCAGAGGTTGAGCTTGTGAATTTAATGAGTAGGGAATACAGACTTAAGCGCGCCATCGACAGCATTAAAAGTCAATATGATTTCATCATTATAGATTGCCCGCCTTCACTTGGGCTTTTGACAGTAAACGCCCTTACGGCTGCGGACTCTATTATAATACCCGTACAATGCGAATATTACGCCCTGGAGGGCCTTTCGCAGCTCATGAGCACCATAACCCTTATCCGGCACAATTTGAATAGTAATTTAAAAATAGAAGGCGTGCTTCTTACCATGGCTGACTATCGGACAAAACTTACAAAAGAAGTTATCGAGGAAGTAAAAAAATTCTTCACGAACAAAGTGTATAAAACAATCATACCGCGATCCGTTAAACTGACCGAAGCACCCGGGTTTGGGAAACCCATTATTTTGTATGACAAAACTTCCATAGGCGCTGAGGCGTACAGAAATATCACCAAAGAAATTATGGGTGAATTGCCACAACCTATTGACAATAAAGAAGTTATAACTGAATTGGAGGACATAAATGGATAAAAGATTAGGTAAGGGACTTGGAGCGCTTATTACGGAAAAACCAGATAGCGCGGAAAAGATAAACAAGCTGCGAGTAGAATCCATAGTGCCAAATAAATTTCAACCCAGAAAAAAATTTGATGAGGGAAAACTTAAAGAACTTAAAGATTCTATCAAAGCCAAAGGCATCATACAACCGGTTATCGTGCGGAAGACAAAAGAAGGGTATGAGCTTATAGCGGGCGAGCGGCGTTTTCGGGCGGTGAAAGAGCTGGGCTTTCGGGAAATACCAGCGATCGTTAAAGAAGTTACAGACGCGGATAGCCTGGAGCTTTCGCTTATCGAGAACATACAAAGAGAAGAGCTGAACCCCATAGAGGAGGCTCGCGCGTACACCAACCTCAACGAGAAATTTTCGTTTTCGCAGGAAGAGATCTCAAAAGCAGTGGGGAAGGATCCCTCGACGATTTCAAATACTTTAAGGCTCCTGACACTCCCGGAGCTTATACAAAATTACATAGAAGACAACCTTATTTCTATGGGCCACGCGAAAGCTATTCTTTCGCTTCCGACAGAACGCTCGAAGATACGGTTTTCCAAGCGCATAATGCGGAAAAGCCTTTCTGTCCGGCAGGCAGAAGAACTGATACGCCAGAGGCTCCAAAAACCCAAAAAAACCGCCTCTAAAGACGCAGAACTTGTGCGCATCGAGGAGGAACTGCAGCACTATTTCGGAACACGCGTTAAGGCCATACACGGAAAAAAGCGCGGCAGGCTCGAGATATTCTATTATTCAAACGAGGACCTGGGCAGGATCCTCAGGCTCATTATAAAGAAATGAAATGAGTACCATGGTAATCGTCGCGGGTGGCATGGTTACCCTTGACAAAAAGCAAGGCACGTGCTATTATTACAACAGTAAAGTAACCTTTTAAATCCGGTCCTGCGAGGCCGAAAAAGGAAAATAAATGAAAACCATAAATAAAACCACTCACAACTATACGAGTGGTATTTTTTTTAATGAGCACATAATTTACGGTAACTACGGAGCGGTTCTAAGGAGTAAAACATGAAAGAAAAAGCAAAGATTTTAGACAAGGAAACGATACAGAAAGCTGTACAGCGAATGGCGCACGAGATACTAGAGAGAAACAAGGACAAAAAAAACCTTGTCATAATCGGTATAAAATACAGGGGGGCATTTTTGGCCGAACGCCTCGTCAAGGCTATTGAGAAAATAGAAAAAACAAAACTCCTGATAGGGGCACTCGACATTACTCTTTATCGTGACGACCTGACAGAAGTGGCCGAACAGCCCATAGTGCATGCGACAGAAATAGGTTTTGACATAAGCGGTAAAACCATAATCCTTGCCGACGACGTACTCTATACCGGAAGAACCATACGCTGCGCGCTAGATGCGCTCATTGATTTCGGGCGCCCCGCCAAAATACAGCTTGCCGTTCTTGTGGACAGGGGCCACAGAGAGCTTCCGATACGCGCAGATTACGTCGGGAAGAACCTGCCGACGGCGCAGGCCGAGGTCGTGGAGGTACGACTGGAGGAATCAGACGGTAAAGACGAGGTTGTAATATGCGAGAAATAATTACAAACGTTGCAACCAACAAAAAACCAGTATGGACAAAAAAAGATCTGCTCGGGCTTGAATACCTTTCGCGCGAGGAAATAGAGCTTATACTTCACACGGCGAAAAGCTTCAAAGAGGTCACAACGCGACAGATCAAAAAAGTTCCGGCGCTCCGGGGAAAAACAGTCGTGAACCTTTTTTACGAACCCTCGACGCGTACCAGAACCTCTTTCGAACTTGCCGCAAAACGCCTGTCGGCCGACGTTATCAATATAGCAACCGAATCTTCAAGTATCAAAAAAGGCGAGACACTTATAGATACCGGCCGGAACATAGAGGCCCTCAAAATAGACATCATAGTGGTTCGTCACAACGCAAGCGGCGCCCCTAACATACTGGCGAAGGCCGTTCGCTCAAGCGTTGTGAACGCCGGCGACGGCAGACATGAGCACCCCACGCAGGCGCTTCTCGATATGTTTACTTTAAAAGAGAAACTCGGGAATTTAGAGGGCCGCAAAGTAAGCATTATAGGTGACATAAAGCATTCCAGGGTTTGTAGGTCAAATATATGGGGGCTTACAAAACTCGGGGTGCATGTGACAGTCTGCGCACCTGAATTATTAATACCCGAAGGTATAGAAAAAATGGGCGTATCCACCACGAGTAATATAAACGAAGCCCTTGATGGTGCGGACGCGATAAATGTTCTCAGAATGCAGTTTGAAAGAGATTCAGCGCTCGCCTTTCCGTCGAAGGGCGAATATTTCCGGGAATACGGGATTACCGAAGATCGGCTTAAAAAATGCAAAAAGAACATAATCGTTATGCACCCCGGGCCGATAAACAGGGGGGTGGAAATGTCGAGCGAGGTTGCTGATGGCACAAATTCAGTGATTCTTGAACAGGTCACAAACGGCATTGCTGTCAGGATGGCAGTGCTTTATCTGGTGGCAACAGCGAAGAGGTAAATTTTAGCCACCCACTTTAGCGGGTGGCCTCGGCAGCAATCTGCAGCCGAAAAACAAACGAAAAATGAACAGCATACTTATAAAACATGGACGCGTAGTGGACCCCGCGAATAAACGTGACGGGGTATTTGACATATTAATCAAAGGCGGAAAAATATCGAGGGTCGCCAAAAAAATAAATGAAAAAGCAAAAGTTGTTATTGACGCCAAGGATAAAATAGTCTCGCCTGGCCTCGTGGATATGCACGCGCACCTCCGGGAACCCGGCCGCGAGGATGAAGAGACGATAGAAACCGGGACGCGAGCTGCTTTGCGCGGCGGGTTCACAAGCGTGTTTTGTATGCCGAATACTGACCCTGCCCTTGATAGTCCTGACGCGATAAAGGATCTTGCGAAAACAATAGGAAAAACCGCCCTTTCAAACGTATTTATAATAGGCGCGATAACTGTGGGCCGCCGGCAGGAGGCGCTTTGTGATTTTTCCGCCATGCGGGAGGCCGGGGTGCGCTGGTTTTCCGACGACGGGTCTTCGGTCGAGGACCCGGAGCTCATGGTAAATGCGTTAAAGGCGGCCAAAAAAGAAAAACTACTTCTTATAGAGCATTGCGAAGATAAAAAGATATCAAAAACAGGCGTCATGAACAAGGGTTTTGTTTCAACAAAGACGGGCTTACGCGGCATACCGAAAGAATCAGAATCCATAAGGGTGCGGCGCGACATAGAGCTCGCAGAAAAAATAGACACGCGTATTCACATAGCGCACGTAAGCTGCCTTAAGTCGGTAGAACTCATAAAAAACGCAAAGAAAAAAGGAATAAGGATTACAGCTGAGACAGCCCCGCATTATTTCAGCCTGACCGACGAGGCCTGCCAATGCTATGACACCAACACAAAAGTCAATCCTCCGCTCAGGACTGCCGAGGACGTAGAGGCAATTAAAATCGCTTTGCGGGAAAACACGATAGACGCGATTGCCACTGACCATGCCCCGCATACTGACGCTGAAAAAGGAGTCGAGTTTGATTTCGCGCCGTTCGGCATGATAGGGTTTGAAAGCGCGCTTTCTATAGCCATAGAGGAGCTAGTAGATAAGAAAATTTTAAGTTGGCCGGAACTTATAAAAAAACTTTCCCTTTCGCCGTCAAAGATTTTAGGCATAAAAAAAGGAACGCTTACCGAAGGCGCTGGCGCTGATATAACGATAATCGATCCGGAAAAGAAATGGGTTTACAAAAAAGAAGAAAGGGCCTCTAAATCCTCCAACTCGCCCTATATGGGCAAAACGCTCAAAGGTTACGCACAGGATGTAATCGTCGGCGGAAGGCTTGTCATGAAGGAAAGGAAGCTCGGTGTTTGCAGCTGATTTCCATATACATTCTCGATATTCCCGCGCTACGTCAAAAAACATGACAATTGATACGCTTTCTGACTGGGCAGCGATAAAGGGAGTAAATCTTTTAGGCACCGGCGATTTTACGCACCCGGATTGGCTGACTGAAATTAAACAAAAACTCGAAGCGCTAGAATATGGGCTGTACAAAAACAAAAACATCCTGTATATACTGACCGCAGAGGTTTCAAACATATATTCAAAGCAAAACCGCGTGAGGAAGATCCATAACATTATTTTCGCGCCTGATTTTAATGTTGTCGAAGAAATCAATAAAATGCTCGGCTCTTACGGGAGCCTTTTTGCGGATGGCCGCCCGATCCTCAAACTCGAGTGCGATAAAATGGTAAAAAATTTAAGAAAAATAAATAAAGATATATTCGTAGTTCCGGCCCACGCCTGGACCCCGCATTTCGGTGTTTTCGGCGCCAATTCCGGGTTTGATTCTATCGAAGAATGCTATGAGGATGAAACGCAGTATATTTACGCCCTCGAAACAGGTTTATCCAGCGACCCTGCAATGAATTGGAGATGGAGCGCGTTGGATGAGTTTTCTCTTCTGTCAAATTCCGACGCTCATTCACCCTCTAAGATCGGGCGGGAAGCCAATATTTTTAAGGAAAAGTTCGGCTACAAGGAACTTATAGATATATTAAAGAAAAAAGATAAAGAAAAGTTTCTTTATACGATAGAATTCTACCCGGAGGAAGGAAAATATCACTGGGATGGCCATAGAAAATGTAGTGTTTCTATCGCGCCTTCCGAATCGCGTAACTTAAACAACAAATGCCCCAAATGCGGCAAGCCTCTTACGATAGGTGTGTTGCATAGGGTTGAATCGCTCGGCGACAGGCGCGAGGGTTTTGTGCCTTTAAAAGCCCACCCCTACAAAAGCCTTGTCCCTCTTGTCGAGATAATAGCCTCGGCCCTGGACGCAGGAAGCGGAACCAAAGGCGTCGAAAGACAATACAGGGAGATTATTTCCAAATTCGGCAGCGAATTCAAGATTCTCGTAGAAATCCCGGATAAAGACATACGGAAAGAGTGCCCCGAAAACATTGCTCAGGGAATTTTGAACGCGCGTAACGGGAACGTGAATATCAAACCCGGTTCCGACGGAGTTTACGGCAAGGTAAATGTGTTCAAAAATGGAAAAATAAAGAAAGCAAAACAAGTTGAATTATTTTAAAACCAAAATAATATTGAATAAAAAGATAGCACCTGCCCATTACGTGCTTTCCTTTAAAGTGTCGAAGAGCGTAGCAAAAAAAACATCTCCAGGGCAGTTTTTTATGATACGCGTTTCCGATTCATACGTGCCATTGCTCCGACGGCCATTCGGCGCGCATGAAATAGGGAAGGACAGAATAGCAATTCTCTATAAAGTCGTGGGCAAAGCTACTAAAATACTTTCATCAAAGAAAAAAGGCAAAATGCTCGACGTTCTGGGCCCTCTCGGCAATGGTTTTAATATCGAGGCGTCCATTGTCCGAGCGCCCGAAGGGCGCGGGCGCCCATCGTCCATCGTTCTCGTTGCCGGTGGTCACGGCGTCGCGCCTCTCTATGCGCTAGCGAAACAGCTATTAGCTAGCAGCCATCAATTATCAGTTTTTATAGGGGCAAGGACAAAAGCGCATGTAATTTGCGAGAAAGAATTTAAAAAACTCGGTGCAAAAGTATATATCGCCACTGACGACGGCTCTAAGGGCCGCAAAGGCTTAATAACCTCTCTATTAAAAAATCGCCTCCGAGCTTTGGAAATTCATAAGGCGGTTATTTATGGGTGCGGGCCGAAAGCGATGCTGAAAGAGGTGGGTAGAATCGCGAAAGCGAAAAAAATACCCTGTCAATTATCACTCGAGGAATATATGGCCTGCGGCACGGGAACGTGCCTGGGGTGCGCGGTAAAAACACGTTCCGGGTATAAACTTGTATGCAAAGACGGGCCTGTCTTTGACTCAAAGGAGATTGTATGGCAGTAAAAGCGAAAAGCGAAAAGCGAAAAGCGCAAAGCCAAAGCGTAAAGCTAAAAATCGGGAAAATGGAACTCAAAAACCCGGTAATTTTGGCGTCGGGAACATGTGGGTTTGGCAAAGAGATCGAAGAGTTGGTAGATATAAACGCACTCGGAGCTATCGTCACGAAAACCATCACCTTGCGCAAGCGCGAGGGCAACCCGTCTCCAAGAATTGCTGAAACTCATTCAGGCATACTCAACGCCATAGGCCTCGATAACGACGGCCTGAAAAATTTCATGTTTGAAAAAATCCCTTATTTGAGAACACTTAAGATACCGGTAATCGTGAGCATTGCGGGCGACAGAATAGAAGAATTTGTAAAGCTTACGGAAGAGACGCAAAAATCATCTTGCGTAAAGGCGATCGAAGTAAATCTTTCCTGCCCGAACGTCAGTCACGAGGGAACGAAACATGCAATTTTAGCACAGGATAGCCATGCAGTCGAACAGATAATATCGCGGCTTAGAAAAATAACAAAACGCACGCTCATAGCAAAACTTTCCCCTAATGTAACCGATATAAAAGAAATCGCGCGTTCCGCCGAAAGAGGAGGGGCCGAAGCAGTGTCGCTCATAAATACCTATCCCGGCATGGCAGTAGATGTATCCACGATGAAACCGAAACTCGGTAACGTAACCGGCGGTTTAAGCGGCCCGGCAATAAAACCCCTTGCCTTAAAGTGCGTTTGGGACGCGTATAACTCAATAAAGATACCGGTTATAGGTTCAGGCGGCATCATGACAGCGGAAGACGCAATCGAATTTATGCTTTGCGGCGCGTGTGCCGTACAGGTCGGCACGGCAAACTTCGTAGACCCGAACGCCCCTTTAAAAATCGCGAATGGGATAAAGAAATACTTGAAGGATAAGAGAATAAGTAGTATAAAAGGCCTGGTAGGCAAATTAAAAACATGCAAGACAAACTAATATTAGCCCTGGACGTAGATTCGTTCGACAAGGCGAAGCGCCTGGTCGACATGCTATCTCCCTCTGTCCGTATTTTTAAAGTCGGAAGCCAGCTTTTTGTAAATTCAGGCCCGGCTATTATTGACTATATAAATAGAAAAAAGAAAAAAGTTTTTCTCGACCTTAAATTTTATGATATTCCGAATACCGTCGAGAAAGCATGCATCGAGGCTGCCAGACACAGGGTTTTCATGCTCACGCTTCACGCGTCCGGCGGGTTTGATATGCTATCGCGGGCGCAAAACGCGCTTAAAAGAATGAAAAAAAAGCCTCTTCTGGTGGGCGTTACGGTCCTTACAAGCAAAGATGATAAGAACGCGAAAACAACTGTTTTAGAACTCGCTAAATTATCCCAAAAAGCAGGCCTTGCCGGAGTAGTGTGTTCTCCGAAGGAAACGTGGCTTGTGAAAAAAGTATGCGGCACAAAATTTATCGTGGTCAATCCGGGTATCAGGCCGACTTGGGCAGCAGCCGGCGACCAAAAAAGATTTACAACACCAAAAGAAGCAATACAGCGAGGCGCTGATTTTATTGTCGTCGGCCGGCCGGTTACAGAAGCAACAGATCCGGCCGAAGCAGTGAAGAGGATTTTAGAAGAAATATGACAGAAAAAGAAATATTAGACATTTTCACAAAAACAAGCGCGATATTAGAGGGCCACTTCAAGCTTTCGAGCGGCCTGCATAGCTCTAAATATCTTCAGTGCGCGAAGGTTTTGCAATACCCGAAACACGCTGAAAAGCTTTGCAGATTAATCGCGTCAAAATTTGAAAATCAAAAAATAAATGCTGTAATTGCCCCTGCCATGGGAGGCATTGTGGTTTCTTACGAGGTAGCGCGCGCGCTTGGCGCAAAAGGAGTGTTTACAGAGCGCGTAAAAGGCACAATGACGCTTCGCCGCGGCTTCGAACTTGAAAAAAACGCAAAAGTTCTTGTGGTAGAAGATGTTGTGACAACCGGCCTTTCCACAAAGGAAGTCGTTGAAACGGTAAAATCCCTCGGCGCTACAGTCATTGGCGTAGGCGCGCTTGTGGACCGCTCGAGCGAGAAACTCGATTTTGGCGCGCCATTCAAAGCGCTTATCAAAATTGATATCCCAACTTACCCAAAGCAATCCTGCCCCTTGTGCGCCAAAGGCATGCCCATCACCAAACCCGGTTCCCGCCCGGGTAAATAGTAAACAACTTGTTGACAACTTTAAATTTATCATGTATACTAAAGTTGTAAACAAGCTTATTCTATTTGGTTTTGAAAGACAACTTGTTTACAACTTTATATTCTGAACATAACCCAAAGTTGTAAACATCACAGCAAAAGGCATTTTTAATTCCATGAACATAAAAAAAATGATCCTCGGGAAGATAGAAAAAAATGGTTCGGCGCGAGCCTCGGAAATTGTTAAACTCACGGGATTTTCGCGCGCCTATATAAATCGATTTTTTCAGGAACTGCGATCCGAAGGCAAAATTGTTCTTTTCGGGAACGCAAACCGGGCGGTATATTTGCCGGCGGACCGGGCCGCGGTATCCCGCGCCAAAGACAAAATAACACAGGTTCACAGGTTGCTCCGGAACGAAAACCTCTCCGAGGACACGGTCCTGGCGGACATAAAAAAGAAAACAGGAATTTTCCGCAGCATCCCTGACAACGTATCCAAGATAGCGGACTACGCCTTTTCGGAAATATTAAATAACGCCATAGAGCATTCGCAATCCGGCGCTGTCGAAATAACTATGAAGAAAGAAGCGAGTGCCGTCAACTTTAATGTTCGCGACAGAGGAATAGGCATATTCCGGAACATCATGAAGAAAAGAAAATTGCACGGCACCATGGAGGCCATCCAGGACCTGATAAAAGGCAAGCAAACAACCGCCCCGGCGACCCATAGCGGGGAGGGTATTTTCTTCACATCAAAAGCCGCAGACACGCTTGCCATCAATAGCTCGGGCAAAACTCTTATTTTTGACAACCTGATCGGGGACATCTTCGTGAAAAACGGCAAAAGTTTCACCGGAACACGGGTAATATTTAACATAAATACCGGTTCGACGACACAGCTTGACAAGATTTTCAGACAATATACAGACGAATCATTTGAATTCAGCAAAACAAGCGTAACCGTCAGTCTTTATAAAATGGATTCCGAATATATCTCACGTTCGCAGGCAAGAAGGGTTTTAAGCGGCCTGGGTGGCTTCAAAACCGTCACGTTGGATTTCAAAGGCGTCGACACAATAGGGCAGGGCTTCGCTGATGAGGTATTCAGAATATGGAAAAAGCACCACCCCGGCACCGCACTTATCTCAAAGAACGCTAATGAAAACGTGGAATTCATGGTAAAAAGGGCATCTTGACAATGTTATCATAATATGATAACATTGTATTGAGGAAAAAGTATGAAAATTGCACTGCGAATTAAAGAAGTTGCAAAGGAAAGAGGATTTACCTTAAGTGCCGTTGCCAAGATGCTTGGCGTTGCGCGCTCAAATATGTCCTCTATCGCAAAGGGCACGCGGGGAGTGTCGCTAAAAGCTCTAATAAAAATAAGCAATATCCTTGAATGTAGTATCGACGAACTTATTGTAACCAGGAAGCGCCCGACGGTTTTTAAAAACAAAAAACTTGAAACTCTTTTACGTGACGCCGAAACAAATAATTATGACGGTATGGATAAAACCTGGGTAGATAATGTTGCGTTGGCTCACAGGGCTCACTATAGAACCGCTAAAAAGACATAATTATGGTAAAGCGAAAGATCCAAAACCCATATACGGAACTTCTGGATAAATTTAACCGGAAAGAAGTTCAATATGTTGTAATCGGCATGTCAGGTATTAATTATTATGCTTCTAATGCGGCGGAAACTTTCTCTACTCAGGATTACGATATATTTGTAAAACCTACAATAGACAATGTAAGAAAGGCTGTATTGATTCTGAAAAAATTAGGCTATAGCGTAAGCACAGATGAGGGTGAAATAACGAGTGATTGCATAAAGAGCATAACAAGGTATAAAAAGACGATTGTCGCACAAGACGCCTATGGCGTAATGTTTGAACTAGTCTTGACTGTATCAGGGTATACCTTCGGACAGATGAAAAAGAATATAAGGATCTTTCTTTCGGGAAAAGTACCCATAAAAGTTGGAAATCTTAATGACCTCCTTACATCAAAAAAGCTTGCCGGACGAACAAAAGATAAGGTTTTCTTAAAACGTTACAAGCGCTGTTAAGGTATAAAAAACCCAGATACTCTTCTCTTGTAGTTGACGCAATTATAAGGCATACTTATATATACGGCACTGGGATAAATACCCGTTAAAAGCAAGGGTATTTTTTATTGGTAGTAACTAAAAGATTTTAAAAAGTCTAAAAGAGGTTATTAGAAATGCAAGGCACTGGTTCTAATAGCGCGTCATACAATCTATATTGTAAGAAGAAAGGACCACTATTTAGGGTTATAGCTTTTATAACTCTGTGGTCCTTTTTGTTTTCTGTAGGGGGAGGGAATTACCTTATAGAAAACGCCCGGGCTGCCGATTACGCAGGGCCAACCAGTGCCGGTTCTGCGTCTTCCGGTAGCCCGGTTTCTTTTAAGACCTTCAATCCCGAAACGTTTATTCTGCCCGCCTATCTTGGCCATGTCCAGGATTCGTGGGTAGCCACATCCACCCTTCGACGCGCCCGCCAGGGCGGGCTTGCTCAGGGTGAATATGAATTATCGCCTAAGGCGATAATTCATATTCAAGACGCGCACTGTAACTATGGCTGTCAGCACAAAGTTGCCGATATTATCGAATATCTCAATAAAGAATATGGCATAAAATCAGTAAACCTCGAGGGCGGCAAGGGCGCGTATGACCTTTCGCCGTTTACGCGTATCGAAGACGGGAAAATCCGAAAAAAAGTATCCGACTATTTTCTTAAAGAAAGCCTGATAAACGGCGCCGAATACTTCGCCGCGAATAATCCTGAAAGAATACATCTCTGGGGCATAGAAGACGCGAAGCTCTATATGGAAAACCTGAATGTTTATCGCGAATCCCTGAAGAACAAGGAAGCGGTGGATAAATACTTAAGCAAGCTCACCCATATTTTAAATAACCTGAAGCGCCATATATATTCCGATAAACTTTTCGAGCTTGATGAAAAATATACACTATATAAAGCCGACGAACTGGAATTTAAGGATTATCTTACCTACCTTGCGGCAAAGGCAAGCGCCCTGTCTATTGATGTTAAGCCTCTGGCGAATATTTATCTTCTAAACCAAAGCCTTAAGCTTGAGAGCGAAATAGACTTCAAAAAGGCCAACGAAGAGCGCGGCATGCTCATAGACGCCTTGAATAAGAAGCTCTCGAGGGTGGATACAGAGGAGCTTATTCTTAAAACCGTTGGTTTCAAAGGAGAAAAGGTCTCGCCAAAAGAATTTTATTCATACCTGACCGATAAGGCGCGCTACATAAACTATGATCTCGCAGGGCTCCCGAACCTCAGCAAATACATCGCGTATATATCTCTTTATGACGCTATCGATAAAGCGAAAATACAGGAAGAGCTCGCCGTTCTGGAAGATGCCATAAAGAACTCTCTCTACGAAAACGAAACGCAGAAAGAACTGAACGCCTTATCCAAAAACCTCGCCCTTATGAAGAACATTTTTAATATTTCCATATCGAAAGAAGATTACGAATATTACCTGAAGAACAAAAATGCCTTTGACGCCCTCAATTACACACGCTTCATCAAAAAACAGGCGCCCCTTTACCGCATAAAAGCCAGGCTTGACAGGAATATCGATGACCTTGACGCCTATCGCGATAATCTTGCCCGCTTCTATGAATGCTCGTTTAAGAGAGATAAGGCGTTTCTTAATAACATTAAGCGGGGACAGGTTTCAATCGAACGGGGACAGGTTTCTTCCAGAGACTACACCCTATATGGAAACCTGTCCCCGTCGAAAGCAACCATCCTCATAACCGGTGGTTTCCACACTGAAAACCTTGCAGAGTTGTTCAAGAAGAACAATATCTCCTACGTATCCATAATCCCCAACTTCAAAAACGGCAAAGATTATAAGTGCCCCTATTTTAACCTGCTGGATGGAAAGCCGAACTCGGTAATGACGCAATTGCAGACAGAACTGCACGATACGCTGGCCATAGCGAGCTTTTTAAACAGCGAACCCGACTTGGCTCAATATGCCCATGGGGAAAATCAGCGCCTCGCATTTGATCTTTTATGCCGATGGCGGGAAAACGTGGAAAAAGATAAACAAAACGGCGGACTTGTACTCGAAGGCGCTCATCGGAAACTTATCTTAGGCCGAGACGGCGTTACGGATACAGTTCCGATAAATGCGGAAACGATCAATGTAAAAAATATTATAGAAAGAGCGAAAGAAATAAGCATTACACCCGTTGAAATTGAACCAGCATTACCTGCCACCCCCGACGGCGCTACCCTCATCCTTCCCGAGTCACGCGCAAAATACGCGCATCTTCTCGAAGGAAGCCCAAGCGACATTCGTAAGGCATGCTGGCTCATAGCAAGGGACGAATTTTGGACATTGCTCACACATCCCTTTAGCTTTGCCGGCA
>JADHYN010000042.1 GCA_016782425.1 Candidatus Omnitrophota bacterium
GATAATATCGCCCGCTAATCAGGCGAAGCCGCAACATGGAATCAGGCGAAATCGAATACGTAAGTATTCAATGAAGCCTGATGAAAATATTGCGGCGAAGACTGATGGCGGAGAGGGAGGGATTCGAACCCTCGGTACCTTGCGGTACACACGCTTTCCAAGCGTGCCGGTTAAGCCACTTTCGTACCTCTCCAAATTTTCGTTTCTTAATCTTACTAATTAAGAAAATTTGATCCTGAGGGATGTCTCAGAATGCGACCCTTAGGGAGCATTTGCCATCCCGAAGGACCTTAAATTTTCGTTTTATCTTCTCGACTGAAGCTTCGCCAAAAGCCTTAGGATCTCAAGATAAAGCCACACGAGCGTAACCATGAGCCCGAAGGCGCCGTACCATTCCATATATTTCGGCGCACCGGCTTCGGCCCCTTTTTCAATAAAATCAAAGTCCATTACAAGATTGAGCGCAGCAATTATTACTACAAAAACGCTGAATCCTATGGCAAAAAGTCCGTTGCCGTAAATGATAGAAAATCGCGCGCCAAAGAAACTTGCTATCATGCTGACAATGTAAAAAAGAGCTATTCCGCCTGTCGCTGCAACCACGCCAAGTTTGAAGTTTTCCGTAGGGCGTATTAAGCGTGACTTGTAAGCTAAGAGTAAGCTAAAGAGCACGCCAAAAGTAAGACCGATTGCTTGTTTTACAATTCCGGGATAGGTTTTTTCAAACATCAATGACACTGCGCCAAGGACAATCCCTTCTATTATCGCGTAACAAGGAGCGCTTATGGGAGCCCATTCTTTTTTGAAGATAGTAATAATAGCCGCGATAAGGCCGAGAATGACAGCCGGTATGATAAGCGGAGCCGAAACGGCCGGGTTAGTCCACGCCCAGTACGCAGTCAGCATCGCAAGCCCCAGAAGTATCAATGTTTTATTTGTCGTGCCCTGTATTGTCATCGCGCCGGCTGCGCCTTTTCCCAAAGCCCCCGTAAAAACACTCCCCCGTAGTGCCGGATTCCCTGAACGCATCATAAGCTTTTTCTCCTTTTAATTTCTATTATCATTTAAGCGACTCGAGCGCTTCCTGCTCCGTTTTATATACTTGGAATATTTTATCTAATTTCGTAATCGAGAAAATAGCCCGGACTTGTTCTGATGGATTACAAAATACGATACGCCCATCTTTTTCACGGGCCTTGGCCGCGAAACTCACCAGTACCCCTATTACCATCGACGGTAAAAAGGCGCACTTCTGGACATCTATAATAAAATTACTGCCTCTATCAGTGACAAGGGAATACAGCCCTTCTTTAAGGTTCTGCGTTTCTTCCATCGAGAGCTCGGAAAACAAAAAGGCCACCACGTTTATGCCTTTTACTTTTTTAACATTGAAGTATTCACTCATCTTGCCTCCTATTAACATTCAATTCCTGCAAAGCTACACGCGAAAGCAATGTAGCGAAGCAGAATGGCGGAAGGAGCAGGATTCGAACCTGCGGTACTCGTTAGAGTACAGACGCTTTCGAGGCGTCCACTTTCGACCACTCAGTCATCCTTCCTAAATTTATTTAAAAAATGTTCGTATTTTTGCAGATGTTTTGGATTATTTGATCCAAAAACTTTTACATAGGTTTTTATATCTTTTTTTCTGTGTAAATAAATACGATTTTTTGTAATTGACGGAGTAAATTTCAGTTCTTTAAAAACCTTGTACACAAAATCTAGCAAAGGTTTGGAATAATTTGTAAAACATATTGCGAAATGATTATAAATTACTTTATTTATTTTGTGCCTATAAGTATAAAAGGAACCGTCTGTATCGATAAGTCCACGTGTGCAGGCAATTTTATATGTTCTATTTTTATTTATCCATAGAGGGATATTTGTTTTGTTTCGTATTTTATCGCCTTTTTTTAAACCTTTTTTAAGCAAAAACTCTACTAAATTCTTTCTATAAACCACTATCCTGCCGGAATTATCATACAGCGGATCTCGCATTATTGTTGAAGGCGGTATTTCAAAAACTTCTTTGATTAGTTCTTTTACGTAATGGGAATATTTTCTGTCAGATGATGCGTCAAATGAAATCGCAACAAAATAATCCGATATAGTGCCATCGCCCAATACTATACCGATAAATTCCGACAATTTAGCAGAATTGACGGGTTTTTTGATATTTTCTTTGATTTTTATTCCTAATTTTCTCCAAAGAGCTGGATTTTCTTGGAATTTCCTTTGAGAATTTATTCCGCCTTTTTTTCTGCCTTCAGAGGTACCGGGGTTTCCGTATAATTCGTATCTTTTTCTACCCCCTTTCGAAGCGGCTTTTTTGGTGTTCCAGTACTCAGGCATTATTCTACGGCTTTTGCGCAAAGGAATATTGGCTTTTTCAGAGAGAGTTATGGCTGACTCATATTTCATATAAAATTTTTCGTTGCGCCAATCTCTTATTGTGCGTTTACTAACGTTACATAGATTAGCTATGTATGGCCAATTCATCCTGTTTTTCCGATTTACATTTTCCAAGAATTCTTTTTGCTTGCCTTTAGTTAATATAATTCTACTCATTGCTCAGCCAACTTTCCTATTTCAGGATAACATTTAAGAATACGACTGTCAAATATAAACATGGCGGAGGGCGAGGGACTCGAACCCCCAAAGGCTTTCGCCTATGCCGGTTTTCAAGACCGGTGCCTTACCAATTAGGCTAGCCCTCCATGTTTGGTGAGATCATCTAAATATTTTATCAAAGACATTGACGTATATGCCTTTCGATATATTCCAGGTGTTTTTCGCGAACGAGACAAATGATACGTCCCTGAATACTGAGCTTACCACCAGAAGCGCTATAAAAATATTTGCGACATATATAAAAAGTATCGAGAATATGTACCCGGCTTTCAAAATATCCGGCTGGCGCATCTTCATAACCTCGATTGTCATGAAAATGTGAAAGCTCAAACTAAATCCTACCAGAAATACGAATTCCTGCGAAAATTTACCCATATCATAGAACTGCGAGAGGATCCAGTAAAGCAAAAAAAGCGCTATCGTGTGTATCGGCACGAAATAAGGCGCAAGCTGTATAAAAAAATTGGTCTTTGTCGTCGTGACATTGCCGCCCTCGTGCGTAACGCTGAAAGAGATCACCTTGCCGCCCGAAATCCACGTAGCCAGAACATGCACGATCTCGTGGCCCAGAGCGTAGATATACATCGGTTTTGTAAAAATAATGTGCATTATAGGGTACGCAAAAAAGCCTGCCAACAATGTCACATAACTTTTTATATTAAAGAGCCCGATGGAGTCGAACGATTTAAGAAACGCCTGCGTCACGCCTATGGCAAATGGGATAAACAAAACCGCCAGTATTGCCTTAGATGTTTTTCCGAGCATTAGAGTTTAATCACCTTTAGCCCATCCATAAACGGGCGAAGCTTCTTTGGGATATTTACGCTTCCGTCCTTGTTCTGATGCGTTTCGAGAAGCGCTATTACAAGCCGCGCGAGCGCGACTCCGGAGCCGTTTAGCGTATGGACGTATTCTGTTTTTTTACCGGCCTTCGGCCTGTATTTTATATTGGCGCGGCGCGCCTGAAAATCAGTAAAATTGGAGCAGCTTGAAACTTCAAGCCATCTTTTTAATCCGGGCGCCCAGAGCTCTATGTCATAACACTTGCTCGCGGCAAAGCTCAAGTCGCCTGTCGAAAGGGCAAGAATTCTGTACGGCAATTCAAGAGCTGCGAGTACGTCTTCGGCGTCCTTTAAAAGTTTCTCCAGCTCCTCATAGGAGGTTTCCGGTTTCGCGAATTTAACAAGCTCAACCTTGTCGAACTGGTGCACTCTCATAAGTCCCTTGGTGTCCTTTCCGTAGGATCCGGCCTCGCGCCTGAAACAAGCGGTATACGCAGTGTAACATACGGGCAGTTTTTCTTCATCCAGCACTTCATCCGCGTGAATATTGGTAACCGGAACTTCTGCTGTCGGTATCAGAAAAAGGTCGTCATCTTTAAGCCTGTACATGTCCTCTTCAAGCTTGGGGAGCTGGCCCGTTCCGGTCATGCTTTTGCGGTTTACCAGAAACGGGGGAAAGAGTTCCGTATAACCGTGTTTTTTTGTATGCATGTCCAGCATGAAATTATAAAGCGCCCTTTCAAGAAATGCGCCTTTTCCCTTGAATAAGGCAAAGCCTGAACCGGATATTTTAGCAGCGCGCTGAAAATCAAGGATATTTAGAAGTTCTCCTATCTCAAGATGTGTTTTTGGGTTAAACTTAAAAATGGGCGGTTTTCCAACTTCCTTTATTAGCTTGTTGTTTTCAGGGCCTGCCCCTACAGGAACTGATTCATGTGGCATGTTTGGGATATTATATACAAAAGTTGCGTATTTTTTGCTTATTTCCTCCACTTTTGGCTCATATTCATCTATTTTTTGGGATAACACAGCAATATCCGCCTTAATTCCACTTATATCTTTTTTTTCTTTTAACAGTTTTCCTATTTCTGATGAGAGTTTATTTTTCTCTGCCTTAGCCTTTTCAAGCTCAGTTACTAACGCACGCCTTTCCGAATCAAGCTTTAGAAATGAGCCTACATCAAGTTTTACGTTTTTATCTCGGATGGCCTTTTTTACGAGATCCGGATTGTCCCTTATGAATTTTACATCCAACATAATTACCCCTTTATTACAGCGAGCGGTCGCATGCGGGCAACGCGCCTTGAGATTCCCGCCTCGTGTACCACATGCACAACTTCATTCACGTTTTTATACGCGTCCGGCGCCTCTTCTGCAAGAGTATTTCTCGAGGTCGCCATAACAGCTATTCCCTTCTTTGCAAGTTCACCTGAAATAGAACGCCCTCTGCAGGCTGAAATTGCCGCGGTTCTTGAAAGTAGCCTGCCCGCACCGTGACAGGTGCTAAAAAATGTTTCTTCGGCTTTCGCTGTACCTGCCAATAAAAATGAGGCCCTTCCCATGTCCCCTGGTATGATAACCGGCTGGCCAACGGTTTTGTATTCTTCCGGGAGTTCAGGATTCCCCGGGCCAAAAGCGCGCGTAGCGCCTTTTCGATGAACGCAGAGAAGCTTTTCTTTGCCGTCAATGTTGTATTTCTCTATCTTCGCAATGTTATGCGCGACATCGTAAATTAAATTCATTCCCAGGTCTCTCGGGCCCATCCGGAAAAACTTCTCAAAAACCTCCCTTACAAGATGCATGAGGCACTGGCGGTTGTTCCACGCGTAATTTGCCGCGCATTTCATTGCGCCAAAATACGCCTCGCCTTCCGGAGACTTAAGCGGCGCGCATGCAAGCTGCCTGTCAGGCACTGATATGCTGTATTTCGTAAGCGCTGAGCCCATCCCTTTCGCGTAATCGTCGCATATCTGATATCCGAACCCGCGCGAGCCAGAATGAAGCATTACGGTAATTTGGCCTTTTTCGATACCGAAGACGTGCGCTTTGTCTTCGTCATAGATCTCATCTACGATTTCTACTTCGACAAAATGGTTTCCGCTTCCAAGCGTCCCGGATTGACGCTTTCCCCGCTGATAGGCCCTTTCTGATACCTTGGAAGGGTCAGCGCCTTTCATCGCACCGTGTTCTTCCGTGTGCTCTAAATCTTCTTTCGTGCCATACCCGTTCTTAACCGCCCACGCCGCGCCCGTGGTGAAGATCTTTTTTTCTTCGGTTTCATTTACGCGTATTTTTCCTTCGGAACCTACTCCGGCAGGAATCGTATTATGAAGAGCGCTCGCAAGCTCCGCAACCCACGGCCTCACGTCCTTCTCAGTAAGATTTGTTTTCATAAGACGCACGCCGCAATTAATGTCAAACCCCACACCGCCGGGCGAGATAACGCCGCCGGCTTCTATATCTGTCGCGGCCACGCCGCCTATGGGAAAACCATAACCCCAGTGGATATCCGGCATTGCGAGAGAATATTTCACGATCCCCGGAAGCGTTGCGACATTCGCTACCTGCTCGGCCGCTTTATCGTGGCGTATGTTTTCCATTAGACGAGCATCGGCATAGATCACGCCGTCAACGCGCATTCCGCTTTTATAACGCTTCGGTATGCAAAAGCGGTAATCGTCTATTTTTTCTAAAGGACCGTTCCAGTTTTGCGTCATACGTCGAACACTATCTCAACGCTAAACCCCTGCGAATCCTCTTTTATCGCGAGGTCGTGGAAGGTTGCTGCTTTTATTTCTCTTTTGAGGCGGTTTCGGTTGTCGCCTATCAGGCGGCCATTGGCTTTCGCAATAATTTCGTCTTCGTTTATAGAGGCAATTTCAAATTCGAAGAAAATTATGCCTTTTGTGTAGAAATTATAAAGGAGCTCATCGAGCCAGGAAACCAGAAGCTCCTCTTTTGAAGGGGCCTTGAGCTTTATGTCTATTGAAATTGAGCGCTTAAGGCCGTCTAAGTCGGCTATTATATCGAACATGCCAAACGCCGCGTTCTCGAAAAGAATCTTTAAGTCTTTGCCGTAGACACGAAGAGCAATGTCCGCTGTGTGGGGAATCTCCTCATAGCGCTTCATATATGGAAATTATAGTATATAAGCAGAGATGAATCAAGATAATTAGAGGGGCGGGCGCTCCCGCACAGCCTATATCATTTTTGAGGAGTGCGGAACTTCCTTCGGTCGTCGCTTCGAGTCCTCAGCGGGGTACCAAAAAAAATTGGCCCCTTACGTAATTGCAAGGGGCCGTTTTTTTCTGTTAAGAGGACTCGCCTACTACGGCTCGCGAAGCTCGCCTGCGTAGGCTCCCCTCGCACCCTGGCGGCCGGTCTTCGACTTACGGCCTTTTCCTCCCTATGGGTCGGCGGGCGCTCGCTTCGAGTCCTCAGCGGGGTACCAAAAAAAATTGGCCCCTTACGTAATTGCAAGGGGCCGTTTTTTTGGTACGGGAGTTTTCCCTATAGGATAGCTTCCTCTCAAAAATCCAGCCTATATATAGGACATTATATAGGCGGCTATGGAAAGATCAAGTTAATACAGAGATAGCATTTGTAGAGATATGTACTGGATAGGAAAATGCTCGAACTAATATTAGGAGTCAAAATGGACAAATGTCCAAAATTTCTGTCTTATTTGTCCATGATTTTAAAACCGTTATTTCATAACAATGTATGATTAAAAGAGTTGCGAATGTCCCCTTGAAGCTAATGGACATGAAATAATTTACTTTGAATTGGCTAAATGGCGAAGTCTTTTTTTAACGTCTTTAATAAAATCTTCTAAATATTTATCTGCTTCACCCGTGGAAATCATTCTACGAATTCCTTCATTTCTGTCATGACTAGCACCTTTCAAACCAATAAAATCTTGCAATAAAATTTTTATTACTGATTCGCCACATTCGTCACACAGAAAAATAGCATGT
>JADHYN010000043.1 GCA_016782425.1 Candidatus Omnitrophota bacterium
AAGAATTTAGAAGAAATCATAAACGTAAAAACCATAGATCGCACGCAGTTAATTTTGGATATTTTCGCGCGCCGCGCCAAATCTAACGAAGGCAAGATTCAAGTGGAATTAGCGCAGCTTCTCTATCTTATGCCGCGGCTTGGGGAAGAAGAGGGGATCGCGCTCTCAAGACTCGGAGGCGGGATAGGGACAAGGGGCCCCGGCGAACAAAAGCTGGAGGTTGATCGAAGAAGAATAAACGATAGAATTGCCAAATTAAAAAAGGACCTGAAGGCCTTGAGCCTGCAAAGGGCGACGCGCAGGAAGCAAAGAGCAAAATTTTCAATTTTAACTATCGCTATCATAGGATATACGAATTCCGGAAAATCCACCCTTTTAAACGCGCTTACCGAATCGGACGTTTATGCGCAAGATAAACTTTTCAGCACTCTCGACCCTACCATAAGAAGTTTTCTCTTACCGAACAATCAAAAAGTGCTTTTTATCGACACGGTCGGATTTTTAAACGATCTTCCGCACCACCTTATAGAATCGTTCAAGGGTACTTTAGAAGAGGTAGTAAACGCGGATGTTCTATTACACCTCATCGACATAAGCCATCCAAAGGCAAAGGAAACCGAAGAAGCGGTTTTTACAGTTCTAAAAGAGCTTGGCGTTACCGGTAAACCCATGATCACGGCCTTAAACAAGATAGACAAGCTCACCGAGAACGAAATAAAAAGATTCGAGCGAACATTCGATAACGCAGTGCCTATATCGGCCCTAAAGAAAGAAAACTTCCAGGCCCTCATAGATAGGATTGTTATATACCTCAATAATACCGTCAAAACCTACCAAATTCAACTACCCCAAAGTAAGGCTTCCCTTATAAGCGCGATATATAAAACCGGCTACGTCACAAAACGCGAATACCAAGGTGACCAAGTCTATATCGAAGCCCAACTCCCCGTCAGCTTCTACGAGAAGATAAAGAAAGAACTGACGGAATGAGAGGGTATTGGCGTGCGGCTTGGTCTTATAAGAAGCAAGAGATGTAATTCCTTTCCCCACGAAAATTTCTGTTCACTAAAAGTAAAGCTTCGTCTTTTATCTCGATTTTCAGAAAGGATGCCTGACGGCATCCTTAGGAAAATATCTAAAAATCTCGATAAAAGACTGAAATTTTATAAAAAAAGGGGGCCCTTTGGAATTGCATCTCTTGCTTCTTATAAACTAAGCTTCTTTACAGATTAAGAGCTTGTCTCCCCCAAAAATGGAAGGAGCCCCTTTTATAACGGAATGAGAGGGCATTGGTAGAGGATCCTTGGTTGGTAGATTCTCAAAAATAGAAGAAAACACAGGGAAAAGAATTCTCCTTGACAGAGAGAGGATTTGTGTTAAAATAACACATTAGCACTCCCTTAGTGAGAGTGCTAAATTGTTCTATAGCGTATGAATTAACGCGAATTCATGTCTAAATAAGAGGCAATATATGACAATAGATAAAGAAGCAAGACAAAACAGGGTATTGGAGGCGATTGTAAAAACCCACATAGCAACTGCTATGCCCGTAGGGTCAAAATATATATCGAAAATCCTAGGCCTCTCAAGCGCGACTATAAGAAACGTAATGTTTAAGTTGGAAAAAGACGGTTACATTAGGCAGCCCTATACTTCGGCGGGTAGGATTCCTACTGATTTAGGGTACAGGCGATACGTGGATAGCCTCATGCAGATTACACTGTTGCCGCAGGATGATATTTTTTCGGAAATGCGCCGATATGTGAACGAAAAAAGAATGCTTGAAGAAGTAATTGAGGCAGCATCTCACGTTGTTTCAAAAATAACAAATTATACGGGGATCGCCCTGTCGCCCAGTAATAGGCTCTATTTTGAAGGCACATATCATATGCTTGAACAGCCTGAGTTTAAGGCCTCATCGATGGTACTGGATTTCTTAAAAATCGTTGAAGAGAAGAGTGAACTTGCGCAAATCATGAATCAGGATTTGGAAGAAGAAGGAATTGTTATCCATATCGGCCGCGAAAACATATCCAATGGATTGCGGGAATGCACCATCATAACCGCTACGTACAAGTTTAAAAATAATGTTTCCGGAAACGTGGGTATTATCGGCCCCATGCGCATGAGATACGAGGAGATCGTGCCGGTTGTAGGAGAGCTCGCCCGCATGACAACAGAAGTATTGGAGGAGATGTCCGAATGATCAAAGATGAGAAGCCGAAGGAAGCCCCAAGAGATAAAATAGAGGCCGTAGACTACAAGGACAAGTGGTTGAGGGCTTTAGCCGAATACGAAAACCTGAAAAAACGCGCTGAACGCGAAAAATCCGAATTTGTAAAGTTCTCGAATCAATTCTTGATAGCTGAGTTATTTCCCATAATGGATAGCTTTGACAGCGCCATAAATTCCATTGAAACATCCAATGATAAAGAGTCGTTTTTGAAGGGTTTGCACATGCTTCAGAAAGAATTTCACAGGGTTTTAGAGGTTAACGGTTTAAAAAAGATTAAAAGTGTGGGGGAGAAGTTTGACCCGGGCCTCCACCAGGCAGAGGAAGAGGTTTGTACCGATAAGTTTCCGGCCGGCGTTATCGCAGAAGAGATAAGAAGCGGTTACACGCTAAACGATGGGCTCTTGCGGCCGGCGGTAGTTAAGGTTTCCAAGGGAAAAGAAGAGAAGAAAGAGAAAGAAGAGAAAAAATAAATTTATAGGGGGAACGAAAAATGGGCAAGGTAATAGGAATTGATTTAGGGACTTCAAATTCAGCAGCTGCTTTTATGGAGAAAGAAAGACCGGCTATTATTCCGAGCGCCGAAGGCGCCGGAATCGCAAGTGGTAAGGCCTTTCCTTCATACGTGGCATTTACAAAAGACGGCCAGAAGCTCGTAGGCGAACCGGCAAAGCGCCAGGCATCCATAAACCCGGAAGGCACCATAATGGCTGCCAAAAGGAAGATGGGGCAGGATTACAAATTTAAAGTGTACGGCAAAGAATATACACCGCAGCAAATATCAGCCTTTATATTACAGAAGATAAAACAGGACGCGGGCTCTTACCTTGGCAGCAATGTTACAGAGGCCGTCATAACGTGCCCCGCTTATTTTGACGACAACCAGAGAACGGCCACCAAGGACGCGGGCGAAATAGCCGGCCTTAAAGTTCTACGAATTATAAACGAACCGACTGCCGCGTGCTTAGCTTACGGGCTGAACAAAGTTGGCAAGGAATTAAAGATCATGGTTTTTGATTTAGGAGGCGGGACGCTTGACGTTACCATAATGGAAATGTGGGCCGAGGGCGGATTCAAAGTTCTTGCCACAAGCGGGGATACGCAACTTGGCGGCACGGACATGGACGCTATTCTTATCGATTATATTGCCGCGGAATTTAAGAAAGAAAACGGCGTTGATTTGAAAAATGACAAGATGGCAATGCAAAGATTGCGCGAAGCCGCTGAAAAGGCCAAGGTTGAACTCTCCAGTTCTATTACAACGGAGATAAACCTTCCTTATATAACAGCTGACCAGACAGGCCCAAAGCACCTTGCAATGTCGATAAACCGCGCAAAACTGGAAGACCTTGTTGCTTCTATCATAGACAGATGTAAGCATCCCATGGAACAGGCCTTGCAGGACGCGAAACTCGAAAAGAAAGACATAGATAAGGTTATCATGGTGGGCGGCCCTACGAGAATGCCTGTTGTGCAAAAGTTCGTAGAGGATTACGCAGGAAAAAAGATAGAGCGTGGCATAGATCCCATGGAATGCGTAGCAATGGGTGCGGCCGTGCAGGGTTCCATCATAAAAGGCGATACGAAAGACGTTTTGCTTTTGGACGTAACGCCGCTGTCTCTGGGCATAGAGACGCTTGGCAGCGTGTGCACGAAACTGATCGAACGAAATACCACTATTCCAACGAAAAAAAGCCAGATTTTTTCTACAGCAAGTGATAATCAACCCGCTGTTACGATAAGGGTTTTGCAGGGAGAGCGTCAGATGGCCAATGACAATACAGAACTCGGAAGATTCGATCTGGTAGGAATTCCGCCGGCACCGCGTGGTATGCCTCAAATTGAAGTTACCTTTGATATTGATGCAAACGGCATAGTCCACGTGCACGCCAAAGATTTAGGCACGAAAAAAGAGCAATCGATAAAAATTACAGCGCCCAAGAAACTTTCCGAAAATGAAATAAACAAAATGGTTAAAGACGCGGAAAAATTCGCGGAACAGGATAAAAAACAGAAAGAAGAAGTGGATACAGTAAACCAGGCGGACACGCTTGTTTATTCAATAGAAAAATCGCTGAAGGACTACGGCGCAAAAATTCCGGCACCTGATAAGGAAAATATCGAGAAAAAACTGAAAGAGGCAAAAGAGGCTATTACCTCAAAAGACGTAACTAAAATTAAGAAAGTAACCGAAGAGCTCGCAAAGGTCTCTCAGAAACTGGGAGAAGAAGTATACAAGGATGTGCAAAAGAAACAGGCTGACGAGCAGGCAAAGCAGGGGAAACCGGAAACCGGCGAAACAAAGCCGGAGGAAAAGAAAAAAGACGACGTTGTTGATGCGGACTTCAAGGTAGAAGACGACGGTAAGAAGAAGTAACATATGAGACATCTCTTGTGCTGAAATAGAAACTGCACCTCGGTGTACAAACAGTTTCTTTTTTTCAGCACAAGAGATGTCTCATAACAAAGTAGAAGCGATGAAAAAAGACTATTACGAAATATTAGGTATTGACAAAAACGCGAGCGCCGAGGAAATAAAGCGCGCGTATAGAAAGCTTGCCATACAACACCATCCGGATAAGCATAAAGGCGATAAGGCTGCGGAGGAAAAGTTTAAAGAGATTTCCGAAGCTTACGAAATCTTAAGTGACCCTAACAAGCGCTCAACCTACGATCAGTTCGGTCACGAAGGGCTAAAGGGCGCCTTCACAGGAGGCGGTTTTAACTGGCAGGACTTTACGCATTTCGGAGACCTTGAAGATATATTCGGCGGCCTGGGGGACATTTTCAGCGCCTTTGGCGTAGATTCGAGTAGTTTTGGCGGCGGCATGGGCGGCCGCAGGAGAAGCAGGGGGCCGCGTCGCGGAAGAGATATCCAGCAAGAATTAGATATAGAGTTTACAGAAGCAGCGCTCGGTACGGAAAAAACTATGGAAGTTTCCCGCACTGATATATGCAATTTGTGTAAAGGGAGCGGCGCAAGGCCGGGCACAAAGGATACAGTATGCTCGACCTGTAACGGAAGAGGCCAGGTAAACATGGCCAGCGGATTTTTCAGTATATCCAGAACGTGTAACGAATGCGGCGGTTCAGGCAGAGTGATTAAAAATCCATGCAAGGAATGTAACGGCATCGGAAAAACAAGGGTATCCAAAAATATCAAAGTTAAGGTTCCCGCCGGCGTTGATAGCGGCGTAAGGCTAAGGGTTACACGCGAAGGAGATGTCGGAGAGAAGGGAGGGCCGCGCGGCGACCTCTATGTTGTAATATATGTAAAAAAACACAAATTTTTCAAACGCCACGAAAACGATATATATTGTGAAATCAAAGCAAGTTTTCCACAGGCGGTATTCGGGGATGAGGTAGAAGTTCCGATAGTAGACGGAAAGGTTAAAATGAAAATACCCGCCGGCACCCAAAGCGGAAAGGTTTTCAGGTTGCGCGGAAAGGGAGTTCCCAACCTATTTTCCGGTTCCGGAAAAGGGGACCAGCTAGTCAAGGTAAGCGTAGATGTTCCCGAACGTCTGACTGATGAACAAAAAAGAATATTGAAAGAATTTTCGCGAACACTGGGGGAAAGTTCAAAATCGAAAACTTTTTTCGACAAAATAAAAAAAAGTTTTAAGTAGAAAGCAAAACATATGCCAACATACGAATATGAATGCAAAAATTGTAAAGAGCGCTTTGAATTATTTCAAAGCATGACCGCAGAACCGGTTAAAGTTTGCCCGAAGTGCAAGGGCGGGGTAAAACGCCTCATAGGCGCCGGCGCAGGAATTATTTTTAAGGGCAACGGTTTTTACGCCACTGATTACAGGAAAGGAAAAAAACCGGCAGAAGATTCCTGTCCCGCTAAGGGAAAAAGCGAATCCTGCAAATCCTGTCCGGCAAACAGATAGATTCGAGGATTTAAATGACTAAAAAAGAGCGCATATTACGCTATTGGTTAGTCTTCTACTTTTACATGCTTTGCATTTTTATCGGCTCCTCTATTCCCGGAGAGAATTTAATCCCTCTTAAATGGAACATGGCAGATACCATGCTCCATTTTTTTGAATATCTCCTATTCGGCATATTGTGCATAAGGGCCTTGAAAGTTTCCTATCCGGACTTCAAACCGAGAAGCCTTTTTGTTTTAGCGGTTTTATTTTCCTTCACCTTCGCTTTCTCCGACGAAATACATCAGTATTTTGTTCCCGGCAGATTTTCGGAAATAAAGGATTTGGTAAGTGACGGGGTCGGGTTTATTTTCGGAATTTTAATCTATGAAAGGATAAAAAATTCTCATGGCAAAAATAAAACCCTTTAGGGGTATTTTGTATGACAGGAAAAAGGTTAACATCGCAAAGGTTGTTACGCCGCCTTATGACGTTATTTCCGCGACCATGCAGGACCGTTTTTACAAGCGGGATAAGTTTAATATTGTAAGGCTTGTGCTAGGGGAAAAAAGCAAAAAAGATACCCCGAACAACAATAGATACACGCGGGCGGGGAAAACGCTCGATAATTGGATGCGAAATAAGATTTTTGTTAAGGACAAGAATCCATCAATTTATATTTACGCGCAGGAATATTTGCACAAAGGCAAAAAAAGGACACGCGTCGGATTTATTGCCCTTATGAAGATTGAAGATCCTAAAAAAAGCGGCGTTTTACCGCATGAATACACGCTCACTAAGCCAAAAGAAGACAGGCTAAACCTTATATTAAAAACAGAAGCAAACTTGAGCTCGATTTTTACACTGTTTGAAGATAAACAAAATAAAGTCAATAAAATTTTAAAGCGTTTTATAAAATCCAAGAGTCCATTATTTACGCTGGAAGCAGAAGGCGTTATACATAAACTCTGGCAAATGGACGAGAGAAATGCCATAGAAAGAATTCAATCCCACATGCGCGATAAGAAAATATTTATTGCTGACGGGCATCACAGATACGAGGTTGCGCTTGCCTATAAGAAAATGATGCTAAAACGAAAAAAATTCAAAAAATCCTACGGGGATATCATGATGTATTTCTCAAGCTTGAGCGAAAGCGGAAATCTCACCATACTTTCCACGCACAGGGTCATAAACAATATAGAGCAATTTGATGAAACGAAAATACTCAATAAACTTAAAAAGTACTTTTATATAACAAATGTAAAGAGCGT
>JADHYN010000044.1 GCA_016782425.1 Candidatus Omnitrophota bacterium
CGACGGAATCTTTATAAAGTGCTCTCCGTTTTCCCTGTTTTACTTCGACGCCGTGTATCCCGAGGCTGACTTCGCCTTTTATTCCTTTTAAAGACCTACTTTTTACTTTTTCTTTTCTGGCCAGGATATTTATACCGATTAAGAGCTGCTCCAGCTGTTCGGGATTTCTTACCAGATTAACATCAAACCGCTTATCGGATAAGATACTGGTAGAAGCAGATATTGTGGCATCCATAAGATCGCCGCGGCCGCTGCCCATACATCCCTTGATACGACCGTTTTTGTAAACCGTGACAAAGACCGTATTGTCATAACCGGCCAACCCCTCGGGAACATCCGCGGGTCTAGGCATTTGTTCACCTTCGGCAGTTTTCTTAAGGGTTTGCCTGGCAATACCAAGAAGAAGTCTTTTTTCTTCCGGGCTTAGCTTTCTTAGTTCTTTTATTGTCGCCTTAATCCGGTCGCCTGCTTCCTTAACAGTTACAGTTTTTGGGATTGTTCCTGAATCCGGTATTTCTTTAAACAAACACCTGTAATACTGCTTTTTCTCATGGCCTGCGCGGACAATTATCTTACATAACGGCGCCGATGCATCGTCACTTGCTGGGATGCGTTTTATATATTTTTCATGCCGCCAGGTGCCGTCGGCCTTGAACCTGTCTTTCAAGTCTCGGATGGCTTCCGCTTTTTTCTCTTCCGGCACGGAAGTCGGAATCCAGCCGCGATAATAAAACTTTACGGGTAATTTCTTTGGTATGATATGAAACCTGACTGCGCCCTTATCCCCTTCCTTTAACCTATTGTAGATAGTCTCGAACCATCTTATGTTCCCGGCTTTCATTACCCTTGTTTCTCTGGCTTTGGTAAATGCAGAATAACCCAAAACGTTTTTCACGGCGGCATTTTCTACCTCGACATGGAGCCCGCAAAAAGCCCCTTTTGCCCCACTGCTTGAAGGACCTTCATTTACAAGATGCATTATGATTTCGTATTCCTTGCCTACTTTAATCGAATCGGGAAATTTGATAAAATCAATCCCGGATTGAGACTCATCAATTTCGTTTGCGGAAAGCGGGCTGGTCATGTCTACTATTCCTTCGGTAATGCTTTTAAATCGCTTGAAAACCGCTGGGTCGTGTCCCGGAATGATGCGTTCAGGTGAAACGGCTATTTTTTCCATACGTTTAAATAGCCTGTTGCTTTTTGGAGAGGTTTTTGTATATCCGGTTTGCGTCTGGAGAGGCATGTCTTTATATAAATAGAAAGTATCCGAGGCAAGTATGATTCTTCCCGTTTTCGTTTCAAGAGATACGAACTGTATGCCCGGGGTGTGTCCTCCCGCAAGATACACGCTTATGCCGGGGAAGATTTCTTTGTCGCCTTTTATTAAATGCAACCTTCCTTCTTTTTCTGCTTCCACAAGTTCTTTTACATCCTCTAAGCGTACGCCTTTGTAATGGGGCCTGCTATCGCTTACTGTTGATCTTGCAAAATCATATTCTTTTTTCTGCATCCAGATATCGGCACCGGGAAAGGCTGCCAGATTTCCTATGTGGTCCCAGTGAGAATGGGTTATTATGATATCCGTGATGTTGGCCGGTTCTATCCCAAGCTTTTCCAGGAGAGTGTCCATTTGCCTGAAATTGCTTATCTGCCATTTTTCTTTAAGCGTTTCATTGTTAAATCCAGTATCGACCAGAATAATTTTGTTCGCACGTCTTATGACCCAGAAAATCCAGGCAAACGGTATCCTTTTATCCTCACCGCTTTCTGTCGGGTCTTTTTCTACACGGTATGAGTCGCCATATTTTACGGCGCAGATCTCATAATGGGGCGGGGAAGCTTCCTTGCATATTGCGGAGAACGGATTGAATAAAAAAGAAAGGATAAAAATGAGGTAGACAATAATCCGAAATTTACCTTTCATATTGAAATTACTTTTATGCCGTGTTTTTTATAAAGATGCGCTTAAGGGAATCTCCGAGCCGGCCTTTTTGGATTTCTCTGGTTATTATGCTTTTTAGCAAAAGTGGCGAAGCAATCAAAAATGACAGTATATCTTTAAAACCGAAAAGTTTTATGCGGAGAAATTTGCATGCTATTTTTAAAAGTTTGAGTGGTCTGTAAAAAGAAAATTTTATTTTCTTGCCTATTTTTTTCAATGCTGGGTGGCTGTACATATCGGAATAAAGCTCGCCTCTATCAGTAACGTGGTAACCCGGTGTTTTTACGGCAAGTTCTTTTAGTGGTGAAAACTTTTCTATCCTCAACTTCTGGAAAGTAATAGAGTCAACCCCTATTTCTTTTGCAAAAGTCGATATGTATAGCATCTCCTTTTCGGTCTCGCCTATATTGCCGTAAATGAAGTAACCGTGGTAATAGATTGGGTATCCATTAAGCACGGTAAAGGATTTTCTTACCGTAGCCGAGTCAAAACCTTTATTGAGCTGGGCGAGTATCCAGTCGTGGGGGGACTCTATGCCTATGAGGAGTATCTTGAATCCGGTCTTCACCATTTTTTCCAGCAGTTTGGGGTGTTGGGCTATTTCAAGGCGGGCTTGTGCTATGAAACGTTTTTTTATTTTCTTCTCTATCAGTAAATCGCAAATCTTTTCTGCCCTTTTTATATTGGCGAAAAAATTATCATCGCTAAAAAGTATGGCTTCTGCCGTTAAACCTTCTATTTCATCTACGACAGATTCGGCATGACGCGCCGCGTAGTTTCGCTTCTGGCCGAGGGGGTTTAAGCTAAACGTGCAGAACTTGCAGCTATAAGGGCAGCCCCTGGCGCTTAAAACGGAGTCAAATTCCAAATTTGCTACGTTAATACCGTTTAGCGTCAAATGGTATTTATTTTTCCTTAAGGAGCGGTTCGGCGAGGCTATTCTATCCACATCCTGTAACGGTCTATGGCCGTTATGGATTACCTTATCGGCTCTCCTGTAAGAGATGCCCAGGATATTCTCCAGCGGCATGCCCTTCAGTATCTCTTTAATGGTTTCTTCTCCTTCGCCTCTTACGATAATGTCTATCTTGGGGCAGGTTTGAAAAAGTTCTTCTACCTGTTCTGTCGCCTTATATCCTCCTACTACTAGCGGTATACCATCCGGCATTTTATTTAAAAGATCACGGATTTCTTTGAACTGGCGGTCCCATCCTATGCCGACGCATATAATGTCTATTTCCCTTTGTATGAAAGAGAGCAGTTTATTCGTATCGCACAATTCTTCTTCGTATCTTAAGTCGAGAAGGGTAAGTTTATCTACGGAATCTTCGGCACTGGTAGCTACATATTCAAGACCCGTGGGAGGAAAAAGTCTCATGATGCTTGTGGCAGTGCTTTCTATGTAGGGATTCAAAAATAAGGCGTGTTTATATTTCATCTTGATTATATGTTTTTACTTAATTGTGGATTGTCTTGCCGTATACATTGTAAACAGGAAGAAAATCCCTTCGTTTCGTCGATACCTTTAGCCCTCTGAGCAAGGGCTTATCTTTTCTTGCGTAAGTTATTAAAAGATATACGAGTCTTTTGTTGAGCCTGCCCTTTTTGGCTTCGTTCAGAAGAAAATCAACCGCGCTTCTTAATGTATACGGGGCCCTCCTGTAAGGCCTTCTGGATATCAGTGCATCGAGCGTATCTATAATGGAAATAAGCTGTGAATACCTGTTGATCTTTTTGAGTTTTCGGGGATACCCGCTTCCGTCAAGCCGTTCGTGGTGTTCGTACGAGGCGTAATCGTATTTATTGTGTTCTTTTCCGTAATAATAATGCAGCAATATATAACCGAGAAGTGGGTGCATCCTTATTATCTTTCGTTCTTGGGGGGTAAGGGGTTTTGTTTTATTCAGTATTTGTTGTGGAATCCTTGATTTACCGATATCGTGTGCAAGTCCGAGCCGCATGACCCTTCCTATGTCGTATCGGTTTTCCAAATGGTGGTCAAGTGCTACTTTCGCCGACAGGATAGTAATTATCAGTATGTGATGATAAGTGTAAGGGAGCTTCTTTTTTATGCTTGCCAGTTCCTTAAGAAGCAGTTTCGGTATGGAAATTTCTCCCGCTATTTTTAATATCTTTTTATTGGTTTCTTCGGGGGATAGCATTACTTCATATCGCTCATCACTAAAGGTGTATTTAAGGTCTTTTATAAGAGGGGTGCTTTTTACTTTGATGTAATGTATTTCTCCGGCGCGTCGGGCTATTCTGTTAAGCGTGCTCTCGTTTACCTTTGCGCCGGCGGTGAGGAGAAGTTTTTTATCTATGCTATAGAGGTTATTTTTGAGATGCATTTATACCATTTAATTATATACAATACATAGTATACCTTTTGAAGTGATAAATTTCAAGCAATTAAATAATAGGGTTCGGTAGGATTAAAAGATAGATAACGTGTTTTTTAAGCATTATATTTTTAAATCGAGGTATTCATGCTTCAAGAATTCGCTTGTTATGTTCCTGTAACAAGCGTTACAAAAATTTATACCTTTATTTCCAAATCGTTTTTGTGGGTTCTTTGTTTGGCAAGCTCCCAGGCATATTCGTAAAGGTGAAGCCCCTTGGAACAGGCTATGATTTCCCCGTTTTCTACGCCTATCTCATCGGCCATATGCTGCTTTACAAGTTCGAGTCCTCCGAGATTTGAAGGGAAACCGCCCCAGAGGTCCCAGGAGCGGAAGTACAAAATGAAATGTAATTTTCCGTAGCGCACGCGGGTATCTATAAGGCGTAAACAAGGCGGGTCATGCAATTTTATATCGGACGGCATTCCTATTTCCATAATGGCCTGATTAGTTCCGAAACCTTCTGTCTTATACATCTTTATGACCTCTTCTATCTGGTTGCATTGAAGAGGCATGTCTTTAACCATCTTTTTGCCGTCAACCTCTGTCTCGATTTTTGCCTTTGGATCCACTAGGCGTTCGCCGTATGTGTAATTCTCGGTTTCGGTTTTGCAGCTTGTAAGAAGATACTGTAAATATTGCTGTATATAATTCATGTCGGTGGGCGCGGGGATTGCCGAGCCTTCGGGCATAATAGGGATTATTTGATGGGCGGGATTTTTGACGCGAACCGTAACAAAATCAAACTCGAGACGGTGTTGCCCTGCATAACTTCCGCGGTCAATCTTATAAACATGCCCGCGTTCCAAAATCTCGGAGAGGCTCTTAAACCAGGCATCATCCAAATCAAAAGCCTCTATATAAACGGGCTTTAATTCTCTTTGCTTTTCGCTCATTCTTTTCCTTTCGGGTTATATATTGTAATATGAGAGTGCCTAAACTTCAATCAAAAAAATCTTATTCTTTAGAGACGTTGTCCCTCTAAACGACCTCCATTGTCGACGGCGGCTTGGAAGCTATATTGTAGGTAACGCTTACCACGCCGGGGACTTCTTTTACTATTCTATCAGCCAGCTTGCAAAGGGTATCATGAGATATCTTAGTCGGCGTTGCCTTCCTGGCATCAATACTATCCCAGCACCTTATTTCAATTTGCAGGCCGAAATCACGCTTTCCGTCACGCATGCCGGTAACCCTATCCTCGTGCAGGATTGCCATGTATTGAAATGCGCCTGTCGATGCCAACCCTTCCTCAACAATAGAGGTTGCGGTTCTGACTATACCTATTTTTTTTCTGGTTACCTCGCCGATTACCCTTGCTGCCAGTGCCGGGCCCGGGAAAGGAATACGATTATACAGGGACTCTGGTAATCCTAAAGCCTCGGCAACTTTTCTCACGCCATCTTTACGTAGTTGCAACAGGGGTTCGATAATTTTATACCCGAAGGCTTTCTGGGGGTCGATACCCAATTGTTCAAAAACATTGTGTTGCCTTTTGATTCCGGCAACGGTCTCATCTACGTCGGTTAAAATTGTACCCTGCAGAAGATATTTTGCCTTGCTGTCTCTTACAAGTTTGCCGAAAACATCTTTATAAAAAGTCTGCGTAACTGCTTCTCTTTTTTCTTCGGGATCGGTTATTCCTTTTAGCGCATTGAAAAATTTCTTTTGTGTATCGATTATTTCCACATGGACACCTAATTTTTTAAATAATGCTACTACCTTCCGGGACTCGCCTTCTCGCATTATCCCGTTATCAATAAAATATGTCTTGAGTCTATCGCCCAGGGCCTTATGCCCTAACATGGTAACGGTGGAAGAATCGACACCGCCTGAAAGAGCGTTAATCGCCGCATCGCCTCCTACCAATTCGGAAATTTCCTTAGCCTTTTCTCTGATAAACACTTCTGTATTTAATTCTTTTACTGTTATTTCCTTAACATGCGCCATTTTACCCTCCTTTTTGGTTTCCGTATACAAAACCGTGGTATGCATACCCCAAGATTATACCCTGAAAAATAAACGGCCTCAAGCGTTATCTTGAGCTGGTTCTTACAGGGCTTTAAATAAGAAAGCCCTTGACAATCGCAAGAAAAACAGGTATCCTTATATGACAAATAAGAGGTTTTTTTGAGATTAGGTTGACTTGTGCGGAAATGATGAATGTCTGCTAGCGACATACCCGGTAATTTCATTCCATTCATAAATCTCCCAAAGAAGCAAAGCGTAAATCGTTTATAAACCCCTTAAAGCAGTAATGTAGATAGAGAAGGATGTTGTGGCAAAAATAGAAATATACAATGAAAGAGATTTTGAAAGGTCGTTAAAGCGTTTTAAAATGCGCTGTTTAAAAGAGGGCATTTTCAGAGAGTGCCGCGAAAGGCGCCATTTTGTTAAACCATCACAAAAAAGGAGGGAAAAAGGAAAGAGAAAGAAATAAGTACGGAATTGTTGTTTGGAATTTGGAATTAGGTAATATTCCGCTTCAGCCGGAGGCTGATCCGCCTATGGCGGATAATGCGGAAAGTAAAACAGGAGAAAAAGATAATGACACAAGTAAGTAAACTTTACGTAGGCAACTTGGATTACAACACAACTGAAGATGAGATCAAAAGCCATTTTGAACAAAAAGGGATAGAGACTAAGTCAGTAACCCTTATAAAGGACAAATATACGGGCCGAGCAAAAGGTTTTGGTTTTGTTGAAGTTGAATCAGAAGAAGTAATCCAGAAAGCGGTTGAAGCCCTGGATGGCCAGGAGCTTAACGGAAGAAAGCTCACGGTAAACAAGGCGAAACCGCCGAAAGAAAGATCTGGTGGGTCAGGATTCGGAGGCGGCGGCGGAAGACGCGGAAGATTCTAACTCATAAACATCTATGATAAAGCCAAAAAGGCGGGTTAAATACCCGCCTTTTTTTATTATTCGACTTTTAT
>JADHYN010000045.1 GCA_016782425.1 Candidatus Omnitrophota bacterium
CAAAGCGATCATTATCGTGCCAAACCTGGATTTGAGCAAGAGTAAAATCGTAAATTACACATACGGCGAAAAGCGATAAGTAAGATGAGGAAGGTATTATGAAAGCGATATTTAATTTTTTGGCATTAACGTGTTTGGCGGTATTCGCGCTAAGCAATGCCTGTGGCGCAGAAGACATGACAGTAATTACAGATAAATTCTATGGCGGGATCGCGGACATCATAGAACGCGACATGGATAACCCCGACAGGTGCCTGAGAGAAGTTGAAAACTACTATCACACCAACCAAAGAACAGTAGAAAAAATTCGCAATATGTCCGAAAAATACATGAAGAAAGCAATCGACATGGCCAAAAAATACGATTCGATGAGCGAAGAAGAACTCAAGGCCTACGAAAGAGAACTGCCTCAAGACGTGTTGGCAAAACCGATAACTTCCGAGGGAAGAGAGCGATATGCCAAAGCAATGCAGGACTTTGCGATGAAACATCCCCAGTACGCGTTTCGTATAGCCGCCAAATCCGTAGAACTCATGCCGAGGGTTGATATAGATTAAAAATCTATATTTGACACTTCCGTATAACTTCAAAAAAAATTCAAAGCGATTTGTCTTTATGCATTTTTGAAGGTATAATTCATAAGGGGGTATTTGTGTGAGGAAATGCCCGTATTGTGCCGAGGCGATACAGAATGAAAAGAATCGACAACAGACAGTACAAGCTGACTCAAATAAGATCAAAACGTTTTTCAAAAACCAATATTAAAAAAAAGAAGGGAAACCGCTACGATTCCAAACTGGATAGAAGAGAAAAGAAGTAAAAGCGGGAATAATATATGGCAGAGAAAAAAGTTTTAATAGTCCTTGCGGATGGGTTTGAAGATATAGAAGGCATAGCGCCTGTAGATATTCTCGACAGGGCAGGCGTCAACGTAAAAGTGGCCGGCCTTTCAAAACGGGAGGTAATAAGTGGCCATGGTGTTAAGATATCCACGGATGCGAAATTGGACGAGTTTGAAGAGGAATTCGATTGCGTGGTATTTCCGGGCGGGTCTCTGGGTGCGGAGAACCTTTCAAAATCCGAGACGGTAAAAAATATTATAAAGAAAATGCACGCCGAAGGAAAAATCATAGCGGCGATCTGCGCATCACCTGCGGTGGTTCTTGCGCCGACAGGTATTTTAAAAGGCAAAAAAGCAACGTGTTATCCGGGAATGGAAAAGACATTCCCGGCCAGCGTGAAATTTGTAGATGAAGAAGTGGTTGTAGACGGAAATATCATAACAAGTAAGGGGCCTGGAACTGCCCATCTTTTTGGTCTTAAGCTTGCGGAACTTCTTGCGGGAAAAACTGCAAGAGACGCAGTAAAAACCAAGATGCTTTTTTAAATACGAATTGAAGGAGGTAGCAAATGAAATCGGCAATAATTTATTATTCCTTTACTGGCAATACACATCGCGTAGCGCAACTTATTGGAGATGTCTTAAGGGATAAAGGCGATGAAGTTGTTCCCGTGAGGATAAGACCCCTAAAAGAAGAGACCCACTTCCTTACACAGTGTAAAGAAGCATTCTTAAGCAAAAAACCCGATCTATATAGGACGCTTCTGGAACTTAAGGATTTCGACAGAATAATTCTCGGAAGCCCTGTCTGGGCTTTCAAGCCGGCACCGGCGATTAATACCTATTTAGATAAAGGCGCTTCGCTCGAAGGTAAAAAAGCGATTTGTTTCGTAACTTATGGAAGCGGAGCCGGTAAAGAAAATACGCTTCGAATCATGAAAAAAGGCCTCCAGGCAAAGGGCGCCGAGGTAATCGATACGATTTCATTTCAGCAGGGTGAAGGCCCCGCCGAATGTAAGGAGAAGATAAAAGCAGTATTGGTATAAAGTTGCTTGTCATTTTAAAAACAAGATGTTAAAATGGCACGCATGGATGTAAAGCAATTTATAAAGGATAATTTTAAGCATTTTAACGCCTCCGCCTTGGTCGATGCAGCAGATGGCTGGGTAGAGCATCTTAAAAAAGGCGGCAAGATGTTTCTCGCCATGGCGGGCGCCCTTAGCACGGCCGAAATAGGGATTACCCTTGGCGAGATGATAAGAAAAAACAAAATCCACGCCATCTCCTCTACAGGGGCTAATCTCGAAGAAGACATATTCAATCTTATCGCCCACAAGAAATACAAGAAAATACCCCACTACAGGCAGCTTACCCCCACCGAAGAACTCGATCTTAAAAAGGCGCACCTTAATCGTGTTACGGATACCTGTATACCAGAAGCAGAAGCCATACGAAGGTTAGAAGATAAACTTTTTCCCGTATGGAAAAAGGCAGAAGAAAAAAAAGAGTGCCGCTTCCCGTACGAATTCATTTATGAAATTATAAAAAGCGGGGCACTAAAAGAGCATTATGAGATCGACCCCAGGGACAGCTGGGTTGTTGCTGCCTGCGAAAAGAATTTGCCTATTTTTACGCCGGGCTGGGAAGATTCCACGCTGGCGAACGGTTTGATTGCGGAAATACGATCCGGGCAATTTAAAGATTCCAATTTTATAAAAAGCGGCCTGGACCAAATGAATTTCTTAATTGACTGGTATTTGGAAAATACAAAAAATAGCTCAATCGGATTTTTCCAGATAGGCGGCGGAATAGCAGGGGATTTTCCGATATGCGTTGTTCCGCTTATAAGGCAGGATCTGAAAGAAGGATGTCGACTCTGGGGATATTTTTGCCAGATAAGCGACAGCACTACTTCTTACGGATCTTACAGCGGGGCTGTGCCCAACGAGAAGATTACATGGGAAAAACTCGGTGTTGAGACACCAAAATTTGTAATAGAGTCTGACGCGAGCATCGTAGCCCCGCTTATATTTCAATACGTTCTTGACGCTTAAACGAATTTCTGAAGCGTGTATATAAATTTAAACAATGATAAAAAACCTGATACTAAAAAACAGAAGTTACCGCAGGTTTTACCAGAAATCCGTCATAAAGAAAAAAACGCTAAAAGAACTTGTCGACCTAGGCAGAATTTCTTCGTCAGCTGCTAATTTGCAACCGCTAAAATACATACTATCCTACAACCCCGAAAAGAACGCGCTTATATTCCCGCATCTTAGATGGGCAGGCTATATAAAGGACTGGCCAGGTCCGAAAGAAGGAGAAAGGCCATCAGCCTACATCATAATTCTCGAGGATACCAAGATAGCCAAAGTATTCGGTTGCGATCATGGAATAGCGGCGGAAAATATTCTTTTGGGCGCAGTAGAGAAGAAATTAGGCGGATGCATGCTCGGTGCCATCGATCGGAAAGGTTTAAGAAAAGGCCTTAAAATCTCGGATCGATATGAAATTCTTCTTGTCCTTGCGCTTGGTAAACCCAAAGAGAAGGTAGTGCTCGAAATAGCGAAACGCAGAGAAACCCTCAAGTACTGGCGCGATAAAAAAGGAAGGCATCACGTTCCCAAGCGTAGACTGGAAGAGGTTATAGTAGGATAATCCAATATAATATGCAAAATTTTGTTTTTAACATACCGACAAGAGTGCATTTCGGTAAGGGCGAGGTCCGCGCTTTAGAGGAGGAGCTCGAAGGTCGCACAAAAAAAGTATTGATAGTAACAGGACAGGGAAGTGTTAAAAAATACGGTATATTCGACAATGTAGTCGAAACCCTTAAAAAAGCAGGCATTTCATACGTTGAATTATCCGGTATCAAACCAAACCCCCGTCTTAAAAGCGTTTATAAAGGAATAGAAATCTGCAGGAAAGAGTCCGTAGATTTTATATTAGCTGTCGGCGGCGGAAGCGTAATCGACACCTCAAAGGCGATAGCAGCGGGCACAAGGTATGAAGGCGATGTGTGGGATTTCTTTGTAAAAAATATACCTTGCGCGGCAGCACTACCCTTAGGTTCTGTTCTTACGCTTGCTGCGACGGGTTCGGAGATGAATAGCTACGCTGTTATCACAAAAGAAGACGAAGAACGCAAACTTGCCTTTGGCTCGCCTTTTGTAAAACCCGTATTTTCCATATTGGATCCGGAATATACGTATACCGTTAATAAATACCATACAGCCGCCGGTGTAGCTGATATAATGGCGCATGTTTTTGAAGAATATTTTAGCCAGCCCAGTTCTGCATACGTGCAGGACAGGATGGCAGAGGCATTATTAAGAGTCTGTATTCGTTACGGCCCTCGTGCATGCGAAAAACCGCGTGATTATGAAGCAAGGGCCAATATCATGTGGGCGAGTAGCCTCGCGTTAAATGGATTATTGGGAGAAGGAAAAAGCGGGGACTGGGCATGCCATTCCATAGAACACGAAATAAGCGCAATATATGACATCAGCCACGGCGTAGGGCTTGCAATAATAGTTCCGAATTGGATGAAGCATGTTTTGAGCAGCGAAACCCTTGAAAAGTTTGTTGAATATGGCATAAATACCTGGGGTATAGAAAAAAAGAAAAAGGATATAGATATAGCTAATGCCTCTATCGAAAAAACAAGGGAATTTTTTAATTCGTTGGGTCTGCCTTCAAAATTAAGCAAAGTCAATGTAGCAGCTGATAGATTCAAAGATATGGCAAGAGCTGCCATTAAAACCCACCCCCAGGTAGGTTCTTTTAAGAAACTATCCGAGAAAGATATAATCCAGATACTGACTGAATCTTTTTAATTCTTTATGAAACCCTCAAGACACGTTATAGCGTCGTTTTCACTCGGGCTGGTACTATGGTTTTTTACAAAATCCGCTTACGCAGCCCTTTTATGTTTTTTCTCCGGTATTCTCGTAGATTCTGACCATATTTTAGAATATATAATCCACCATGGCTTGAAGGGAATTACTTTCAATAAAATATACCAGGCAAGCGTTGAAACGAGTATGCGAGAGGGTGACTATGTTTTTAAAAGGCTATACCTTGTGTTACACGCATACGAGATCGTTATTTTTCTCTGGTTGGTAACAGCATATACAAAAAATATATATTTTCTGGCTGTTACGCTTGGATTTTCTTTACATCTGGCATTGGATAGCATGGGTAATAGCGAGTTATATCCTCTTTCTTATTTTATACTCTGGAGAACAATAAAGAAGTTCGATGCGGAAAAGCTTTTCAAAAAAAGATCAAAAATAGGAGAATGAAAATGGAAACATTCGATTCCATATCGAAAAGGGTAAGCATAAGAGAATACAAGTCCAAACCCATCGAAAAAACATTACTTGAGAAACTTGTTGATGCAGGAAGGCGCGCCCCTACTGCCAGGGCAGTAGAGCCGTGGGAATTTGTTGTTGTAGAGAACAAAGAGACCTTAAAGAAACTCGGGGAAATCGCCAATACAGGAAGCTTCATAAAGGATGCCGCAGGCTGCATAGCCGTGTTCTCGAAGGATACAAAATACTACCTCGAAGATGGCTCAGCTGCTACCGAGAATATTTTGCTCGCTTGCGCGGATCTCGGTATCGGAGCATGCTGGGTAGCCGGAGATAAAAAGCCCTATGTAGGCGAGGTTTCCAGACTATTAGGCGCTCCTTCAGATTTGAGGCTGGTAAGCCTCGTATCGCTGGGCTGGCCGAAAGAAAAAACCGAGCAGGTTAAAAACCGTAAATTAAAAGACGTGATTCACTGGGATAAGTTTTAGGCCGCAAGTGTGGAAGAAGTTGACATTGCGATTATTGGCGAAGGGCGGTGTTTGCGAAGAAGACAAGAGAGAATTTTTGAATTCCGCGCAAAAATTTTTACCAAATTTGTAATTAAATGATATAATAACCGAGATCGTGAAAGATATTGTAACGAGGAGTTAACCTCTTGTGTTGAAACATTCCTTAAAAGTAGGATTCAGTTTTGGATTAACATCCGGAATTATTACTACACTGGGAGTCATGGTCGGGCTTCACGCGGGCACGCATTCAAGACTTGCAGTCATAGGCGGCATATTAACAATAGCGATAGCCGATGCGTTTTCTGATGCCCTGGGTATCCACATATCGGAAGAGTCTGAAGACAAGCATACCCCGAAACAAATATGGGCGTCAACCTTTTCCACCTTCTTCTCAAAATTTATTTTTGCCTTAACATTCATTATTCCCGTCCTGCTCCTTGGGCTCTCCACGGCGATTATAGTCAGCATAATATGGGGATTGGCGATGCTTTGCGTTTTCAGTTATAGAATGGCCAGAGACCAGAACGAAAATCCCTGGAAAGTTGTTGGAGAACACCTTGCCATCGCGGTCATAGTTATTGTCATGACACATTACGTTGGCAACTGGATATCCTCCACCTTCGGATAAAAAGCATATTAACATGAAGATACTGAAAAAAGAAGTCTTAGCAAAAACGCAGGATACAAAAATAACCAAAATGGAGATTCGTTCTCCCGACATAGCCAGGAAGGCAAGGGCCGGGCAGTTTGTGGTGGTTATGGTAAGCGAAGAAGGGGAAAGGATACCATTGACAATTGTAGATAATGACACAAATTCGGGAACGATTACGCTGATTCTTCAAGAACTGGGATTGACTACAAGGCTTTTAGGGAAATTAAATACAGGGGACTCCCTTTATGCACTTGTCGGCCCGCTAGGCCATGCTACCGAGTTGAAAAATTACGGAAAGGTAATACTGATAGGCGGTGGAGTAGGTATTGCGGAAATCTATCCTGTGGCAAAGGCACTTTCCGCCTCGCTCGCCAAAGGCGGGCAGGGCGGATCCGCCTCTGGCGGAAAAAATGAAGGAAATAACGTAACTACTATTTTAGGGGCAAGAACAAAGCATTTATTGATTCTGGAAAACGAGTTAAAGAATAAATCCGATGAACTTTTTATTACAACAGACGACGGCTCTTACGGAAGAAAAGGCTTTACAACGGATGTCTTGAAAGAGCTTCTCGCTCGAGACGCGTCATTGCGAGCGCCCAAAGAGCGCGAAGCAATCTCAAACGAAAGGATTGCTTCGGCGCCTTCAGCGCCTCGTAATGACATAGTAATATATGCAGTAGGGCCGATTCCCATGATGGAAAAAGTTTCCCGGATGAGCAAAGATTTCGATATAAAGACAATTGTTTCATTAAATGCCCTCATGGTAGACGGAACGGGTATGTGCGGTTCGTGCAGAGTAACGGTGGGGGGCGAGGTAAAATTTAGCTGCATAGACGGACCGGAGTTTGACGGACATCTTGTTGACTGGAGAGAGCTCACCAAGAGAAGCACGATATATAGCGAAAAAGAAAATCATATC
>JADHYN010000001.1 GCA_016782425.1 Candidatus Omnitrophota bacterium
TAATGGTGCGAGAGACTTCCTAAGCATTGATACCGCCTTCTCAACTTCTTTTTCTGTTGAGCCACACCTTGGACAAGTCTCTCCTTCAGACAATAATCTCTGCCATTTAATCGTAAGTGTCCTCATCTTGATACCCTCCTTTTCTGGGAATGCTTTACCTGCAAAACAAATAAAGCTGCCTATAATAATCGCCAAAAAGATATATAAAGGTTTCATTCTCCCAAGCATATTTTTTCCCGTAACTTCTTTATGGCTTAGTGCTTACCAAATTTCACTGAGGTACGGAATAATAGTCGTATAATACTGCGTCCATCTGCCAGCCGAATGTGCGAATGTAGACTTTTTTCATAACTTTCTCGATCCTAATATGCCTTTATTTAAAGAAGATGTGTACTGAATAGCATCAACCGGACAAACATTCAAGCAACGAGCACAACTAAAACAATCAGCCGGCATTTTCTTGCCGTTAACCAGGCCTTTTGCGGCTTCCAGGGGGCATGCCTTTAAACAGGCCCCGCATTGGGTACACTTTTCTTTGTCAATTCGAATATGAAAAATACTAAATCGCTCAGCCAGCCAGGAAACAAGGCCGAAAGGACAAATGAACTGACAAAATGGGCGGTAGATAGTGAATGATACCAACAAGGCAATGATTACTGTCAGCAGAATACTGAATGCTTCGAAATCAAGATTAAATAGGTTAAAAGGGTTAATATAGTGGTAAATTACAAATCCCTTGCGTCCTCCAATGATTCCAAATAGTAAAAGAAGCATGGCAATAAAAAAACATGCGCGGATTGTGTTTGTAACTACAAATGGAAGTTTTCTTTTTTTGATTTTTCGCAAAATTGGAATGCTATAAATAAGCTCTTGCAAAGCACCAAAAGGACATGCCCAGCCACAAATTATCTTATTCCCAATAACAGCTAGTATAATGAAAAAACCAAAAGCGATTACTTTAATCATTGGGTCAGGGTAAAGCCCTACCATGGATTTAAATACCTTAACAACAGCTTCCATCGGGTTAGGTGATTTACCAAGAAGAAACCCAGCAACTGTTACAGAAAGCAATAGAGAAACAATATATGGAGTACGTGGATACCAGTCACGGCGGCTTTTAATATCCACCCCATCTGGACGCCCCAGCCTTATAAGAAATACAAGTCCCAAAAGAACCAATGCTGCATAAACATAATATTTAAGCATAGAATCTCGATGGGATAGAATATGTTCAATGGCATGATCAAGCTCTTCGTATGTTACCTTTAATAACTTGAGAGGCTTTTTCTTGGAAATATCAATCGGTAACTCAAGCTCCCTAGCAAGGCCTTTACCTGTAACCCCAAGTTTGGGAGCAACATCCTGAATAGACATATTAATATTGAAATCGATTGATTCCTTTGATTTGCTGGGTGGGCTTGACAAAATACCAAGGGCTGCGATTGTAAGCATTCCTGCTAAAGACGAAAACAGCCAAATTCGTTGTTTAAAAGAGATTTGAGAAAGCCAAGAACTAGTACTCATTTTTTCTTCATAACATTATAATAGTAAAATTGGGAATGGAAACCATCTGACATCCGAAAGTCCTGATAAAGATTTTTTTCATTTAAATCAAACCCTTAAAGCCCAAGTCCCTGTAGATCACAACATGGTCCTGCTGTTGCACTAAGGGTCTTTTTTTTCTATAGAACCTATCGTAAATAAAATCAGCGATCTCCTTTCTCTCGGCCAAATTATACCTATGTACATTCGGATAAAGCAATACCATCCAGATCACCGCCATGAATTTATTGAAATCTTTTACTAAGCATTTTACGTTGCTTGTTTTTGATATTATCTGAGTTTTCTTAAAATTTTGGTTTTTAGCCAACACTTTTTTAAATCTCAAAATGTCCTGATCGTTTTTATGATTGAAAAATTTTCCTGCAAAATGATTGTAGAGCCATGTTGTGGAATAAGGATTTCTGCTTTTAGATGACATAAGCACGATGTGTATGGCGCCTTTGCGAGCCAGGATAATTTTAAACAAGTTCTCAAGTATCGCATTCCATTGTTGCTCCTGGGCGTAATAAAGGGAATGGTGAAATATAATAAGTTCGACTTTTTTGCCGTTAAGCTTTTTTCTAAAGAACTCTTTTGTAGTTTTCTCTCTTAGAAATAGCCCTCCATAATCTGCCTGGATGGTTTTTACATGTGTGACGAACTGCCTTTGAATGCGCTCCCTTACTACATCTAAGGCTTTTTTCTCTATGTCTACCAGGTAAAGCCCCCCGCGAAATGCCGTTTCTAAAATACGAAACTGCGGTTCATTGCTTGACCCGATAGAAAGCGCCCTCATCTTCTTTGAAAGGGGTATTGACTTGTGCAAAGTTCTTATCACTTTCGCAAGCGCTTTTCCTATATCAACTTTATCATTGCTATATCGCGACCATATTTTATCTTCCTTAAACATCTCAGTACGGGCGGCTCTAAGCCCGGATCCTATAACTTTTTTCATGGCTATTCTCCTCGGATTATCTCTTCATCCTTCTTGCGCCAGGCAGGATCAACTATGCATAAAAAAATCAAATCTGAATTGCCGATATTTTTTATATACTGTACTGAGTGTGGCGGAATATAAACGGCGCAACCTTTGTTTACCTTTGAAGTTTTTCTATCTACGTGCACTAAGCCTGAGCCTTCTAAGATATAATAGACCTCCGATGTTTTAAGCCTGTGGGGCATTGTAACCCTGCCCGGTTTAACCACTGCGTGCGCCAAGCTATAACGGAATTTAAAATTTCCTTTATCTCTATGCAGCAGTTCCCGTAAAATTGCTTTATCTCGGGAAATGAACTTTTTGCATTTATTTAGTCGTTTTATAATCATATACAAGCCCTCCCCTCTCTCCTTTTTTTAAAAAAAATCGCTTGCGTTTGGCTCCTTCTAGATTTTTCTATCGGCCAAATATTTGTTGTTTATTTTTTGACGACACTTTTTTCTCTACCTTTTCATTACCAGAACTCTTCATTCCTTGTACCTATCAGCGAGCTGTTCGACCAGATATTCAAAAATTATCGACGTCTCCAAATCATCATAGGTATCCTGCGGGTGATATTGCGTACCGAGCATCGTCTTATACTCATAGGCATCTATGATGACCCGGTTTTTCAATACCTTTTTGAATTCTTCGTTAAATTCTTCGTATTTTTTGTCGATGATCTTATCTTTATACTCGCTTAAGGGATGATAGGAAATTACCTTGACGTCATCGGGAATCGGCTCTATCAAACATAAAGAATGGTCAAAATCCTTATTCATGTACATTTCTTCGCCGGGCTCCCCTTTGCCCTTAAAAATTTCAGGTACGGGATAAACGAATAAACTGTATTCCATATAACCGGAATCTTTCTTGTGCGTATGAAGCATTTTAGTGATGTGCCATGTCTCCTCTTTGGCGTATTTTTGGCCGGTCTTTTTAAACGCAACATCATAGCCGTTCTCTTTATACTCAAACAACCTTCCCAGTTTTCCACCGGCGTGCATATAACCTATTTGTGCCCCGTGGCAGGTTCCCCATATCGGTTTGTCCTGTTTAAACGCGGCGTCTATAAAGAATAAAATGTACAATGTCTCCATGATGTCTTTAGCATTGGCACCATCCGGCGTATCGACCAGGGTAACATAAGGCTTCAAAAAGATAGGATGAGCGCCGTACGTATAGTTTGGTTCGATTATCAGGAATTCGAATTCGGCCATGAACTCTTCAATTGTGGCGTGAAGTTCGGACAGGCGGGACTTAGGATTTCTCTTTATGTACTCGCGGATACCCTTTAAGAGCTCATCCGTGCGGGGATTGGCTTTTTTTATTGCCATAACCTCGGTAACACATTCGTTCAGTAAATCCAGCAATTCCTTTTGAAACTCCGCCTTCTCGTCAAGAAATTCGTGTTGAAACGGGTTGAATAGGACAAACGACATTTTCAGAAGCGGTTCAACCTTTTTTGCGCTATCCTTGAAAGCGTAAAATATCTCGGGCTGCATCCTTGTGTGCTCTCTAGAGGAAATCACAAGCGTATCAATTTCGATTTGCTCGTCTTTTTCCGCAAACGCAAACAAGAATGACGCAAGTAACGCAATCGTTATAAAAAGAAAAATGCTAAATTTTTTGTTGCCACGCATTTTTAGCCCCTTTCACTTCTTTATCACGCTTATCATGACAAATCCACCCTCATCAAAGCTTTTTTACGGTTAAAAAATCACACCTCTTTTTCGACACTATCTAATTTTAAAAAAGGTACGAATGTATATTGCTTTCATATCAGGTTGTCCTGCCAAACAGATGTTTGGTTTTTAAGCATACCCTTACCAGCATAAGCATAACCGGCACTTCAATCAATACGCCTACAACAGTAGCTAAAGACGCTCCTGAAGATAGCCCAAAGAGTATCGCGGAAGTAGCAATGGCAACTTCAAAATGATTGCTTGCGCCTATCAATGCTGAAGGCGCAGCATCTCTGTATGGTAATTTAAGCCATTTTGCCAGGGCATATGCGATAATAAATATCAAGCACGTCTGGATAAATAACGGGATAGCTATCAAAAATATAATTTGAGGCTGGCTTATAATCAACTCTCCTTTAAACGAAAATAAAAGTATTAGCGTGAGGAATAAGGCGCTGATAGAAACCGGTGTTAAATAATGCAGGAATTTTTCTTCAAACCACTTAAACCCTTTTTTTCTAATAATCCATTTTCGGGAATGGTACCCCAGAAAAAGAGGCAGGCCAACATAAGTCGCAACAGATAAAACTATCGTCTGCCATGGTATGGGCATTTTATTTACCCCTAGCAGCCACCCCCCTAAAGGAGCGTATAGAAACAGCATAGTCAAAGAATTTATAGCTACCATAACAAGCGTGTGGCCGTCATTGCCCTTAGATAGATGTCCCCAGACAAGAACCATTGCTGTGCAGGGCGCAATACCTAATAAGATACATCCGGAAATATAAGACCTGTATAGCGCTACCTCTTGTCCTCCTTTAACAATTTCAAATCCCGGAAGCCAGCCTTTAAAAAGCACTCCTAAAAAGAGAGTCGCGATAGCGAGCATGGTAAAAGGTTTAATGCACCAATTTACAAACAAGGTAAGAATAACCGGCTTAGGGGCCTTTCCGGCTTTAATAACCTCGGCAAAATCAATTTTTACCATAATCGGGTACATCATAAAGAAAAGGCATATTGCTATGGGAATCGACACCTGGTGTATTGAAATCTTATCTAATGTGACTGCCACCTGCGGAAATAGCTTTCCCAATAAAATACCTAAACCAATGCAGCCGACAACCCATAGGGTTAGATGCTTTTCAAAAAAACTTAAGCTTCGTTCTTCGTGAATAACGTGTTCCATTTTAAAATTATAGTAAATAATTCCAAATAAAATACAACCCGACTAGCACAAATATAACACCTGTTATTTTTCTTGTATACTTCTCGACAGCAGCTATTTTATGAAACCAGTGTGAAGCTGATAATACGCCGAGCGCGATTCCTATCGCAAAAAGCATGACCGGAAGCCCTGTACCTATGCCAAAAAAGAAAGGCAAAACTATGCCTGCTTTGCTACTCAGCGCCAAAGGAATAAGGCTACCGAAAAATAACGCCGCGGAAAGCGGGCAAAAAGAAAGCGCAAAAATAGCTCCCAATAAGAATGCGCCTTTTGCCCCTGACCTGGCGAGAGACTCCTGTTTTTCCTTTGAAAGTGAAAATCCAGGCGTATTGAGGCGTATCACGCCCAAAAGAAACAGCCCAACCACAAGCAATAAAGGGCCCAATATTCTGTTCATATATTTTTGCAGAAAGTTCGCAACGGAAGGAACGCCGGCGATAGACGTTATAATAACTACTCCCAAAATAGCATATGCGGCCATGCGCCCAAGAGTATAAGCGCTTCCTGCCAATAAGACCGCTTTGGGATGATTTATTTTCTTTGCCAGAAAAGAAATAGCGGCAACGTTAGTTGCTAAAGGACAGGGACTAATCGAGGTAAGTATGCCCAGCCAGATGGCAGATCCAAAAGTAATAAAAATCTCCATCACTACATATCTTTCAGAAAAATAGCGACTTCGCTTTTAACATAATCGGTATACTTTGTTTTATTCCTTACGTATTCCCAGATTTTATCGAGATTTTTATGCTTTACTTCTTTACCGTCTTTTACTAAAGATAGGACCAGCGATTTTGTGTAGAGCTGGTAATCATTTACAAAATGTTCGTTTTCTTTTTCTTCTACGTTTACTGTCTTAAAAATAAGATTGCCTTTAGCTAATTCTTCGCTGAAATTATTGTCAATTGCATCTTTGGCATACTGCTCTAATTTTTGACAGGTAGGGCATCGGAAGGCTCCGTGAAAATAATAAACTATAACTTTGCTGTTATCGCAGAATGCGGAAGATGCACTAAAGAGAACTGTTACTAAGATAAGGATGGTTAAAAACTTTTTTATGCTAACCATTTTTTAATCTCCTCCGCTTGAGGTATCTTACCTACTATTTTTACTTTCCCGTCTATAACAAGCGCCGGTGTCATCATTACGTCATAGCTTGTAATTTTATCCATATCTTCCACTTTTAGCACTTCGGCCTGAATGCCTGATTCTGCAACAGCCTTTTTAGCATTTTCATAAAGCATTTTACATTTAGGGCAACCCATCCCGAGAATCTCTATTTTCATTTTTCTCTCCTTTATTTAGCTATGATCCCAAATAAAATTCCGCTTATAGTGGCCATCACAACAACCAAAAATATATACACGATAGTTTTTTTCGTTCCTATGACACTTCGGATTACGAGCATACTGGGCAAACTAAGCGCCGGCCCTGCCAATAATAACGCTAATGCAGGACCCTTACCCATGCCTGCGCCGATCAGCCCCTGTAATATCGGTACTTCTGTAAGCGTAGCAAAGTACATGAACGCGCCGAATATTGAAGCAAAGAAATTAGCGAATAATGAATTGCCCCCGACTAATCTTTCAACAAATACTGCCGGGATTATGCCTTCATGCCCTACCCTGCCAAGAAGAAAGCCGGCAACCAGTACCCCTAAAAGAAGTAGCGGCAGTATTTGAAGAGCGAACTCCCAGCTTGAATTTACCCATTTTTTAAGCTCATCTTTCTTAAACCATTTTATCAGCATCAACGCTAATGCTATCGCAAAAAAAGATGTAACTACCCACTTAAAATGATATATATTTGCCCATATTCCTGTATCTTGCGAGTCGGGTTTTGTCCAGTTAGCAAATACTAAAATTACAATCATAGAAGCAAAGTATATTGCGTTTTTCCACAAAGGCCTCGACACCTCTTCTTCCGGTATTGAAAAGTTACCTTCTGCGTGGCGCTTTATTTCTTCTTTAATGAATATTAGATGCATTAAAAAACCGATAACTACGCTAAAGACTACTGCCCCTATTGCCCTCGCAAGGCCAAGCTCCCATCCTAAAACTTTGGCTGTAAAAATTATAGCCAATACATTTATGGCAGGACCGGAATAAAGAAACGCGATAGCAGGCCCCAATCCGGCTCCGCGCTTATAAATACCAGAAAATAAAGGCAGAACCGTGCAGGAACAAACAGCTAAAATACTTCCCGATACAGATGCCACGCTGTAAGCTAATATTTTCTTGGCCTGCGCCCCAAAATATTTAATTACAGCTGCCTGGCTTATAAAAACCGATATCGCGCCCGCTATAAAGAAAGCCGGGACAAGACAAAGTAATACATGTTCCCTGGCATACCATTTTGCAAGCGCCAATGCTTCGAAAGCGGGATTCCTAAATGGCAGCAGACTTAACGGTAAATAGTAAAAGCCTAAGAATACCGCTGTAACTATAATAAATTTATTCAGATTTTTCATAATTTTAAGCACGCTGATTGGGGTCCTGGGATTTTATATACGAAAGCAATCTTGACGTAAATAAAGACGCAACGCATATTTTGCTATAATCGATCCGGATATCATTCAGGTATTGCAACACGAGATTCTGCCGGGATCCCGAAGGCAGGATACCCGAGAAGAAAAATCCCATTTCCTCAAAATCTTTTGCGAACTTCATGGTAAGCGGATCGCAAAGATCAAGATAAAGAAAAACGGCTTCTATTTTGTTATGCACCAGTTCTTTTAAGCTATGACGGATTTTTTCTTTAATATCCGAGCCGTATTCTTTGATATGTATGTAGCCCGTGGACATGGGGCCGTGTATTTCTGTTTCTATTACGGAATATTCGCGGGAAACGACAGGCTCCGCCTGTTCCTTCCACTCTACCGGAACGCCGATATTCGAATAAATATCCACAAGCACGGCCTTGTGATGCCCGGGAGCGTAAAGCGATTTATTCAGGTCCTGATTAATATCCCGGAATAACACCACCATGCTTTCACGCTGCTGGCCATGCTCCAGAGAATCCCTGAACATGCTGGCCTGCGCCATTCCTATCATAATTCCGCATTCTTTGAAGTTGTTTTTTAAAATAACCTTCTGTGAAAATGGGTGAATGGTAACAGCCGTGGCGTACAGCCCTTTTATACCTTCTTTCTTGGCTTCATTGATGAGGTATTCGCAAATGCGATTAAAACATCCCTGGCGCCTGAAGTTCGGCTTTGTAAAAGCGGCTCCCAGTTCTACGGCGTTCTTTCCTTTGAACACCTCAAGCGTGGCATGGCTTACAATTTCACTTGTTTTATCACTAACCGCAACACCTGATATTAGTTCTTTTTTCCTGTTCATCTCGGCGATTCTTTCAGGGTAATAAATAAATTCGTGTATATAATTATATCCGTAGGTTCGGTAAGCGCACTGCGACACCTCTATGGATTTCTCCGGATTAAGCAATTCCACGCGATAATCCGCTTTTTCTATTGGCTTTTTTTTCGGTCCAACGGGATTTTTATAGGGCTTGATTTCTGATTTATCAATGCATTTATCGATGTGTTTTTGATGAATATATTTAACCAGGTGAACTTCCTTGCCTCCGAAGCCGTTATTATGAAAGGATAGTTCGTCAACGCTATGCTTCATAAGATAGACGCCAAGTCCCGTGGTCTTGCCTTCTTTTATTACTCTATCGATAGAGTATTCCTCAACATCACCCGGGGAAAATGGATAGCCCTTATCCTTTACGATAACCTTAAATATAATAGAAGAGGCTTCGCAGATCACATCAAACAGAGCCGCCTCTTCCGGTAAAAAGGCATGTTTTATAACGTTTACCGCGGCTTCATCGGCAGCAAGAACAATTTTGTCAACGTCATCTTCAGGAAGTCCTGCCTTCTTTGCAGCTTCACGCACACAGGCCCGCGCTGTAGGAACATAAGAAAAATGGGCCGGCAATTTCAGATGTACAACTTCTTTATTCTCCATTACTTCTCCTTATCAAATATGTCATTCACCACAAGCAGTAGGGGAGGCTTAAGCCTCCCCTACTGCTATTTATCGAATATATTTATTCCAGCCTTTTTCAGGAGTTTTGCGAGTTTCGCGAGCGGCAGCCCCACGACGTTATAAAAGCATCCCTCGATCCGGTCTATGAATAGGCCGCCTCTCCCTTGTATGTCAAAGCTTCCAGCTTTATCGAAAGGCGAGGTCTCCTTAAAATAACCCTTTATATCGCGCTCTGTCATTTTGCACATGCGTATCTTTGTTTTTTCGTAATCTTTATAGATTTTATTCTTATCGATGTCAAAAACAGCGAGTCCTGTATAAACCCACTGGGGTTTTTTAGAGAGTAGTTTAAGGGTTTTTACCGCGTCTTTCATGCTTTTCGGCTTTCCGATCATCTTTTTCCCCACTAAAACAACAGTATCTGCGCCTATTATAACGCCTTTTTTGCGCTGTAAGGCAACCTCGCGCGCCTTTAAAGCCGCATTCTCCATGACAAGGTCTTCGCATCGCTTTTTAGAAGTTCTTTTTTCCCTGACCCGGGACGACGCAGTTTTAAACTTGAGCCCTATTTGTTTTAATATGGCTTTACGCGCTTTTGATTTTGACGCGAGTATTATTGTCCTCATTTTTTATTTTATTACAAGATTACACAGATTAGGAAAAGATTACACAGATTATAAATCAGACAATCTGCGTAATCTAGGTTGCGTATTTATACGCAAGAAATCTGTGTAATCATTCTTAAATAGCAGCGCCTTCTCCGGCCAAATATCCGGTTGAAAACGCCTGCTGGAGATTATAACCCCCGCTCGGGGCCGTACCGTCTATTACCTCTCCGGCAAAATAAATTCCGGGAACTATTTTTGACTCCATGGTTTTCGAATCTATCTCATCCGTGGAAACACCGCCACCTGTGACCATTCCTCTATTGATTGCGAGCGCCCCGGTTACAGTTAAAGGAAAAGCCTTTAGCGCTGACACGATAAGAGCTCTTTCTCTTTTTGAGGCCTCGCTTCCCCTTTTCCCGGGATTTATCCCGGCAATTCTAGCAAAAATGCTCGCGAGGCGTATGGGGAGAAGCTCCTTAAGGAGGTTTCCTATTTCTTTTCCCCCTGATTCTTTGAATTCCCTTATAAGGCGCGCGTCAAGCTTTTCTCTGTCAAGGCCGGGTTTTAAGTCTATAAATACGGGTATTTCCTTTGCACGTTTCAGGCAGAGTGTTATCTCCCCGCTTAAGTCAAGAACAAGCGGCCCTGAAATCCCGAAGTGCGTAAACATGACCTCCCCTATAGGAGAAACTATTTTTTTCTGTTTACACCCCGGGGTGAAAAAAGTCACTCGCACGTTTTTAAGCGCGAGACCCTGGAGCTGGCGCACCCAAGGCTCTTTGGTCCTCAAAGGAACAAGGCCCGGCCTTAAAGGCTTCAGCTTATGCCCAAATGTTCTGGCTATCTGAAAACCATCGCCTGTTGAGCCGGTATGCTTAAAAGACATTCCGCCGGTTGATAATATGACTTTTTTTGCCGAAATGATAAGGCCCTCGTATCTTTGGCCTTTTTTTACTTTGCCTTTGATTGAAAAACCTTCACCCTTTTTTTCTATTCCGGTAACGCGAAAGTCAAAAATAGTATCGATTTTGCGATCTTCAAGTGCTTTTTTGAGCGCCTGCACAACAAGACGCGCCTTTTGTTCCTTCGGAAAAACCCGGCCCTGACGCTCCTCAACCACCTCGAGGCCATTTTTAGTAAAAAAGTTCATTAGATCACGGTTCGAAAAAGCAGTAAATGCTGCGCGAAGAAAATTGCCCTGGGTCCCGAATTTCTCGATAAACGTATCTAGAGATGCGGTATTCGTGATATTACACCTACCTTTACCGGTAAGGTATATTTTTTTGCCTACCGAGGAATTGCGTTCGATTAAGATGGGAGTGGTATTTTTATCGTGCGCACTTATAGCCGCCATGCACCCGGCCGGACCTGCGCCTATTACGGCTATATCAAAAAGCTTATCCTTCATCGTATTTCATCCGCGTACTTCGGGTTCGGCCTGTCATCGAATGTAAGGACGATTTTATTCATGCTTTCATCACCGTAGAAGTATATAATGGGTTCTTATCGGTTTCTGCAGTAAGGTAATCGCTACCTTCTTGGATATAGAAAAATGCCAAAAAAACGCATATTAGGAAAATAACATGTCTCATGTGTTTTTTTGCTCTGAGAATCTTGGAAGTCTGGTTTAGAAATTTCTTAAACCAATTGCGTTAAAAATGTCCGGGCAGGCACAATGATAGGTTCCGTATGCCCGAAGCAATCATTGGGAACATATTCCATATCAAATGCCACCTGGAATGCGTGTTTTGCCTTAATTTTATCCTGAAAATAAATTAAATTTTTATTTAGTCCGCCTTTTGAAGACAGTTTAACCTCAACTAAAAACCATGGTTTTTTATTTTTTGAGACCAAAAAATCTACTTCGCGTTTTTCTTTATCTCTGATAAACCACAAGCCATACTGCCCCAAACCGCAATCCGTCCAGAAATGAATTGCTTTTAACAAATGAGATGCTACTAAAGTTTCCGCTCTTTGTCCTTCATCGTTACAGACGATCCAGTCCCACAAATAAGTTTTGGGTTCTTTGATAAGAGAGCGTGGAATGTTTCTCGACCATGGCTGAATAGTAAAACAGTAAAAAAAGGATTGCAATGTCTTAATCCAGCGGCGTATTGTAGCGCTGGATACATTAACCTTATTAGCGAGGTTCGTGTAATTAGTAAGTTGTCCGGCCTGATGTTTTAAGATTTCGGCCAGAAGCTCAATTTGTCCCAATTCCTGGATACGGCTTAAATCCCTAATGTCTTGGCGTATTAATTGTTCTTGTCGCAACGTCTTCCAGCGATTTAAAAATCTTGGATCATTTTTTATGAATGGTTCTGGAAAACCGCCGTTTTTAAGTAACTTTTCAAAATCTTGATTTTTGCTTTGAAAAGGTTTATTAATTTCTTTTCCTGATAAACCAACTCTTTCCAATTCTGCCAGAGACAACTGGTGTAGACGATACGGAAAATATCTACCCATTAAACTGTCCCCGCCCTTTTTATAAACATCTAATCGGGAGCTGCCTGTAACGATAATCTTAGTTCTCTCTTTGTACGTATCAAAAAAGCCTTTTAAAAACGTCTTCCATTTCCCATACTTGTGAATCTCATCAAATACGATAATAGGAATATCTTTTGCGAGCTTATTCAAGCCGGCGAAAGCGGCGACGCTTTCGACGCCTTCAAGAATAATTTTTCTATGATCCAGATTATCCCAATTCAAATACAAAAACTGGCTTGAAAACTCTTTAGCCATAAGGCTAACTGTCGTTTTTCCGGCTTGACGGGGACCGGCAAGAAAAATCATTTGCTCGTTATGTTCAAAATGTTCTTTGATAATAGATGTGTATATTCTCTTCATCTGATTAATCTCACGCGCTATTTTTTCGTTAATTCGTATTATGACTAGTTTACCATATATCTAAAATTAGTCAAGACTGCTTTAACATATATGTCATTTTGGTCAAGCGCATCTCTGTGTACGGCGGGTTCGGGCTCTCATTAAAGGTAATGGCTATTTTCGTAACGCCCTCATCGCCGGTAAGGTATATTTTTTTGCCGATCGAGGAATTGCGCTCGATTAAGATGAGATTAGCGTTTTTGTCACACGCGCGTATCGCCGCCATGCACCCAGCTGCGCCTGCGCCTATTACGGCGATATCGAAAAAGTTATCCTTCATCGTATTTCATCCGCGTACTTCGGGTTCGGCCTGTCATTGAAAGTAATGGCGATTTTATTCACGCTCTCATCGCCGTGGGGTATATAGTAGTTTCGTCGCCGTAAGATTCTGTTTCTATTTTTATAAAAAATAGAAAGACAGTGAAAGAGCATATTAAAAATATTGTTTTTTTCTAGTCAGAATTTCCACAATTCTGCCGGCTGCCCTGCCGTCCCACATTTTAGGTACTTTGAATTTTCTGCTTCCCTTTTTAAGCACACTCAAGGCCTTGGTTCTTATCGAATCGGACCTTGTACCTATCAACTCGTTAGTTCCTTCTGTAATTGTTACTGGGCGTTCTGTGTTTTCCCTGATTGTTAAACAGGGGATCCCTAAAATGGTCGTTTCCTCTTGTATGCCGCCGGAATCGGTAAATACTAACTTTGCCTTAGATGTGAGCCGCAAAAAGTCTATGTAGTTTAAGGGCGCAATTGCGCAAATGCCACGCGGAGTTCCAGTTGCTCCTAAGCTATTGAAATATTTCTGCAGCTTAAATACCTCAATTTGTTTTTTTGTGCGTGGATGCACGGGAAAAATTATGGGTAACAATTTGGATACGCTTCTTAGCCCATTCAAAATTTCAACAAAAACATCTTTATTGTCCACGTTGCTTGGCCTGTGAAGGGTTAGAACAGCGTATTCCGTAATATTCTTGTTTTGGTTTAAGTTTAATTTTTCCAAAATTTCTGAGTTTTCGGCTTTTTTTCTGTACGAAAAAAGTGTATCACACATCACGTTTCCCACAAAGAATATTTTTTTTGGATTTACTCCTTCATTTTTTAAATTCCTGTTCGCGTCCTCGCATGTCGTAAAAAGATAGTCGGAAATCCTGTCTGTCAGAATTCGGTTTATTTCTTCCGGCATACTCATATCAAAGCTCCTGAGCCCGGCCTCTACATGGGCAACTGGTATCCCAAGCTTTGCAGCCGTCAAGCTGCATGCAAAAGTTGAATTAACATCACCCACTACCAAAACCACATCAGGTTGTATTTTGACAGCAACTTTTTCAAATTCAATCATAATTTTTGCTGTCTGAACGGCGTGCGAAACAGATTTGATTCCGAGAAAAAAATTCGGTTTTGGAAGACTTAGTTTTCTAAAAATTTCACCCGACATCTTGCTGTCATAATGTTGCCCCGTGTGAACCAGGACATATTTTATATCGCCTCTATTTTGTTTTTTTTGAATATTTACCACGTTTATAATTGAAGCTATTTTAATAAAATTCGGCCTTGTTCCTACTACAAATATTGCTTTCATAAGTTAGGGGTTCTTCCTCATGATGTCTGTTATTTGAAAAAATTGTATGCGCGCCATTCCAATCCCCAGCATAATCCAAAACAAAACGACCAATTGCAAGGCATAAAGGTTTGTATCAAAAAAACTTTGCCCCATAAACGCCAAAAGCCCACCCATTATTCCTAGAAGCAAAATGTCACCTGTTTCCTTAACTTTTCGTATGCCTGTATAGAAAAACCTCCATAAAATCCACAAAAAAGAGCCCAAACCCAAAAGCCCCGTTTCAGCCGCCATGTGTAAATATGAGTTATGTGGATAATTACCGGTTTCTTCCGTCAATCTATAATGTGGCGCGACAACTGCATAGGTATTTGGTCCAGTTCCAAAAATTGGAAAATCTTCTATGATGTTAAGTGCTTCTTGCCATACGTACTTTTTTGAACCGGCTTTTTCGAAACCCTCGCTTAAAGTCACTAATCTTTTTTTGATTGGATCAAATACTAGGTAACCCAATAAAAACGATGCACATAAGAAAAGTATTACAAAGAAAGAAAATATTTTTATTGGCTTAGTTTTATTGACAAAAACAAAGAATCCCACAAAACAGAAACCAGATAAAAAACCCAACCAGGCGCCGCGGCTAAATGTCATTCCCAAAAAACCAATGCCTGCTGCAGCCAACGCAATTAACGGCAAATTAAATCTTAATGAAGATTTGCGGGTTCTGTAATCGAAAAAAGACATAGCCAGCAAAAGCGGTATTACAATAATAAGCCAGCCTGCGAAATCATTTGGTGATAAAAAAGATGCCCGCAGTCGTCCGATTATTGCATAGCCTCGTAAAAAATCCGTGCCTGTTACACATTGAAAAATTGCATCTCCAAATATAAGTAAAACAGAAGCGATTGTTACAGACAATAAAAATTTTGTCCGCTTAGCTTGGTTATTCTCCGTTAAAAAATCAAAACAAACGTAAAACAACAAAAGATACTCGGCCAACTTTAAAAACACTCCTTCCAGGCTTAGTGCAACATCCACGGAAATAGCCATGGAAACAAATGATACCACGAAAAGCGTCATAATGGGTTTGTTTAATGGCATTTCGGGAAAATAATTCTCGACTTTCAGTTTGTGCATTGTAATTTTTTTAAGCGCCCATACCGCAATAGCGATATGAGCGAATATTTCAATTCCTGATTTTGAAAACGGTATAAAAAAAATGGTTGCGCATAAAGATATCCCGATTATTTTATTTGCTATTTTTTCCATGTTCAACATTTATTTATTATCTAAATTTCTTGCCAAGCCGTTTAAAACAAATCCGATCTTTTTTAGTTGGAAAAGAAAAATACGAGCCATCTGATGGATCATTTTTTATCGTTTTTACACGTCCCCTCCTAATGCAGTCGATGCCCATGATTAAAACGTCGAGTCCCTTTAACTTATTTTTAGCAAGTAGCGAACATAGGGTATCATCATGATCGATATCAATATCTAGCTGAACGATAATATTTCCCTGATCGATTTTCTCATTAATATAGTGAAGCGTAACCGCTGTTGTTTTCTCGTTATTTACAAGCGCCCAAAAAGTTGGAAGCATCCCTCTGTAATGCGGGAGTTTTCCCGAATGAAGATTTATGCAGCCATGCTTTGGTATTTTAATTACACTATCCCTAAGTTTTTGGCTAAACGCGATACTAACAATAAGGTCAGGTTTAATTTTATTTTTTAACACGTAGATAAAATCATCGCTGTTAACGTTTTGAACGGGAAAAACGGGTATTGAAGAAAATTTGGCTACTTTTTTTACAGAATAAAATCTTTTTTCCTTTGCATGCGACAACATGTCTTTTATTTTATAATTAATAGCCAATAAACTATGCATCATAAATTCTTTGGGCCCTAAAAAGTCATAATGCCGCAATGCCATCTTTAAAAAAGAAACGTTATGCCTCTTCCCTATTCCCAATCCAACAATTTCTTTATTTCTCTCAAAAAGATGTTGAAAAAATGTTGGCAGGTAAAATGGCTCTTCCTGGGTTAGAATAAAAATCCTCATGTTTTATCTCCGGCCTTATGAGTCTCAATTGCGTAATCGCGTACCGCGTCTATCATTCGCGTGAATTGGTAGGTTTGGAAAATTTTTTGGAGTTTTTTTAGCGGGTTGCCAACACATATCTTCCGGCGTACTTTCGAGGTTAACCTTCTCGGAGCAGGGCTCTTTGGGTCAATGTCATATGGGTGAATATACATGACTGCCTGTATGTTTCGGTTATTTAAATAGGATATCCCTTTAAGAAAAACCCATGCCGGAAATAACCTAAAATAACCCCCTCCGCCCATGGGAAGTTCGCAATTTTGGACGTTGAGAGAACTCAATGGGATTTCATAGAAGCGCAAACAAGCCTGATGAAGCATTCTTGTTTTCGAATTCCATCGATACCATGGGTGATATGGCGGATACAGGCTTGAATCATACAAATAATCCGCCTTTTTCAACATATCCAAAAATGAAGTTTGCAGTTTAGAGTTTACAAAACACGGAAACCGATAACCGTATACCGGCGCACCGATTATCTGTTCGATTGTTTCTTTTGATTTTACCATATCCTCGTATAATTCGCCGGGATAGCTAGCGTTAACGTTGTGCCAGTACCCGTGGCTGGCGACTTCGTGTCCTTCCATATGAATTCTTCTTGCCAGATCAGGATACTGCTGAGCCACCCAGCCAAGAAAAAAGAATGTTGCTTTTACATTATATTTTGCTAATAAATTAAGAATTGTATTGCTATTCTCCTTGACCCTTCCTTGTACTTTTTGCCAGTTCGCTCTTGAAATATCATTAAATGCCCTACCATGAAAAAAATCTTCCACGTCCACAGAAAACATGTTTTTGACAATCGGTTTCATGCTATTTTTCGTATTCTTATTTTCAATGATTCTTCGGACCGCATATCAATGTTTGCAACGTTTTTACCATGATAAACAGGTCTAAAAATAAGGAAGCATATTTGATATAATATAAATCGTACTGAAATTTCTCTATATGTTCCTCTATGCTTCCACCGTAATCATAATTAACCTGAGCCCAGCCGGTGATACCCGGTTTAACACTAAATCTAATCGAATAAAACGGTACATTGTCCTCTATGAGCTGCGCGAAATGCCTTCTTATTGGCCTTGGCCCCACAAAGCTAAGCTCCCCTTTTAAAATATTTATTAATTGTGGTAATTCATCCAGTTTTGTCCTTCTTAAAAGACTGCCTACTTTCGTAACTCGGTTATCGTTTTTAGTTGTCCATTGCGGCCCGTTGCTTTTTTCCGCATCGGCAACCATTGTTCTAAATTTAATCAGCTTAAACGGATTTTCTTGAAAACCTATTCTTTCCTGAAAATAAAATATCGGCCCCTCAGAGGTGGCTTTAATCAAAATTATTATTACTAAGCATACCGGTAATAAAAATAGCAGGCCCAACAATGATCCAAAAAAATCAATAAGCCGCTTTGTGTTTTTAAATATGGGCGCCGAGAAAGCCATGATGCTAGGAAAGGGGCTATTCTTATTGGCCAGATAATAACTGATCGCAAATTTTCTTGTCAGTACTTCGTAAAAATAATCGCTTCTACACACTTCAATTCCTTTGAAATTATACTCGTATATCTTTTTTGCGACATCTAACGGCATTTGATAATCCAATGCCAGGACCAATACCTTTATTTTTTTAGACTGTATTAGCGTTTCAAGATTTTTATTTTCAAGAACCCCTGCAACGCTATACCCGGAACCCTTTAATCTCTCGGTTATCTGTTTTGACAGGATGTCTGTGCCTATAAACAATATGTTTACGCTTTCTTTTGCCGGCAAAAAAACATATTTAAATAAAACCATTTTATGTAAAAAAAGGCATGTTGTTGAAAATATTAAAAAGGAATATAAAATATATTTCGTCGGTAAAATTATCGGGAAGATTCTGCTTATAATAAGAAATATTGCACAAAACAAAAAGTTAATCAATATTATGCATGTAATAGTGTAAGCTTTTCGAAAAGTCTTTGTAATTTCGTACAAACCAAAAATGTAGAACAGGAAAGGGTATATAAGCAATATACATAACATGAAATATAAAAGGCTCGCGCCGAAAATGTCCGCAGTGAAATCGTTCACTTTCGGCTTCGATATAAGATAACAAGAAAGAAAATAAGACAACAGACCCGCAAGAAAAACACAGCTTATATCTGAAATTGCCATAAAGGCTTTCTTTTTGTCTGTTATGTTTCTAAATATAATTTTCATCGTTTATTTACAATTTATCAAACAATAATTTGTATTTTTGTATTACGAGTTCCTTTGAAAAATTTTTTTCGGCAAACTCCCTCCCTCTGCGACCCATGCGTTCCCGCAAGTCAGGATTATTATATAAAAATTCCACTTTATGCGCCAGGTCATTCGCGTTTTCGGCTTCCGCACAAACTCCACCCCGAGACATCTCTATAAAATTCCAGATCTCGCTATTTTTGTCTGTTACGGTAATAATCGGTCTGCCGCTTGAAAGTATACTGTATATTTTTGACGGGAAAGCGAGGTGGGATATGTTTTTTCTCAAGCTTACAAGAGAAACATCTGCGCTAGCCCATATTTGCGGCATTTTGTAAAGAGGCTGTAAGGGTATAAAAATAACATTTTTCAGACCTTGTTGTCTAACTAATTTCTCGGCTTCGCTTTTTCTTTCGCCTCTACCAATAAACATGAAGAGTATATCCCGATTTCTGAGAAGCCTTGCGGCTTCGATAATAAATTCGATTCCTTGTGGTTCGCCCATGTTCCCCGCGTATAACACGACAAATTTACTTTCCAGGTTGTATTTTTTTGTAAACTCATTTTTTTTCGGAAGCGGTTTAATAAGCTCAGTGTCGCAAAAATTTGGTATAACAACAATCTTCTCAAAAGGAACGCCCTTTTCAATAAGAGTATCTTTAATCCTATCCGAAATTGCTACGATGATTTTTGCACGGCGATAAATAAATTTCTCAATTTTCCCGAGAATATAGGAAACGGGTTTCGCTCTAAACAATTTTATGGAGAATAATAGATCTGGGTTTACATCCTGCACGTTGTATACAAAAGGTAGGTTTTTTACTGTGGAGATTAAAACCGCTAGAAGCCCACTGAAAAACGCCGGAAAACTCAATGTAAAAATAAAATTTGACTTAAATTTGCGATCGAACATTATAGTAAAAAAAGCTGAAATAAAAAAAGAAAAATAATTAATCGTTCTTCGGAAAATTCCGTTTTTGTCGAATAGAATATCAAGTGTTGGCGAAAGGACAAATGTTCTCTTTATATATAGTTTATCCTCAATGGTTTGCTTTAAAAAAACCCCCTTGTATTCACGCCATAATTCTTCCCGTCCCTTTCGGTAGTGCGGCATACCGGCTATTATATTAATCTTATAGCCGTTAGCGGTTAAATGTGTAAATATAGATTTGTAGATCGGCTGCAGGGGGCCCGCATACGGGTACCAATACATTATTATTGCTGTTATCTCTTTATTCATCTTTTATCGGCCTATACACTGCCTTCATCCACTCTATGGTTCTGGGTATTCCCTCTTCAAGTTTTATTCTTGAGCTGTGTTTTAGATCCTTTTTGGCTTTTATTACATCGGGTTTTTTATCTTTGGTCGTAAATGGCTCTTTTTTAACGTATTTAACGCGGCTGTCTTTCTTGCCCAAATATGACAGAATCAAATCCGACAGATACTTTATGTCATGATATTCGTCTCCCGCTATATTATATACCTCGCCAGGAATAAAGTTACCCAATATATTGCAGAGTGTCGCCACCGTATCCGTTACATAAGACGAGGTTCGGTGATGGTCCAAAAAAACCTTATAAGGCATGCCGTGTAATGCATGATAAATAAATTTACATATCACGCTGCGGTAATTGCTATAATATTCGCCTGGGCCATAGGTATTGAATAATCTTACTCGAACGCTTTCCGTATTATGCATCTTTTGCGAGTTGATTATCTGCTGCTCGTTAATCCACTTTGTCATTGCGTAATCGTTCAGCTGTTTTATCTCGTGATTATCCATAACATTTTCCGCCATGACACTCTTGTAATCACCGTAAACCTCTGAACTGCTGGTAAAAATAAGCCTAAAATTATGCTTCTCCTGCAATTTTATCACGCTTTTTGTCCCTACCGCATTGGTTTGCCAGAGAACATCGTAATACTCTTCACCGTTCCATCTCCCGAACTCGGCCGCTAAGTGATATACATAATCAAAATTGTGATTATCGAAAATATTTGACAGCTGTCGATAATTTCCCACATCACATCGTATATATCTATCGCGATGCGAATGCGCTAAATCGCAAAGCCATACTTCGTGACCGCGCCTGTGCAAATCCTTAACCAGAACATGACCGATAGTTCCCAGACCACCTGTTACCAAAATTTTCATCTGTACCTCCGGCTATTTTTAAAAAACTATTTTAAGTTAATAAGTGCACCCTTGACATAATTCAACAAGTCATTCAAGCTTTTTATTTTGGCGAAATGGTAAAAAAGTATTTTAGGTCTTAAGTAAAATTCTCGAAAGGCCCTTTTTTGGCTGCGTAAAATATCCTGGGATTTAAAATTTGCGTATCTTACTACGGACAAATTTTTAACGCTATATCTGGACCAATCTTTTGTAATGATAAGGCTATTTTTAACCGCATAGTCCCATAAATCGGAACCCGGAAAAGGCGTGACAGTCGTAAAGCCTGCGGAATAAAGCGGAAGGTTTTTTGCGAAACTCAAGGTTGCTCTTATAGTATCTCTTGTCTCACCAGGCATGCCGAACATAAAATATCCATGCGCTTTTATTCCAGCCCTGTTAGTAATTGCTATTGCGTTTTTAATTGTTTCTTTGTCGAGCCGCTTAAATTTTTTCAGCATGCTTTCATCACCCTGCTCTATTCCATATTGAATCAACTCGCATCCGGCTTTTTTCATCCACGCAAGAACTTCCTCATTTACCTCTTTTGCGTGAGCGTTGCAATTCCATTTTATATCCAATTTATTTTTTATTATTCCTTTGCAAATATCGATTACCCGTTGTTTATAAAGTGTGAATACGGAATCTCTTAATGAAATATATTTTACGCTGTATTTTTCATGCAGTAATTTTAATTCTTTCAGAACATTTTCAGCGCTGCGATATCTGTACCTTTTTCCCCATGTGCGCGTCACTGAACAAAACATGCACCCGTAAGGACAACCCCTGCTTGTAATAACCGTGGCGAACGCGCCTCTTTTACCCCAGTGCGGGGGCGGGTTGTACCGTTTCATTTGAGAGAGTAGCCCGTAGTCAGGAAAAGGTATCCGGTCTATGTTCATTACAAATGGTCTTGTTCCCGTATTCGTAATTGAACTGCCCGTTTTATAACTTATGCCCTTAACTGCTTGATAGTTTTTATTCCCTCTACTCGACATATCGCACAATTCAAGCATGGTATATTCACCTTCGCCTAGCACGACAAAATCCATGCATCCCTCTTTTAACGCCTCTTCGGGCATTGCGGTAGCGTGAGGCCCTCCCATAACGGTAACAATAGAGGGATTGATCTTTTTTATTTCTTTCGCAATAATATACGCAGATGGAGCCAAAATGGTCATGGCGGTTATCCCCACTATATCCGGCTTAAGTGCAATAATGCGATTTTTTATCTCTTCCATACTGCAACCAAAATTGCAAGCGTCAAGAATTTCCACATTGTAGTCGTTCTTTTTCAGCATGCTTGCAATATATAACAGCCCCAAGGGATGAGACTGAAATTTTGGCTTCACTGGCCTATTGATATTCAATCCCTGGGTAGGATTAATTAGTAATATTTTAGGTTTTTCCATCTTGTTTTATAAAATAACGCATCATTTCCCGGAAACATCTTTTTATTAATTGAACTACTTTGTTGATCACCTGACTCTTGTTTCGATATAAAAATCCGAGCAGCTCCGCGTATCTGGAATTATGGATATACAGCCCAAAAAAGGTCCTTATACGCATGAAATCAAGATAAGTCAAATTGAAATTCTGAAATTCAAGAACACTTCCAAAATACTTATCATATTTCGAATAATCCTTGCTCTGAAGCCTGTATCCCCCTTTATTTTCTAAAGCCAATTTATATACATCGGTTCCCGGCCACGGCGTCATTATGCCCACGCTGATTCCATCCGTATTAAGTTTATAAATTAAGCGTACCGTTTTTTCAATTTCGCTTTTTGTCTCGTCTATATGACCGAGAATATAGTACCCCCACGTTTTAAAACCGAGGCTTTTGGCTAAATTAACCGCGTCTACACACTTTTGCACTGAAGTATTTTTCCCTGTGGCTTTAAGAACCCTGTCCGAGCCGGATTCGATTCCAAAACTAATAGTGTGACAGCCTGCTTTTTTTATCAACGCTAAAAATTCCTTATCGACTATATCAACTCTTGTAGTGCAATCCCATTTTAATCTTTTACTTAGCCCGTTTTCGATTATTTTACTCAACATATTTTCCGTGTATTCTCTATTTAGACCAAACGTGCTGTCGCAGATTGACAGATCGCTATTCGGTTCATGACCAAGCACATACTCTAGATCGACCAAAATATGCTCGATATCCCTATAGCGCGCCTTCCTGCCAAGCGTTCGAAAACAAAATGAGCACCTAAACGGGCAGCCCCTATAAGTATTGATAAAATATTTTTTGGCGCGAGGCCATAAACTGAAAGACGCGGGGGCGTAATCATGCAGATTATTACCATATATTTGTTCGGACGTATTTTTTATTATACCGTTTTTTCGATAATATAAACCGGGGATTCTTTCTACAGTTTCGGAAATGGAATTCGCTTTAGACAATTTTTTTAAAATAAACTCTCCTTCACCAACCGCTACCGCGTCTAAACTGGCGTTCTCCCGAATAGTCTCGTCAGGTAATGCAGTAGCGTGGACGCCACCAAGTATAACGAACGAACCGGGTAAATGCCTCTTAATATTTGTTGAAAACGCAATGACATCTTTTATTTCGGTCGTGGTGGAAGTAAGCCCTATTATTTTCGGATTAAGCTTTACCAGACGACCAATCACTTCCTTCTCGTCTAAATTAAAAAACTTCGCGTCTATCACCTCAAACTCGATCTCGTGTTTATTAAGGTAGCCCGCCAAATACGCCAGGCCCACGTGAGGACATCTTACTTTATTAAAATTGAATTTATACGTACTATATGAGTTAAACGGCGGGTTTATTAATGCTAAATTTTTCATTTATAATTCAATTGTCTTTCGTAATATACTTCGATAAACATGAATGTATTTTTCTTTTATTACATCTAATGAAAATATATTTTTTACCCTTTCCCTACCTTTATTTACCATCTTTTTCAAATCTTCCTTGGGTGTATTTAAAATTCGTAAAATACCCTGCGCGAGCATGTCCGATTTTCGTGGCTCAACAACAATGCCGTTTTCTCCGGCAATTATTTGTTCCCTAACACCGCCAACCGCGGTTGCGACTACGGGAACTCTCATCGCCAAAGCCTCCAATAAAGCAATGGAGCAAGCCTCGCTTACCGAAGAAAGAACAAAAACATCAAGTATCGAAAGCAGTTCGGGTACGTCGTTTCTAAAACCCAGGATGATTATATCGTTTTCTAATCCCAGAATATTTATACTTTTATGTATTTTTTGGAAGTATCGCGCTTTATTTTTTATGGACCCTATGATTATAAATTTTGTGTTTTTTTCCTTTTTCTTAATTATACTTGCGGCTTTCAGAAAATATTCATATCCTTTCGCCTGAGTAAAATTGCCCGTAGCACCGATAATTCGGAATTCCCGCGGTATGTTTAATTCTTTTTTGATACTGTTTTTTTTTCTTTCATCCATCAGGTCAGAATTAAACTTATCCGTATCCACTGGTGCATAAAGCACGACGGATCTGGACCAAAGGCGCTTATTATTTGAAAAGTAATACCTGCCTACTTCTTCAGATGCAATAGCGATCCTGTCAGACAGGGCATGAGCCAATGGTAAAAATAATTTCTTCATAATTCCGGTAGTTACCGTGTCATTTAAGTGCCATAATATGTTAATGCCGGCAATTTTACCAGCAAACGCCGGAAGACAGTTCGTTATACCATTTATATGAAGCAATTCGATTTTCTCCGACTTGATTATTCTGTAAATCTTGTAAATGCTGCGTGGTAAAAAAATGCAAAACATAAATAAATTGATCGCCGTAAAATCGCGCGTTATGCATTGCATATACCGCATGACAAAACATTTAAAATCGTTTATTGGGACATAATTTTTGTTTTTTTCATTAAATAAAAATACTGTATCAATATTTTCATCTTGTAGTTTCAGCGCAACATTACGCGCCCGAACCTGCGGCCCACCTAGTCTATTATCTAAAAAACAGTTTAAAACTCTCATGAATACTTGCTTGCTGTAAATGTCGGCTTTCTTGTGTATTTTTTATCTTTTTCTTCATCGTATAAAACAGCTCTCCAATTGGCGGGTTTTCTCCCAACTACAAGCACCGCATCGCTTAATGCCGGGAAAAGCTTCGTAAGAATAGAATATACCGTTCTCATGATTTTATTTTTTATTTTTTTACGCCCGGCTACATTTACGCCGTTCGCGTATTCAATAGAAAGACCCTGATACTTTAAAAGCCGCTTGGATTCCTGCAGGGTATATTCCCTGACATGCCCCCTCCATGGTTTTTTGCCAAAATAAAAGCTTTCCAATGAGACATAGTTGGTCCTGCCAAACAGAACCGAAATACGCTTCCGTATATTAACGGAATTCGGCATTCCTATAAATACATAACCATTAATCTTTAATTTGCTTATGAGCTTATTCAGTAAATCTCTTGGCGAATCATGTAAATGCTCCATTACGTCCGTTATAAGTATTCCGTCAAACGTATTATCGTTGTAAGGCAGGTTTTCATCTGTGATTTCTAAAAAATTTATATTTTCTTTTCGTACAAAATCTTTTATAAGCTCCTTGTTGTCACCTTCTAGGTGCCAACCGTCTTTTAAATCATCGCAGCCGTAACACACATAACCCATTCTGTTATAAATCGCCGTTTTATCGCATGCCCCGCAACCAAAATCCAATATCTTGGAACCCGGCAAAATATATCTTCCGATTATGCGCGCTAGCACGCTTCCGAAATCAGTTGCTGTTTCTATATAGCCTTTAAAAGGAAAATCGTTTTTTAGATCCTCTATGATTTTCGCTATTTCCCTATCTTTGTTCTTTAGTTTTTTTCTCATTCGCTTATCCTTCTTAAATTTTTTTACTTCTTACCTTTCAGAGTATCTATGACATTTTTAACCAGTTTTGGACGATTAGTTTTTGCCAACTCAACAACATACGCCAATCTTTTCATGTTGAGTCTAAGTTTATCTTTCCTTGATTTCTTAGCGACAATAGTATACGCCCTCTTTCTTGCTGCAATAAGATAACCGGCATCCAGATCATTCACCTCCAGCATGGGCTCCTCTCTTGAATAGGCCTCCCAGTTCATTCGCTTCCCTTCAATCCAGCGCAACCCTCCTTCGCCTTGATCGGCCATTTTAAATACATCAGTTGCGGGATACGCGTCAAGTATGTTTATACTTGCGTTGTCACAAGGTAATCTTGCAATCAGTTTCATCGTCTCTTCGAGTGTATTCTTATTTTCGTACGGCAATCCAAAAATAATGCTTATATTTACATGGCTTATGCCTGCGCATTTCGCGGAATGTACTTTTTCGATTATCGCATCTTTTGCGTACCCCTTATTAGCCTTTTCCAGCACCTCTTCGCTTCCGGATTCCACGCCGAAAAAGGTATATATACAGCCTGCTTTTTTTGCGTGTTTAAACATTTCAGGATCTGCGGTATCAATTCTTGTCTCAAAACCCCATTGTACTTTTTTATGCAATCCGCGCTTTATATACTCGTCGCAAAATCTCGCAAACCATTCTTTTTTTGAGCAAAATAGGCTATCTTCAAAATAAATGCGTTGTGCGCCATGCTCTTTATTTAACAAGTCAATCTCATCTAATATGTTTTCGATTGCCCGAACGCGATGTTTCCTTGTATGCAGCGGCATGCAAAAAGTGCAGCGAAAAGGACACCCGCGGGAAGCGAAAATGGGATAGACGTGTTGAAAATTATACTTACTGGGGTTGTATACTCTTGCGTACTTCTTATAACATACAAGGGAAAGGTCCGGAAATGGTAAAGAATCTAAATCCTTGATTAATGCTCTCTCATCATTGCGTATGATTAGGCCTGATTTATTACGCCACGCGACTCCTTTTAGATTAACAAACAAATCATCGGTCGCGCGGCAACCATGCCGTATTCTCTGGCAAAGTTCAACAATGGTATCCTCTCCTTCCCTTATTACAGCGGCGTCAATATCAACGCACTCTCTAAGCGTATATTCGGGTAATGCTGTCGAGTGCGCCCCGCCAACCAGGGTTATCGTTTCGGGACATACTTTTTTTACGCATGCGGCAATCTTATACGCTGAAAGTATATTGAATGTTTTGGATGAAATACCAACTATGGCTGGACGAAGATCTTTTACTGCTTTTTCCACATCACCATGGCTTAGGTTGTACGTAGGAATATCCAAGATTTTGACGTTAGCACCGGTTTTTAATTTAACGTATGTCGCGATGTAAACAATGCCCATGTTGGGAGTGGGCAATTTTCGCCCAAGGGCCTGTTCGGTAACCAGGCCCTTGGGCGAAGACGGATCAATAAATAAAATATTCACCTTGGTTCACGTTTTGTTTTATGCTTATCGGCAAGTAATATTTTTAGGCTTTCCTCAAATTTTTTTCCTATGGTCTGCGGCGTAAATCTACGAAAAGCCTCTTCCTTGCCGCTTTGCCCGATTGCACTTCTAAAGCTATGGTCAACTATTACTCTTTTTATCTTCATAAAGGTTTCATCATTATTTTCATTGTCGACAATTACGCCAGTCTTTCCATCTTCTACCTGCTCAAGCATGCCACCGAATCGATTGACACATACCGGTTTACCAAAAGCCTGCGCCTCGATCACCACATTGGGAAAAGCCTCTTGAAATGAGAAATGAAGCAGCATATCCGCATTTCGGTAATATTCGCCTATGTTATTCACGCAACCGATCAGTGTAGTTACCTCGCTCATGCCAAATTTCATCAAACTCTCCTGGAACATATACTTGTATGACCCCTCGCCGATTATAAGCCAAACAGCGTTTTTCGCTACTTCATCAAAAATTTTCCTCATTGTAGGCAGAAAAAATATCAGGCCTTTCATTTTATTATATATATCAAAATGGGTTATTGATAGAAAAATATTTCTTTTACGGTTTGTTCCCGGATTTTTTTCGTGTTCCGCGACCTGTGCTTCCTTTATAATGCTATTATTTAGCGGAATTTCCACAATCTTTATTCTGTTTTCAGGGACATCTGTATTACTAAGAATTTTTTTCTTTATGAAGCATGAATTGGCAATAATGCCGTTTGATTTATTGATCAAAAAAGTTCCCAGTTTTGCTGAAAATTTATAATACATTTTCCCAAATATATTTGGCGCCATCCTGGCAAAGGTTTTTCTTTCCTCCCAGATATCCCCTCTTAATCGCATAAAGTACGGTACGCTAAATAACAGTCTCAAAACAAATGCAAATGCTCCATGCTTGCCCTGATTATCGGTTAAAATTAAAGCTACCTTTCCGCTCTTTAGAGCCTTATGCAATGATATAAATTGCGGGATCAACTTCTTCCTGAAATTGAAAATTTGAACTATTTCTACAGCGCTCTCGCTGAGCGGTTCAATAATTTTATAATGCCTTACCGGATGTGCAATGTATACGATTCTCAAGTTTTAACCTTTCTACCCCAAATAACCCAGGTGGCGTAATCGTTCCATTAGGCGTTTTTCGTCGCAGGCATTATTTTCCTGTTTTTTATAAATTATACTTTCGGATTTTTGGTATTTTACCGGGGCGCAATTTTTGATTATTTCATCCCATATACGCCCATCCATATCTTCCGGGACAGGAACCCCCATTAGATGTAAAACCGTGGGCGCTATATCCTCGATGCGAGCTTCGGAAATTCTGGCATTAGGTTTAATCTTGTTTCCCATAGCCATCAATACTCCCGAGGGGCTGTGGGACCCACCCCGCCTTCTTACGAATAAGCAGCTATCGCTCAATGTATTCCGTGTCGTGCAGCTAAAATCATCTATTTTAACTACCAAGTCCGGCATTTTATCAAGATGCGGCCCTTTAGCGTATATATCCTCTTTGCGCAAAATTTCGGCCGATTGGACCTGCCATAGAAACTGCAACTTCTTAAATTCAGAGCAAATATGTTCTATTGTTTCTTTGCGTGCCCGCGAGGAAAGGTTTTGTTTTTCGCAAAAAGGCCCAACGTATATTTCGCCATAATTCCCATATCCGTAAGCTTTCGTATGTTCCCAATCAATAAGGTTTTCGTCAAAATTTATGCTGTCCCGGAAAAAGCGCTGCAGATTTATCTTGCCCCTTACCACATTAATTAATCGTTCCATTTTTACATTGCTTCTTATTACCGGAAAAAGCATCTTTTTGATACTTCTTGTCAGGTAGCGGCTCGGGTTCTTCAATAAATTTAAAGACTCTTTTTTTAGATGCAATACCCCTATTTTTTCAAGCCACGTATTGATGTTGAACTGCCATTTCACCGGCTGCATGCCATGATCGGACATGATTAAGACCTCCGTATCTTTGCCAGCGACTGTAATTAGTTTCTTTATGCAATCGTCCAAAATAATATAAGACTCCATTAATAAACTTTGCGCATGCATCATTTCCGGCGCAAGAAGCCTGTGAAATACGCGATCCAGACTTGTAAATGTCGTAATGAGCAAATCCCATTCCGGATATTTTTTCATAAGATACAACGTGGCGTCAGATCGGTTAAGCATAACTTCTCTTGCGCGATTCAGCAACCATTTATCGCTAAAAAACCTTCTTTTTTCCATCCTTGATCTCTCTTCTTTCTGCCCGGCCCTGTATGAAAGAGAGGTCTTTAAATCCCAGAAATCAACTATGTAGGCGCTACCAAAGGCGCTATTTAGCTCGCTCTCCAGCCCCCTCGGGAATGTTAAAGCCATATCCTGTGGTTTGAAAAAACCGGCTACTATGAATCCATTAACTTTTTCTGCCCTAAAAACAGATGGAACATTAATAACGCCTATTTGCTTACCTGCGTCATTCACATAATCCCAGAATGCCTTTCCTTCTGAAATTTCACTGTAAATATAAGGTTGAAATGAAAATGTATTCTTTTTTCTCGTCATAAACCACGGGATTCCTATTTTTGCCGGTGATTTACCTGAGGCAAAAACATTCCACGCGGGGCAGCTGGCAGGGGGATACGTGGAACGCAATTTATTAACTACGCCTTTTTCAAAAAATAGTTTAAACGTGGGCAACCTACCCGCTTTAACCCCGAGTTCTATAAAATTCAAATCCGCCGCATCGATTCCAACTATAAGCAATTTGGACATTGTATCATATCTCCCTTTTCGAAAAATCACCGCTTTTAAGCACCCGTCTGACGGCGTTAACCGCTTTGTAGAGCAAAAAACGGTCCTCTTGCGGCAGCAACAACAAAAAACCAGCAATAAAAACAAAGTTAACGTACGCAAGTTTTAAAAACCAGCAGGCGGTAATATTTCTGATAAGCGCAAAAGTCACCAGAGCTGCGCACAAAGGAATTATTAATCTGCTATAATCCATGTTCCAGGGATGTATCTTTAAAAGGCTGTATACTTCGATTAAGCCCAACAAGGCACACAAACTAAGTGAAATGCCCGTGGCAAAGGCCGCTCCTAATATTCCAAAAATAGGAATCAGCAACGCATTTAAAATTATATTCAAGACGGCCATTATCGCGTTATTTATAAGAATTAAATTCGGGTGTCCGGACATTTGCAGCATGAAAGGCACCGGCCCCAAACTGGCTTTTAATAAATAAAAAAAGGAAAGCACAACAAGCACGCTTGACCCCGTTTCAAAACTTTTACCGAATAAGCCCAATAGGTTTTTAGAAAAAAATACAATAGGTAAAAAACATAAAATGCTTATAATAAGATTCCATCTTGTCGTTGTTTTAAACAAGAGCTCCGTGTTTTTTAGTTTATTCCTATTGAACAAATCCGCGATTATAGGCGCGAAGGTTTCGTTCAAAGGCGTAATTAGTAAAGTTATGGAGGCCGCTATGATAGTCGCCATGCTATATATGCCTACGTCGTCCATGTTCAAGAAAAATCCCAGCATAAAAATATCTGTTTTTGCCAAAAGAAAAAATGAGACAGTAGCGAAGAACATCGGTAAAGAAAACTTGATCAATCCGAGCGGCTCATACACGGCTTTGGTTTTTGATAAAAAATGCGGGAAATCTTTTTTCAGATAATACAAGCTTATAATCGATGCGGCAAAGCATGAAATTACAAAGCTCCATATAGCGCCATAAAGTCGGTAGCCTATCAAGAATACAGTCGTTAAAAGGATTAAATTTATGACCGTGCGGATTAAAAGTATATAAATGTAGCGTTTCATGCTTAGAACGGCACGTATATTATTCGCCGCTATCGTAAAAAACACAAAAAACGGCAGCGATATTGAGAAAATCCTCATTACGCCAATAAGCGCGCTTTCATGAAATATATTAATTGCGATAAAAGGAGAATAAATATACAGTATTGACGAAATAGCTACCGAACATACCGACGAAAGAACTATTGATATGATCAATATGCCCTTTTCCCGCCCTTTGTCATCCACGCCTCTATGTGAAGATATGAATTTGACAATTCCCTGCGATAGTCCCAATAAAGCAATGGTATGCAAAAAAGAAATGACGGTTGACCCCATCGCGTAAAGTCCGTAGGCTGGCACCCCTAGGGTGCGCGCAAGAAACGCATGCTGCACGAAGTGTAGAAAAGTATTTGCGAGCTTTCCTATGAATATAGTCGTTCCGCCCTTGGCTAATTTTTTTATGTACTTTTCGCTGCTTTCCTGATGATTTATTTTATCCAAAATTTTTCCTCTCAGGTTTTTGCGTCTTTACGGCTGCAAAATACGATCTTTCCACGGCCTCAATGTATACGCTTGAGATGATTATGACCAAAGGAACCGCGATCAGCCTATAGCGCCAATGAGGCTCCGGCGCAAGTGAAAACAAGAGCCAGTTGGCACAAAGTGAGAATAATAAAAAATTTAATGCTGTATTTTTTACTTTCTTGTATATGAAAAACGTGCCTAAGAAAAAGAAAGAGAAAAGAAACATATTGAAAGGCAAAACTAAGCATAACGCAAGGAGGCTGTTCGCGTCGGTTGGTATTGGTATCCAAAAAGCTGTCAGTTTTTTTAAGTACTCGGGAATTGAGGCGGCTACATCACTTGCGCTCAAAGACGTTAAAACATCGATAACACCGTGGCTTTTTAGGCCGGCGGTTTTTACAGAGCTTAAAAAAGTTATTTTATATGAAGCTTCAGAGGCTAAAATCTTTCGCAGCACAGCGTGTTCAGAAAAGTATGATAAACCTATAAGTGAAAAAATCAAAATAGAGATAAACAAAAATTTAGTCTTTATAACCTTGAAAAGAACAAAAATAAGCATAGCCAGACAAATAATTACTAGCTGTAATTTTAACGTTACTAGGGCTATTAACAAAATTAGGCTCATTAAAAAATATGAAAACGCCCGTGTTTTTCGCAGTTCCAGCAGGGCATAAGTAAACAGGATAAAAAGAAAAGCAAGCATGCTATCTTTTAAAATAAAAATTGAAAACCATGCCAATGAGGGTGATAAGGCCAAAAGAACTAACGCCCACACGGCGGCTTTCCTACTAAAGAACTCCTTTGCTATCCTAAAACCAACTATTGGCACAAGAGAACTGATAACAATGTTTATGCCTTTTATGAAGAGTGGCGATGGTCCGAATAACCTGTAAACAAAACCGACAAACACGTGCCATCCGTAAATATATTTTATCGATTTGACATACGCGATAAACTCCTGCCAACTGCCGCTCATAGCGGTCCCTATATAATGATATTTATATTCATCCGGAAAGGATAAGAGAAGTTCGCTGTCAGTAGGCGGAAAAAATTTCATTTTTACAAAGTAGAGCAACAAACGGTAGAATATACCGAATAAAAAAACGCCTATTAAAAGCTTGGTTTTTGTTACTTTATGTCTATCCATCCCAGGTCCACGCTATTTTTATTCGTTAAAACATCCTTCAGGCGCTCCTGCGGATACCCCTTGCCGGCGGGATATTTCAGGAAAAATTTAATATTGTATTTACCCGGCGCTATCTTTGGAGTATATTCATGAACGTATACCTCACCGATTTGCCAATAAGAGGTATTTTTCTGCATTTCTTTGGCTGAATACATGGCACCATAGGGCCTGCGTTCTTGAGGCAGGCATTCCGCGTTTTCCGGCTCAAAACGAATCACGCATAAATAATCCTTGTTCATTAAGTCCAGGGATTTAAACCAAAATTTCAATTCAATCCTTTCTTTGTCAATTCTTTCTACGCCATACCCTAGAAATTGTATCTTGTTTAAAAAATTCGCGCGCGCTTCGTTTGCAGGTGAAAGTTTTTTGATTTCTGAGGTTGTTCTATGCGCACTTACACCATTAACATTATTAGCGCTAATGCGAACAAGGTTTTTTAACGCTTCTATGTGCGCTGGTAATAAATCCACTGTTTTTTCATATTCCATACGCGCCATGTCTAATGAACCCTGTTTTTCATATATGTATCCCAATAAATAATGAGCCTCGGCGAAGCTGCCGTTTTCGCTAAGGCTTGTCTTAAAGGCCTTTTTAGCTTTTTCGAGCATATCGCTATGTAAATAGCTTAATCCCAGTTTATACTGCCCGTAAGAGTTTTTCGTAAAATGTATCGGTAAATCACGGCTGTTTATTTTTTCATACTTGGTTATCACGCCTACGGCTTCTTCAGTGCGGCCAGCACCCTGATAAACGTTGTAAAGGCGTACATAATTACTAGTTATCTCGGGCCTGAGATCGATTAATTCTATTAAATATTTTTCTTCGTTTAAAATATCATTTTCGCGCTTATAATAATCCACCAACTCGGAAATCACGAAGTAATCACAGTATGAGCTTGCAACAAAAAAATCCTGCAACTTTTTTTTTCTTAACATTTGTTTTTTTCGATAAAAATTTTTATAGATGTCCACGGCCAGAGGCTCAAGGTCCTGGTTAAAACAATGCCGCGCCATTCCCAGCCTTATGAAATCCTGGCCATGCATCCAGACCAGAGATAAAAGGCCCCCAATGAGAATAACTATCGCGAGTTTGTATTTTTTCATTAAAAATGCAGCATTGAGTTATTTTTCAGATATTCATACAACATAGACGCCGCCAGATAGTGCCCGTATTCGTTCCAGTGGGCTTCATGCTGAAAATATGCCGATCTCTTTGTATTGGTAAAATCAGCCTGAAAACTTTCAAGCATTGAAACGTTTAATATAGAATTCTGATCACAGAATTTATTTATCGCCGTGTAGGGATAACAGAAATCATAATCCTCCTCAGCCATAGAGCGGTAGCGTTGATAATACAGACCTGTATTCATTTCTGCCAGGGGTTTCATAGGCAGTGAAACACACAAAAATTGTATGGCGTTTCCGCGGCACACACTATCAAGCTCCTTAAGACAGGCCAACGTAACGTAAACGGCTTTCATCCAAACCATATTTTTTTTAACTAAAAATATCCCAAAATATTTCGGTATTTTATTAACATCTTTAACTCTGCGTGCCAACCGCGATATATTCTGCCGCAAAAAACAAAGGAGCTGCGACTTTTTATATACTCTGTAGAGAAATGTGCCCTTGCCTTTGTCCGTCCCGGAGGGTACGGCCGCCAGTTTGCCATATTTGTCAATCGTATAATACGGCAAAAATTCATCTTTTGTTAACTGTTTACAGCTATTGAAAAAATCATTCGCGGGATACAGGCACAGGATGACTAAGTCGGGTTTGTATTTAAGTCCGACTTCTTTAAAGTACTTTAATTGCTGAGCCGTGCCCCATCCTGACCTGGCAAGCGCAATGACTTCGTAGCTGCCGTTTGCGCTGTTGCGTTTTGAGTTTAATTGCCCTGAAAGCACGCTGGCGACGAGATTATCTTTATTGACCTGCAGCCCCTCTATCATTGAGTCGCCCAAAATAAGTATACGGAAAACATTTTTTTCTTTCTCGTAACCGTGCTCATAATCATGCTGCCCATGAGTATTTATAAAAACTATATTATTGAATTCTTTTCCGGCAAATCTTGCACGTTGACAGGGCTTTAAAAGAGCGCCCATGGCACTGTTGGGCACCCATGCAACGGTGGATACCCTTACATGCGGCAATACCCTTATACAGATTTCACCAATAATGAATGCGCATATAAGCCCAAGGAAGAAACGGGTAATGACGCTTCTGTTTTTAATATACTTTCCACTCATAAACTTTTTGATAATTTCGCCAAAACTCTCTTTTCCGCCCTTCTTCAATAATAGAAAAGAATTTTTTTATTTCCGAATCGGGCCAGCCGAGAATTACCTCAAAATTCTCTTTCTGCAAATCGTATTTTCTTTTCGAATTCAAATAAAGCTGGCGGAAATATTTATAAACTCCATATTCAAACCCGATTAAATTCCCACCTATTGGGGTAACTGGATATTTTGTTGCCTTATATATTTTTATTTCCCCTTTTGAAAAAGATTTTAGTAAAGAAAATTTAGGGTTATTTTCGACGTATAAATTCAAAAAATTCCGCTTTTGGGTAACTACTAAATATCCGATGCGGCCGTCATTTATTTGCTTCAGGAGATCGCTTTCAAACTGCCCTTCAAGCCACTCCCTGCTTGGCCAAATAAAAAGTGGCTCCTCATAACGCCTTTCGTATTTATTTTTGAATTCTGATATCTCGACATTTTTTATTTCAAGCAATTCGTACTTGCCTTGCGTGAAGAAATATATGGCGTTTAGCGCGTATTTCTGGCACAAAATTGCGGTTCCAGGAACGATATTTTCTTCAATCCACTCCGAAGACTCTCGCACGGTTTTACTTGTCCACCCGTCTAATTTAAAATCACTTTTCCAGAACGAAAACTCATATACACCTCTCACCTTTACGCCAAATATCAGGCTCAAAAAATTCTTTTTGGCGGTTGCCCCGACAAATACCTGCATTAAAACACACGCCAAAACTAAAAAAAACACGCTTATGTTCAAAATTCGATTTTTTGCTTTTAAAAATTCTGTCGGAAAATTAATTAAAAAATTAGCGATCGCTAGATAAAACAAAAAATAAAGCGTAAGAAATTGGCCCAAACGCGAATTCGCTTTGGCGGTTATGTAAACTACCGGTAAAAACAATATGACCGCCATCAGAAAAATCCTGTCTGAAAGTTTTTTTCTAAAAACAGCTCCGAAAAAGCTGTAGGCAATTCCAAAAAAAACCAAAGGCCATATCGCAAGCTGCCTGATAATATACCGGTTAATAAAATTGCTGGCTATTCTCAGCTGTTCCGCAAGAATGCCTCCCGTCGACCAGGTTAATCGGTTCGGCGTTATTATTCCAAATTTTTTAATTTCGTTTAAATTCACGAGCGGCCCTACCAATATTTCCAGACTTTCTTTTCCGGCAAAAACCTTATAGAGCCAGGGAGAAAGCAGGACAGCTGAAAACATGAAAAATAGCGCAGTGCCTTTTGCGGTTTTGACGCTTCTGTAACTTTTAAAGCACAGGAGACAAACCGGAAGCGGGATAAACATAACTGCTATCACCCCTTTTAAAAGTATTGCCAGTGACAGCGCGAGCCCCGCAAGTGCAAAATATATGTAATTTTTATTTTTAAACGCTAGATAAATCAAAAAAATGTAACCCAGAATAAAGAACGGCACGATATTATCCAGCAACAGATATGACGCGCATCTGTTGACAACGAATGAAGTAAACACCAAAAGGCTGCAGGTCAAACCGGTTGCTTTATTGAACATTTTCGACCCGAGAAAATAAATAAGCATTATATTGAGCACATAAAATAGCCGAACCACGTAAAAGGCGCTTTTTACGCTATAGCCGAATATACTGAAAGAGGCGGTCATCATAAGGGGAAAAAGCGGTCTGTAAGTGATTATTTTTTCCATGCTAAATTGCTTATACATAGCCGCTGCATTGCTTAGATACCAGCATGAATCGGGCGAAGGGTTAACGCCCTTTAGAGGAAAAAAAATCATTGCAAGAGCGAAGAGAACCAACGGTATAAAATAAGGCGATTTTGCCAAATTTCTAAAGCGCGACGATATCTTAAAAAAATTCATAGCAATCAAAGGGTTGTGTTGTCACTGCTTTGATTGCACGCAGCACAACACATTGCAATTAAACCCAAATAAAGAAGCAAGCGCAGTTTTATCCAGCTTTCGCAGTATTGGCAACATAAAGCGCGGTGTTGCATTTGGCAGGAGTAGCGAATCTACATACGCATTTAAGATTGTCAAATTATTTTCCTTAAAAATTTGCCTTAAATATCTAAGATCAAAATCCAGTAATCTTCGTTCTTCCGGGTGGAATAGCGCAAAAATTACATTAGCAAGATTATTTCCGTTTGGTTCCGTAATAAAAATATATTTTCGCGCCACCCTGCGCATCTCTTTTAAAGCCGCTGATTGTTTATCGAAACTCAGATGGTGAAACAGCATGCTGCATGTAACTAGATCAAAATATTTATTTTCAAAAGGCATTGCCGCTATGTCCGCCGCTACTTTTCCAGCATTGGGGTTTACGCGCAGCATTTTGCTTGAAAAATCAACGCCCATGCAATTTATCTGGAAAGCTTCCGACAGAAATGTTTGAAAAAACCCGTTTCCGCACCCGCAATCCAGAATTGAGGTTACTTTTGTCGGAATTAAATTTTTTAGTTTTTCAGCCTGGCGTTTATAAAGGCAGACAACCACCGGATGCGTCACGTCTCTACGATTCGATTTATCGCGGTGCCAAAATTTCTTTTGCAAGATATCGTAGGAATTCATGAATCCTTTTTATTGTGCAATTCAGCAATTTCGTTTATTCTCTTCATGGTGCTGTCGTAATCGAGTCCTACGAATTCCAGGTATCTTTTGATTGCCTCATATCGCGGTTTATTCTCCTCTTTAACAATTTCCAATGCCGCACCTCTCAATAAAATACCATTCCTTATTTGATTACTTCTGAAAGTATCATTTTCCGTAAAACCCACCATTTTATAATACAAATAATTGTAAAACGGAGCGGTACCATCGTCTATCCTCCATGTAAGAACTGTATCCTTTGGCGATTCCCAATTAAGTTCTCTGCGTATAGTAGCCAGGATCTCATTTTCATTCCATGGAACATATTGAAAAAATTTAATCCAGTTTGAATTTTTTGCCTCATACGCCAAGATATATTGCACAAAGTATGCGTTTAGAAGCCGCATAATTGAACTGTTGATATATCCCGGATTTCGTAAATATTCAATCATATAGCGCAACATTAATTTAGTATGCCCTCTCGCTGACAGCTCGTTTGACTCGGCGTCTTCATTGACCCCAAAAAAAGACATTTTAAATCTGGTTCTCTCGAAAGAATTACCGTTGCCGGTCACGACAAGCGAAATGCCTTTCTGCTTTGCCAGTTTAGATATGTGATACTCCATAGTTTTATCGCCTTCTGTAAAAAGCGGTATCATCCCCATGTGAGGCTTTTTTAACCATGCGGTTATGTTTTGCTTTATATTACGCCTGATTCTGTCCTTATCCGCTTCAATAATTATATGTTCTATGTCTAGCTTTTCTTTTGTTAGTTTCCAATTTATTCGCGCTTCAGGAGTCATTAGCCCCCAGTCATACGTAACGGCTAAAGGGTGCATATTAAACTGTTTCATTAAAAGATAAAGCGCAAAGCAGCTGTCGCGGCCTCCGCTGAAGGTTACTACGCAATCGACCGTATTGTCCTTTGAGCGGTATTGCGATAAAATGTCTTCCAGAACATGAAGCGCGGGCTTCTTTCCTATCGGGATATGGCTCTTGCAATAATTGCAGACTCCTTTGTCATCAAAGGTAACCATTGGAAATGTTTCAGGTAAAATACATTTCGTACAACGCCTCATCCGTCCAACCTCTTGGTGCTTTATGGGATTTATTTTTTTGCCGCGCAAAATTGTATATCCCCTGTAGGAACATAAATAATCGATTTTGAAAAACGGCTTTTTATTATCCAATTCACAAGGTTCCCGGGAAACAAAAAAGGGGCGATTCTGGCGGCTTTATTTATTAAAAAACCTATATTTATCCATGCCCCTTTTGTCGTCCACCCTATTGTTTTTAACCCGCTTCTTTTGTGCAGTAGATCAATGGTGTTTCGATTAAAAAAACATAAATGCTCAGGAACGGTCATAAATGCCCAGTATTTCCTCATAAGACGTGCCACAGGCGCACCCGCATTAGGTGTACTAAATGTCAAAATGCCGCCTTTTTTTAAGAAGCGTGACAATTTTAAAAAAACATTTACCGGATCCCGTAGATGCTCAAGCACATCCCACAGTGTAATAACGTCAAAAAAATCATCGGGGAAATCGCTTTCCTCGATCATGCGACAAATTATGCGTTCGGATAGTTCTGGATTTCGTTGTTTGGCCAATGTTGTCGCGTCTTCGGAAATATCTATGCCCCACATATCAAAATAAAGTTTGGCATGACTTATAAAATCGCCTGTCGCGCATCCAACGTCCAGTATTTTTGCTTGATCGCATGCTCCGTTTTTGCGAAGCCAGTGGATTCTGCGGTAGCAGGTGTTTTTTATAGCTTTATCATTTATGTATTTGCCGCGAGTGAAATATTTCTTGGAATACAAGGTATAAAGATCTTTCTTTGTTTGCTCATCAAGAACTAACATAAATCCGCAATCATGGCAATGCGCAATTCTGTAAGCAGCAAATTTATAGAGCAGTGAAAGATTACGTGAACCGCAAAGGCGGCATTTTTCATGCATTGCTTTATTTTAGTTGCAATATATCCATACCTACCTGAAATTTCAGCTTCAGTTCATTAAGGGAACGTACCGTTCTTAAACTTTTGAAAAAATATGATGGTCTAATGTAGAATTCCTTGTAAGCAGTTTTTAATACTTTTTGTATTTCATTCATTTGCACGGTTTCAATCCAGGATTTCGGTTTAAAACCGTCTACCGGATTGAGCGCAAATTCACGCCAGTGGTCATGAGGAAACCTGCCGGAAAACATGCCTTCTTCGTATAGAGGCGTACCGGGAAATGGAATAAGTATCGTAAAATGGCAATACTCAGGATTGAGTTGTTTCGCGAACTTTATCGTTTCCAGCATATCAGGCAACATTTCTCCAGGACATCCGAACATGAAGTATGCTGCGGTATGAATTCCTGTATTTTTAGACAATTTAAAAACGCTTCTGATCTTTTCTTTAGCAATGTTTTTCCCCAATCTTCTCCGTACTCTATCATTGCCAGATTCTACGCCATAGTTAATCATTTTGCAGCCAGCCGATTTAAGTGCTTTTAACATCTCTAAATCTACACAGTCTATGCGCGCACGAATGCTCCAGATAACCTTAACGCCTCTTTGCTTTATTTCCCTGCAAACCTCGAAAACGCGCTTTCGGTCAACGTTAAACGTATCATCATAAAACATGATCTTTACAGCACCCGCTTTTATGCATTCCTCCATTTCATCCACTATGTCACCGGCGCTTCTGGATCTAAAATTTTTCCCAAGATGTGGCCTATCACAAAACGTACATTTATATGGGCATCCGCGCGAGCTAATCATTGTCGTAATCCCAGATCCAAGCACACTCGAGAAGTAACGTTTGTTTTTTATCATCGCCCTGTCCGGATGAGGAATATCATCTAACTTCTCAATTAAATTGGAGCTCGTGTTGCACACGACATCGCCTTTTTTAGTTTTGAAACAAAAACCTTTTATTTCTTTCAGGCTATCTTCGTCATTCCATAAGTTTAAAAGCTTCGCGATTGTATACTCCCCCTCGCCCAAGACCACATAGTCAACACAGTTAAAGCCTATAGTCTCTTTAGGATAAAGATGGACATGAGGACCGCCGAAAATTACTTTTATTAGAGGGTTTATTTTTTTTGTAAGGCGAGCCGTGCGCAAGCAATCTATCAACGAATGAGTCATAGCAGTAATGCCTACGGCATCGGGTTTGCTGCGTTTTATACGCTCTTGGATTTGCCCATAATTCAATCTCTCGGCAACACAATCAACGAACTCCACATCCCAATCAGTCCACCGTTTTACGCTGGCAGCGATATAAAGCAAGCCTAAGGGTGGGACAATTCCTGTTCCGCGTTCCAGCACATCAGGTAATTTTGTATCGATAACATTTTCTTCTGAAGGGTATAATAAAAGAAGTTTCATGCTTGAATAGCTTTTATTGTTTTAATTCTCTTCTTATGTGCGCCATCTGGTCAACAATTAATCCCAAGAAAAAAATCAAAATACCGCTAAAAATAATTAGCAGGGTTATGTCCTGAATGTTCGAATGTATAATGTCGTACACCAAAAGAAAAGCCCCCCCGAGAAATGTCAGAAATGCCGCGGGTAAAAATAATTTCAGCGGTGAAAAAATTGTCATGAGTCGAATAACCAACAAGAATGCCTGCATTCCATCGAAAAGAGTAACCTTGCTTTTACCGAAACGCTTACTCGCAGATATAGGAACATACTTGATGTTATATCCGTCTCTGAGAAGCGCGATAGTCAATGTAGTTGAAAGAGAAAATCCATTTGGCAAAAGGTGCATATATTTCATAACTATATCTTTCTTGATTAGCCGAAAGCCTGAATTAAGGTCAGGTATGCGCGTTCTTGATAAATAGTTTGCCGTAGAATTGATTATTTTTTTCCCAAATGAATATAGCGCGGACTCTTTAAACCTGCATTCTCTTTCCCCGACAACCATATCATAATTATTCATCTCTTCCAAAAATTTACGAATATCTTCGGGATCATGCTGGCCATCGCCGTCAAGCGTACATATAAAGCTGCCTCTGGCGGCCCTGATACCGGTTTTTATCGAAGCGCCGTATCCTTTATTAAATGAATGCCGTATATTTTTTACATTGAAATTTTGTATAAGCTTATACGTATCATCTCTGGAACCATCATCAATAACAATTATTTCAAAATCCGGATATAATTTAATCAGCTGCGACAAGATTCCATTAATAGATTTTTCTTCATTGTAAACGGGTATAATTATACTAACTTTCGTAATTTGGGTTGTTGCTAATATTAAAGGGTTTCCTTCCATGTCACTCCCTACCTCCTTTATAACTTTTTTGTTAAGCTTTTATTTTAATCATTTCCTCATTAATCATGTCTACGAGTTGAAGCTTAGAATGGGCCCCTATAAGCCTTTTGATTTCTCGTCCTTCGTCAAATAGAATAATGGTCGGCACCCCTGAAATGTTAAAACATGCGGCACTTGTTTGATTCTGATCCACATTTATCTTCGCCACACGGATTGAGCCGTTCAGCTGAAATAACAATTCCGTTAAAATCACTTCCATCATCTTGCACGGAGGGCACCAGGAGGCCCAGAAGTCGACAAGGACGGGAATGCTAGACTTAAGAACTTCTTCTTCGAAGTTTTTATCAGTTAATGTTAACGGCTTTTCCATTCTTTTTTACTGCATGGTTATTGTTTTTAATGAGCTCGAGGCGCTCGACTTCCTTTTTCTCTCCTGACCACCAAGTTTTTGGCAAGATCACATGTTCTTTTTCCTCTATTCGTTTTTTTATTTCCGGCCGGGTAAGAAGAGCGAACATCCTGTGAATTTCTTTTTCAAGCATATCGCTCTGAACAAAGCCAAATTCATCCGGTAGTTTATTGAAGATTGGTTCGAAGGGATGCCGATCTGCTTCCACACGCGGATTTTCGACGCGCTGGATTTCGATTTTAAGGCCAAAATCTTTCTCCCCTATTTTTTTAACGGTTTCCGCGAGTTTGCGCATACTGCAGTAGCCAGACATCTGGTTTACTACGTCATACTGTCCCGGCTCAGGGGGTTTCGCGATAAGACGGGTTATGCACTGCATGGCATCTTCTAACCCTATAAACCCGCGTATCTGCTCGCCTTTGCCGTAAAGTGTAAGAGGAAAACCTATTACAGCTTGTGCCACATAGCGGTTGATAACCGTTCCAAATGCTTCGTCTATATCATAACGCGTCCTCAATCTTGGATCAGCAGCTAAATGGTCGGTATACACCCCGTAAATAACGCCTTGCATGACATCATATGAACGGAGCCACCAATATTTGCAGGCCTCATATACGTTGAATGTATCCTGGGCTTTGCTACAGTGATAAAAACTTACGGGATCGCGCGGCGTAAGCTCACCTCCCATTGACCATTCTCTGTTATTCCACTTAAGGACCGCATTCGCAGGAAACATTCCTTCAAATATGGGCCTTCCTGTAAGGGGCGTTCCGTACTCACCCATGGTCCCGAGTTTTATTAATGATGCCTCCGGGACAACCTCGTGCATAGTAAACAAAAGCCCTAAAGTTCCTATAACGTTGTTTTTCTGCACATAGGCCGCGTGCTCGAAATCTATCATGCTGTACGGAGCGCTCGGGCACTCGCCATAATGCACGATTGCCTCGGGTTTTACTTCCTCTATAAATTCTTTCAATAACTCTCGGTCTAATATATTAATTTTTCTGAAATTTATGTTTAGTCCCAGCACTTCCTTAGCAGCATGGAGCCGTTCAGTCATATCGGAAATGGGCACGATTGTATGCGAGCCCCTTTCAGCAACCCATGAGCGTCGACTGAAGTTGTCTATACCGCTTACATGGCAACCGAGCTTACCGAGCCACAAAGCCAAAGTCCATCCAAGGTAGCCATCCATGCCAAGTATCATGATACGCATGTTTTTCAGGAGATACCCGTATTGCGTTTCTCTCCATTCGGGGCACTCCTCGAAAGTTATGCTTGTCGGGTCAAAAAGCCCAAGTTCAGGCCGCCTTTTGCACTCTGCCATTATGTGGCTATCTCCGGTTTCATCTTGTTTTTTCTCGAATTTCAAAGCAGACTGCCCGCAAGCTCTAAAATCTACTTTTCCTGCCAGATTTATTGCGGGGCAATTCCAACAGGTGCAATCGGAGTTATGGAATTTTGTCATTTACTACTCTCTCTTTCGGTTAAAAGATTAATTATATTGGTAACGTCACATACGTTGGGATTTTCGGGAATTAAACTTTCGCAATTCTTCCGGTTAACCAGTAAGAACGCATCGTCCCATGAATGCTTGCCGGTAAAAATGCCTTTAGAGAAAATTCTTTCGGAAGTTAAGCCGGCTTTTAAATTGAATCCCTTACTTCCTAAAAGTACTAAATCCGGCGCCATGTCGAAATAAGGGCCCTTATAAATTTCTTCTTTTCTATAGATGCGCTTTATGACTTTTTGGTTATTTTCTTTTAAGTCCTCAAATAATTTCTCTACACCTTTTATTACGCTTTCTTTGTCTTCCGGCTTAACACTGCCTCTCGGGTATTTGCCTTCTAAATTCACGTAGATGCGCGCCGGATCAAGGGCAAAGGCCTTTGTGCCGTAATCTATATGACTAAAATCTATTCTTTCTCCGTTCTTCAGTTTCAAAAAACCTGCCTTTTTTAAAATCCTGTTTACATAAACATCCTTCTCGAGTTTTTCAAAACCATGGTCAGAAAGCATTAAAAAAGTGTCGTTTTCATTAATTTTTGATGCGATTTCGCCTATCACTTCATCTATTCGCCTAAAATAGCTACTGAACTCTTCGTGAAATTCATTGTCAGGGTCTTCGTATGCGTCCCACAAGAAATGCATGAGCCGGTCAGTTCCCGTGAACACAAACATGAATGTATCCCATTCCTCTTTCCAGAGTTCCCTGTACACAGCTATGCGCGCCTCGTTGGTCCTTTTTAAATCCTTAAGAAAAAGCTCGATGGATTCGTGCGCCTTACTTGAATCGACATCGGTCGCGTAGTTTAGATTTTTTAGTACCTCAAGCATGGAATTAGGGTAAGTGGCTTTTTCAAGGTCAAGCGCGACAAAACCGGCCACAAGCACACCGTTTAGTTCGTGCGCCGGGTAAGTGGACGGAACATTGATAACGATATGGCGCTTGCTATGATTTGTTTCCCAGAAGGCAGGCGTCTTTAAATCATTAAAGTTCGGGAAAGAAAGCCTATAAGTATTTTGCGGGAATTCCGTAAAACCGAAGATACCGTGTTCTGCCGGGTTTTTCCCCGTAATTATCGATGACCACGCAACAGATGAAACTTCCGGTAGACTTGAGAACATTTTGCGGAACGTGCCGTCTGAAATAATTCCTTTTGTGTTGGGCATTACGCCGCGGTCAGCCAGGTCTTTTAAGAGCCCGAAAGGAACTCCGTCTAAACCGATTATTATTGTACGTCCCATAAATTAATTAATTAACCACTCACCAATTAACCATTTTTCATTTCCTTTTCCCAGAATTCCCGAAAAAATGCAATGAATACGCCCAGAAACAATCCTAAAATACCGGCTACAGCAATATTTTTCATCTTTTTTGGCCTTACAGGAAAAGGCAAAGCTTGCGGTTTTTGCACAAATTTAATGTTTTGGATCTGGTTCTTTTGCAAACCAATTGTATCTATTTGGGTTTTTAAGTTTTCTATGTCTTTATTCAAGCATTCTATCTCATTCAAAAGATTCTCTTTTCTGCTTTTTAAAGACATTAACTGGTCGCTTAAGGTACTGAAGTAACTAATATTCTGCTGGACAACGTTTGAGTAAAGAAGAGAGGACATGCCGTTCTTATTGGTTTTATCGATTAATAAAGCGTCTCTTTGCGCAATTAATTTTTCAGAATTTTCTTTGACAATTTTAAGTTCGCCGAGAAGGCTCGCCTCTCTCTCTTCGAGAATCTTTAATTCTTTTTCGCGCAACGCAATGCTATCTTTTTTTGACTCTATTATGTTAGAAACAACAGCTGCCTCTTTAGTAAACATCTCTTTTTTATAATCAATGTGAGATTGATAAGTTTCGGTCATTTTGATGAATAAATTGTTTAAAAGTCTAACGCCCGTATCTATCTTGCTCTTCGGTTCTTCAATACTTATTTTTACGAGAGTGGAATCTTTCGGCTGTGTAACTTTAAGACTTAATTTTTTTCGCCCGGGGTCTACGTTTGAAATGCGCAAAACGCTTAGATTAAACGCTTCTCCTCGTATTTTTGCTGCTATGTTCTTTGGTGAATCTAAATAAAGTTGCTTATTTCCTTTCGTAATCTCAAGGCTAGGCTCTATAATCATGGAAATTTCGTAGCTTTTCGGCATTAAAAAGCTGATAATCGCGGCAGCTATCGTTGTGGCAAGAAAAATTAAAAAGATGGTTTTTTTTCGCTTCAGGATAACTTTCACATAATCGCTTAAATTGACCTCTTGCTCATGCTCTTGCATATTAAATCCCCTTTCTTTCTGTCTAATAAGCACGTTTTGATAGTGACAAAAAAAGCGCTATTTTTAGCACTTTACTGCGCAATATAGTATCTATATTATAATATATGGTAGCTAGAAATCAACCAAAATCAGCGGCGGGCGTCGCGTGGAAGGTAAAACGAAAATTCAGAACCCTTTCCAAATTGGGAAGTTACGAAGATTTTCCCGTGAAACTGCTCGATTATCTCTTTGCATATTGCAAGACCCAGTCCTGTGCCGCCCTCGGTCTTGCCTGTCCGCGCAAGTTGTTCAAATTTGTTAAAAACGCGGCCAAGGTCCGATTTTTTTATTCCACGGCCTGTATCCTTGACAGCAATTTTAATATATTTTGAGTCTGATGCCGAACTTATTTTTACTGATCCTTGATCCGTAAATTTAATCGCGTTATTTACCAGGTTATGCACGACCTGGGCAATCCTATCCCTATCAAATAACACATTTGGTACGAGGGGATTCAGGTTAAGCTCAAGCTCTATTCCCTTTTTTCCCGCTGTACTGCGATAACTCGTTCCGATTTCGCCGAGAAGCTCGTTTACATTGGCGCGCGTCATGTCAAATTTCATTTTTCCGCTCTCAAGCTTGCCAAGATCTAAAAGGTCGTTTATAAGCCGCGTGAGGCGTTTTATGTTATCAAGAGCTATGGCAAGCTGTCTTTTCTGCTTTTTACTGACCTCTCCGAGAATGCCTTCTTCGACGACAGCAACGCTTTCTCTGATTACCGTAAGCGGCGTCCTAAGCTCGTGGGAGACTAAAGAGGTAAATTCCGTTTTTATATCATACATGCGCAAAATTCTATCGTTTGCCTCTTCAAGTTCTTTTGTCCTTTTCTTCACAAGTTCCTCGAGGCGCTCTTTATAATTCTGCAGCTCCTCCTCGGCAACCATCTTATCCGTTATGTTGCGCGTAATGCCGATGATCCCGATTATTTTTCCTTTTTCGTCATAATGAGGAATCTTGGTTGTGCTAACATAAGTTATTCCGCCGTCAGAGCGGCGCGCCCTTTCAATCTCGCCGATAATCGGCTTTCCTTTTTTTATGAGCTCTATATCGTCTTTAAAATATTTTTCGGCTATTTTTTTCGGAAAAAAATCAAGGTCGGTTTTTCCGATTATTTCTTCGGGAATTTTGTTAAGGGCTTCGGCGTGGGCCTTGTTTACGAGAACAAACCGGTTTTGCCTGTCCTTGAAATATATCATGTCAGGGATGTTATCTAAGAGGTCTCGAAGAAATTTATCTTTATCAACTTCATGTTTTCCGGCGTGCACGGACTTTTCCATCACAACAACAGCGCCCTCGGGTTTTATAAGAAAGGTGAGGATTTTGAGTTTCATTTCTTGGCCGTTTTTCGTTTTTCCGTCGGCCTTTCCACTGTGAAAGCCGTAGGAATCTAAAAGATTGTAAATCTCCCTTTTGGCCTTAGGCTGTTTTCGCCTATCCCCGTAAAGAAGCTCGGTCCTTTTGCCGAGAAGTTCTTTGGGCGAGTAACCGAAGATGCTCTCCGCGTCTTTATTGCAGTACTTTATCTTCCGGTCAGGCGAAACAATAATGCCCGGCATAGAGAGATTCTCAAGCATCTCCTTAAAAAAAAGTTGTGGAGCATGTGATTTTTTATCGTTCATAATAATATATTATAACACAGAAAAGAATAAATCTGACTATTTATTTGACTAATTGATGTTTTTGAAAATGGGAATATTTTTTCGTTTATGCTCTGATTTCTTGATCATTTCCTGGACCATGGCGAGTTTGGACTTGTCAATTTTTTCAGTATTGTTTTTTTCAAGGGCAAGTATTATTTCATCGAGTTCTTTGTATGTTATGCCCATTTCCCCTTCGTCAGTCTGGCCTTCCCAGAGTCCGGCTGACGGCGCGCGATTTATTACATCATCCGGCACACCAAGTTCTGCGGCAAGCTTGCGCACCTCACTTTTTACGAGATCCCCCAACGGAAGAATATCAGAACCGCCGTCACCGTATTTAGTAAAATATCCGACGGAAATTTCACTTTTATTACCTGTCCCGGCGACAAGATAATTCAAACTGTTGGCAAAACAGTAAAGCATCGTCATTCGAAGACGCGGTTTCAAATTTGACCTGGCTATTTTTTTTGCCTCCGAGTTGGTTTTTAGAAATTCGTCGTAGATTTTATCAAGTGAGATTGTTTTTGTTTTTATGCCGGAGACTTTCGTTACCATTTTCGCGTATCGAACGTCATCGGCACTACTCTGGCAAGGCAATATCAGCGCAAGTGCGTCTTCGCCCATGGCTTTTTTAGCTAAACACGCGACAACAGCAGAATCGAGCCCCCCGCTCAGGCCCAGCACAATACCAACCTTTTCGGCTTTCTTGACTTCGTCTTTTATCCAGTCAGAGATTTTATATGATAACATAGATATTATTATACTCTGTGTAGAGAGATTTTGAAATAAAAAAAGTAACTCTTAAAAGCAGTAGGCGAGACTTAAGCCTCGCCTACTGCTTTTTTGTTATAATCCCAGAAACTGAATCGCAATGCCGGAAAGGCATATTGTCGCACCGGCAAGGGCATGGCTGTAACGCTCGAGTTTTCCCAATGGTACTATTTTTATACCTAAAGAAAGCAATATTACTATACTCATCATAGTGGCAACTGTTGCAGCGCCAAAAGTCAGTGTTACGCCAATAAGGCCAGCTATGCTTTTCTTGGCAGCCGGATACATGAGAATAGGTATCAACGGTTCGCAGGGCCCCAGAACGAAAATAGTAAAAAGGATCCAAGGCGTAATATTGCTTTTTGCCTCTTTATGCGCATGGACATGCTCATATTTGTGCGCGTGGTCATGGTCGTGATTTTCTCCGTCGAGATGTGCATGCACGTGAGCGTGGGGTTTGTTTTTTATGGCCTGGTGAATACCCCATACAAAATATGCAAATCCAAAACCGATAAAGGCCCAGGCAGCTATGTTACCTCTAAACGCCTCAAAGGCCTCCAATTTCATAATAGCTATGCCAAAAGCAATGCCAATAAAGCCCAATACTACCGAGCTCATTATGTGCCCTATTCCGCAGAGAAAAGTAATAAATATCGTTTTGGGTAAAGCCCATTTGCGCGCCTTGCTCATTACTATGAACGGCAGGTAATGGTCCGGCCCGAAAACCGTATGAAAAAACCCTATCGACGCTGCGGTTGTATATAAAATTATTAATTCTTTGTTCATGTCGCCTCCTTTAATGAGACCTTGAGTTATTAAAAATTTCAAAGAAATTTTTCATAACTCAATCTTCTCTGAACTTCTTCCCCGAAGGGTCGAATTAAACCCCGCCCTTTTGGTAAACGTATTTTTTTGTCTTAATAAACTATTCTTCATTTGCAAAGTGTTATCGTAATTTTTCGTTTTTATCCTTGCCAAAAGGGCGGGGTAAATTCGCAGACGGCCTTATGCCTATGATTTACGGAAACCTGCAGATTTCCGTAAATCATCTGCTCATTTAAAAATCAACCTGCGCCCTGGTTCCGTAAACAAATATCGTGTCATTCTCCCCCTGGTATGAGTGGCTCACGCCATAAGGGTTCCATATAAGCTGAAAGTCCGGGCTTATGGCCAGCCATTTAAATAGCTGGCATTTGTAATAAATTTCAATATGCCCTTCTCCGGCGCCAAAATCGCTGGGAGAGGCGTCTTTCCACGCCTTACTCGGGAAAATCTGACCTATGGCGCAGGCGAGAACGTCGTCATCCCTCTTCCAATATTTACCCGCAACCTGGCCGCCGGTGGACCAGGACCATTCGAGCGTCGGATTCGTGGTAACATCGACCATTGTTATGTCACCGGGAAGAACGTCAGGCCTTTGCCACCCGAATCGTCCGAATAATCCAAACGCGTCCGTTACCATCTGGTCAAAGCTGAATCCAAAGCCATAGTTTAAGATCTTGCCTTTATCGCTGGATTCATCGTCCTTCGCGAGCTTTTCGTGATTACGGTCGTTCATCCAGAAGTAAGTCCTGTAATTTCCGTCAAACTGCTCGGTGTCTATGCCAAGCGCCTCGATCTCCGACGGCCTGAAATTAAACTGAAATGAGTAGAAGTTTTTATCAAACACGTCGTCATAATCAGCGTCGCCTGAAAAATAGCTAAGTTCTGTTTGGATAAAGCTTATGGGTTCAAATGCAAGAATAAGGTCCATTCCAAGGGCATTTCCCGGAGGAAATTCCATAACAGGAGAATTCCTGAACATATGGGCAAGGAACTGGGTTTTCTCGTCATTAGCGTATTCGTTCTGGTCAACGCGATCCCCGCAATCCATTTTACCCAGAGTAAAGGCGATTTGCTTATCAAGCGCGAACTGCGTATAAAACCATTCTGCGAACTCGACGCGCGAACCAGTATCAGCGGCTTCGCGGTTTACATTACTGAATACCTCAAGCTCGTTCTCGATCGTATCGTTTTCTCCACCCTCAAGATGTAAATACGCGAATCCCCAATCCTCAAACTCTTTGGCTATTTCAACATCAGCCGAGTATGAGGCGTCAAATATGCTGTTTTCTCCCGCGCCGGCGTTATTAGCGTCAGGGGTGCCTTGCGCGACAAACGTAATACCCGCTCCTATATTAAGCCCTGCCGGCTCGACTCTCATTCCCTCGCCGGGCTTATATTCTATGAGAGATTTTTTCACTTCGTCCCTTACGTGTTCAAGCGAAATCGCTTTCATATCCTGTTTTACCATTTTTTTTTCAAGTTCATCAACGCGCATTTTTAGAGACTGTATCTCTGTCAAAAGTTCCGCGGTTGTAGGCGCTGCAGGCCCTGCCGCAAATACAGCCGGGGTTATCATGCTTATCAAAATAAATAAAGCCGCCAGTCCTGTGATTTTCCTAAGCATACCTTCCTCCTGCCTATGGTAGCTCTTTAGCAGTCGTTGCTGCCGTAAGGGCCCCGTATTTTACTCCTTTTATTGACTTTAGCTTATCAGCTAACTCTTCTATTTTCTTTGGATTTCCTTTTACCACTATGGTTTCCAGGCAATTATGATGGTCCAAATGTACGTGCTGATTCGAAATAACCATGCCGTGGAAATCATGCTGCATGTCAGTGAGCTTATTTACGAGTTCCCGCCTGTGGTGGTCATAAACAAGTACTATCGCGCCGGCGACTTCGCGGCCCGAGCGCCACTCGCTTTTTACAAGCTCACCGCGTATGAGCGCGCGTATCGCGTCCGAACGGTTCTGGTATTTTTTCGACTTAGCGTACCTATCAAACTTCGCAAGAAGCTTATCCTCAAGCGCGATGCTGAATCTCACAAGTTTCGCCATGATTGTCCTTTCGTGTTACGATTTTTATAATCGTAACATTACATCGCTACTCTGTCAAGTATTTTGTGAGTGTCGACGCCTAATTTAGTGACAGGTTGGGCAGTGAGGGTGGGAGCTTTCTTTGACGAAAAGAAGAGGAAAAACGATATCGCTTACACAGCATGGCACCCAGACAGCTATAAAGAGGAAAACAAATACGCCTGCGTAGGAAATCCACGTAAGCTTCTCGCCTATTGCCATCAGGATATGAAACAAAGACGCCCAGGTACTTAAAAGTACGTGTCCGGCGTGAGGAAATTTTGTCCTGGGCCTGAAATAGGCTATCGCTATCCCTATTATAGCAAGGGGGTTTACGAGCCACCATTTCTCAATAAAACCTATATGCATGTGTCTGTGTGGCATATTAAGAAGCGTTTCCCCCAGGTAAGGAATAAGGGAATCGCTTAAAGTCGCTATCCCGATAGCGCCGACATAGCCTATGACTAAGAGCGCCCAAATATTACATTTACTTTTAAGACCGCCGCATTTGTGAATATTATACATCGACGCCGTAACAAGCGCACTTAATAGAACGTGCAGGGGGTGAAACACATAAAACATATCATATGAGGTTCTTTCCGGCAGGTTCTTACAAAAAAACATAAGCGCTATGCCTGTCAGCGCCCCGAAGATAGTGAAGGGTGCGTGGTGCTTGAGTTCTGTTAATATTTTTTTAAGCATACTTTGTTTCTTTGAATTCACTGATTATAGTAAAAAACTCGTCTTTTGTCTAATTTAAAATTATATATTTATTATCAGTAAATTTTTAATTAGCGTAACTCCATCGCATTTTGATATCCAGGATAGGAGTACCATTAACTGCATCAAGCCCTTCAACGAAAAGAACCGCCCCTTTTACCTCCGCCAGCCTGACGTCTTGTATGCCAATTCTTGACAGTCTGTAAGGCGTGCGTGAAGCGAATACCCCCACTTCTTTTCCGTCTAAACCTCTTTTAAAGATTGATGCCACGGAATTTGCCTCGTGTAAATAGTAAACAATCGTAATGTATTCTTCTTCTTCTAATTTATATAAGAAAGGTTTTTGTGATGCAAATAGCTTTATGCGCGATGTTCCGTCCTTGCCACGGGTATCAAAACCTTTACCGGCACGCTTTAGTTTATTATAAACAATGCCTATGGGATAAATTTTAAACGGTTTTGCCTTGCTGTATAAACAGGCGGGACAAACCGGTTTGCCGTCAACAACAACATTATTGACGGGCGCCATTTTCCTGTTGCACCTAGAACACCTGCTATTTTTCATTGTTTTCTTCCTGAAATCACCACGAATCCCCCTTCGCCGAAGCCTCTTTTCGGTTTTTCTACTGAATTGATTTTTCCCGGCAGCTCGAAAATAGTCTGCCAATAAGAGATCCGGGAAAAACGGATTTTTGTCAACATCTCTGTTATTTCTTTAATGCCAAAAAAGTTTGCTTTTTTATAAAAAACGCTTTTTTTTATCCGGTAAAATTTACCTAAAAAACTATTCTTATCTATAATCCCTATAATAATCTTACCGTTTTTCCTTAGCACTCTTTTTGCCTCTCGCAACACTTGCTCGGGATTTTTAACAAAGCAAAGGGTAATAATAATTGTAACAAAATCAAATTCGGAATTTTTAAATGGTACTTTTTCTCCAAGGCCTGATTTTATCCTGATCTCTCTTTTTCCGGCTATCCCAAGCATTTTTTTCGAAGGATCTATTCCATATTTTGTACCAAGCAAAACAGCAAATCTTCCTGTACCCACGCCAATTTCAATTCCTTTTCCCATTCTCGGGACTGCTTTTTTTACCGCTTTGAGCTCCGAAAGATATGCAAATTTATTCCTATCGTACCAGGCGTCGTATTTCTTGTAATATTTATTAAATATATTACTCATAAATTCGAATCTCCTAACCAGCCATCGTAAAATCTCTTCAAATGTTTATAGAATTCCCTATCCATGATGTTTCTTTTTACATCTTTCTCTTTAAAGGAATATTTATAACCGGCACAATAACTTATTAAAATATCGTTTGCACGGCCTATTTTTTTAAACATTTCCTCGCACTTTTTCTTCTTTTTATCTTTACATTTGTCAGGATGATATTTATACGCCAGAACACGATAGGCCTTCTTTATTTCTTCCAGGGTCGCATCTTCTTCTAATCCCAGGAGTTGTCTTGCTTCATCAATTCGTTTAAAATCCGACATTTTAATAATTTTCCCTTTAAAAACCCGTAGGGCATGTTCCTGTAGGGCAACTTGACCCAGAGGAACCGGATTTACCGCCTGAATTCCCTACACTAAATAAACTTAATATTTTATCTACGTTTCTGCTATTGCATTTTTTGCATTTAAGCTCTGCTTTTTCAGAAGTCACCCCTATTAATAAATCAAACTTTTCATTACAATCTTTGCATACATAAGTATAAATAGGCATTATTTTCCTCTATTGAATTTTTTAGTCTATAACCACAAACCAGCTAAATATGAGAATCAACCTTGGAGGCAAGTTCCGATTCGGGGACTACCCCGACAACCGTATCAACGATCTTACCACCTTTAAAAATAGCTAAAGTAGGTATGCTCATAATGCCATATTCAGATGATGTTTTTGGGGCTTCATCAACGTTTAGTTTGCATACTTTTAGTTTGTCTTTATACTTTTTAGCTATAGCCTCGACTGTCGGAGCAACCATGCGACAGGGCATGCACCACTCAGCCCAAAAATCTACCAAAACCGGCAAATCTGAGTTTAATACAACCTCATTAAAATTCGCATCATTTGTATTTATCTCCATTTCTCCGTTCTCCTTTCTCAAAAAATTTCATTTAATAATATACTTCTAAACCTATTCAAAGATGCTATTCTCTCTACTTAACTTGCGACTCTTCAATTGAATGTGTTGGAGCAGGAACTTTTTCAAGTTGCCCGTTTCGATATTTATTCACGGTTTCAGCTACAGTTAAATCCTCTGCAATTTTGTATATATCTACAAAGTTTTCCTTAAGCATATAAAATGATAATTCTCCGATTTTAGCGGTAAACAGCATATCCAGCTTATATTTTATTACCGCTTTAATAACTTTAATGCCTATGTGTTTTTTCTCATTAAGAAATTCGTTGTAATAAAAATCCTCTATTTCTGCATCTTTATCGGTTAATCTTAAGATAATATAATACGGAGCTCGTCCAAAATGGGCGTGAACCTTTGAATCCAAACCGTTCATATCCTTTACCGGAATAATCACCGATTCAACATTTCGTTTTGCAGGTTCAAGATGTATAAATACGGATTCAATATCCTCATAGCTTTTGGTTATCAAATCTTCTGTTTTATCCGCAAGCTCATGCGCGCGGTATAATGGAAGTGTAGGCGAAGTCTCGATTTTGCATTCTACCATCTTGAACGGCCCTGATTGCCGAATTTTGACCTCACTTGTTCCTTTAACCCCGTATATTTCATTTATCTTTTTTTCAATCGCGAATTGCAATTCGGGGCCTAGATTAGCGTCCATTAACGCCAATAAAGACATCCATACGTTTTCAATGCCTAATTTGAAAATCAAAAGCGAAATTAAAACTATAATAACTCCTTCTATATGGGGAATTCTTAAAAAAGCCAACCATATCCCTGCCAAAACAACCATTGAAGTAATAATATCCAGAAATGATTCCCGGGCATTAGCAATAAGGGATTGAGAGTTACTTTCTCGGCCTGCTGCTTGTTCTTTTCTGGCTATAAAAAAAGCCGCTATAGCTGATATTCCACTCACAACGAGAGGCAAAGCAGGGAATTCTTCAACTTGGGTTATGTGGAAAAGCTTATAATATCCTTCTTTTAACATCCCTATGCCAGCCCATATTATGAATATTCCAATTAAAAAACTAACCAGAGTTTCTGCTTTATATAACCCATAAGGAAATCTGGCGCTTTTTTTCTTTCCCGCTAACCAAAGACCAAAACCGGAAGCAAAAATTGCCAAAAGATCTGCGGCACTGTGAAACGCATCAGCCAATAATATTTTTGAATTAAATAGGTACCCTACGGTGCCTTTGGCAATTGCTAGAAACAAAGTAAAAAAGGCAGCTATAAACGCTACTTTTTGGCCCCTTTTTAATTTCTCCATCCTACCTTTGGCAATCCCCATTGTTCTTTCCTTTAACTTTCAGTTTATTCCTGAAAAAACTGCCGGGTCATAAAGGCACCGCAATTAGGGCATCTTGTCTGAAAGCAAGGCAAGCCTCGTCTATGAGGAACAACTCTTTCGCAATTGGGACAAATGCAGGTCTCTAGAGGTCCAACCGGGCCTCGAGGCCCAAACCATCCACGTCCTCTACTCCCTCCAAAACCTCTGCCTCGTCCATCGCCTCCTCTGCCTCTGCCCTTTCCAAATCCAAATGGCATTTCGATACTCCTTTTCTAGACTTTTATTTCTGCCCCTGCTTTAATTGGTAGAAAATCTTTTTTATACTTAAGTTTAAAAATTTCTTCCGCTCTTGGGCCCGAACAATGAGTGGCTCCGACTTTTTTTACCCCTATTTTCTTGAACTCATCGGCAATAATTTCAATGAGCATTTTGTCCTTGTCCATAAGATGAAAACCGCCTAGAACTGCGTAAATATCTTCTTTTGGGAAATTTTTCTTTACAGTATTTAACATTTTAATTATGCCGGGGTGAGCGCAACCGGTAATAACAGATATACCCTTGTTGGTCTTAACAACCAACGCTTGTTCAGGCATATATTCACCTTTATATTCACCGGTAATTTCACCTGTAACAAAAATGTTTTTTGAAGTTTCGGTAATATTCTTCGTTCCTTTAAGGTTTCCGTTTAGCTTTTTGGCTTTATCCTTGAATTCGGCGCTGAAATTAGGGCATGCGTAAATCGTAAGGCCTTTTTTCCTCTTCAACAACTCCCACAGGCCACCCTGGTGATCCCAGTGGTCATGCGAAATTACCACAGCTTTTATCTTGTCGATATTTACATTTAAAATTTTCATGTTTTCTGTAAGCCAGGCGCCGTTTTCTCCCGTATCGAAAAGCACCTTCTCCTCGACCAAAAAAGAGACCCCCCAACCGGTACGCAGAGTTTTATTTTTTGCTTCCTTGTCAAAAAGCACTTCTATTCGCATAATTTTATGGCCTTTTGCATAATATTATATCGCCAAGTTCGCATTTTACTTCACGAGCAACTACCGGACACTTTGCCATGAAAAGAAAAAATATGTTCTTCTTTCTTCCGGAAAGGGCCTCGAAATTCCCCTGTCCCTTACTTATAACCATATCTGCATTTTTATATATCTTCAGGAATTTAGCGGAACAAAGCGAAAGAACCGTTCCGGGGACGTCAAGGCCGCTTGAAATTACTTCTGTTACTTTGTCTAAACCGCAGTATACGGCATCGGCCATTATGGCGTCATTAATGATAGGTTTTTCTTTAATCGCGTAAAAAATTTTCTTGTGCGGGTATATTCTAAGTATTTCCTCTATAAGGATCCTGTCGAAAACTATCTCACCAGCGTTATCGCCCAAGTATAAAATCTTACCGGATTTTGCAAGAGCCAGCTTAAAAGCAGCGTAATTAAAAAGGCGGTTCGACTCATTTTTAATCGCCCTATTTTCCAGATTAAGTATTTTTTTTAGTTCACTCGTAACATCAAGGAAATTTTTTACCCCGTAGTCAATTATGTTACCCGCTATAGCAAGTTCCACCGCGGTAAATAACGCGTCTTTCGAACGCCTTACTTTGTTCTTGAGCTTCCCATAAAGTGAAAGTGCCTGGCGATTGCTTTTTTCTTTTATTTTTTTATATGGGTCTTTCTTGCCGGTTTCCCTGTTTACAGTGCCATAAATTATTCTGCCCATTTCGGGAGGCGATTTTTGGAGGGTAAGCTTTTCTATCGCGCCTGCTATTTTCTTTAAAATTCTGCGCTGCGTAAGTGAGCCCGCTCCGGCGAGCCGCGCGGCCTCAAGCGCCTGTTTAAAAAAACATGGTATACATTCTAAATATGTCTTCATTTACCATCAAACCTTGCCTCTTCTTTTCAAGGTGTCTTCCGAGCTGATAGGATTAACTCTCTTTTTTTGTGCGTCATAAACCGAAACGGTATTCAATCCGGCAAAATGCGCTTTTATAATATTCATTTCCGGATTCGTTAACGGTTTTACCCTGCATGGCCTAAGAGGCGTGTTTAGCTGAACTTCATCGGGACTAATTTCTTTTGCAATCTTCGCAATCTCCTGCACATAGCTTTTATTTTGTTCTATGAACATAATCTGCAACGCCAATTTTCCTATATAGCAGCTTTTAAAGTCTTTTACTGCCTGAATAATATTTTCAATTTTTATAGTGCTTAACGGCTTATTTACTTGGTTAAAAACTTTTTGCATAGAACTATCTAATTTGGCAACGACAAAATCCGCACAAAAGAGGTCTTTTTGGACATCTTCTCGGTTCAAAAGCGAGGAATTAGTCAAAACTGCTATTTTCTCATTTCGTATTTTCTTTATCGCCCTTATCATATCGCCCAGGTTTTTCGCCAATGTCGGCTCACCGGTTCCGGAAAAAGTTATGTAATCGATTTTGAGATGTGGCAGGCTATCAAACTCTTCTATTACATCCTCAACCTTAACAAACGTCTTCCGTTTATCGGTTAATATCTTAGTCTTTCCGATCTGGCAATATACACAATCGAATGTGCAAACCTTCTCACCCTTAGACAAAGGATCTATCCCCAGAGAACTGCCTAACCTCCAGGACGGTACAGGCCCATAAATATATTTATAGTTTTTTTGGCTCATCCAAAACACTCGCAATCTTCACCATAATTTCATTCATGATGTTCGCTGTTTGTGTCTGTCTTTTAAAATGAATAAATGGTTGCCCCGAATCTCCAAACTTTACCATTTCAGGTTCAATAGGTATTCTTCCTAAGAACGGCACTTTTAAATCATGAGCCGATTTCTCGCCACCACCCATTCCGAATAAATCTATCTCTTTTTTGCAGTGCGGGCACAAGAAACCGCTCATATTCTCAATTATACCAATAACAGGCATTTTCAACTCTTTCGCGAATAAAACACTCTTTCTTGAATCCAAAATAGCCACATCCTGCGGCGTAGTGACCACTATCGCTCCATTTATGTCCGGAATAAGCTGGCATACGCTCAATGGTTCATCACCGGTTCCAGGAGGAGAATCCACTATTAAGTAATCAAGCTCCCCCCAGTTAACATCAGCCAAAAACTGTTTTATGGTTACCATTTTGAGGGGGCCGCGCCAAACAATAGGCTGATCTTGATTCTCAAATAACAAAGCAAGACTTACTGCTTTTAGGTTAGGCAAAACTTCCATGGGCTCAATTCCGGACTCAGAACCTATGAGCCTTTTGCCTTCAATCCCTAACATTTTGGCAATATTGGGCCCGTGAATATCGACATCCAGAATGCCCACCTTATTTCCTTTGACAGCCAGCCCATACGCTAAATTAACGGCAACTGTGCTCTTGCCGACTCCGCCTTTTCCGCTTATTACAATAAGCTTATATTTTATTTTAAACATCCTCTCTTTGAGGCGGTTCTCTTGTTCGATTCTTTCTTCGTCTTTTTTCTGCATCAGCAATCTTCTTATTAATTTTATCTAGGGCTTATCAATTCCTGTTTGTAACTTTTCCCATGCCTCGTTTATTTCCTTTTTGGCCTTTCCGCCAGCGTATTCTGTTATTGTCTTCCCTTTAACCATCGCCTCTACCACAGATTTATCGAAAGGGATTTTGCCTACTAAACCGATATTATTTACCTTTGAGTATTCCTCTATTTTTTGCGTCATATCCGTATTAAGGTCGTACTTATTTACGATTAATTTCGCTAAAATACCAAAATGTTTGGCTACACTTATAACCCTATCCGCATCATGAAGCCCTGAAAGCGTCGGCTCTGTAACAACAATAGCACAGTCTATGCCTGAAAGAGACGCTATGACAGGACACCCTATCCCGGGCGCGCCGTCTATGATTACGAGATCCGCTTTTTTTGCTTCGGCCAGTTCCTTTGCCTTTTGCCTAACAAGGCTTACAAGCTTCCCGGAATTTTCCTCCGCTATGCCGAGCTTGGCATGTACCATAGGGCCAAAACGTGTATTAGAGATAAACCATTCGCCTGAAATATTTTCTTCCATTTTTATGGCGCCTACGGGACAAGCAAAACTGCAAAAAGCGCATCCTTCGCAGGAAACTCGGTCTACGGTAAAATCCTCGCTTACCTCGTTAGAAATGTCATTTCTAACGGGGCTAATAGCATTGAAACGGCAAATTTCTATACATTTGCCGCATTGAACACATTTATTTTTATCTATGAAAGCCGTTTTACCGCTTCGAAATTCATATCGTTCTTTTATGTTAGGCTGCAACAATAAATGTAGGTCCGCCGCGTCCACATCGCAATCAGCCATTACTTTGTTTTTCGCAAGGGCGGCAAACGCTCCCGTAATTACGGTTTTCCCTGTTCCGCCTTTTCCGCTTATTATTACGATTTGCTTCACTATAACCTTTCTCACATTTTGTCTGACGCGTTTTGAGCCGCCAGCACAACCGGATACATTGTCGGAGCAGACGTCAAATATGGATGGGTTGCCATTTGCAATGTCTCCAGTTCCGTTACAGAAACTCTCTGCTGAATTGCCATGCCGATAATGTTAATTATCTCTCCGGCGGATATACCTCCGACAACCTGGCCGCCCATTAAAATACCGGATTGTCTGGAAAAAATAAGCTTTACTCTCACTTTATTCGCTCCGGGAAGGCTTCCGGGATGCTTATCTATACTTTCCGTATTTCCCGAAACAATCTCAAACCCTTCTTTTTTAGCGCTTGTTTCCGTAAGTCCCGCAGAACCTAAAACCAGGCCATCCACATAAGTCGAGTAAATCGCGATCGTTCCTTTGTTTTCACGCACAACTTTTAGCCGATAGAGGTTGGCTCCGGCAATTCTCGCTTCAGCTGTAGCGGTAGAAGCGAGCATAACAGGCGTATCTCTTCTTGTATAAAAATCTCGTTTCCCGGCGCAATCACCTACCGCGAAAATATCAGGATCAGCGGTACGCATGTATTCATCTACCCATATACCCTTGCCTCTCCCTAAATCCAAGCCTGCCTCAGTTGCCAAAGTTGTGTTAGGAACGGATCCTATTCCTAAAATAACACTGTCTATTCTTAACTCTTTCCCGTTGTCAAACCGCACACCTTTTATCTTATCATCCCCCAAAAATTCAACCACCTTAGTGCTGGTTAAAAGGGTAACGCCCCCTGACTTTAGCCTTTCTTCAACCAACAAAGAAAACTCATCATCAAAAGAATTCGCGAGCAAACGGGGAAGAACTTCGGCTAAATATACATTAATGTCATTTATTTTTGAGATCTCATCAGCAAACTCAACGCCTATAAATCCGCCGCCAAGAATCAATACATTTTTCGCTTTTTTAAGTTTAGTTATAATTGCTTTAAGATAATTCATGTCCTTATATACGGGGTAGATTCCTTCTTTCTCAATCCCGGCTATAGAAGGCTTAATTGGCATAGATCCCGGGGCAAGGACAAGTTTCTCATATTCATATTCTTCACCGCTTTTAGCAGTTATTTTTTTTGCGCTACGATCCATCTTTACCGCTTCGTCAATAATAACTTCTATGTTATTCTTTTTAAGAGCGTCAAGTCCCAGCTTATTGTCATCAGGATTTTTAAGACTCCAGAACATATAGGGAATCCCGCACGGAATACAACCGTTAACTACATTTTTCATAACCACAACGTCTTTATCCGGATAATACCTTTTTGCCGTAATCGCGCTTACGAGCCCGGCCGGTCCTCCTCCGATAATAAGAACACCCACTTTTTTAACCATAAACACCTTTCTTTTATGAAGATTCCAGCATTACACAGAGTCCGTAAATCACATCAATATTATTATCACGGCAAAATTTTATTGCGGTTTCACTTTCGGCTCCCGGTTGAAGCCAGACTCTTTTAATGGATTTTTTCCGGCATTCCTTTACTATTGTTTCAGTAACAGAAGGCGGGGTAACCACATTAACGACATCGATATTAAAAGGGATATCGCTTATGCTTTTATAGCATTTTATCCCATCGACATCGCTAAGACGGGGGTTAACAGGAAAGGCCTCATACCCTTTTTTTATTAAAGTTTTCAAAATCTTATACGCGTATTTAGCTTCATTTCTAAACGAGCCAACAATCGCAAACCTCTTTTGTTTTAAAAAATCTTTAATTAGGCTTTCCATCTTTAATTTTGTTAAAAAGCTCTTCAAAATCTTTTTTGTATTCGGGAAACGTTTTCACAATCGACTCACCTTTAGAATAGGCAACTGCTATCTCTTTCTTAAAAGGTATACGCATGAGAATAGGAATATTCTGTTCCTTGCAATATTTGTCTGTTTTCTCATCGCCTAAATCAGAACGGTTAATCACGACTCCGAACCGAATCTTGAGTTTCCTCAAGACTTCTACCGCAAGGGTTAAATCATTTAACCCAAAGGGCGTCGGCTCGGTAACAAGCACACAAAAATCGCTTTTCTTTATAGTCTCAACTACGGGGCATGACGTTCCGGGAGGGGCATCGATAATAACAGTGCGTGTTGGATTGAGATGTTTTTTGATTTCCCTTATAACGGGAGGCGCCATTGCTTCGCCTATATTCAATCGCCCGTGTATAAATTGTATAGACTCAACCGTGCCAATTTCAATTTCACCGATTTCTTTATTCACTTCCTTTATGGCGCTTTCAGGACAAAAATAAGAACAACTTCCGCAGCCATGGCAAAGGTTCGAAAAAACTAGAATGTTTCCCTTTTTGCCATCAGTTCCTCCTATTACGGCAATGACATTGTAAGCGCATACCTCACGGCACCTGCCGCAATAGGTACACTTTTCCTCATCTATTTCCGGAATGGGAATATAAACTTTTTTTGTTTCTTTTATCTTGGGTTTTAAAAAAATGTGGGCGTTTGGTTCTTCCGCGTCGCAATCCAAAAACTGCACTTCCTTATTTATAGAAAGCGCTAAATTGACCGCTATCGTAGTCTTACCTGTTCCGCCTTTCCCGCTTGCAACTGAAATAACCATAATTTTATATAATCGGTTTATACGCTATAAACATTTCCTGAAATTTACTATTATATTTTTCTGTTTTAAAGCCCTTTTCACATAAATATCTATGTATATCTTGCAGATTAAATTTAGCTGTTCTGTGACTCCTGCCCTCTTGGGCATGGATCTTATTGAGTACCTCAAATCCATCCTTAGTGAAATCGCTTAGAACAATCTTTCCTTCAAAAGTAAGAACCCTTATAAACTCATCCATTACCTTAAAAGGGTTCTCGAAATGATGAACTGTATTTATTGATAAAATAATATCGAAGCTTTTATCATCAAAGCTTAAATGCTCGGCATTTTCAATCTTAAAATCAACGGTCTTTTCTAATCCGGCATATTTTAGATTTAGTTTTGCGATATTCTGTTCTTCTCTAGAGATGTCAACACTTGTAAACTGATATCCTTCTTTGGCAAGAATCAACGTAAAATGGCCTTTACCGGTCCCAACTTCAAGGATATCATCGAATAACGGCTCGGCCTTATCAAGAACGAATTCTCGTTCTTTGTCTATGTCGAATCCGTGACTTTGGTACAGCTTCTTACGCTCTAAATAACGTTTGTGGTTTTCTAAAACTTTTCTTTCCAAAATTAATCTTTCTAAGCCTTCGTCATTTTCGTCCCGCATTTCGGGCAATTTACCGAATAACAAGGCGCTCCCTGCTGATGCTGTAGTCTCTCGCCACAATTCGTACAAACACAATATCCGCCGGGTCCTGATCCCGGACGGTTTCCGCCCATGCGGCCTCTGCCGCCACCTCTACCCATGCCTCTACCTGTTCCCGGTCCTCCTCCTAAAGGTCCTGTTCCGTCTCCACCTGGCATTTTACTCACCTCCTATTTTGTTTCCTATTTTCTTGGCGGCATGCCAAATTTTGAATTCACGCTCGGCCCGCCTGTAGATTTAAGCCCACCTTTTTTGTATTTTTCAACAGCTTCTTTAACCGTACCGGAAACTCCGGTAATTACCTCTACACCGGCCGCTTGTAAAGTCTGAAACGCGTTAGGCCCGACATTTCCCGTAAGCACGGTTTTCGCTTTTTTATCAGCAATAAGCTGCCCGGACTGGACTCCGGCTCCACCCATTGAGTCAATATTAGGATTTTTTACCACCTCGAGTTTCATAGTGTCGGTATCTACGACAATAAAATATTGACATCTACCAAAACGCGGATCAACTTTAGAATCCAGATTGTCACCTTCCGAAGTAATGCAAATTTTCATATCCTCCCCTTTCTTTTAATCATCGCAATCCTTTTCATTAGGATGGTCACACTCGGACTTCTCTATGCCATAGCCTTTTCCTGCGCCGGGCTTGCAAAGGCTTTCCCCACCCTCAAGTGTTCCTTTCAGAATTTTTTTTAAAACTTCGTCGATTTTTCCGCTTATGCCGACAATCGCTTTAATGTTAAGCTCTTCAAAAAATTGAGTTGCCCGCATTCCCATCCCCCCGGCTATTATAACATTTACTCCCTTTTCGTGCAAAAATTGGGGTATTGCACCCGGCTGATGGCCCGGATTTGGTACAACCTCTTTTTTTATCAGCTTATTTTCACTAATATCTAAAATGGTGAACTCCGGACATCGCCCGAAGTGGGCAGATACATTGTCCCCGTCAGTTGATATAGCTATTTTCATAAGCACTCCTAATATTACGTTCAGAAGTCAGAAATCAGAGGTCAGAGGTCAGATTTTTAGACTCGTCTGACTTCTGTATTCTGACTTCTGTATTCTGAACTTATTTCTTCTCACTTTTCGCCGCAGACTCAAGCTCTTTCACCCGAGCGTTAACAGCGTCAAGTTCTTCTTTAAGAAGCGAAGCCTCTTCCTTTAACGCCTTTGCCTCGTCTTTTGACGTTGCCTCCGGGTATGCATAACCATACTGCGGGTAACCGTAAGCATAAGGATAGGCTGCTCTAGCCCGGCCCCGGCCTCTGCCAAAGCCTCTTCCAAATCCTCTGCCACCGCCACGGCCATATCCTAATCCTCTTCCCGGGATAGGGTTTGCGTAACCCGGCACCGGGTAACCTGCGCATAATCCCGCACCGCGTCCTGTCATAGGGCCTAATCCCTGCGGTCCTGTTCCGTCTCCTCTAGGCATAATAAACACCTCCTTTTATTATTGAAAATCATTTTCATTATTGAACAAAAAATATATCTCTATTTACACGCGTCGCATAACCCATAAAAGGTTATTTCATGATTCAGTATTTTGAATTTATATTTTTTCGATAGTCCGGATTCGGTTTTGCTGATAAGTTCTTTCTCATCTTCGATAAAGTCGGTATAATCTATCACTTTCCCGCACTTTGCGCATATCAGGTGGTGGTGGTGGCGCCTTCCTTTTGGTCCTTCGGCCAACTCGTACCTGGCTCGCCCGTCTCCGGCGTCTATTCTTATGACTATGCCCATCTCTTCCAAAAGCTCCAGTGTTCTGTAAACCGTGGTAAGCCCGAGGCCCGGGTATGTTTTATGCACTTTCATATATATTTCTTCCGCGCTTAAATGTTCGCTCGTATTGCTTAAAACACTCAGTATCTCTTCTCTGGGAACGGTTATCCTGTAACCGCATCCCCTAAAACGGCCCTGCCACCAGCCATGCCCCATCCCGTATCCTCTTCTTAAATGTCTCCTGCCGTATCTCATGGCATTCTCCTTATTGATAATGGTTTCCATTATCAATTATACATTAAACTGCGACCTTTGTCAAGTTATTCCTGGATTTTTTTAGCAGCTTATTTTGGATAGCCTACAGGCTGCGTTAGTATTACTTTTTTATCGTCGGGAAGGCTCATTTTTTTGGCTAGCTCCCCCTTATCCACCCAGCCTAACACTACCGTAGCGAGGCCTTCGGAAGCGCAGAAAAGATATACGTTTTCGCTTATTAATCCTGTATCTACAGCGGAATAAAAAATATCGTTTTCAACGTCATCGCTCATTTTACTGAAATTAGCTACATATATAAGGTCAACAGGTGCTATTTGCGTAAAGTCCTGGCGCCCTACGAAAACGCGTATATCCTCTCGTATCACAGGAATAAGAGCGTGGCTTACGGCATCATATAAATAAAGCGCTTCTTTCATGGCAACATAAAGCTCTATCTCCTGCATGTTCTTGGCTGACGGTGCGGTTCGCTTGCCTGAATCCGGCCTGTTCACGCCCCACGCTGCCCAGAGAAGATCTGAAAGAACCTCAGGATGCAAGGGGCGCGAACTAAAATCTCTTGAGCTTTTTCTCTCTTTTAGCGCCTGCATGAGTAGCTTCCCTTTTTCTAAACGCGGCTGGCTAAGCTTAATTGTTTTGACTTCTTCCGCAAATATGGTGGCGGCACACGCTACTGTGCATATAAAAACGGCCGGGTATAATAAGTATTTTTTCATCTTCTATCTAACCTCAACTTCAGCGGTTGCATCAAAGGGATTAGTGCGCACGGCAAGCGAGAAAAGATAAGGGTAGTCGCTTTTTAAATGCCGCATGTAGGACACCCATTCGCGTATAAGAGAGGCGTGTGCCCTTTTTATGTCGCCTGCTAAATGCGCATAATCCGTCTCCGGCAGCTTCGCAAGATCCCTCCTATGGGTAAGCTCTTCTGTAAGGTGAAATATGGCCCACAAGAGATTCGTGAAGGTTTCGTGTTCCAAGAGATTCGGGTTTTCGAGAAGGTTTAAAAGAAAAGGCCTTTTTTTAATCAGAAAATCTCTCAATTGTATCAGATTTCCCCTTTTGCATTCTATATCGCATTCATAAACATGAAAATCGTTTTTTACCTGTTTGAATTTTTTGTCCGACCAGTTATTTTTTACTATAAGACGCTTGGCTATTTCTGTCGAATGCGGGTCAAAGACAGAAAACATCCGTATAAGTTCCGTTCCTACCTCACTGAAAAAAACTCCTATTATCATATTCAGCTTTTTAAGAAGAGACTGCTTTTCTCGGGTGTGAAGCAACTGATGTAAAACAAGTGTAACCAGGAGGACCTCAAAAAAAACAAACGCAATATCGCCTATCAGGTAAATAAATATATGGTGAGCATCCCTGAAAATAAGAAAATGTATAAAATATATAGATGTGGCTAAAGCGATGAGAAGCAACCCGAGTAAAACCTGCCAGTTCAGTAAGCGTTTCATGCAATAACTGCTTTAAAAGCTGGGCCCGAACTCGAGATCTCTTTCGTCTTCAGTGGTGCCGGTAGCCATATCCTGCATGCTTTCGCCTCCTGAGTCTTCAAGACGCGTCTCTTGCTGCTCGCGCTCCATCTGGGACCTTTCTTCTTGAGTCGACTTTCCAAGATCAAGTATCCTGCCTTCGGCTTTGTCTTCCCTTGCAGCGACTTGTTTTTCACCTTTAAAAGCGCACTGTGCAAAAACCATACCTGAAATAAGCATTATTGTTAAAAATACTGTTATAATCCTTACCATACAACACCTCCAGTGTTACTATTATATCCTAAAACTACTTTTCTTACACAATGAATTTAATATATCTTTTGTTTTCAGGCAATCTCCGATAGGGTCCGGGCTCTCATTTATAATGGTTATGTCGACTTTACTTTTTACTACATGCCCAAGAAGCAGTTTTAACTCTTTTGTTCCGGTTATCAAATGGCGCCTTTCCCCTTTTTTCGTATACTCTATTCCCGAAAAATGCGCGTGAATATGCTTTATATTTTTTAGCTTTTTGAAAACATTTCTATAATTTATTCTTCCTTCCCGCCCCAGAATATGCGCGAAATCAACACAGAGTTCGCACCCTGTTTCCCCGGCAAGACGCAAAAGCTCGTCGAGACTACCGAACTGTGATTTTTTACCTGTTGTTTCGGGAGCCAGCGCTATGTCCCACTTCTTCTTTTTTATCGTGCGAAGCATGTCCTTGATTTCCTTTTTGACCATCATATACGTCTCGCCTTCCGACCTCGATTGGTAAAAACCCGCGTGGAACACCACGTATCGCGCCCCGAGATAATGGGCCCTTTCCGAGCTTAAGAGAATTCTTTTCTTTGATTGTACAATTTTACAAGGCTCAAAAGATGCTAAATTAACGTAATAGGGACAATGAACAGAGAGTAAGATGTTTAATGCTTTAGCGAGTTTTCCTATGGCCTTTGCATCGTTATTTGATATCTGGACTCCGTAAGTAAACTCAACCTCCATAGCATCGAACCCGAGCTCATGCGCTTTTTTAACTCCTTCAAGATTTCCTAAACCCCCGGAACCCGCCGGACCTATTTGTATATGGGGACGTTTCACTTTGCCCTATCTTCTTTCACATTAAATAGTTGCGACATCTTATTTTCCACTTGCTGTTTCGCTTGCAGCCTGAGGTAGCAAATCACAATACATAAATCTATCATCCCTTAATACGGTTTCGCCTTTTTCATAATAGATTCTATTTTTAAAAATTGGGCCGTCATAAACAAACGTATGAAATTCCCCGTTTTCGCCGCAGGGATCGATAGTTTCCGGAAGTTCCGATAGAAACTGTTTATCAAATTCTCTTCCGGTGAATTTACCGTCGAGAAGTTTCGTATCCACGCAGGTCAAAATTGTCTTAAACCCCAGATCTATAAAAAGATTTGCCAGCTCCTCTGTATTCTTTTTCCACAGCGGAAATACGGCTTTCATTCCGACTTTCGACAAATTCGCCTCTCTGTAAGATCTTATATCCTCTAAAAAAATATCTCCGAACGCTACTGATTCCAAGCCTTTACTCTTATAGAGCTCTAACGCGTTTTTCATCTTGTTTTTATACTCTTCGTGAGAAGAGTTTGCGGATATTTCAATTTTTTCTAAAAGAATACCGAGAGACTTAGCCTGTTTTTCGAGAAGCGCTTCTCTTACGCCATGCATGCTGATTCTTCCGTAATCTTTTGTTACGGTCGTAAAAAGTGTTTTTATCGAGTACGCGGTATCTTTTTTTAGCTCGTAGAGAGCCAGTGCCGAATCCTTCCCCCCGCTCCATGTCATAATAATACTTTCCGGCATTTGTTTTCCTCTCTTTTTAAATTATACTGCTAAAAACACTATCATTAAAGTATTTTTAACTAAAAAGAGGGTTACGGGCGTTGCTTGAGCGGCTTTCAAAAGTCGCGAATACCTTATCGCGCCATTTCGTTGCGCCTGCCTCGATAAAATATTTTAAGCTGCCTTTTGAGGCATTGCTATACAAAAAGGGGCCCCCGACGGGGTATGCGTAGCGGGACCTAAAAATCCTGAGCGGGCATGGTTTTTCGCCTCGCCATGCCGCAGGCGTGGCAAGGCGAAAAGAGCGAGGGATTTTTTAGAGCGAAGACCGCCTCGCTGGGGCGGTCGAGCGATCCCGCGTAGCATACCCCTGAGTGGGGACCACAAAGCAATGCCCTGAAGGTAGCTTAAAATATTTTCGAGGGGGATCAACAAATTCGCGGGAGTTGGTCGGATTCAAGTTCGGGTAAGATTCGCATGGGTCCGAGAATGGTCTTAAGATGCACCTCTTTGGCGTGCGAGCGCACGACCTTCCCGATAATACGCGCGTCCTTACCCATGGCGCTTCGCACCCGGCAGGCATCATTTCGGCGCACAAAACAAAGAAATTTACCTTCGTTCGCGATATAAAGCGGGTCAAACCCGAGTATGTCGCAAAAGCGCGCGACGCGCGGCCTGACCGGTATTAATTTCTCGTCGATCTCGATACCGAGGTTTGAGAAATGAGCTATTTCATGAAGTACAGTGGCCACGCCCCCGCGCGTTGGATCCCGCAAAACATGTATATGACGCGATGCCTTAAGAGTTCTTTCCACGTCAAAATTTAAGTTTATACAGTCGCTTTTTATGTTCGATATAAAACCCAATTTCTCCCGCGCATTTAGAACCGCAAGCCCATGCTCGGCAATAGGGCCGTTTATAATAATTTCGTCACCTTCGCGCGCTTTTGCGTCTATTTTCGAAGCATAACTGATTATGCCTATTCCGGAGGTATTTATAAAAATCTTATCGCAAGCGCCTTTCTCGACAACCTTTACGTCGCCGGTGATAACCTGAACCTTTGCTTTTTTTGCGGCGTTTTTTATGGAATCCGAGATTTCTAGAAGTATACTCGTTTCAAGCCCTTCTTCTATAATGAGCCCAAGAGATATATAGAGAGGCTTCGCGCCCTTCATGGCAATGTCGTTTACGGTCCCGAAAACCGCTAGTTTTCCTATATCGCTCCCCGGGAAAAATAGCGGGTTCACCACGTAAGAGTCCGTGCTAAAGGCAATTTTAGAGTTTCCGACGGTAAATTCGGCCGCGTCTGCCATCTCATCCAGGATTTTGTTGGAAAACTTAAGAGCAAGATGCTCTATAAGTTCATGCATGAGGCGTCCGCCGTTACCGTGGGCCAGAGTTATTTTATTTTCCATATCTATAATACGCCGCGCAGGTGCCTTCAGATGAAACCATACAGGGCCCTACAGGATGCCGCGTTGTGCAAGCCTTTCCGAAAAGTTTGCAGTCGGCGGGCTTCTTCAAGCCCTTTAGGATTTCTCCGCATATGCAGCCTTTTTTCTTCAAAACGCTTCTTCTTTTTACCTTAAATATTCTTTCTGCATCAAAATCTTTGTATTTATTTCTTAATTTAAGGCCGCTTTTTTTAATAACCCCTAAACCGCGCCATTCTACACCCCGGGGTGTAAATACCTCTTTAAGCACATCTTGCGCAGTGGGGTTTCCTTTTTTTCTTACTGCACGCGCGTATTCTATTTCTACGCCATAATTTTTATCCCTGACCCGGCGAACGAGCTTTTCTATGCCTTTTAGAATATCTCCCGGCTCAAATCCGGTTATAACGCAGGCTTTTTTATATCTCTTCGCGATTTTCTCGTACGGGACACTGCCTGTTATAACACTCACGTGCCCGGGGCATATAAAGCCGTCTATCTGAACCTCTCTTGAGCCCGCGATAGTGCGAAGCGCCGGAAATATGAGTTTAAAGTTCGATAGTATAGAAAAATTTTTTATTTTTCGCGCTCTCGCTTCTTTTAATACCGAGGCTACGGTAGGAGAAGTAGTTTCAAATCCCACTCCCATGAAGACTACCTTATGCTTTGGATTTTCTTCGGCTATTCGTAAAGCATCAAGCACAGAATAGACGATTCTTATATCAGAGCCTTTTTGCTTTGTCTCTTCGAAGCTTCCCGTGGAACCCGGAACGCGCATCATATCTCCGAACGTTGTCATTATTACGTCTTTTTGCCGGGCTATGTCTATTGCCGCATCTATGTCGCGTTCGCTTGTAACGCACACAGGGCACCCTGGCCCTGAAACAAGCTCTATCCATGCAGGCAGAAGCTTCTTTATACCGGCTCTGACTATAGCCATTGTGTGAGTACCGCAGACTTCCATTAATTTGATTGTATTCATATCTAGTTTTCGTCGGTCGATTGCGGTTGCGTCCCTAGCGGTCTGTATAGAAAATGTGGTGCTAGGGATTCCCTTCGGTCATCGCACGAATCGTCGGTTGTTAAACGGTTGCGTGCATTTTCTTCACGCAACCGAATAACGCAACCGTTTCTCGCGACACTACCTACCGACACAACCATTCAACGACTAAACCTCTTTAGCTCCTTGAGTGCCCCCAAAGTATCATCCGCTTCCTGCTTGGTTACTTTACCGATAGCAAACCCGGCGTGGACAAGCACGTAGTCCCCTACCCTAACCCCGTCGAGAATCCCGAGCGAAATCTCTCGCCTTACCCCGCCGAAGTCAACGGTGGCGGTCTGTTTTTTTATTCGCTCAATTTTTGCCGGTACTGCAAGACACATAGTATTGTCCTAATGATATGTTCAGGTCATTAACCGGGTTCTTTTCGTTTATAAACACCCTGAATTCGGAAAGAGATAAAATTTTTATAGCCCTCATCTTTAAAAATTTGTTTTGGAATACGCCTCCTGAAAGAGCAACCGTTTTTATGTTTGTATCACCGGATATTTTCTTTACTGTATCTAATATGATGTTTGCCATTGAATTATGGAAGTTGGTTGCTATTATACTTTTTTTCTTTTTCTTTTTAATGTCACGGAGCATTGCGTTAAATAAGGGCCTGACATCTATTTCGTAAGAGTTTTTTTGTTTTTTTATATTAAACTTATAGCTTCCGAGTTCACTTCTTTCGCACAGCTTCTCAAGTTTTAAGGGAGCTTCGGCTTCGAAAGACGCACGCACGCATAAACCTAAAGTTGCGGCAGCTGCGTCAAAAATGCGGCCCGCGCTTGAAGTAAGCGGGCAATTTATTCTTTTCTTAAGCATTTCGAGAACACTTCTTTTTTCCTTTTTGCTTACTCTTTTTATAAAAGGTGCCGCCTTCTCGCCTATTATGCTTAACGCCATACGCCAGGGCTCTTTTATGCACTTTTCCCCTCCCGGCATTTCCCTGTAAGTAAAATGAGCGGCTCTTTTGAAACCTGCTTTATCTACCACAAGAAATTCGCCTCCCCAGATATTTCCGTCTGTTCCGTAGCCAGTACCGTCGAAGGATACGCCTATCACGGGCCCCTTGAGTCCATGCTCGAACATAACGCTTGCTATGTGGGCATGGTGGTGCTGGACAGGTTGCAGGTTACAGGTTGCAGGTTGCAGATTGCAGGTCTTTGCAAAGCGGGTTGAAAAATAACCCGGGTGCAGATCATGAATAACAATATTCGGTTTAGATCTTTTTATTACTTGATAAACCTCTGTTTTAAAAAACTCATAATTATTTGCATCGCCCAGGTCGCCTGTGTCAGGACCAAAACTTATATTCTGCCCGTCAGATATAAGAAATCTGTTCTTTATGTCAGAACCTAACGCAAGTATTGTTTTATCCATTTTTTTCGGTAGCCTGAAACCTATGACCTGAGGCCTGTAACCTATTCCACATCAAAGGATACTACTTCGATCCGCGAAGCCGGAAAACTATTCATTTCCAGTTCCGCACTCTCAAGAACAGTCCCCTTAGCCAGGACATTAAACGTTTCTTTAAAAGATTCTTCTTTTATACCGGTGTAAATACCTATTTTAACGCGTAATTTTGACACTTTCCCGCCACCTTCTTTTTTAACATGCTCCGAAATCCCGTCTATAATCGGCTGTATAAGGTGTGTTTCATGCATTTTGACTCTCCTCCACTAATCCCACTATTTCTATTATTGTTTTTTTTATCTCGTCGGACATGTTTTCATCAAAATTTATTCGTAATGGCTGTATACCCAAAAGATACATATCGGCTTTTGTTTCTTTGCTCAAATACTCAATTAAAACAGCAGGCGATAAATCGTGCGTCGTGAAGCCGGTTTTTAAAATTTCCTGTTTTTCTAAAAGCGCGTATTCTCCGGGCAGGCGATTTATGTCCGCGGCGTCAACAAAAAGCACAGTGTCCGGATTTTCCTTTATTATTTTTCCGAGATAATTTTCAGGGGCCGTTCCCGCGTCAATGCAAAGTGCCTTTACCTTTCCCTGTATTTTTTCAATAACTGAGGGGCCGGCTCCGTCATCGCCCTTTAGCGTGTTGCCTAGCCCAACGATAACAGTTTTGCCCTTTAGTATGTTACGAAAAATATTATTCATTTTATTATAGCTTAAAGCTTATAGCTTACAGCTACTTAGTGGTAAGTGTCGTCTCTCTCCTGCAACGAGCGCAGAGTATCTTGACCCGGTCAGACCGACCAAAGTCTTTCATACAAGATATGATATTTTCATCTATAATGCCGAGAGATTTAAGGCGGGAAAGGTAAAGTGTAGGGTTCGAGTAGGTAAGTTCTCCTATTTTCTCGGAAATCCATTTAAGATGGTCTTTTGTGGCAATTACATCACCGCAAATCTCGCAGAGCGCAAGTTCTTTTTCGATTGTTTCCTGCGCCTGACTCCTATCAAAAAACGAGAGCTCCCAATCGTTCGAAAGCTTTATTCCCTGATTATCCGCTATACATGCAGCCTCGCACTGTCCGCAAAATATGCAGGTGTCAGTATAGTGTATCATTACGCGTTTCGGTACTTTGTTTTTATCTATAATATCTTTGTGCGCGATTGCTTCCACCGGGCACACCTCTTCGCATCCTAAGCATCCGACGCAGATTTTCTCGTCGAACTTTGGCTGGCCCCTGAAATTCGGGTGCGGCACGTGCGGCACCTTGGGAAATTTCGATGTGTACGGGCCCTTTATAAGCGCCTTCACTGCTTCTATAATCTCACGTATTTTAGGTAATGGTATTCGCATATTTCTTTCTTATAGCTTAAAGCTTACAGCCTATAGCTGTTATAATTCGCCTTCTTTATCTTCTGTGTATCGATCCACAACGCTTTCTTTGCAGAGCTTAACTCCTGAACGGTGAGCGCCGCGGGCAATCGCGTGCGCCGCAACCGGCGAGGTGAGAAGAATAAACAGAATACAAAGGAGTGCTTTTATGCCTGCTGCACAAAAGCCTACTATTATAAAGGTTCCCATCAATATACTGCAGGTACCCAGGGTAACGCATTTCGTGGCAGCCTGGAGCCTGTTATACACATCAGGGAGCCGCACAAGGCCCAGGCACCCGAAAACGTCAAACAACAACCCCACGCTTATTAATATTAATCCGATAATATCACTCATCGAAATCCCTTCCCTCCAGATACTTGGAAAGCGCAAGCGTCGATATAAAACTCTGAAGCGCCCAGGCAATGCCTATATCAATATACCAGGACCTTCCTGTTGAAATAGTTAATACTGCGCAGAGACCCACGATCATGATTCCTAAAATATCTACGGCGACTATCCTGTCGGCACCCGTCGGTCCCTTCCATATTCTATAAAGCGTTAGAAAGCATGCAAGAATAATTATGTAAAGCGCCCTTCCTAAAAATCCTACATGCGGAAGATTCTGGTAAAAAAGAAATGGGAACGGCTTTATTATAATAAGGGATACGATGCCTATCAGTAACGCTGCACCTAAAAACCACCTGATAATCTTCATCTTATTTATCTTTCCCTATTCGCGTTTATTCGTGTCCTACTTAATCAAAAATTCGCTTTAGTATTTTTTCGAAACGCGCAACAATTATTTTCGTCGCCTCTTCAGTATCTTCGGTCTTGACGTATATCCAGTGAACATAAAGAACGCTTTTTTTGGTATCTATATCGACGCTCAACGTTCCCGGAGTAAGCGTTATAGAATTCGCCAGAAACGTAAGAGCCGTGTCTGACTTTAAGATTGTTTTAACCTTCACTATCCCGGGGCGTATCGGAAGCGCCGGATGCGCTACCCTGTAGGCCACTTCTATGTTTGCCTTAATAATCTCCCACAAAAATATAGGAACATATTGAAAGAAAAAGTAAAAATACCTTTGGGGGTGCTTGAGGACATGGGGCCTCTGAATGAAAAGATCCCCTGTTAAAAACGCCACCAAGGCCGCGACGAAAACGCCCACGACCATATGCTGCCAGTCCGGCACCCAGCTTAAAAGGCACCATATAACAAATCCGAGAATAAAAAGAATAATTCTACTTTTCATATCTTCACATAATAGCCTTGAGAACTACGCTTGCGTAATTTGATCCGTTTGAAATAACATCTACTGCCCTATCGAGAAACATCTCGCGCGCTGTTGGAATAATTAAAACGCCTCCTATGACGCATATAATGGCCAGGGATATCATGGATATTTTCATGAAAGCCGGGACCCCTTGTATTTTTTCCCATTTCTTTTTAAGCTCGCCGAAAAACGCGTATTTCATGACTTTCAGGAATGAAGCGAGCGTAAGAACGCTCGCTAAAACAGCCCAGAAGGCATAGCCATATCTTTGGGCCTGGACTACCGCGATTATAATTATCAGCTTGCTGAAGAACCCGTTAAAAGGAGGTATCCCGGCGATTGCCATGGAGGCAATTAAATTAGTCGTGCCGGTAACCGGCATTTTATGAATAAGCCCGCCCATCTCCTTAAGCTGGCGCGTTCCTGTCTCATATTCAATAGCGCCTGAATTTAAAAAGAGAAGCGATTTAAATACGGAGTGATTAAAAAGATGAAAAAGCCCTCCCAGTATTCCAAGAGGCGTGCCAAGGCCAAGCCCAAGAATCACGTATCCGATCTGGCTTATCGAGTGATACGCGAGCAATCTTTTCAGATCCCACTGTCCGATCGCTAAAAAGACCCCTATCACCATAGAAAGTGCGCCCAAAAACATTAGTATGGATGAGATCTCGGCAGTTATGCCGAATATATTGTAGAATATCCTGATGAGCGCGTATATGCCGAGCGATTTTATTAAAACCCCTGAAAGCATAGCGGATATCGGCGCGGGTGCTGAAGGGTGCGCATCCGGAAGCCATGCGTGAAACGGGACAAGGGCGGATTTAAATCCGAACCCCATCAAAAACAGCACGCTTACCATGAGTATGATATTCGCGCTTTTACCTCCAGCGAGAACACTTGCCATATCCGCCATGTTCAATGTGGAGGTAAAACTGTATAAGAATACTATGCCAAGCAATATAAAAAGTGACGCAACGGTTCCCATGACCGCGTATTTGAATGCCGCTTCAAGCTCGTGTTTTTCTGTGCCAAAGGCAACGAGCGCGTAACTCGCCACAGAGGCAATTTCAAGAAATACAAACAGGTTGAATATGTCGCCCGTTATCACAACGCCGTTCATTCCCGCCACCATCAAAAGAAACAGAGTGTAGAATTTCCATTTCGAGGTGTAATGCTCCATATAATTTATCGAGAATACGCAGACGGCGCTCGCGATCAAATTTACGACAACAAGCATGAATACGCTCAATCCGTCCAGGACCATGGCAATTCCTATGGGCGCTTTCCACGCGCCTACGCTGTATACAAGCGTGCCATAACTATTTATGGCCCAAACAGCGGCAATAGCCGCCAAAAGCGAACCTAGAGTCGCGAAAAATCCGAGTAAATCCGGAAGCGCCTTAAAACGCCTCCCGAGGATAGATATTAAAAATGATCCGGTAAGCGGTATCACCACAAAAAGCGGTATTATGTTTAATGCGGTCGTTTGGGTCATCCGTTAAGCTCCCGTATCTTGGTTATGTCGAAAGTACCATACTTCTGGTAGATCCGCATGGCTATTCCTATAAGTAACGCTGTTGTCGCAAGGCCTATAACAATAGACGTAAGGACCACGGCCTGGGGAAGAGCGTCGACCATGTTTTCTATGGCCTGCTCCGGCGAATGTATCGGAGAGCGGCCGCCTATTTTATAGGCAACAAGAACAAAAAATAGATTCACCGCGTATTCGCAAATTATAATGCCTACTATGATCTTTATTATATTGCGCTTGCGCAAGACGCAGTAAAGCCCTATCAGAAAAAGCGAGAGACACAAAAGATATAAACTCATTTCTTATTTTCCTTACTCTCTGTGTCAAATTTTAATAGCACAAGCGCGACAAATATCGCGAAAAGCCCGGCGCCTACCTTAAGGCCTATCGCTATATTGCAAAGTGGTATGATGCCTGCTGAAAAGAGCCTGAAGGGCTCGCCTTTCGCTAAAAAATTAATAAAGAAATAACCGCTCGTAAATCCTATAAGCGCTATGCTTAAAAATATAATCGCGCCCATTCCCTCAAAAAGTGACGTTACTCCGCGTGGAAGCTTCTCGAGCGCTACATCCTTGCCGTAGGCAAGCATGAGATGAACAAACGAAAGCGCCACTATTATACCCCCGGCGAAACCACCGCCCGGAGAGACATGGCCGTGAGACAGGATATGGATTCCGTAAAGAAATATAAGCCCGACCGTAAGACGGGTAATCGTCTTAACTATAACGCTCATGCCTTTGTCGTGTTCGCGGCTCATTATTAATATTCCTCTTTATCGGATATAGTTTCGTCCGCTCGTTTTCTTCCGATGCGGCGCACAAGCGCCAGAACGCCTATTACAGCGGTAAAAAGAACAGTCGCTTCTCCTAAAGTATCAAATGCCCTGTAATCGAGAATAACCGACGCAATTATGTTTGCAGCGCCTGTTTTTGGCAGCCCTTCTTTAAGGTAAGTTTCTGCCACTCTCATGATCGGATAGCCGAATTCCGGAAGATCCTTGAAACATTTATATGCTACGACCAATATTACGCCTATGAAACAAACCGCGATGAACGTGTTCAGAACCCACCTGCCGGAAGCAGAAAATGGGAGATCCTTGCGGAGCGTCGCCCGTATTAGAATTATAAGCGCGAGTATTTCGACGACAAGCTGGGTAATCGCGACGTCCGGTGCTTTCAAAACAAGAAAAGCTATGGAAAGCACAAGGCCCACGGCACCCAAAGCAACAACAGAAGATAAAAGATCTTTTACTTCAACAGCTATTATAGCGCCTATTATCATCGCAATAAGCAAAAGATGCAGGTCAATCATACATTCACCTTAGCAATATAAAAAATAAAACCATCATGCCAAGCAAGCACCAAGCCAGATATGTGGGGAGAACGCCGTTATGAAGGTATCGAAGGAAACCATTGAATCCAAATGTAAGCTTACTGCCTACTTCATATATGTCAAAGAATTTCTTGTTCGCGAGTTCATATATGAACTTAAGTATCCCTATTTCCTGTATGGTATTATAGAATTCTGTTCCGGAGAGACGCATTTCGGGAACATCGCTTACTCTTTCTCCTCCCACGAATATTTCTGTTTCCCTCGGCTTCACGGCTTTTCCTAAAAGATATATAATGATACCTATTATAATACCGGCTACTAACAGTATTGTTGCCGGCGCGGCCCACCAGCTACCTATAAAGCTTACAGGTTCTCCTATAGCCGGTAAGATAAACATCTTTAGAGGGACCCTGTAAACCAGGACGCCGAAGAGAACGCACAAGCCCGCCAGCGTAACCATGGGGATCCACATCGTGGGCCCGACTTCGCGTATTGGGTTCTGTGCGCTACGCACTTCGTCGAAAGGTTGGCCAAGAAATACCGCATGAATAAGTTTCATGAAACTCGCCAGTGTCAGAGCGCTACCGAACATCGCAGCTACGAGCCATATGAACCAGAGATGATTGCCATTTTTAGCTGTTTCAATAATACCCTGGTAAATCATCCATTTTGAAGCAAAGCCATTAAAGGGCGGAACGCCGGATATGGCAAGAGATGCAATGAGAAAAGCTATAAATGTAATAGGCATCATTTTCGCAAGCCCACCGAGTTTATCAAGATTCGTGGTACCGGTTCTTTTTTCGACAGCTCCACCTGATAAGAAAAGGCCGGATTTGTATATCGCGTTATTAAGCATGTGAAAAAGGCCGCCCGCAATTCCTATGGGATTTCCTGTCCCTATTCCAAGCACCATGTATCCTACCTGGCTGACCGCGTGATACCCCAGGAGTCTTTTTAAATCATGCTGCACAAGTGCCATCATGACCGCGGCCACGATACTAACGCTTCCTATTACCATTAGAAACGTATTCATGGCGAAATTCATCTTAAATATATAAAGGGAGATCCTTGCGAGAAAATAAATACCCAGAAGCTTATCAAGTGACGCCGGAAGAAATGCTGTAACCGGAGTCGGCGCGTCTTCAGCCGTGTCCGGAACCCATGTGTGAAAAGGCATGGCTCCTGCCTTCGCAAACGCGCCTGCAGCAAGGCATAGATACGCAAGAATTGCGGCTTTGCTGTTAAGCGCGATATTCAAGCCGTCCATTTTAAAAGTTCCTGTCATCACCCAGATAAGCGCTATACCGAAAAGCATGAAGGCGTCGGTACCGCCTATTATTATGAAGGCTTTTTTAGCCGTAGCTTGAGTCCTTTTCTTATCTCCGAATCCTATTAAGAGATAAAGAAGAAGTCCTAAAAATCCCCAGAATATGACAAAAAGTATAAGATTGTTCGCAAAAACAGCCGCCATCGAGACTAAAAGCGTAAGTATTAGATAAAGGTAATAACTGATAAGTCTCTTTTCTTTCCGCATGAATCCGAGAGAATAAATTATCGTTATGACAGAAAAAAATACTATGAATATGCTTACAAATATAGATAGGTTATCAAATCTAAAAAGCTGATCGATTGTCATCTCTTTTTATCCCTTACCGCTTACCCCTTAGCTTTTCTGTCTTCTCCTGCGAAAGTTTTACTAAATCCTCGCCGGTATATAATTTCTTTCCTTTTATATTGCGCACAGCCATCCTCTCCGTGCAGCAATAGCAAGGATCTATCGCGGCAAGAATTATTGTCGCATCCGATATCGTTTCTCCCACAACGGTCGCTTTATATGTAGGCAAATTCATGAATGTTGGCGCTCTTACTTTGTGACGCGCAGGCCTGTTTGTGCCGTCAGAACGAACGTAATGAAACGTCTCGCCTCTAGGAGCCTCGATATGTCCTATCCCTTCTCCGGGCGGAATGCTTTTTAGGTTGAGGTCTATTTCACCTTTCGGCAAATTCAGGAGACAGTGCTTCATTATTTTTACCGCCTCAAACATTTCAAGCACTCTTACGATAACCTTATCAAAAACATCGCCGTTCTGCGTTACTATCATATCCCACTCTACTGCATCGTAAGCTCCGTACGACGAGTCTTTTCTCACGTCTCTTGCAACGCCTGAAGCCCTGGAAGTGGGCCCGAGAGCCGAATAGTTTAGGGCCTCTTCTTTGGTTAAAACGCCTATTCCTTTCGTGCGGGCGTGAAGAACAGGATCATCTATTACGGCTTTTTTAAGCATATTAAGAGTTGGTACGATAGAATCTATTTTTTTAATACACCCTGGTATGTCTTCGGATTTAATATCGCGCCTTACCCCACCCGGCTTAAACATAGCGTAGTTGTTTCTGTTGCCGGAAAGAATTTCCATTACATCCAGAATTTCTTCCCTCAACTTCCAAGCCCACATATAAACCGTATTATACCCCAGGAAATGCCCGGCAAGGCCGAGCCACAAAAGATGAGAATGAATTCTCTCACCTTCGGCTATTATGGTCCGTATGTACTTGGCCCTCTCGGGAACCTCAACCGGTATTATGTCCTCGACGGCTCTGGTATAAGCAAACGGATGGCTCGTAGAGCAAATCCCGCATATTCTTTCTATGACAAAGGTTGACTGATCGAACGTCTTCATCTCTGAAAGTTTCTCTATGCCACGGTGGTTGTACCCCACGCGGACGTCTATATCCACAACTCTCTCACCCTCAACGGTAAGAGTAAAAAATTCCGGCTCTTCCTGCAGCGGATGATACGGGCCTATTGGTACTATTGTTCGTTTACTCATATAGTTTTTAGTTATCAGTTTTCAGCTATCGTTTCTGATAACTGATTACTGAAGACTGATTACTGCTTCATACTCCTCTATCTCGTATTGCCTTCTTATCCCATTCCTTATAGTCGCACCGCAACGGGTACACACCTTCCGGCCATTGGTCCGGCAAAAGAAGCCGTCTCAAATCCGGGTGGCCCTTGAAATTGATTCCCAAAAGCTCATACATCTCACGCTCGATCCAGTTCGCCGCCTCAAAAAGCGGCGCGAGAGAATCGATTTCAGGCTTAACTTTATCGAGTTTTACCTTGAACGAAATAAGTAAATTTATATCTTCGATAGTAAAATGATATAAAATTTCTATGGCACTTCTTGTATCCACCCCTGACGCAATATTGAACCGCGCGCAAAGTTCCCTGAATATATATTCAGAAACAATGCGGATCGATTCCGGTTTGATTTCGATATAAACTCTCTTCGGAGATTTATCGAATACTTCTAGTATGTCGCTTTTAAAGCGCTCTTTTATATCTTTTAAGATTTCGCTGCGCGTCATGCGTTTCCTTTCAACTTCTCGATCAACTTTACTGCTCCCGCAATGATCGCCTCTGGCTTAGGCGGGCATCCCGGGATATACGCGTCTACCGGTATGATCTTATCTAAAGGCACCGGACAATTATAACTTTGCATAAACATGCCTCTTGACATGGCGCATTCACCTATTGCGACTACGAGGCACGGCTTCGGCGCCTGCTCATACAATCTTTTCATCCTTGTAACCGACTGCCTGTTACATGAGCCGGTTACTAAAAGAACATCCGCATGCTTTATGCTGCCGGCGAGAATCATGCCGAAGCGCTCAATGTCAAATCTCGGCGTAAGGCAATCCAGGATCTCTATGTCGCAGTTATTGCAGCTTCCCGTCGAGAGGTGAAAAACCCACGGAGATTTAAGCAGTGCTTTAAGCTTAAGGCTCATTTATTATAATCCTTTAAATGCTAATATGACCGCTATAATTGCCAGGATCGTAACCGGCCCCCAGAAAAATCTGACCGCCTGGTCTATTCGTACCCTCGGATTTGTATTTCTTATAACCGTTATAATAGCTACAAGACCCACATATTTTAACACGCCGTACAATAAATGTATACCGTCGGTCCTTAGTCCTCCCATGAAAATTATCATGAGAAAAAATGGCAACACGAAAAGCAACATGTTCTTCATGAGTTTATACACGGCGAGCGGCGTTCCCGAATATTCTATCAGCACCCCGCCTGCAATCTCTGTTTCAGCTTCAGGCATATCAAAAGGAACAAGTGCCAGTTTTGCCTGCACGCAAAGGATAGCCACGATAAGCGCCAAAGCGCCTGATAAACTTCCTGCAAAAACACCGTTTGAGGCCTGATAAGTTAATAGACTTCCGATTCTAATGGAAAAACCCGAGTGTATAACCGGCACGAGCACTGCAAGGACAAAAGGAAGTTCGTAGCTTAAAACAAGCTTCATTTCTCTTGAGGCTCCTATGCTCGCTAAAGGGTTGCTCGAAGCAAATCCGCCCATGATAATACTTATAGAAGGAATTGTTAAAACATAGAGCACGACTATGAGGTCTCCCAAAAAAGTATTTTGTGTGTTTATATTGTTCATCCAGAGAATTGTCGAAACAAGCATGACGCTTGCCAGGCCAAAAAGTGGCGCACCTAAAAAAGCTGCTTTCGACGCTCCTCGGGGAACGAGCGTTTCTTTGCCTAAAAGTTTTACGATGTCGATTAACGGCTGCAAAACCGGCGGCCCGACCCTGTATTGAACCCTGGCCGTGACCTTTCTGTCAATCCAGCTCGCCACAAGCCCGATCACCGCCGTTAAGAAAAAACCATATAAGATAAAATAAAGTAAATAAATCATCACTGGTCTCGTTCCGATAGACGATAGACGATCGTGCCCTGCGGGCACTCGGACGATAGACGATTCGTCCTTTCGTACTTTCGTCCTTTCGTCCTTCGTAGCTTAGTTTTCACGCTCGTTCCCTGTCCCAGTGTGTCGAATGCACTATTAAGTTGTCTCCCACCAGAAACGTGTTTTCACCTAATTCAACATCTCCTTTTTTTAAACTCAAGGCCCCGTAAGGGCAGCTCTTTATGCAAAGAGGCTCATTATTTTCTTTTCTTCTATCCAGGCATAAATCGCAACTACTGACTAAAAACGGCACCAGTTCCGGATAAATCGTTCCGTAAGGACATGCATGAGAACATGACTTACAGCTAATACAACGCATGTTGTGCCTTACGAGCAGCTTATCTTTTTCTTTGTCCTGCTCGAGCGCGTCTTTCGGGCACGCATTAACACAATGCGCCTCCTCGCACTTCCTGCATACCAGAACATAGGTAGCGAGTTCCGCTATGGAAATTATTCCGTTATTGCCCGGAGTCTGCGTGTGATAAAAATAGCTGCATTTTATCTCGCACTTTTTACATTCGCCGGTAGCGCATGCGTCGAGATCAATATAAAGCCTATCGTTACTTGTGCCCATCTTTTAATCCCAAATCTCGTGGTAATTTTTTATCTGGCTATACTTAAATACCGGGCCATCCTTGCAGGCATAATATATGCCTATCCTGCAGTGCCCGCACTTACCTATCCCGCAGGACATATTTTTTTCCATCGAAAGATATATATTTTCATCCTGAAACCCCATGTCAAGAAGCTTCATGGTAGCATATTTCATAGCTATAGGCGGACCGCAGACAATTCCGATTCCGTTTTTGCAGTCCATACTAATGCCGTCCATTATGGTTGTAACAACACCGACGTTTTCCTTCCAAGTCGGGTCACCCTTGTCGACGGTAAGCCGCATATCCACGCTTTTATGCTCTTTTTTCCACTCGTTTATTTCTTTTTTGTAAAGAAAGTCCTGCGGCGTTTTGCACCCGCCCCTGTAGATAACTTTCTTAAAATCACCTATATTCTCGAAAAGCTCGTACATGAGCGCCCTTAAAGGAGCAAGTCCGCATCCGCCGCCTACTACAAGGATTTCTTTGTTCCTAAAATCCTCCAAGGGGTAGCCTTTTCCGAGAGGACCCCTTAAGCCCACAGTGTCACCCTTCTTAAGTTCGTGTATCTTTTCAGTAACCTTGCCTACTTTCATGACAGTTACTTCCATCATGTCCTTAACAGACGACCTCGAAGAAGGTGTAAACGGCGCTTCGCCGACGCCCGGAACGGTTAACTCTATAAACTGGCCCGCGCGAAATTCTATGGGTTCGACCGGTTTTAGCCGTAACGTCTTTATGTTGGACGTTTCCGTGATTACGTCGAGAACCTCTGTTTTTATGGGCCTGTAAGGATTATTCACCTTTGACCAGCCTTTTTAATACTTTTCGTATATCGATTTTAGCGGGGCACGCTGTAATACAGCGGCCGCAGCCGGTACATGCGTAAAAATCAGCCACTTTCGGGAAATAGTAGAATTTTTTCTCGAACCTGTTTCGAAGGCGCATCCAAAGCTTCGCCCTGGGGTTGGCGCCGCCCGCAACGCGCGCGAAATCCTTTATCATGCAGGAATCCCAGATTCTGAGACGGGCTAAATTTTCCTTATTTTTTTCATCGTAGAGAAGGAAGCAGTGGCACGTGGGACAGACAGTATTGCACGCGCCGCATTCAACGCACGCTCTTGCCTCATCCTTCCATATATCTGATTCAAAATTTTTCTCGATTATGCCCTTGAGGCTCTCCTGGCGCGGGACATTGTTTTCTTTTATGTTGCGTTCAACATCTTTTGTAACTTTTTTTCGTTGTTCGTCTTTTTGCGACTTAGCTCGGGTTTTTACACTTTCAAAAAGGTTTGCATGCGCATCAATAGTAGCCTTACCTTTTTCCGAACCGGTTTCCGCTATAAAACCGCCTTCAACAGAAGAAAGGTTAATATCAAAATCTTTCTCAGGGTACGGGGTTACGCCTACAGCAAGGCAAAAACACGTATCTATCGCCGAGGTGCAGTCAGCGCTGATAATAAGGTTATTTTCTCTATTTCGTATATAAAACGGGTCCTTGTAGTCATGATTTAAAAACACATGGTCCTGAACCTTGAACCCCTTAAGATCGCAGGCCTTTACCCCTACGATAGCGAGAGGCTTCTTATTCATTTGCGGAGAAGTATTTTTAAAGCCTTCCGCCACTATCTCTCTTGCGTGACTAAAAAACGCCTTTGCCGGCTCAAAGGCCCTTACTTCACCTATTATTATATCTTCTCTTGGCGTGTCGTACTTTTTGTAAAACCTTTGTTTGTCCTTTTTTACGGGCACAAATACGTTAAAAGTATTTTTTAATTTGTCTAAAAATTTAAAAAAATTGTCGTTTGAGATATAGTGCAAAGCGTCCTACCTCTTATTGGCCAAAAAATAAGAGAGCGTCTCGAGCTCTCTTGATAAATCTACGTTTTTTATTTTAACGTTTTCCGGCACGGAAATTGAAGCGGGGGCAAAATTTAAAATGCACTCCACGCCTGATGACACCAGTTTATCCGCAACGCCTTGAGCGCTCTCAGCCGGAACCGCCACCACGCCTATGGTCACTTTTTTATCCTTTATATTTTTTAAGATCTCTGAAATGTTTTGGATCGTCACGTTGCTTATTTTCTTTCCGATTTTTTTATCTTCCGAGTCAAATGCCGCGACCATGTTCAGGTTGTGCGTCTTGAATCCCGGGTACGTAAGAAGCGCTGACCCCAGGTGCCCGGCCCCCACTACAGCTACGTTCCAGACCTTGTTTTTACCAAGTATTTTCTCAAGGGCGGTTTTAAGTTCTTCCGTATCATACCCGGCGCCACTTGTCCCGAATTGCCCCACGTGCCCCAGGTCTTTTCTCACCTGCACGTCGCTTAAGTTTACCCTTTCCCCGAGCTCTGCCGACGAGATTGTCCGGATATTCATGCCGCAAAGGACTACAATCTCCCTCAAATATAAAAAGAGCCTTGAAACAGTGCTTTCGGGAATTTTTTTATTGCTCATTGCTCGTTCCGTTCTTCACGAACTTTGTACCATTTTTCACGGAATTAGTCAAGAAAAAACTTGACAATATTCGTTAAATAGAATACAATCCCTATAAACAAAGTAGGGAATTGCATGAGACTAACGACAAAAAGCGAATATTCGATACTGGCTCTCATTTACATTGCCCGCCATAAAAAGGTTGGCTTCGTAAAAATTGGAGCTATTTCTTCCAAGTACGATATCCCCCACAAATACCTCGAGCATTTGCTTCTTGTGCTTAAACAAAACAGGTTCCTGAAAGCGCGTCGAGGTGCCGCGGGAGGCTATATACTGGCTCTGCCTCCCCGGAAAATACGCATAGCAGATATTATCCGTCTAATGGACGGGGCGCTCGCGCCGACAGAATCGGTAAGTACGTATTTTTTCTCACATACGCCCCTAGAAAAAGAAAAAAAAATAATGTTTGTTTTCAAGGAAATAAGGGACTACATTTCAAAGAAGATGGAAAAACTAAAGCTTTCTGACCTGGTATAAAAAGGAGACATAAATGGAAGATACAAAGCTTCTTTTTCTTATACCCTTGGCGTTCGTCTGCGAGTTTATTGATTCAAGCCTCGGCATGGGATATGGGACAAGCCTCACCCCTATTCTTCTTCTCATGGGATTTCAGCCGCTTCAGGTAGTGCCAGCCGTTCTTCTTTCTGAATTCGTATCCGGAATCACGGCTGCCTCGTTTCATCATACTATACAAAATGTGGATTTTAAGCTCAAATCCAAGGATACGCATATCGCCGTTGTTCTGGCTGTATTTTCTGTAATAGGGACTGTCGCTGCCGTATTTCTGGCAATAAAATTACCTGCTCGTATTTTAAAGCTCTGGATCGGCTGGATAGTCGTCTTCATGGGCGTTTTTATATTGGCTACTTTTAAAAGACCCCCCAGATTTACTTGGAAAAAAATTACGATTCTCGGTACTATTGCCTCTTTTAATAAGGGCATGTCAGGCGGTGGATACGGCCCTCTCGTCATGGGTGGGCAGATGCTTTCCGGAATAGGCGTAAAAAATGCGGTAGCGATCACGTCTTTAGCCGAAGGGGTTACCTGCCTTGCGGGTGTAATAGTATATTTTTTCGCCTCGACTAAAATTGACTGGACACTTGCGCCATGGTTAATGACCGGCGCAGTTCTATCGGTGCCCTTGGCAGCGCATATTTTAAAGCGCATTCCTGAGAAAAAGGCTAAAATCATAGTGGCTATTGTTATGGTACTGCTTGGATCGCTGACATTGTTTAAGGTATTTGCAAAATAACAAAAGAAAAAATGTATAAGAAAATAGCTTTGTTATCTCTTGGTTTTTCGCTGCTTTCTTTTTGTTCGGCTCGCGCTTTTCAAAACGGAGATTTTCAATACTGGAACGTCGAAACAATTCAGGTTAAGATTTCAGATAAAGCAAAACTTGGTATCCAGGAAGAATTTCGTTTTGGTGACAACGCCAGTACCTGGTACTATAATCACACTGACATTGGGATTAAATATAAAACTAACAAATATCTGGAAACGGGCGTGTTTTACCGTCAGATTATCGAGAAGAAAAGTAAGCACTGGAACCCGGAATACAGGCCTCACATTGACGCCACGTTACAAATTGATCTTTTTAGTTTCAGGCTAAAAGATCGAAACAGGATCGCTTACAGGATCCGTGGAAATAAACACGGTACCTGGAGCTATAGAAATAAAGCCTACATTGGATTACCGTTTGATATACGGAACATAAAATTTACTCCTTACGTCGCGGACGAGATCTTTATACAAACCGACACAAAGGGCATAAGCCGAAATCGGCTATATCTGGGCATGAAGTTTCCGTTCGTCGAGAAATTAACCGTGGATGTATTCTATCTTAGGCAGGCCACAAGGGGCGCAAAAGATAAGTGGACGGATTATAACATATTCGGAACAAGCGCAACTATCTCTTTCTAAGCCAAATCTATTTAAAAATAAACCCTGTTTCGTTCGACCAGAATAAAAGATCCAGCGCCCCGAGCGGTATATTGTTTTTTTTAGCAAATTTCCTCATTTTATTTTCTATTTCCAGGTAATTTTTTTTCGTGATTGTTTCCGGAACTTTTTTGACGACTCTTTCTTTCTTAAGATTCCGGATAACATGCCTGTCTATTATCGCGATATCCCTGCCAAGCCCTATGTTTCTCAGAAAATGGCTCGCCTCTTTGTAGCCCAACCCTTTTATTTCTTTAACAAGTTTATCGCGAATAAAAAAAACGTTTTTTGTTCCTAAAAATTCTTTGCACCGAAGCCTGCCTTTTTTCGTAAGCGCTTTCCTGGCAAGTACAATATATTCGGCTTTTTTGTTATGAAAGCGCACCCAGCGCTTTAATATTGGTTTTATTTTGTTCGCAGAGCCTTCCAGGAGAAGTTTTTTCTTACGTAACTTGCAAAGCGCCTTATTGCAGTTTACTGCTTTTGATTGAGGGGTAAGAAGACAAAAACATAGTTCCGCAAATATATGCTCATCTTCATTACCAAGATTTTTCTCAAACTCTTCCAGCCGCTTCGTGATCTCTTTTCTCTTCTTCTTATACTCAGCAACAATAAGGGGACGTTTCACTTTATTCTAATCCTTTTAATATCAATGAGTTGCAACCTGCTGTTTTCCATTTTGCCATTACCTTATTTTTTTTGGAAAAGGACGTGTTATAACCCTATTACCTGCAATAAGTTACAACAAGATGAAACGTCCCCTTATTAGTCATGAAGCTAGTTTTATGAGGTTTTCGGCGAGTTTTATATGTGCTGCTTCGTCATTTCTTATGGAAACCAGTTTCTCTTTTATCTTCTCATCTTCCAGCTGGTCGATGTAATGATTGTAAAAGTGTTTCGCCCGTTTCTCCAGTTCCAGTATCGCATAGAATTCTTTTCTTAAAATCTCAATACTCATCTTTTGAAGCCTTTCTCACGTCCTCAATTATATTATCTATCACTTCTTTGTGCCTTGTAGAATCGCGATAGAGTTTTGTAAGTATTGCGTTTATTTTTTCTTTTTTTTGAGGGTCAACGTTCTTTGTTTCTTTTAAAAGACTTTTGGAAAACTTAGCAAAGAGCGTTACCATGCCTTCTTCAACGTATGTAAGCTCATGGAGCCCTCCGAGCAGCCTTGTCTTTGAGATCATGCTCCTCCTTTTGATCGCGCTAAATATCTGAATACGGAAAGTGTAGCCTTCGCGCCCTCTCCTGCGGCTATTATGATCTGTTTTTCAGGTATGTCAGTAACGTCACCGGCTGCAAATATGCCGGATATGCTTGTTTCATTATACGAATTTATTTTTATTTCGCCTTTTTTATTCTTTTCAAGGGATCTAAGAAACGCCGAGTTCGGAACAAGGCCTATTTCCACAAAAATGCCCTCGAGAGGAATTTTTCTTTCGGCGCCACGCACTTTTATTTTTAACCCGTTTACCATTTTGTCCCCGGTAATCTCCAGGATCTCGGCGCCGGTTACGATCTCGACCTTTTTGTCATATCTTGCTTTTTCTTCCAGTATCGCGTCACCCGTTATCTTATTTGATGCTTCTATAAGATAGATCTTCTTCGCGATTTTCATAAGCTGTATTACAGCTTCTAAACCTGCGTTTCCCCCGCCTATTACAGCTACATCTTTTCCGGCAAACACAGGCCCGTCGCAAGTCGCGCAGTAGGTAACTCCTTTGTTTTTGAATTGTTTTTCGCCTGGGATACCGAGTTCACGCGATTTTTTACCGGAGGCGATAATGACGGTTTTTGTTTCGTATTCACCGCTTTCTGTCTTGATCTTTATACTATTGCTTTCTTTTGTGAGGCGTTTTACTTTTTCACCTTCTTTAAGAGGAACCTCGTATTTTTTCATGTGTTCGGCAAACTTTGCCACAAGGCTTGTTCCTGCGATGAACTGGTATCCTGTGTAGTTCTCTATGTCCCCGCTCCACGCTGTCTGTCCTCCTATGTCCTCGCTGATAACAAGAAAATTCATGCGTTTCCGCGCAGCATATACGCTTGCTGTTATCCCTGCTGGGCCTGCTCCTATTATTACGAGATCGTACATACGCGCCTTCCGTTACGATGGACGAGGGGACGACCGCTCGCTTCGCTCGCTAGGACGATGGACGATTCGTCCATCGTCTTTTCGTCCTTTCGTCCCTCGGAACTAGAAAATTGCATTAGCCAGAATCCCAAACAAAACAACCTGTGGCACAGTGACGATCGGCAGCCACATAGCTGTCCTCTTGCCTATATTGTGCCATATGAGGCCTATCTCCGTATAGTCGGTCGCTACACCTGCCATCAAAAATACAAAGCTGTTGCCGAGGGCTCCTGTCTGCCGAAAAATCTCAAACGCCATGGGAGCCGAGCCTTCGGAACATACCTCTATTACGGTCGCCAACGCAAGCGTAACAAAAAGTCCGAGCATGGTGGGCCCCATGTAGCTTTTGAAAAATTCAGGGGGGATATAGGCCCCGGCAAGGCTCGCAAGAGCCATGCCTATAAAAACCCACCATAAAACCATGTTTCCGAGCGACAAGGTGCCGGCATATATACCTTTGATATCCTCTTTTATTTGTTGAAAAGAAAAATTGTACTGCTTTACTCTTTTTTTAATGTCATCTGTTATAGAGAAATCGTCTTTTGTGTATACAATATTATTATTTTTTTCGATAAGATTCTTCTTTTCCAGGAACTGAAACACAAACCCCGTTATAATGGCAATTACGAATGCGCTTATAATTATAAATAATGCCTTGAGCCCGAAAAAACCTAAGAGCATTATTGTGATCGTAAGATTGGCCCAGGGACTCGCCAGAAGAAATGATACTACAGCGGGATTCGAGGCGCCTTTTTTGTGAAGTTCTATAGATAATGCCAATATTCCGTGCGAACACGCGCTTGCGAGAAATCCCAGGAGAACAGAATAAAAAATAGTTCTTTTTTTTGGTTTTGCCAGGATGTGTGAAATATATTCTCTTGGGACGTAATACTCCATGGCTCCTCCGAGAACAAGTCCCAGGAGTATCGCCCACCAGATTTTGCCAAGATATGCAAACAAGGACTGTCTGAATGGCGCAAGAAATGTAACCGGGTAAGAAATCAATACGAGAAAAGCCAGGATAGAAGCAGTTATGAACGTTTTATTTAGATATAACGGGACAGCGTTTTTCTTGCAGCAGGCCGGATCTTTTGTCATTTTATATGCCGAGTGATTTCTTTATAGCGTCTTTATCAAAGCCGGTGATGATATCGCCTTCTATGTCGAGAACCGGAACGCCCATCTGTCCGGATTTGTCTATCATTTCCTGCGCTTTTTCCTGGTTTGAGGAAACGTCTATGTCTTCGAAATTTATGTTATTATCTTTAAAAAATTGCTTTACTTTTATGCAGTACGGGCACGTGGGGGTTGAATAAATTGCTACTTTTTTCGCCATAATTTTTTCCTTTCATTAATAAAAGTTAAAAAGCCAGGACTTCCTTTATGTTTTCCAGATCTTTTACGTGCTTTTCTTCTTCCTTAATAAGGGTATCTATCAGATTATCCTGCTCTTTTGGCACGATTTTTTTCATACCTTTGTAAAACTCTATGGACTCTCTTTCAAACCCAAGCGCAGTCTCAAGCGCTTCTTCCGTTGTTTTCGCATTTTTAGCGTACAGAACGCCTTTTGCTCTTTGTGTAAATACGTACTGGCTTGCAAGCGCGTTCATGTGGGAAAAATACTCCTCGGGGTACGCTTCTTTCGGCTCGTATTCTTTAACCGTATGCAGGATTTTCTTGAATACATCTATGTGATGCGCTTCCTGTTCGGCCAGGTAAGAAAAAAGATCCTTTGCTTTCGGTTTCCTTGTATTCTTGACAAGCTCTTCGTAAAACTCTTTTCCGTTTATCTCTATTTGCACGCCGAGCTCTACTATTTCACTTGCTGTAAACATGTTTTTCTCCTTATAGAGCTACTTCTTTCGCCCACGCCCCGTGAAGGGTGCACAACTCTATAGCTGTCAACGTACCAGAACTTGCCTTAAGATGCAATGCCGCTGCAGGATTAAGCTTTCCAGGCATTAAAATAACTCTCGAAATGAATTCCTTATCCAGGTAAAAATCAATATGCGTAATAAAGTGCTTCTTCTCCATGGGGTGTATTATTTCGCCCATTTTAACGTGCACATCAGTGCAGCCTTCTATAAGGCCGCATTTCTTCAATACAAGAACCACTGGTATGTGCTTTTTTTCAAGATCCGTCAGGTTCTTGGGATCGGCCGGAGTTTTGATAGCATCGATTTTTTCTTCAAAAGATGCCTTTGGCGCGTGACATACCGGACAGTTCTCAGGGGCGTTACCATTGATCGCGATATAGCCGCATACTTTGCATACGTAGATTTTCATGAGATTTCCTTTTTTTGGTTTTTGTCAATCGGTTGTGGTTGTATCGCGCAAAACGTCGGCCGTCGAATGGTTGCGTGTTTTTTTTCGCACGCAACCCACTGACGCAACCGATTCTCGCGACGCCACCGCAAACGCAAACGCAACCGAAAGCATATTAATAATTCTCACACAATACTTCGTAATACGCCTTGGGGTGCGCACAAGCCGGGCATTTATCCGGCGCAAATTTCCCCTCGTGCACATAACCACAGTTACGGCATTTCCATTTTACAGCCGCGTCCTTCTCGAAAACTTTCCCGTCTTTTATGTTTTTCAGAAGCTTTCTGTAACGGGTTTCGTGCTCTTCTTCAACTTCAGCTATTTCTTTAAACTGCACCGCAACTTCTTCGAATCCTTCTTTTCGCGCTGTGCGCTCGGCTTCTTTGTAAAGCTTTGTCCACTCAAGGTTCTCACCCGTAGCCGCGGCCAAAAGATTCTTAGGCGTATCCCCTATTACCCCTGCCGGGTAAGATGCCTGGATTTGGAGCTCTCCGCCTTCAAGAAACTTAAAAAAGCGCTTTGCGTGTTCTTTTTCGTTATCAGCTGTCTCTAAGAAAATAGCTGCGATTTGCTCGTAGCCTGCTTTCTTAGCTACGCCACCGAAATATGTATACCTGTTTCTTGCCTGCGACTCACCTGCAAATGATGCCAGAAGATTCTTTTCTGTTTCGGTTCCTTTAATCGATTTTGTTTTTTTTGCTGTCTCTGCCATAAAGTCTCCTTTTCGTCTATCGTCCTTTCGTCCTTTCGTCCTTCGTAACACTACGTCCTCTCCATTGGCTGGCCGCAGCACACTAGTTCCCCGCCTCCGGATTTAGTAACCTTCACTTCATTTCCACAAATTTCACACTTATATTCCTCCCCTATTTTTTCTACCTGCATATGAGCCTCACTTTCTTTATTTTATAAAATCCATGTAAACTGCCAATAAAATCGCCGCTGCCGAAAGCCCGAATATAAACACATAGTTTATGGTTTCCTTCCGAGAATTCAGGCCGCATAAAATAGCTGATATGAGATTATAGTCCTCATCTTTAAGGGCCTTTCTGTCTTTTACTTTTTCTACAAGCTTCCGACCTATTATTATTTTTGCTCTTGCTCTATTGATGCGAAATTTATATACGAAAAAAGCAAAAAAACCACCGACTCCTATATACCAGGCGATTTTCGAATATACCGGATTAACGTGTACCAATACGGTCACGACCCTTATGGCTATCGTAGCGACAATGCCTATTATAAAAAATATCCAGGACGTAAAGGAGTCCCTACAATTCTTGTATTCCGTACAATTAACACATTTATTGTTTTCAATAGCCATGTTTTTCGTATCCCGCAAAGTTTTCTTTATGTATTTGATTATCGCCAAGTTGCAGTTCGTTTTTTAATAATAAATCCAAGGCGCCTACCATGCCCGGCGGACCGCATACAAAAAAATGCCTGTCTTTATAATCAGGTATTACTTTTTTTATCATATCACTTTTTATCCGTCCGTAAAGCCCTTTCCACGTTTGAGCAGAGTCTTTTTCTTCATCCGTAACAGTATAAACAATACGTATATTCCGGTCTCTTAATGCCATGCTGTCAAGGTCTTCTTTGAACGGAATATCACTTACGCGCTTATTGCTATATAAAAGAATTATATCTCTATCAAGCTTTGCATCGCAAGTAAATTTGCACATGCTACGTATGGGCGTTATGCCGATGCCGCCGGAAAGAAATGCTATTTTCTTTTCATTCCCGAAGGTGAATATGCCTAAAGGAAGCTTTATATGTACCCTATCGCCTTTTTTGAGCTTAAGAAGGGCCTGCGAAAAAGGGCTTTCGGTTATTCTCTTGGTAAACTCTATATAGCCTTTTTCCGTGGGCGAGTTGGAAAATGAAAAATATTTGGATTCGGGCTTACCGGCTACTGTTATAGTCAGCTGGAAAAACTGCCCTGCCTTAAACTCTATATCATTCGATGCAGCAAACCGAAAACTTATAATATCATGTGTTCTTTTTAGTATATCTATTATTTTAGTGTCAAGCTCTTGCATCTTACCTCGCAAGATTCTTTATGAGATCTTTTATGGTAATCGAATTCAATACTCTTATTGCATTTTTTTCTATGCCATCCAGCGCTTTTTTCAGCTTACATACTTTTATGTGCGGGCATAGTCTTTTTATAAAAACGTGCTCACTTAATTGTATTTTACCCTGAAATGCTTCAATTACTTCTCTAACCCTTATAAGCCCGGGTTTGCGCATTAAAACAAAACCGCCACCCTTTCCCCTTGTTGACTTGAGAAATCCTTTTTTATTAAGGTGCTGAAGTATTTTTCTCAAGAAGGGTTTTGTTATTTTTGATTCCTTAACAAGCCCCTTTACGGAAAGAACTTTTTTCTCATTTTTAGCTATATAGCAAAGCGCGCGTATCGCGTAATCAGTATTTCTGGTAATTAGTTTCATTTCTCTTTTTATATGCTGTACGCTACGATTTCGGAAAGCACCACTATGTCTTCTGTTTCAAAAATATCGGCTATATTCTTATCAAAAAGCACGTTAGCTTCCGGGCCAAATTCATCATCGCCCCGCCACATCGTAATAAGAATGGGCACCTTTTCTAAAGGCTCGAGGATCACGCTTATATCCGCCATTTGCACGGCTTTGGCTTTAAATCGCTCTACGAGCTTTGCGAGTTTTTCCGGGAAGTCTCCGTATTTTTCTTTTATTACGTCTATTACCCTTTTTTTAAACGTCGGGTAATACCCCTCGCCTCCTGCAAGTTCCTTGAAAGAAATCCAGTCGCCTGAAACAGGCCGAAGGCCTTCAAGGTGTTTGGTTAAATAATGCATGGCTATTATGCTTGTATAATCCTTTGCCGGTATGCCGGAGGGTACCGAAAGAACCTTTTGTTTTTCGAGGTCTATCATATAATTAGTGGATAGGAATTTTACTGTATGGTTTTTTTTGTCCGATACTTTTTTGAGATCCTTCCATGATTTTGAAAGAGCCTGTTCGTATCCCATCCGTTTTATTTTCTGGCGGAGAGTTTCTTATCTATTTCTTTTATGCCTTTTTCTCCAGCCTTCTTTATTTCCTCCAATATGCCGGCCGGGGTAGATTCTTCTTCGCGCTGCTCTTTAACAAACCACTGAAGAAAATTTTCCGTTTCCGTATCTTTTTCGGTTCTCGCCAGTTCAACAAGGGCTTTAATAAGGCCTGTCACCTTTTTTTCGTGAGCGAGCGTTTTTTCAAACAGATCCTGCCCGGATGTAAAGTCTTGCGGCGGCTCGTCAATCGCTTTTAGCATGGCCCTTTGTCCGTTTTTGTTTATGTAGTTGAGGATAACTTTTGCGTGAGCTATTTCTTCTTTCCATTGAGCATAAAACCAGTTGGCAAAACCACCAAGCCCTGTTGATGCGGCATAGTCTGACATGCCTAGATAGAAATAGCCGGAATAGATCTCTTTATTCATCTGTTCGCTTAAGTTCTCAAGTATTTTTTTACTTAGCATTTTTATTGCCTCTCTCTTTTAGGTATTTTTTATACACTTCGTCTCCTACGCACTCTTTGGCGTACTTACACCAATCTAGGCAAGCAGGTGAATTTTTTCGGGTCACTATTTTTTTGCACTTCGGGCATTTTATCTTTGTCTCATCCGTCCATATCTCTATTTTTTCTCCGCAGAATGAACATTTTATCTCTTCAGGCTGTGGCCGGCTGAATTTCTGCGACCCCGGACACTTAAAGATCATATTTTATCACCTTTTATACTGACAGTCACTTCTTTAAAAGGTATTTTCTTTCCTGATGCGGCAATAGCCCCTTTTACCATACTTACAAGGCCAAAACAGCACGGCACTTCCATATGTGCCGAAGTAATGGATTTTACGTCATTTTGCTTCAATATATCTGTAAGCTTCTTACTATAATATTGTGCATCGTCAAGCTTAGGACAGCCTACAAGAAGCACTTTCCCGGAAAGTAAATCATTATGAAAATCCGCATACACAAAGGGAACACAATCCGCAGCCACAAGAAGATCAGCCCCATTAAAATAAGGCGCAAACACCGGAACAAGCCTTATCTGAAGGGGCCAATTTCCAAGCTGTGAGATCTGGGTTCCGGATGCCTTGTCCCGAATACCGGACTTCTTGCTCTTATTAAGATCCATGACTTTTGAGCCTGGACACTTGCCCTGAGCATGGAGATTCTCGTGAGCCTTCTTTTTATCGAACGATTCGACTTCGCGTTCCTCTATTGTAATGGCCCCCTCTGGGCAGTGGCCTATGCACGCACCCAGGCCGTCACAAAAAACCTCACTTACAAGGCGCGCCTTTTCGTTTATAATCTGCAAAGCTCCTTCAGCGCAATTTGGAACGCATTGGCCGCATCCGTTACATTTATCTTCATCAATTTTAATTATCTTTCGCTTCGACATAATTAACTCCTTAAAAATTTGGGCAGTTTAGAGTGATGCCCAGCACCGCATATTGCAGCCTTCTTTGCAGTGAGCAACCGCTCTAAGCATGGATTTTCTGGTCCACATGGTAAACCTCCTTGTTAGTTAAATGATACCATATTGGTATCATTTGTCAAGTCTTTTCACGAAACTTTTTTTATAGAGAAGATTTTAGTATAGAAACTATATCGCGCTCGGCAAGTGTTTTAAAGGACCCTACTTTACCCCAGTCTTGGATTGCGCTTTGGGCCATTTTGAGAAAATGATCAGATGGAATGTTTACTTCTTTTAGCGTTACGGGAAGGCCAAGAGTTTTAAAAAAGTTTTTTGTTTTTTCTATTGCTTCGAAAGCGATGCTTTCTTTCGCCTTATGCTTGTCGATACCCCATACATTTATTCCGTAGTCAGCGAATTTATTGATTGTTTTCCCGCTTAAGACATGCTTCATCCAGTTCGGGACTACGATCGCCAATCCCGCTCCGTGGCTTATGTCGTATATGGCAGAGAGTTCATGCTCTATGGCGTGAGATGCCCAATCCTCTTCCTTACCCTCGCCTATCAAATCATTTAATGCGAGCGTCCCGGCCCATAGAATATTTGCGCGGGCATCATAGTCAGCTGGTTTTTTACATGCAACAGGGCCGTACTTTAAGCATACTTTTAAAAGCGCCTCTGCAATGCGGTCCTGGACGTCTGCAGCATGGGTGTGACTGAAATATTGCTCAAAGATATGCGCCATTATGTCAGCGACACCGGCGGCAGTGTGATAGCGGTTAACCGTATACGTGTATTCCGGGTCAAGAACGGAGAAGCAAGGCCTGAGAACAGGCGAACCTATGGCAAGCTTTCGTTTTGTATCTTCTTTGGTAATAACCGTATTCCCGTTCATTTCAGATCCTGTCGCAGCCAGCGTAAGCACTGTTCCTATTGGAAGCGCTTTTACAGGACGCACCCCTTTCGAAAAAAAGTCCCACACATCTCCTTTATATAAGACCCCGCAAGCTATGGCTTTCGAAGCATCTATTACGCTCCCGCCTCCCACTGCAAGTATAAAATCTATTTTTTCTTTTTTGCAAAGCTCTATGCCCTGATATACGCTTTTAAGACGGGGATTTGGAAGAATTCCGGAAAGCTCGATGAAGGGTATTTTGGCCTTTTTGACTTGTTTTATTACAGCGTCAAATATGCCATTACGTTTTACGCTGCCCTGGCCCGTTACAACCAGTATCTTTTCGGCGCGTTTTTTAAGCTCTGCTTCAATTGCTTCTACTTGCCCCTTGCCAAAATAAATGATTGTCGGTATATTATGTGTAAAGTTTATCATGTTCTGTTTCTTAATGAAACCATATTGACATTATCTTGTCAAGTCTCCTGAAACTATCGCTCCGTAAGCTTATTGTATCCCTCATTTTTTTAATCCTTAAAAGGCCTTTCCTTAAGCGATTTAAAGGCGTATCCTGACTGCGCGCTCGGCACGGGAGCTACGGGATCGGTCAAAAGAAAATCTTTCTTTTCGATCCGCTCCTTCAGTATGTTTGCGATCTCCAACGCCTTTCTATAACTGGAAAGGCTTGCCGTAGGAACTTCATTGCCCCGGACAGTTATCTTACCGGACTTTAGCTCTTCGTAGTTTTTTTCATCCAATGAACCTGGTTTTCCGTTAGGATATGCGTCGCTATAATCAACTACCTGGGCCCATATTTCCCTGTCTCTAACAGCTGTGTATTGACATATTTCCTCATTCAGAATGGGTATGGGAATGCCTATACCTACTGTAAGCGTTACTCCATATCCCTGAAACGACGAACCCTTGAGCCATTTTGGACTCATCTGTTTAAGGTCCCCTAAAACAGCCAGCGTACCTGCCGGTGCCTGCGGCACTCCGTTATCCTTGCGCTTAACAGAAGGGTTGTGCTGGGTTCCGTGCCATACCACATATCCTTCGCCTCCACCCAGGAATATCTTCGTACCTATACCTATCGTCTTATAGTACGGGTCGTTTAAAAGCGGCGAAAGCTGGCCTGCCGAGCAATAGTTTGCATTTCCAAGTTTCGGTTTCAGCGTACCCATATAGGTATATATGACTTTTTCTGACAGGTTAACCGCTACATTGTAATTCTGATAAGCGTTTCGCGGATTAAAAAGTACCGCCTCATTCAGATCTTTGATGTTTATGAGCGTTTTTAATTTCTTCCGCGGATAGCAGTCAGTACCGTAGGCAGTTGCCTCAAGTTTCAGATCCTTGCCGGCCACTAGATCCTCGATTACGTGGGCTCCCCCATATTCAAACGCGCCGGGAAAAACTTTGTTGCATGGGTCATCGTCCGCGAGCATTGTCGCTCCTATATAAAGATCAACTGCTGCAAATCCAGCATGGGTGGGCACACCGTTTATATAAGCTTTTCCACCGCCTATTTTCATCTTTGGCTTTGTGTGGCCTATGTTTAGATAAGCTCCGGATGAGCACATAGGGCCGAAGGTGCCGGTGGTAACCACGTCTACTTTCTCGGCTGCTTTTTTTACGCCGAGTTTGTCCACAATATCTATAATTTCTTCCGCTGTCACGACAACAGCATGCCCTTTTTTTATCTTCTCGTTGATCTCTTTTATCGTCTTTGCCATTTTTTTCTCCTTTTTAAAATAAGACTTTACTTCTCGTCAAACAAACCCGTGGAAAGATACCTTTCTCCCGAATCCGGTAAAATTGCAACAATAAGTTTATTTTTATTTTCTTTTCTCTTTCCTACCTCAATTGCCGCCCATACTGCTGCGCCGGAAGAAATACCCGTAAATAACCCTTCTTCTTTGGCTAATCTTCTTGCGGTTATCGCCGCATGTTCGTTTGTCACCTGAATTATCTCGTCTAATAAATCTCTCCTTAATACACCAGGAATAAATCCTGCGCCAATACCCTGGATCTTGTGCGGGCCGGGCCTTCCTCCGGAAAGGATCGGTGAATCTTTTGGCTCAACAGCGATAGCTTTAAAGTCTTTTTTTCGCTTCTTAATTACTTCGCTTATGCCAGTAATCGTTCCCCCTGTGCCGACTCCGGAAACCACTATATCCACCCTGCCATCCGTATCCTTCCATATCTCTTCAGCCGTGGTCTTGCGATGAACTTCAGGGTTTGCCGGATTCTTAAATTGTTGGGGTACAAAATATTGTGAATTACTTTTTGCCAGCTCTTCTGCTTTTTCTACGGCCCCTTTCATGCCTTCGTTTCCGGGCGTCAGGATTGTTTTAGCGCCTAAGGCCTTTAATAGGGACCTTCTCTCAAGGCTCATAGTATCAGGCATCGTAAGAATAAGTTTATACCCTCTTGCGGCACAGGCAAAAGCCAGGGCTATACCTGTATTTCCGCTTGTAGGCTCAACAATAACAGAATCCTTGGTTATTGCTCCTTCTTTTTCTCGAGCCTCTATCATACTTATCCCTATTCTGTCCTTGACGCTCGAAAGTGGATTAAAAAATTCAAGCTTCCCTACAATATCAGCATGAACTCCTGATGTTATTCTATTCAGCCTTACCAGCGGCGTGTTTCCTATTAACTCTGTAATATCTTTTGCTATTTTCATTTTTTTATCCTTTATTTTTATATCTGGTACGCAATAGCACTTTCTATTCCTTTTGCCCGTTTTACTATATCCTCGAAAGTAATTTTATCCAGCACCCGGGCCATTGCATCCTCTACTTCATTCCATATCTTCGTAAATACAACTTTCTTTTTTCCGGCAGAATCAGCCACCGGTAAAAACGGTCCTCCCATCTGGCGCATTACTTCCCCGAGGCTTATTTCATTCGACTCCTTGGCAAGATTATACCCTCCACTCTTTCCTCTGGCACTTACAACTAATCCCATCCTTTGCAGCTGGATCAGAATTTGTACCAGGTATTTTATGGGTATCCCCTGTTTTCGCGATATGTCTTTTGTATGGAGAGGATTTTTATTTGGCCGGTGTAGCGCCAACTCAAGGAGTGCCCTACAAGCATAATCGCATCTAGCTGAAATCCTCATACACGGTCCTTTCTAATCATTATTATGTTTATCAACATAGTAAAGTATGCCATTTTTTTCCTTTTTTGTCAATAGAAATATTAATTCTTTCCAAAAAAATACCTCTCATCCTTTTGTTGCGCCAAAAAGATGAGAGGTAAATTATTTGCTCTATATTGCCTTTATCGAGCTGCCTACTGTGGTGTTACATTGAAGGTTTCCTAGGTTTCTCCGTAATTCTTATACCTAATTCAAATGCCTTATCGAGAAGTTCCTTCTGCTCCAAAACCGCACCTTTGTAATCTAACCCTTTACACAAAAGCTCTTCCTTATAATTTAAGCTTGCGGTCGCAAAGAAGTTTTTGATTATGGATTTTGCGTTTGCGAGAAAATCATCTCTTTTAGACGCCTCGACTAAAATAAGCGCCCCGGTTTTTTTTTCTGTCCTCTGTCCTCTGCCTTCTGTCTTCTGTGTCATATACTTATAGCGCCAGGCGCATTGGAACCTGTCGATAAGGATTTTCGACTGGGCGCTTAAAGACCCGAAGAATATAGGCGAGGCAAAGATTACAGCGTCTGCTTCTTTTATTTTCTTAAAGGTTTCCTGAAAGTCGTCCTCTATCTTGCACGTGCCGTCACCTTTGACATCTTTGCACTCCTGGCACGGAACCATTTTCAAATCATTCAGGACTATTTTTTCCGTCTTAGCGCCCTTTGAACGGGCGCCAATAAGCGCCTTCTCAAGAAGCGTATCTGTGTTGCCGTTTTTTCGGGGGCTACCTAGTATGCCGAGTATGTACATATCTTTTATCGTTTTTCGTCAATCGGTTGCGGTTGCGTCGCGTGAAACGTCAATCGTCAGTCGGTTGCGTGAATATCGACGCGGCCGAACGACGCAACCGTTTCTCGCGACGCAAACTACCGACACAACCACAACCAAAACTAACTAACTTGCTCTACCCCTTTAACCTCCGGTATCTCACGTTTCAAAGTCGCTTCGATGCCGGATTTAAGCGTCATCTGACTCATCGGGCAATGACTGCAGGCCCCCACAAGCCTTACCTTTACTATGCCGTCCGACGTTACCTCTATTAACTGAACATCTCCGCCGTCTCTCTGGAGCGCCGGGCGTATTTTCGCTATTACTGCTTCAACTTTTTCTTTCATTATTACCCCTTTTCTATAGATATGTTCCGTTTTCGAGATACCCTACATAGTCCTTCACCGCGTCTTTTAGCGTGAAAAACTTATGCTTTGTTCCCGCCTTTTTAAGTTTCGTAAGATCCGCCTCTGTAAAATATTGATATTTGTCGCGTAAACTTTGCGGCATATCTACATATTCTATGTTCGGCTTCTTGCCTAGAGCCGCAAAAAGCGCTTCGGCAAGCGCGTTCCAGGTCTGGGCATACCCGGTTCCTATATTAAATATGCCGCGCATCTCGGGATTCTTAAAGAAATGATAAACAAGCTCCATAGTGTCCTTCACGTAGATAAAGTCTCTTTTCTGCTCGCCGTCTGCATAATCAGGCCGGTGGGATTTAAAAAGTCGAATTTTCCCTGTTTCTTTTATCTGTTTGTAGCCCTTATTCACCATACTTCGCATGTCGTCCTTATGGCTTTCGTTCGGCCCGTATACGTTAAAAAATTTGAATCCGACGAATTCTTTTTGTAGCCTGTTCTTTAAAACCCATAGGTCGAAGGCGTGTTTTGAGTAACCGTAAACATTTAAAGGCTTGAGCCCGGGTGTAACCTTGTCGTTATCCGAATACCCATCCTTGCCGCTACCGTACGTGGCAGCACTTGAAGCATACAGAAATCTTTTTCGGTTTTTAAGCGCCCATTGGGCAAGGCGTTTTGAATACACGTAATTATTTTCCATCATGTACGTGGCGTCTGTTTCAGTGGTGGATGTGCACGCGCCCATGTGTATGATAACGTCGATTTTGTTCTTTAATGATGGGTCATCGAGAAGCGATAAAAACTTATCCTTCTCCACGTAATCCTCGAAACGCTTGCCAACAAGGTTTTTCCATTTTTCAGAACCGGCCAGGTGATCCACGATGATTATATCTTGAATACCGGCCGCATTAAGCTTCCAAACAATGGCGCTTCCTATGAACCCGGCGCCACCCGTAACTAAAACTTTCATATTATCCTCCTAAGCATTGGCGCATTCGATGATCCTATCTATATCAACATAGCGCTCGACCATTTTTATTATTATATCCACTTTTATTCTGTCTTCCGGTTTTATCTTTACTTTTATGCCGTGTATTTTAGCTGCAACCGAATAAGTATCTTTACCCGAGAGAAGTGTCGGGATTTTAGCGTCTTCCAGACGCTTGAGTACCAAGTTGCTCGGCTTCCGGCCGCCTGAAAGCACGAGTCCTGATATGCTACTTTCTTTTCTTTTACTTTTCGTCTGTAGATCTATTATAGCATTTATTATATCTATCTTATCAAAAGCAGTTATGAGAAGAGAGTTCTCTTCGACGTATTTCAGGGCTTCGCTTGCTTCCATAGCGCCCACGAGGATTTTATCAACCGGGCTGTCAAGGTAATCTTTGCCGCACAGAAGCTCTATTTTTAATTCCTCCAAAATTTCGCGCACCGTAGGAAGGGCCAGGCGCTTTTGATAAGGCATAACACCTAATACGGGCGTTTTCTTTTTTTCAAACCCCATGCGCACGTACTTATTAATTTTTGCGAATTTACCGGGAAGCACCTTGTTCACGACAACGCCGGCGAGTTTTACGCGTTCGGTATCAAAAAGGGATTTGTTAAGCATGGCCTCGTCTATCGGCCGCCCTATCCCTCCGGGCGTAAGAAGCACTACCTCGGCGTTTAATAGACGCGCAACTGTCGCGTTGGATAGGTCAAATACGGATCCGACACCGGCATGGCCGGTGCCCTCTATAATAACAAAATCCGAGTCTTCTGCCACTTTATCAAACGAGTCTTTTATGTCTTTCGCGTAGTTTCCTCCTGCCTTGCCTTCTATATACTTTTCAGTGAACCCTTTTTCGACTGCTATGGGAGAAAGGTCTTTTATATTATGCTCTCTTGAGACATTAAAAATTTTATCGATAAGAACCGAATCCTCGTCTACCTTGAACCCCTGTTCCATGAGGTACCTCTGCCCGATAGGTTTTATAAAACCTATCCTCTTAAATCTTTTCGTAAGGGCGGCGATGAGCCCGAGGGAAAATGTAGTCTTTCCCTCGTTTTGAAGTGTCGCCGCTATAAAGATACGTTTAGGTTGGGACATCTTATCTATACTTTCTAGTTCCGATGGACGATGCCTGCCTGCCGGTCAGGCAGGGACGACCGCTCGCTCACGCTCGCTCGGACGAGAGACGAATCGTCCTTTCGTCCTTTCATCCCTTCGTCCTTTCGGAACGTTGTTTACTTCGTTCTGTACGCCTCCAAGAATGAATCGCAATAAATATTTTTATTCAGTATAAGTTCGGCGGTTATCGCCGCGTCCATAAGGAGTTTATCAAGCGGGTCGCATATCGCTGCTGTTAGGCCGTTAGCTATAGCCATAACCAAGTAGATCCTGTTTATAAGCGGCCTCTCCTTCGTGCTCTGGGAGGCGTTGCTTAAGCCTACTATTGTCTTTGGCGCCGGGTCGCACAAAAGCGCGAATTCTTTTATTGATTCCATAATTTCCGGGCCTTGAGCCTGCGCCACATTGACAGGCATGACAATTGGGTCGAGATACAGGTCGCTCATTGGGACGCCCGCCTCCTGGCATTTTGTCACTATTTTGACCGCGTGCTCCATTCGCTCATTCTTGTCTCTGGGTATCCCGCTTTTTCCCATGGCAAGCCCTATCAATGAAGCATTGTATTTTAAAGCCAGGGGAACAAGCACCTCAAGCTTTTCATCGTCGGAGCTCGTTGAATTTATCATGGCTTTGTTTTTAGCCAGTTTCAACCCCTCTTCTATTACGTCGGCCTTAGTGCTATCAAGGCACAAGGGCGCGTCGCATGATTCCTGGATAGTTTCAACGAGCCATTTCATCGCATCTTTAGGATTTTTCGTATAAGGGCCCGTGTTTACATCAAGCATGGAAGCGCCTGCCGCGCGCTGGTCCTTGGCAAGTTTTTGTATAACGCCTTTATCCTTTTCTTCTATCGCCTTACCCACGGCCTTATACATGCCGTTAATCAACTCGCCTACAACTAACATCAAACCTCCTCATAGTTCCGATGGACGATGGGCGACCGCTCGCTTCGCTCGCTTGGACGAATGGACGATTACTTTATGCCGTTATATTCGAATCGTCCTTTCGTCCCTCGTCCCTTCGTCCTTTCGGAACGTTATTTATTTCCCATTAACTTCCCGATATATCCTCTCGTCACATCCACTGCCTTAGGATGCCGCATGACGAGAATATCTGCTCCTGCCTGCAGCATGCACGCGGCTGTCGAGGCTTCCCATAGAATGCCCCTTGATTCTTCCTCGCCCCATTCCGGAGCCTGTGAAAAAAGGGTCTTCGCCTCTTTAGCGCGCCATGCCTCCTGCCCGATAAAGGCTATGAAGGGCATCGAGAGCATTTTATCGTCGATTAAGGCGGCATATCTGGCACGCTCCATTATCGAATATGCGTATTCCATGCCGTAGCCCAGCGCCCCGATCGTAGGATTTATGACGATCTTGTCGAGTGGAAATCCCATTTCGCTTATAAGGATATTTGCCTGTTTCGCTATGTTGATATCGATAGGAGATTCGGCTATTATGTTGTGCCCGTCCGCAAGACAGCTGGCAGTAAGTGTCTTGTAGTTTTTTTCTGTCGCGTCGCCCAGAAGGCAACGCTCGCCCTTTGCAGCCTGGCTCACCTTGGATAAAACGATATTGTCTTTTTCGTCATCACCCGAACCCAATATGATAAGTGGCACTTTTACCGCCTGCAAAACGTCTTTAATGAGCTTTGCCGAATCCTCTGCCGATTTATTTCCGAAATCAGGATGCGTGCCGGCAAGCTTCACGCATATGATTTCCGCCTTGAATTCATCCTGGCATTTAACGGCCCATTTGGCCGGGTCCTTCAAAGCGTCGCCAAAAGGTTTTTTAAGCACTTCCGGCCAGTCCACCGGTTCCGTGTCCAGGACCTCCATGGCTATGCGAGGCATGTTCGGCATGTCGCCTTCGTGAAACAAAAAAGGAAGCGTTGTCTCCCCTCCGACCGTAATCTTTGAGGCCCTTGTCCCGCCTTCGGCGTTTGTGGCACCTATTGTGATTTCAGCTATTTTCCCGGGCCATTTTTCCTTCAACAATTCCATTCAAGCTCCTTTCAAGCTATTTCTTCTATCTTTTTTGCGATAATGTTATCGTTTTTCAATGAAAAAACAGGCTTACCGTGTAAGGCCATGTTCTCTATGGTGTTATCGTATGGCAACGTAGCTTTTACTTTAAGTTCTGTTTTATCTATTTCCTTTTGTAAAGGACCAAGGTCCTCTTTTGCCTTATTTACAATAAGGGCCTTTTCCTTTGTTTTTATCTTTAATTCATCCACGAGCCTTGAAATTCTCGCCGCCGAGCGCATTCCGACAGCAGTAGAATCGCTCACTATAAAAAGTCTGTCCACGGCGCGGACAAGGCGCCTTGAGAGATGCTCCATGCCCGCCTCGTTATCGATAATAATATAGTCGTAATTTTTCATCAGACGCGCTATAAGGTCGCGTAGAAGGTTATTAATAAAACAATAGCACCCGGGTCCTTCGGGCCTGCCCATGCTCAAAAGGTCAAACCCTTCCTCTTCGTTCAGTATTTCCTGTATTTTCATATCAAGGTAGCGGTCCTTTGTCATGCCCTTCGGGATGCTTTCTGAATTTTCAGATATGTCGTCAACTATCTCCACTATGCTTGAAACATTCTTCACGCCGAGAACCTCACCGAGATTCGCATTGGGGTCAGCGTCTATAGCGAGCACAGAGCCCGCCTTTTTGCTCTTAAGGGCTTTAACAATCAAAGCTGCGAGAGTGGTTTTGCCTGTTCCGCCTTTTCCGGCTACTGCTATTATCATTGATCTTTTTTTATATTGATTACACTGATTCTCTGCTTCTAATAAGATGCAACCAAGATTACACAGATAAAATATAATCTGCGTAATCGATGTTGCACAATTTTTGAGCAGGAAATCTGTGTAATCATTTTTTATTTTACGCTAGGAAACTTCTCCAGGTTCGTATGCGGAAAAAATAAACTTGAGATGTATTCATCCATGTACGCCGGATCCTTGCTTAATTCGACATATGTCATTTTTCTTGCCGTGTCTTCAGCCTTTTTCATAGTATCGTATGAAAGCAAAATCTCGCGTGAACCTATAAGCGAGCTGTTCCCCACGAATTTGAATTTCTTCCTGTCAACGTCAGGTAAAAGGCCTATAGTAACGGCGTTTTCTATGTCAAGATATGTGCCAAATCCTCCGGCTATGTAAATTTTATCGATTTGGTCAAATGTAAGATTGAATTTTTTCACGAGGATTGCTGCCGCCGAAAAAATAGCCCCTTTTGAACGTTTTATGTTTTCGATGTCGCTTTCTTTTATCACAATATCGTACCCGCAGCATGCTTTATTCTTAGGAACTACCACATATTCTAATTCGCCGTCTTTTTTTCTTATCTTTTTCGTCTTGGCATCGGCGTTGAGTCTTCCGTCTCTTTTCATAATGTCTTTTTTAAGCATTTGGGCTAGAAGGTCTATATACCCGGAACCGCATATGCCCATTGGTTTTGAGTTTGCTATTGTTTTGACCTTGGCATTAAGCTTTGCATCTATTTCAACACGCTCAATAGCGCCTTTTATGGCCCTCATCCCGCAGGAAACGCCGCTCCCCTCAAATGCCGGGCCGGCCGAAGCCGAACAGCAAGCCATCCACTCTTTATTGCCAAAAGCGATCTCGCCGTTTGTTCCTATGTCCAAGAGAAGCGTGAGCGCCTCCTCATTGTCTATGCCGCAAGCTATGACACCGGCTACAATATCCCCTCCCACATAAGTGCTGACGCCCGGTATGCATGCCAGAAGCCCGCGCGGATGTATTTTAATACCGGATTCCGCGGCTCTTATGACAGGAACGAAATTAGCTGTTGAAACATACGGCTCTTTTCTTATGTAGGTCGGGTCAACGCGCAAAAGAAGGTGCATCATAGTGGTATTGCCTGCGCACATAACGCCTGTTACATTATTGAGCGCAACGCCATGCTCCTCTGTTAACTCCTTAATAATGGAGTTCATGTTATCTATGACAGCGTGGTGCAGCCTTTCCAGGCCGCTTTCTTCCGTAGCGAACATTATCCTTGTTATCACGTCATCGCCGAACATTACCTGTTTATTATGCGTTCCTTTTGTTCCGAGGACTTTTTTTGTATTGAGATCCACCAGCTGGCCTGAAACAGTTGTCGTGCCGATATCAAATGCCACGCCATAATTTTGTTTTGATGTGTTGCCGGGCTCGATGATAACGATCTCCGTAGTTTCATTGCGCTTGCCGAGCGTCACTGTTACCTTCCAGTCGCTGTGCCGTAAAAGGGCGCCGAGACGCCTTATATTCCTTAAGCCGGCTTGCATTATGGAAATTTTGTATTTTGATTTTATTTCCCGTATTAAGCGCTCATAGTCGCTGACCGAATCGTTCAATGTGGGACGAGGCAACTCTGCGTAGACCTTGGTCGATACAGGGCTATGAGTAAAAATGCCTTCGTCTATAATGGGTTTGCCCTTGTCGACTTCCGCGCTTTCCGAATAAAGCCCCTTCAAGCGGTACACCCGGGCTTGTTCTTTTTTGGTTTTATCAAGCTCAAGCCTTGATTGAGGCGGGATATAAACTTCCAGATTGCCTTCAACAGTTGTAAGGCAGGCTAAACAAAAATTTTTCTTTTTTTCTTCCGGCGTTATCCGCCCCGTGGGCTCTGTCTGAAACTTGCCTTTTTTAATGACAACCTTGCACCTTCCGCATACGCCCTCTCCCCCGCAGCTTGAATTTATATAGACACCGGCCGCAACAGCGCTTGCCAAAAGGTCCGCACCTTTTCTTACCTCGATCGTCTTATTACTCGGCTTGAAGATAATTTTGCATTTTTCCATTTGTGTTTATTTTTATAAATGATTAGACAGATAGACAGTCAATCTGTGTAATCTATACTGCACAATTTTTGAACAGGAAATCGGTGTAATCATTTACTAAGATTCCTTAAAAATACCGGTATCCCCGAGGCCTCGCGCGGGCCGACAATCACCTTTTTGCCGGATTCCTCTTCAAGCTTTCCGCTTAAAACAGACACATAACCCGGGAGTATGACTTCATTATGCTTTACTTTATCCTTTAAGCCTAATTTCTCGAATGATTGCGCAATTGTTTCCGCTGTGAACTTGTCCGCTGCCCATGCCGTAAGCACTGACATGCCCTCTGAATCGCACGTAACTATAAAGGCGGGCACCTTGCTTGACTCTACCTCTCCTTCTACCGTGTAATAAGTGAGAGAAAAATTTGTCGTTATAAGAACGGGGGATTTATCCGTAACCTGCCCTATCTCGTAGATTTTCGGCTCCACTTGAAGAGGCTTCTGCGGATCAGTGTATATATTCTGCCTGGCTGTCAGGATCGGAAGAACCTGCCACGGGTTTCTTCCCTTCATTACTACTATGCTCGCGTATTTCGCCACGTATGTAGTCGCCTCTATTGCCTCCTCCAGCGGGTTCGTCGATTCAACAAAAGCGATCACGGGATAGCCAAAAGTTCTGAATGACTTCTTAAGCGCGAGCTTGCGCATTTGCGTGAAATCCCATATTTTTTCCGGAAGGCCCTTTTTACCCGTATCGAGAACCAGGTCCCGAACGCCCTCGGTATTTACGTTTTTGATGAGCGCCTCAAGTTCCTCAAGGCTCGGCGCGCTAACAACGAGTGGAGCCTTATATTCCTTAGAAAGACCGGCCATTTCTTTAAAGTTTTCTTTTGTCGCGCGGCATATAAGAGGGGCTTTTCCTTTTGTCTCTTCCAGGCCTATTTTCATTACCTGAGCGTCATCGGTAACCAAAGCAAGCGGCAAATCAGACGCAGCCAGGACTAATTTGACTGCATTTGCAAATTTATTTCCATCACCGCTTTTACATAATACGGAGATTAGGTTTACTTCTATTTTCTGCCCTACCCTCTCGAAGTTGAGCTTTTTTATTTCATCGATAGATTTCTTCATATCGTCTTCGCTCAATGTATCTTCTATGCTAAAGCCTATGCCGGTAGGATGGTAGAACTTTTCCTCATGCCTGAACATAACTGTTTCATTTCCAACCTCGAGCTTCGCCTCTCCCACCCCTACCGTAATGAGTTTGATCGGAGGCTCGGCAGCGCTTTCGAGAGATTTTTTGGCCGTCTCCGATACGTGCGGGCACTTATCAAGCGCAACCTTCTTCGCGGCAAGCTGCATGGCGAAAGCAAGGCACGTCGGGAACCCGCAGTCTTTGCAGTTTGTCTTGGGCAAAAGTTTATATATTCCTAATCCGGATAATGCCATATGTTCTCCCTTCGATGGGGACAGGTCTCTTAGCTTTTGTTTAAATGCATGATGAGACCTGTCCCCACTAAATTACATTAATGGATCCATCGTAACAGCAGGATGCCCTTTTTCTGTTAAAAATTTTACGAGCGCTTCTGATTCAGTCGCGTTCTCTTCTGTAGCGATTTTATCAAATAAATCCGCTGCGCCGTCTTCCTCGCAACGCTTTTTAAGTTTGCCGACAAGCGCTTCTTTAAGTTCTTTCGGCATCCACACCAGACGTTTCAGGCCTCCGTCCGCAATCAGGAATTTTTTACTTACTATGTAAAGCCTTCCCACACCCATGAACCCAGGTGTCTGGTTTCCGCCGCCAACAGAGCCCGCAAGCGTTGAAAACTTCATTCCTGCCGGCGTAAATCCGGCGTACTCGCGGTTTACCACCATAAATCCGTTTGCCTCCGGTAATATCGCTATGATACATTCAAAACACCCGCAAGCTGTGTCTGGAAATGTCATAATTGAATACGCGTGGAACCTTTCAATAGCTTTATTTGACTTTTGATAAATAAATTCATTTACACCTTTCCATTCACCTTTTACGGGATCGATAATCTCACCTTTTTTAACCGGCTGGTTTGGGCCTGTTGGACTAAGTTCATAACAAGCTTTCGCATCAATGTAACTATAGGCGCCGCACAAGCCTATTCTTTCTGGCTTAACTATACATACATGATTTGGCGCAAATGATTGGCAGTTTTTGACTACAATCCCATTTACTAAATAATTATGCGGACCAGGTACGCTAAAATTGTAAACTGCCTTTTGGTTATATTCAATGCTTTCTATCTTCTTTACCTTAACAAAATTAATTTTGGAATAACACCAAGCATAGAGTTCTTTAAATAAGCTGTTTCCGGTATTGATGTTGGGCTTTAATTCATCCAAAAGTGCTGCTAGTTTTTCTTTCGAAATACGATATTTAAATTCTATCCAGTCGTTTATTATTCCGCGATCAACTGCGGAAAGGTGTGACTTGATAATCTTAAGTGAGCTAAATAATTTATCAACTATACGACTGCAAAGCCAAGGAACCGTATCCGTCCTTATAGTGTGGTATTTGTCTTGGTTAAATTTCAGGGTTTCCATTCGCGCTTTTTTACCGGAATGCTTAGATGAGACAGCCGTTGTAAACTTCTCATATTCAACTCTGTTTTGTACACAAACTTGGTAACAACCCGTGGCTTTTCTAATTGTGGTATGTATGCCCAATTTTTTAAATAAGAAATAAACATGCTGCGCTTCTTTGTACCCTTTTGTAGAAATGGCAACTCCTGACTGTGTAACATGTCCGTCACCATCGAATAGCCCTTTAAGAAAAGAGCCGATAAATGTTGAAGGAAAGCGAGAAATAACGCTCCCTTGCCATTTCATACTTCTGTTTGCCGGCCTAATTCCTAAATTAACTATGATGCTTGCTATAACAGGAGCATAAAGTTCGACCGTCCATGTCTTCTTGTGATGTTCAGCATATCTTGGCTTTGTTCTAACCCTACATTTATCAGCAAAATATCGTTCTGCAATGTTGCAAAATTCTTTAATTAGAGAATACTCGGAATTTGTAAAAGTAATTCTAAGGGGTATTCCATCTTTAGATCTACTGTCATAACGAATTGTCCCGTCAGCAGCTATAAGACCTGCTATATACATAAAATCTTCTTTAAGAATTGTCTTTTTGAGAGACTGACCACGACTATTACCAAGTCTTGAAATCTTATGTTTAGCTGCATCCCAATCTAAGCTGATGTTTTCAAGAATCGCTTTTATTTCACTTATTTTGAGACGATTTGGTCCATTTATTCTACGTTTTTGTAAACCGCGATAGAACCTGTGATATTTAATACCTATCTGCTTTGCCGCTTTTTGAAGAGAGTTATATTTTGACAAAACTCGATCCCTTAACCACCCTATGAAATCCTCATCATAAACTTTAAGCGCATCCAAAACGAAATCTATTAAATAGAATTCGTTTTTGGTTTTGTTTTCTACTGCATGAAGTAAAGTTTGTTTTGGAGAAAGCACATAGTCTACGTTTGTTATGTCACCTGCCTCAATCCAATCCAAACCCTGTTTAGTATCAACAAGAATGCGATGATTCTTGGTTAAAGTTATTGAATTTCCATCTCTTAAGGTAATTTTTATAAGTTTTTTTGGGGCAGGGTGTGCAAATAATTCTCCTATTGCTTTCTTTTTAATGCCCTGATTCTCGAAAGATAATACCTCTACATCATGTTTATCTGCTACAGTTTCTATCACTCTTTCTATGGTATCAAAGGATCCATCCTTGAGAGTTATTAATTCTCCCTGCGGTACGCACAAAGTACACGAATAAAACGTATCCACGCTTTCGTCAGTCATGCCTTCAATGCGCGCATCACGCTCCTCGTAGGACTTAACCGCTTCAGGCATGATGCGCTCCACATCTTCTTTTTTCGTGTAAATAGTTATTTGCGCTTTATCCACTATTTTTCCGTACGTGTCATGGAAACGCGCGTGGAGTATCGTGCCAAAGTGTTTTAATTTAAAGCCCTTTTTCACAGCCTCCTTTGAAATTCGTATCCAGCACATATTGCGTTGGCCCATATGGAATACGCCCATTGCCTCATTTAAAAATGAGTGGGCCTGTCTTTCCAGTATAGGTTCGAAATCAGGCTGCATTTTTCTTCCCGCGACTTCCATTAGAATGCCCAGGGGATAAGCCTCGCCCTCTTTCATATCGTCTATTTCCGGGCCTACTACCTCTATTTTGCCATCTTCTACTTCGTCCAACGATTTTGACCGGGTAAATTCAAAAGCCGACGAGAATTTTCCCCCGAACTGGACATACATGTTCTGCCTTCTCACTCTCTCCCCTTCAAACGCGGCGCTGTAAGCGACGGGAACAGGGATTTTAGAAAGCTTTACCTTCACGCCCCGCACTTCTATCGAGCGCTGTACTATTTTCTTATAGTCAAACTCTTTTACGAGGTGCTCATAAGTACAGATGCCAGTGGGCTTTATTTCCGGTATATCCGTATCAGCTATGATAGGAAACCCCATATTTATAGCACCGGCGCCTGTTGCGTATTTAATATCGTCGAGCGGCCCGAGCGTTAAACCAAAAGCAAATACTCTTTCCTTGCAATATAAAAGGCAGTCTTTGGCGTTGCCAGCTTTTATGCCGCCGAACGTAAGCGCCCCGCGTATTGCCCAGTGCAAAGGATAAATCCCTGAAATCGTATCTCTTCCGTAAGGAACTATGTAGGTATCCCAGCCCATTTCCACTTTTTCTTCTATTAGCTGGTCTATTATGCTTTTTCCGTTAGATGATGACCCGACAAAAGTCATGATGTTGCGCTTTTGAAATTCACGCACTATCTCAACGGCTGTTTTATTATCAGGCGCGGCTCCGAGAATCGCGGCAAAGCCCGGCATCCTCCCGTCGACAAGCTGTATGCCAAGTGTTCTTAATATAGTATCGCTAAAAAAGCCGTTGCAGTCTTTTTGCGGCTCCTGATTGTAGAGATACCGCAGCACGCATATAATTTCCTCGGCTAAAAGAGCGGCAATCCCGGAATCAAGAGCGTCCCCGAGATACGGAAGCCACAAGTCTTTTGTCGGTTCATCGTGTATGAGGGATTTCGCTTCTTTTAATACCGGCAAAACTTCGTTTAAGGTTTTTACCTCTGCCCCGAGAAGCGCATTCGCCATGGGAAGGTAAAAAGCGGTTTCCGGGAATTCTATTTTTTGGTCTTTTCCTTTTTCCTCGAGCGCTTTATTTAAAAACTCTTCGGCCTGTTTTACAAGTTCCCGAGCGCCGCGTATGGCCGCTCCAGCCACTATCTTCGACATATGAATATTCTCCTTTTGCTTCCAGCTTAAAGCTTACAACTTAAAGCTTACAGCTTATAGCTTATTACGGTATCTCTAAATTCTTCTTCGCTAAACTTATCTTTGAACTTTCGTACCAGCGGTAACATTTTGGCATAATTAAAACTATCCTCGTACAGCATATCCTTTATACTCGATACGTCTATTTTCCTTTTTATTAAAACGCTTATTACGCCCGCCGCAGATATATCCCCCACAAGCACCATTCCGACGATTATATTATTTTTAAGAATAAATTTTTTGTAATTTTCGCCTCTTGTTGCATTTATAATTTCAGAACCCCCTTCTTTCGGCTTTGTAATGCCCATCGAAATCGAGGCAAGGCCGAAGAAATCCACCGAGTTCATCGAGAGCGAGCCTTCATAAATTTGTTTTTTGCCCAGCATATTGAAAGCGGCTACTCTTCCCTGCGCTACGGCGCATGGCCATAGCGCGTTCACGCGCGGCGTGCCTCTGGCTATGTCGCGCGTTTCTGCTACATCTCCCGCGGCAAAAATATTTTCATCAGAAGTCTCGAGGTATTGGTTCACGGTTATTCCCTGATCAACTTTAAGCCCGCTTTTTTTGGCTATTTCTACGTTTGGTTCTACGCCTTTACCTATTATAACGAGCTCACATTTAATTGTTTTGCCGTTATCAAGAACAACTTCCTCTATCGCACCTTTTCCTTTTATTTCCTTTGCCGCTACACAAGTTTCTATTTTTATCCCGCTTGCCGCAAGCTTACCGGCTATTATCGTCGCGGCCTCCGGATCAACCATCTGTGATAAGACATGCTGGCTTCTTACGACTACCGTTACTTCCTTGCCCTTAACCCTTAGCGCGTACGCGTCTTTTAAGCCTATGAGGCCACCGCCTAAAACAACCACATGTTTTACTTTATCAAGCATTTTTATTATTCGGCGTGCGTCCTCAATGTTCCGCACAGTAAAGACGCCTCTTTTGTCCGCGCCTTTTATGTCAACCGTTTTCGCCGATGCACCCGTAGCTATGAGCAGCTTGTCGTATAGTACCTTTGTTTCATCATCAAGAAGCATTTCTTTCTTTTTTCTGTCGATAGATATGGCCTTCTTGCCGAGATACGTTTTGATTTTGTTTGCTTTATAAAAATCCCTATCTTTAAAATAAAGTTTTTCCTCACCTATTGAACCGGCAATAAGATATGTTAAAAGGCACCTCGAGTAAAGTAGAGATTCCTCCTCTGATATAAGCGTAATATCGCACTTTTTGTCATTTTTCCGCAGCACTTCGGCTGCGTTCACTCCGGCTGCGCTACCGCCTATGATTACATATTTCATTTCTCTTTCGCTTTTTTTTCTTCGATGCGTTTTCTGAATTCCTCTTCCGTTCCAGCAAATAACGCCCCTGTCGGGCACGCAACAACGCAAGCATAATCGTCCCTATCCGGGCAGAGGTCGCATTTTACCGCAATGTGATTCTCAACATCTCTCACGATAGCACCAAAGGGGCATGCCATCACGCACATCCAGCATCCGACGCATTTTTCCTTATCCTGTATTGTAGCCCCTGTCTTTTCGTCTTTCGAAAGAGCACCTGACATGCACGCCGTGATGCATGGCGCATCCTGGCAGTGCTGGCAATGCAGTGAAATAATTATCTTGCCGGAAGATTCGGCCTTTACCCTCTTTTTGGGTAAAGGTTTTTCTTTTAAAGCGTTGTAAATATTTTTTGATTTTGAATGTTCAACCGCGCAAGCCATTTCGCATGAGCGGCACCCGATGCATTTGGTTATATCGCAATATATTTTTATATTTTTTGTTTTTGTTTTCATTTCTTTACTGTTGCTGTTTTTTCCTTATACATAACTTCGCCGAGTTTTAGCGCTTTGCGCTTTTTATCGATGTGCTTAATCATCATGTGCGCTGCTTTTATAGGGTCCGCTTCAAAAGCGAACTTACCGCCCATTGTATGTTCGATTTCATTCGTTATGTAATTTGTTACGTTTTCGCTTCCCATCACAGGTTGAGGCGTTCCGAACACGGTGTAGACACCGCTACCGACAAAATAAAAGCCTATCGAGATTGCTTTCTCGCTCATCCACTCGGGTGCAGCACCCGCTGCCGGTAGATCGCTTATATCTTCGCCAAGGCCACCTTCCGCTACGACCGCGGAAAGAATAAGAAGAATTCTCGAATTATCCACGCATGAGCCGACATGTAAAACAGGCGGTATGCCGACCGCTTCGCAAACCTCGCGAAGGCCCACGCCGGCGTACTCATATGCGCTTTCGGGCGTCAATAGGCCCGCTTTGGCGCAGGCAATAGCAGAGCATCCTGTCTGGACAACGAGAACATCGTTCCTTAAAAGCTCTTTCACCATTTCAACGTGCGCCCAGTCGTGTTTTATGTTCGGATTATTGCAGCCAACAACGCCGGCAGCCCCTCTCAAGCGACCTGAAATTATCGCGTCGTTTAAAGGTCTTACGGTAAAGCGATATTTTCCGCCTAATATCCTGAAGGCATTTTCCGTTGTAAACCCGGCTACGAGGCCTTTTATCTCTTTGGGAATGTCAACTCTTTGTTGAACTCTATTTTTGTAGTTCTCAACTCCCTTTCGTATTATGTTTTTTGCTATCTCAAGCGCTTTTTCTTCTTTGAATTCCACGTGTTCTACACCGGGAAATTTGCATTTCGGAGAAGTAGTGACAAGCTTTGTATGGAAACAGTTAGCCACGCTAGAAAGCGCCGGCATTATGCACTGAACGTCAACCATCATCAGTTCCACAGAACCGGTAAGTATCGCGAGTTCCTGCTGCAGAAAATTACCAGCCGAAGGCAGGCCGTGGCGCATGAGAATTTCATTTGCCGTGCAGCACATTCCGACAAGATTTATGCCTTTGGCTCCGTATTTTTTAGCAAGAGCCAGAAGCTCCGGGTCCTTAACCGCGTCTGTTACAACATCTGAAAGTGTCGGTTCGTGGCCATGAACAACGATATTAACGTGGTCTTTCTTAAGAGTGCCTAAATTTACAGTGGCGCGGATTGGTTCAGGAGAGCCGAACAAAATATCAGAAAGCTCTGTAGCTATCATCGATCCACCCCAGCCGTCGCCGAGCGCCGCGCGCATTCCGTGATTTATAACGTTTTTGTAATCGTTATCGACACCTATATGGGTGCGGTGCATGATTTCTACGATTTCTCGATCGATTCCGCGTGGAGCTATGCCAAGCTTACGCCAGATTTCCTGTCTTTTTTTGGGCGCAAGCGAAAGAAGCCGTAGCTCACCGTGTTGCTGCCCAAATTCCGCAAGACATTTCTCTCCGAGTTCCTTGCCTATTTTTTCCGTGCTTTTTCCTTTTGTATCTATCCCGTAAACTTGAGCCGTTCTTTTAAGTTTTTCCGTGCCCTTTAGATGATAATCATGCGCTTCGCCGTCTGCGGCCAGAAGAAGCGCATGCGCTATATCCCTTCCGTGATCCGAATGCGCCGCAGCGCCTGATGCAATCATTCTTACAAGGTTTCGCGCTACAATTGTGTCTTTTGAGGCTCCACAGATACCTGTTTGCGGGCCATCCCCGAACGGGTCTATCCTGCACGGGCCCATGTTGCAGATTTTACAGCATATTCCGAGCTCGCCGAAACCGCACTGTGGTTGCATGGCGTCGTAACGGTCCCATACAATTTCGATGTTTTCTTTCTCGGCTTTTTGTATCATTTTTTGGCTGGCAGGGTCGTATGAGCGCTTCTCGTGTCGCTTCATGCTATCTCCTTTTCGCTTATATAATCTTATTTTAAGATTAATGGGGGGTTATATTAATAAATAACGCGTTTCGATTTTAGCATTAAGGGGTAGGGTTAGTCAAGGAAAAGAGGAGGAGGCTGCGTGCGGGATAGCACTTCTACGACTTGATTTAAGAAGAGGGTTACGGGCATTGCTTTCGCTTGACGTTTCCGCCAGAGGCGGACCCGCCTCGGGCGGGCGCTCGGGGATGCGCGCCCTTCGCTCACTCTACAAAAGTCGCTCATGCCCTACTGCGCAAAAGATTGCGCAACGAAATGGCGCGATAAGGTATTCACGACTTTTGTACGCCGCTCAAGCAACGCCCGTAACCCTCTTTTATTCTAGTTATCGCCTTAAGGGCGCCCACTGTGCAGCCTTCAAAAAATGGACTATTAGGCTTCCGAGGCGCGCCTGCCGAGCGGCGAACTTTTGCGCCGAATTCGTATTGTTTACACCCTCGCCAGCAACCTTTTGGTATTCTTATAGCAATAGATGGGGTGAGCAGCGAGGTAGGCGCGGTTCGGAAGCTTATACGCACAAAACGCAGTGTTCCGCTTTTTGCTTTAATTAAGCTGACTGGAGAGTGCGCAAAATACCAAGATATTCTTTCTCGAGTTCAGGGGTCAGTGGGCCTACGGGGCGTAGGATATAAACTCTAAAGACAAGGCCGCTTTGCCTCATGTGAACCGCTACATTTAAGGCTTCGGCAAATGAATATGTAGAGTGCTTGTATAAACCCACCAGAACCACAGGAACCTTAAGACTCGCTAAATTCTGCGGGTGTCCTCCAGGCCCTTTGATGAGAGCAAGTACGTCCCCGGCTCCTTCGGCTTTCATCACTTCAAGAAGCGCTCTTGCCTCTTTGGCATAATCCGATTGGGATTTTGGATGGGCTTTTATTAATCTCGGCTTTTCTCGGATAAGTTCATCCAGTGTTTTTGTAGTTACCTTTATTTTTCGGGAAGCGCGCTCTATCATATTTCTCATTATCTTTCCGTTTTTCTCTTTTCGCGCGTAAAGAAATACTGTCCCCCCTGCCAGCAAATCATGTTTTATAAGAACATCTTTAACCGTTTTTTCGAAGTCCACTACGGCAACTTCTTCTAACAGATCGTCTGCGTAAATCGCAATGCTCTGGCCCTTTACATCGTCCTCGCCTAAAATCTCGTCCGCTTCCTTAGCCCGCTTATTATATTCTTCCAGATTCTCACGACGTAATATTTCATTGAAAATGATGAATTCTTTTTCCTCGTCTAAATCAGTTTTGGCCGCAAGCACTTCCTGCTTTCCGAGCAATATCCTTAATCTCGCAAAATCGATCGAGTGCGGAATGCCTTGCGAACGTTGGAGACGGGCATATAACTTATCAACCGCTTTCTGTATTTCACCAAGCCGCATTTCTCCAACAGCTTTTTCTCCGGGCCGCCTGGTTCCCGAGGACATCTTTGTTGGTAATGAATATTTTTCGGTTTCCTCCCCATCAACTCGCAAGTCTTTCCTGATCTTGCTTCTTAAGTTTTCCACAAGCACGTCCAGTCTTTCGTCAGTTATTGATAATCTTTCAAGTATTCTCGTTTTATGCGTGTCCTGCCCTGCCTCGGATAGTACAGCTTCTAATTGTTGCGTCATTTCTTCTCTGTCAGCCACGTAACGGCTCCTTATCGTCTCATAGCCCCTGCGAAAACCGCGTAAATAGTTTTCCATGTTATCTATGAAAGTTTGCCTGTCATGAGGAAGGACCCAGCCCGTTAAAGAATACATAGTCCTGGAAGCCTCGTAGAAATCCTCTTCTGGCGATTTCTCAAGATAGCGCCTGGTAAGCAGGTTCTCTCTGTCTATATTTACAATTGCCCTTTTTTTAATATCCAGCAATTCTTCTTCGGAATATCTTTTTATCTTTTTGATATTTATTACAAGATTATGCCATCTATCGCACATTCCAAGGACATGTGCCTCGGCCATGGCAGCGCCCAAAGAAAAGAAAAACTTTTCCATAAATTCTTCGTTCGCGGAATGCGTACCCAACTCACTTAGAAAATCAACCATGTCCACGCCGCGTATTTCGCGTATATAGACGTACCGCTTTCCCTCTTCCACCCAAACATGAACACCTCTTATGGCGTCAATTAACCTGTTTCCCGTAATGTGCGAAATATTGTCAAAATCGCCGCTTATCTCTTTGTCCTTTATTACCGTCCTCATCGGAAATCCATGTTCATCTATGATTACCGCGAAATACGGCATAGTCATAGCCATGTCGCATATATATCTGGAAATAGCCATCCTGCCGCTTTTTCTCCTTAACATTTTTGATCCGGGAAAATCTTTCATTATATGTTCTGAAAGTTGTCCTGCGCTACCTTCCGGAACGTCGGTAAATATCGTTCTGTGCGAAGCGGTTGTTCTTTGAACCGTAGCTCCTTCAAGGAAAACTAATTCTTTCATATCGTCAAAAATTCCTCCTACGGAATCCCTGCCCGGCAATTCAGAAATTGCTTCCTTCTGAAACCGCGTTAAAAGTTCTCTTTTTTTCATCCGGTCAAGTTTTCTAATGCACTCTAAATCGGCTTCCCCTCCGATGTCGCCCGTTTCTTTCCGCTTAACAAGCGCCAGCGCGACTTCGGCAAGCGCCTCTTTTCTCGGAATGTCGTCTCTGTCCCGCAATTTTTTAAAGAATGACCCTATTGAGGTCAGTTCTTCCGGCGAGGCGCTTTCTATGCGCTCTGTTAATGGCCTTATCGCATCTACCAGCAGCTCCTGGCTAACGCCTATTTGGTCATTATTCTCATTCGCCTTAAAAGCCTCAATAGCCCGCCGCGCTTCTTCAATCATACCTTCAATGGGTTGAGAAATAGCCACAGAACCAATTCCAAAACCTGGTTTAGAGATGGGTTTTTGTTCATAGCCATGAACATCTGCAAAAAGTATTCCTTCTTCATCTTTAACATCAACGCGTGATGAGGGAACATCTTCTTCGGAAAAAATAAATGATGATGGGGGCCTATGTAAACCCTTGGGCCCGCCAAAATTTACGAAAACAACCGGTTTCTTACATCGTATTGCAAGTTTCTTCGGCCATGCAACCGCTTCGGCCATATCAGTCCCTGCAGGTAACAGGATCACGTCTACTTCCTCAAGTAATGAATACAAAGCTGTATCCAAGGATCTTTTAATTACATTTTTGCATTCGCTGCATATAAAAAGCGCTGCTTTGGTGCCGTTGATTACAAAGAATCGATTTTGCATGTTTCTCTCAAATTTATGGAATACGAGCGGCTCCTGTTTTGGCCGCAATATAGTATATGTGCAATTATATGACCCGGCCTTCTCTTGCTGATCCTTTCTGGTAGTTTCGATAAAATAACCAGCCGCAATACCAGTAGTTTCAACAAGTTTCTGGAGCGTTGAAATCCTATTTTCAGGATCAACATTGATGGAATTAGGGTCATCCATTGTTTCAGGGAAAATTACAATATCGGGCTTCCATGTTCCCCAGGTATTCATGACTTTAAGAATTTCAGCTATTCGATTTGTGTTATTATGAAAATTATTTTCGGAAAGCTGAACGCCGCAAACCTTAAATGCATCATTTGCAGGTTGACGACGCGCGTACACGGATAATTCTAAATGTTCTGTTTTAAGACAAATAGGGACAGCTCTATTTTCCACGCCGATCTGCGACGCCGCCTCCGGACCTCGCAAGTCCGTAGAGGTCGGCTTTTGGCCATTGGTTATATCTTCCGCGCGCACAGCGCTGCCTGCGGCGCCGCGGTCTATCCCGCCCATGAGTATATTTTCCTCGGATGCGCTGTCGAGCCTTAGCAATTCCTCAATGGAAAGCGAACTATCGCTTATAAGTGACCCGCGAAGCGCGGAACATTCTTCGGAAAAACCGTCACTCTCATCAAGCTCTCCCTCCAAAAGCTTGCCTACCTTATCATAGAAGCCGGTTATAATATCTTTCTGGTTAAACGCAAGTTGGTCAGACAGGATCTGCAGTAAATCTCTTGCATTACTTATATCGCTCGCAAAGTCAGATTCATCCTTAGAACTTTCAATAGTGTCATAGTCAAAAACACTTAAAAGATTTGTGTTGTAGGGGCTTAAGACACTTCCATCTATGTTATGCATTTTACTGCGTTTGCCGCTTTTGAGAAGCGTATTCATGTTATGTGCAAGGTAAGAGGCCAGCCTGAGCCTGAAAGCCGCGGCTTTCAGTATGAATTCTACGGCTTTGTCCTTATCGAGCGACCGTCCGGAGGCATCTTCAACTACTATTTTCTGACCGTCTTTTCGTATTGTTAACCCGTAGTATCCAAAAAACAGCCTTAAGGTCTCTGGTTTATCCATTGAAAGCTCACTTGTTCTCGTGGAGACGGCTGTTTTGTAAAACATAACATACATGTCCTGGTCCATGCCAAGCATCTCCAGGGCCTTTTCGCGCTCGAGAAGGATTGTCTCTCCCATGTCGGCAAGAAGCGCGTTCCTTGTATTTTTACTGGCCATTGCTCGGCGCCTATCCGTTATTGCCGCGGGTATGGCCAGCGGCCTGAAGCCTGTTTCCGGGGAGAAGAAGATGTCTTCTTTGACGTTGAGTATCTCGGTAAGCGCTTTTATGTCGGGACGGGTCCTCATGAGCTTGCGGAACGCTCTGTGAAGGGATGAGGTTAATGCGGGGTCTATCTCGCTCTTTATAACTCCGCCGTCAAATCTTCCTATTTCGTTAACATCATAAAAAATATGAAGCCCCGGAATAGTGCTAAATGCGTAAAAATTGCCCGAGCCCTTAAAGACAAAAGACGGTTCGCTATCTGTGTGACGCGATCTTCCGTGCGTTTCGGAATTAACGCCTGAGACCATGGGAATTAAAAATAGGTTATTTATCGCTTTGAGGCCGGTCGCATCCTTAAGGCTCCTGCCAAGAATAGCATTCCTTTTAAATACAGTATTGCCTCTTACGTCTTTTACCTTTCCTACAGGAATTATGATTCCTTTTTTTACGGCCTCCTGCACGCTTTTCATGTCCGAATCTCTGCCCGGTATCATGATAGCGGGAACGAGGATGGTATTGGGAATGCTTGAGGCAAAAATGACCTTCTTTTTAAGAAGCCCGATGAGTTTTATTCTCTCTTTGTTTTCTGTGTTTTTTAATTCATCTTCAAGCTCTCTTATAAGGGATTCGCGTTTTTCGGGCGTTGCTTTTTTTCCGGCGCGAAGTGAAAAAATAATTCTGAGGAGATCAAATCTCTTCTCCTCGCATAGCCTTATGAGGGAAGATAACTTTTTAGGTTCCAGTTCACGGGATATGAATTCCAGATGTTTAATGTTTTCCGATATAAGTCGTGCGTTATCTCCTATTGTTTCTACATAACCAGCTAAATCTAGAGCGTTTATGTCAGTATGAGAAAAGTTTAATCCTGTAGCTTTGGCAAGCTCGATAAGAGCGAGGGATTTTTCGTAAGAGTCTTCTATTTCATCTATTGCGCCTCGGGCGAGTTTAAGGTCCTTACGGGTTTTAGTTGCTTTGGCAAGTTCTATAAGGGCGAGGGATTTGTAGTGAGGACGCTGTATTTTATCTATTGCGCCTCGGGCGAGTTTAAGGTCCTTACGGGTTTTAGCTGCTTTGGCAAACTCTAAAAGGGCGAGGGATTTTTCGTAAGGATACGGTATTTCATTCATTGCGCGGCGTATTTTTTTATTCAAGGCGATTTCCTCAAGCACATTAGAAGCTTCTTCTAAATATGCCTTGCGTACGGGTTCTTCGTCATCCACAGGTAATGTCGCCATTGCAAGCACCCCGCCTCTTATAAACTTCTCAAGATTATACAATCCATGAATAAGCATAATAAGCGGAAGAGCATATGAAGGAATAAAGAATATAAAAGCAAGATATGCTGTTCGGATTAAGAGGACTATTCTTAGTATATCTCTTTTGTCCTTGTAATTAGCGGATTTTTTTTCGATAATGCCATTGTTTACTTTTAAAACATACCAGAAGTGCACGGCAAAGAAGAGAAAGAAACTTACACAGGAATTCGCGATTACATGATTGAATAATGGCGCTTCCTCGATGATAATACCGCTAAAGATATATTCTTCTATCATGCTTGCTAAGAAAACAAAAATTCCTATTGAAAATTTCGAAACGTTTTTAGCTTGTAACCAACTAATCAGTTTCCACCAAAGGCCTGGAACCATGCCCAGCGGAACTTCGTGTCGGCCGGAAGTAAGGCTACTATCGCCTATCTCTTCCTCGCGCGCGGAGGTAGCCGTTTCAGGCAGGCTCCATTCTGATATTTTCGGCGGGACCTCTTCATTCAGTTTCTCGCTTACCGCTATAGAACGCGTAAATGGTTTCCTTGAATGATTCACAACTGCTCTTGAGAAAGTAGAACCACCAAATATTTCATATTCAGAATACGTTTCTTGTTCGGAACGTAAATATTTACGCTTAAGGTGTTTTGCTATTTTTACTATCATATGAGCAAAATCAATGATATAGCTTAAAACTATAACGCCGACAACAATAACACCCGCAATAATCGCAAACAATGAATCCGCGCGATAAAGCATCTTAAAACCGCGCCCAAAAACGCAACCTGTGACCAAACTGGTAAGAAATGCTAAAATTACTGTTTTTCTAATTGCTTTCTTATATTTTCCAAAATCCGGTTTACCGGAACTAGATTGTAGTGCCGTTACGGCCGCAGAAGGCGTGGCTTTCACCGCACCATCCTCCGAAACTACTTTCGGAACTGGCTTGCGCCCGGTATGGGAATCAAGAAATCCTATATCTTTACCTTCGGTTCCTTCGGTACTGAATGGTTCTATAGGATGTCCAAAACTTAAAAGAGTAGCTTCTTGCCTGCTATCACCCGCCTCTTTTTCGCACGCGGGGGTAAGCAAGGCTTCTGGTTCATCCAATCTACGAACTTCTTCGGACTTTACCGCTGATAACATTTTTCCTATGTCAAGAACTTGTATTGTGGTTTCCGGTTTGCGTTGATATATTTCAAAAAGGTTTTCTATTTTTGTAATGTCGAATTCATCTTCAACGTCAAGCCAATTTTCGCTTGAAAAGAATACTACATATTTCGCGCCCGGCTTAAGCCCTGTAGGGCTTAGTAATTTTTCTTTTAATCTTTGCTTAAAATCTTCCATGCTTTCCTGGCTTAACAGACTCCCTGGCCAGTGAAAAATAATGTCAAACTCTGACAGATCTCGACCAAAATAATCGCCTTGTTTAAAATGGACGTTCTGAGAGCCGAGATTTTCTAATCCCCGGCTACCTGCAATTTCTCTATAGAAAATAAGTTTCGCTTTTCTGGCTAGTTGGGCATTTAATTCATTGCCATAAGTATCCAACCCCAAAGCAGCCATTGCGGCCATCAGCCTGCCGTCACCAAAGCCCATATCATAAAATTTAGCGCAAGACGGTACATTTAATTTTTTGCACAGCCGCCAAAACGCTTCGATCCCAGCCATCGATATAGGCAAATATTCGCATGTAGGCTCATTGACGCCATGTGTGCTATATAAACTCGAGACATTATCTATGATTTGCATTTCTTCTTCGGTTAAGTCCACATCAAGCATGATTTCATCTGCTTCTGAACCGCGTAGGCCCGAAGCGCTCAAATTCTCCTTCCCTTCGTCGCCGCGCGAAACTGTATTCGCTGCAAAATCAACCTGTGCTCTACCTTGATATTTTTTTGATAACGTGGCGAATAAGAGCTTTCTCACTCCGAATGGTATGAATGGAATGTTGGCTAAAATAAGATTGAACCAGTGCGGGGTAGATTGACGTATGGCTAATAATTCATGTAGAATATGTCTGTGAGTTGCGCCGTTAAGAAGTTTTGCATAGATGTTTACAGGAGCATCCAGACGCATTTTTCTTCCTGTCTCTACTCCCGCATACAGCCAGAACGCGGGCCATTTTTGATGGCCTGAAACAATAAAGTTTATACCTAGCTTTTCAATATCCAGGTGCTCTTTTGTCAGTCTTTCATATAGTTCTAATGCCTTTTTCACGATTGGCGCATCATTATAAGCTACTGATGGTTTCATCCTGAATCTTCGTTCTAAGCTACCCAGCTCTTCTTTCACATCTTTTTCAGTCGCTCCCAGTAAGTTGCGCTCGGCAGGCTTCATCTCTCCGTCAAAATCCGCTTCACCCTCTATTTCTACGAGCCACTTGGTGCGACAGATATCAGAAATCACATAAAGACTTACAGAATCAGTGAAAATTTTTCTGCATATATCTTTCACACGCTCCGGATCATGAGTGCGTTTGACATAAACCCTTATCTGATGCACATCTTTAAAAGCCGGTTTTGCGGTTATCCTATGTTGCGCAAGATTGGGTTGTGACATCAAGACCGCGATATTGTCAATCGTAACCCACGTTTGGGCCTCGATAGCGGTTTTAGCGTAAATAGCTGCCTGCCGGCCAGGCTCACCAAAGTTTTTCATTTCAACCTGAAAGCCGCGTGCTCTTAATGCATCCGGGCCTCCGGCAACTAAGGCTATGTTCTTTATCTTAACCCATGTGGGCACATAGTTATCATCGGGATATAAAACATCTTCTCCCTTTACAGAAGCTGTTCCGGAAATATACAGCTTAACCTTTTTACTCGCTTTTCTTACAACCGCCTTTGCCCTTTCGAATTTAGGGGATGGCTTTGATCCTTTTTCGTCTCCGACAAGAACGCGCTGGCTGTAATTATAAGGGGCTATCTGTTCGGGGTTTTCAACAGGCACTATCGAAATAGCGGTTTCATCTGTCTTAGCGGCTATGAATTCAATGGTAACGCCCCCGGCATCAATACCTATACCTGTTGCAGAGGCATAACCGTTTTTGAAAGCTGACGCTGCGTAATATTTTGCCCGGATACCGCAGAATATAGTGTAATTATTCGTCTTGCCATCGCCTTCCACGGGTATTTCTACGATGTCCTCTACATAATTCCATTGCCGCACGACGTCGTCAAAGCTTAATCCCTCTCTATCCAGAATAGCTTTCATGATAGAGAAGACTTCTTCAGATTGGGCGTGCCTACCTTGAATTTCTTCGCCGGCTGTTATACCGGTTACATGTAAAAATTTTGAGCCCCCTATTTTTATAACCGCGTATCGCACGCTGCGGAAAACCTTATGCTCAATTTTTAAATCACGGCCTTTCAAAGGTAAAAGCACTGTTACTTCCATGCTAACATTCGAGCCGTCAACAGATGGCTGGGCTACGAAGCTTGCGGGCATAGAATTGTTTTCGTAGAAACGATCTATGCAAGCTGTGAGGTTTTCTTTTTTAGCAAAATAATCGTGCCCTTTCGCTGCTTTTATAAAGACTGTTTGTTTTATTATGGCACCTTTTTCAGCGCCCAATTTAGCCAGATTCTTTCGCAGCGTAGACAGGCAATTCTTGAGTTGCTCCTCGTGGCTGCCGGCTTCTTCAGGAATAATAGTAAACTTGATTTCCCGGTAAACTCCGTTATCGATCTCTTTGTAAGAGGTTTTGCCGGGCCGGTCAGCGGGCCTTTCATCTAAGCCGGGCTCCGGAACCGCCTCCGGGCTTCGCGGGTTCGAAGCAGCGGCCTCAACTGCATTTATCAAATCAGGCATTCGAGAAACATAGTGCAAAGTAATATCCGGAGTTTCTTGCCGGGAGGTATCTTCATTAAGATGCCCGTCTTTAAACAACTTGTATGTTAATCCATTGTTTTCCAGTGTTTTCAAAATTGTTTTGCGAAAATCATAAGGGTCGTGCTCTTCAGGGTATGTAAATCTGCCTGCGGGTAAATAAAAATGTTTTTGTAGTTTTTCTCCACTCTTAATTCTCTGTGCGATTCTTCTGATTATGCAATCAATTGCCAGATCCCAGCAAACTATTACGCTACCACCAAGCATTACTATATGAGATTCATCTTCAGGGCCCAGTATTTCGTCTACCTGCACAGCGCTTATTTCTCCTATAGGAGATGGGAAGACAGTAACGCCTTCAGGAAGTTGTTTGTTTTTAAACTCATTTATCTCGGGAGAGTCCATTAATAGATATTTTCGTAATATTTTTCCATTTTTAACAATACCGGCTTTTTTTAGCCTATTCTCAACATGATCGGCATCGGATAAAAAAGAGACACTGTGCACTTCTACTATAACGGGTAGGACATTTTCAACTTTGGGAGTTGGGATGTCTGTTCCCCCTGCGCGCATAGCGCCGGGCTCCGGAACCGCCTCTGGATTATGTAGGTCCGTAGCAGTATCTTTCTCTCTACTATCGACTGACGACTGACGACCATCGACTGATTCCGCCCGGTCAAACACGAAGCCGTTAGCGTAAGCAGTTTCTATTATGTCTTTACGAAGTTCGGGATTATGGAATTCCTGTCCGAAGTATTGCCTACCCTTGCGTGCAAGGTAAAATTCAGAATGTCCCGCGATAATAGGATTGATAGCTTTGTAAAAGCGCCATTCGTTCAGCGTAAAATCCCGGCGCCGTGAAACAAGGTTCTTTCGCACGAGAAACTCGAGCTCGAAGCCCCGCGCTATTATATCGTTCAGCACGAGTTCGCTGTGAAGATCAGGCTCAGTATGAAGTTTTCTTTTATCCTCCGGAAAAAGCTCAAGATAAGATTTAAGAATGGCCCTTTTGGAAAAAACTTCTTGTCGTATCTTCTCGTGTCTGTCTTTTTCTCTCTTTCTTTTGGCTTCATCCGGGTCAATGCTATGCGCCATCATCTGCATGAGGGCTTCTATCTCCTCATGGATAACAGCGCGGATAACCTTTATGCGATCCTGTTTGATTTTTTCTGAAACAAGAATTTTTCCGTCATTCTCAAGAAGCAGCGCATCGGGCCAGTCACGCTGTTCCATTATGCGCCTGTAGAGTTCTTTTTGTTCAGGGTTATCGGAATAGACAAGGCGGCGGGACTTTTCAAGCGCCATTATCCAGCCTTCGCCTCGTACAGCAGGATTAAGAACTCCCGGACTTGGCGCAAGCGTCCCTCGACTCTGCTCGGGACTCCCGTTGGTCGCGCGTGCCTCTTCTATGCCGGGAATGCTGTTTAAAAACACAAGGCATGCCAGGCACATAGCTACAAATCTTATACTTATATGACTCTTTAGCTTAAACATATAGATAAAATATAGCATATAATCACATGCGAAGTGTCACAGAAAGGTAAAAATTTTATCGCTTAACCGTTAAGGGCGCCCCTTGTGGGCGCCCGTACAATAATGATTATTTGTTTCGTGGGAGGCGATTTTATGGTCGCCGGGTAGGTGGCCGTAGGGGCGACCTTTATGGTCGCCCTATCGTTATTTCCTTAAGAGCGCCCACAAGGGGTGTCCCTATGATAATTTAAACGCAGTTACGACATTCCGCATGAGCATGGTGACGGTGAGCGGCCCTACTCCGCCAGGGACAGGGGTTATGAATGAGGCTCTGTCTTTTGCAGGCTCAAATTCCACGTCGCCTACGATTCTTTCACCGACGCGGTTGATGCCTACGTCGATAACAATAGCGCCCGGTTTTATCCACTCGCCCTTTATGAGGCCGGCTTTACCGACCGCGACCACGAGTATCTCGGCCCGTTTTACGTGCTCGGGCAAAACACCGCGCTCTCCGGTGGCAATGTGGCAGACTGTAGTAGTGACAAAGCTATTTAAAAGAAGAAGCGCCAGGGGTTTGCCTACGATTTCAGAGTGGCCGACGATGACTGCTTCCTTGCCATAAAGATTCTCACGCGTTGATTCTATAAGCTCGAAGGCAGCCTGCGCCGTGCATGGCGCTACGGATGCGTCCCCGAGAAGAACGTGGCCCAGATTCTCCGGGTGCATTCCCTCGGCGTCTTTCGCGGGAGAAATAGACCTAATGATCAGCCTATGGTCGATCCCTTTCGGAAGCGGAAGCTGGACGATAATACCTGATACGCTATTATCTTTATTCAAGGATTTTATCTCGGTAACAAGAGTGTCCTGTTTAGTATCCGCGCCTAACGTTTTCAGACCATACTCTATTCCGAGAGCCTCGGCGGTTTTTTTCTGTGCCCTTATATAAACAGCTGAAGAGGTATTCTCCCCTACCTGGATGCTTACAAGTTTTGGCTTTTCCTTAAAAGACGCGATCTTTTTCTTCAACGCTTCTTTTATGCTTGCCGCTATCGCCTTACCTTCTAATAACTGTGCGCTCATAATTTTCTCCTCCATTGGTAAAATATTCATCGCGCTCCCATTGGCCAGGATTATTTATTATGTATTCCCGAATACGGTTTGAATCTTGCTCATCACGGATTACATGTTCATAAAAATTTCGTTGCCAGAGGTGTTTACCGAATCGTGGCCAATTATTGATTTTTACGTTACGGATGTATTCATTGGTTGTAATGGATTTAAACGCACCAATAATTTCGCCCAACGTAGGGGCGACCTTTATGGTCGCCGGGGAGGTGGCCGTATGGGCGACCTTTATGGTCGCCCTATCGTTTATTCCGTTAAGGGCACCCACAAGGGGTGCCCCTACGATAACGATGATTCCGTGTAAATGGTTTGGCATGACGATGGATTCATCTACCTCAACATTTGGAAAATGTTCCGGTAATTTCCGCCACCATTCGTCAACCATATATCCCTCGTTATTTAATATCATTTTGCCGTCACTCACATCGCCAAATATGCATTTACGGTCGTTTACACATACGGTCACATAATACATGCCATCTTGTGTATAATCGTAATTTTTTAATCTTATCGATTTTCGGTTGCCTGACATTATCGATTAACCTTGCCCAACACTTCCCTTGTAGGCTCTACTTTATTTAACGCGTAGAAATGGAGCCCCGGCGCGCCCCTTTTAAGAAGGTCATTGCATTGTTCGACAGCGAATTTTACACCGGCTTTATACATCTCTTCTTTATTACCGTCAAGCGGCTTGAAAATATCGTGCACCTTCTGCGGAATAGTAGCGCCACAGGTCTTGCAGAAGCGGAGAAGCACTTGATAGTCCGTTATAGTGATAACGCCCGGCAAGATTCTCACATTGACGCCGACTTTTTTGGCCCTGTCTAAATATTCGGAATAATCTTTGTTGTCAAAGAAAAGCTGCGTTATGACAAATTCTCCGCCTGCGTCTATTTTAATCTTAAGGTATTTCGTATCCGTTGCCTTATCAGGGCAGTTCGTATGCCCTTCGGGAAATCCGGCCACGCCAATTGAGAAGAAATCGCCGAATGTTTTTATAAGCTCTATGAGCTGGTAGCAATACTCGAAACCGTCCTGTGTAGGAGTCCAGAACTCCTGCCCTTCGGGCGGGTCACCGCGTAGCGCCAGCACATTCGGGATATCCCTTCTTTTCATTTCTCCGAGTATTTTTTTGAGTTCTTCCTGGCTGTGCCCTACGCAGGTAAAGTGGTGCAAGACAGGAACGCTGAATTTTTTCTGAAGTTCGTCCACGATTTCCATGGTAACTTCCCTTGTTGAGCCGCCTGCGCCGTATGTTACGGTAAACCAGTCCGCCCCCAGATCCTTAAAAACCTCTGCGACTTCGGGAAGCTTCGCTCTTCCCTTTTCTGTCTTAGGAGGAAAAAATTCAAAAGAATAAGTGCGTTGTTTCTCCTTCAATATATCAGATATTTTTCTTATCATTTCACTTCCCTTTCCATTGTTTTAAGCATTTTCCTTGTGTCATCAACAAGTTTCGTGTTTTTAATACTCTTTAAGTTTATTTCAACGTTTAAAAGTCCTGTTTTATACGCGCACTTTAACATGCTTAGCGCGCAGTCAACATCTGATATTAAATTTTTGTTTCCCCTGGCGCGAACTAAAGGACACAGTTTAATCGCGCGATGCGCATTCTTGCATATCGCAAAAGGTACATTCATTGCCTCTTTCAGCGCAACCTGAATCTTTGCCGTGCGCTCCTCATCCTTCGGCAATTTGAAGGCCCCTGATAATTTAGTATACGCGACCGCGTCTTCCGAGCATAAAGCTTCGAAATTATGTCTGATTTTTTTCGCCTCATCCATAATTCTTTTCATTTCAGCTTCGACTTCTTTGTACTTTTCGTTTCCTACGGTAAAACTTAAAGTTTTGGTAAGGCAAGCTACGCCTATCGCGCCGACAAGCGCTGCCGCGCTTCCTCCGCCGGGGGCCGGGCTCTTCGAAGCCAACTTATTTAAATATTCTTTTATTAATTTTTCTGCGTACATCTTACCCTTCCCGATTTAAAATAACCCTATAGTATTACCTTTGTTATCAATATCTACCTTCTCCCCCGCCGGGTGCGTGGGAAGCCCTGGCATTGTTCTCATATCGCCGCACAAAGGATACAAAAATCCCGCACCAACAGAAGCACGCACATCCTTTACGGGCAATGTAAAGCCTTCCGGCCGCCCTTTAAGCGCCGGGTCATGTGAAAGCGAAAGATGAGTTTTTGCCATGCATACAGGCAACTTATTATATCCGAGCCTTGTGTAAAGGTCTATCGCATTTTCCGCAAGCTCGTCATAAGAGACGTTTTTTGCGCCGTAAATTTTTGTCGCAATGGTTTCTATTTTTTCTCTTATGGAGCAATCGAGAGGATATAAAAATTTGAATTTTGATTTCTTTTCAGCCGCGCGCGCTACTGCTTTCGCGATGGCCACGCCGCCCTTAGAACCCTTCGCCCATACTTCGCTTAACACCGCGTCGTCCGCTCCGGCGAGAAGAGCTTTTTTCCGGATAAGCTCTATTTCCTTTTTAGTATCCGTAGTAAATTTATTTATCGCTACAACAACAGGCACGCCGAAAAGTTTTATATTCTTGATATGTTTTTCGAGATTCGAACAACCCTCCTCCAGCGGCTCAAGGTCCTCTTTTAAAAGCCCGGGGTCAAGGGGTTTCCCCGCAACCACAGAGAACCTTCCTGAATGCATCTTTAGCGCGCGCACAGTGCACACCATGAGGACCGCGTCAGGCTTGAGGCCGCTTATGCGGCACTTTATATCCATGAATTTTTCCGCGCCACAGTCTGCGCCAAAGCCCGACTCTGTAACGACATAATCAGATAGTTTAAGCGCTATTTTGTCGGCAAGTATGGAGCTGTTTCCGTGAGCTATGTTGGCAAACGGGCCCGCGTGCACAAAGCACGGCGTGTTTTCAAGCGTTTGAAGAAGGTTCGGCTTAATAGCGTCTTTTAAAAGAACTGTCATAGCACCCGCGACCTTTATACAATCGGCAGTAACCGGTTTTCCGTCTCTCGTAGTAGCCAGAACAATACGGCCTATTCTTTTTCGCATGTCCCGGAGGCCATCTGTAAGGGCGAGTATTGCCATTACTTCGCTCGCTACTGTAATATCAAAACCTGTATCGCGCGGGATTCCATCCTGCTCCCCTCCGAGGCCGATCTTTATGTTACGCAAAAATCTATCCGAAACATCAACCGCACGGCGCCACTTTATGGTAGAGGGATCTATATTGCACGGGTTTCCTTTTAAAACAGAATTATCCAGAAACGCCGCGCACAGGTTATGCGCTATGGAAACGGCGTGCACGTCGCCTGTAAGGTGCAGGTTAAAATCCTCCATCGGCACGACCTGTGAATATCCGCCACCGGCGGCCCCGCCTTTTATTCCGAAAACCGGCCCAAGCGAAGGCTGTCTTATGCACACGGTGGTCTTTTTTCCGATACGGTTCAAGCTCATCGCAAGCCCAATCGTGTTAACAGTTTTTCCCTCACCCAGGGGCGTAGGTGTGATCGCAGTTACATCGATGTATTTTCCGTTTTTTTTGTTTTTAAGGCGGCTTAGTGCATCAAGTGAAACTTTGGCCATGTAATTTCCGTAAAGAAAAAGCTCTTTTTCTTTTAAGCCAAGATTCTTTGCTATTTCCTTTATCGGCTTAAGTTTTGCTTTTTGAGCTATTGCTAGATCAGTTTTCATATGCACAGGCGATTTCCTTTAACTCTTTCAATTTCTTTTCGCAGTCTTCAGGCTTATATACGGGCGAGCCCATGCCGCATGGAAGCGTTATGAGATCCCCTTCCCTAAAATCCCTTATATCCCCTTTTCTCTCGACGCCCCAGGCAATTCTTTTTCCGCTGCGATATTTTGAGTATTTTGTAATATCAAACTGCGAGGCATCAAAGCTTATTATGTCTATAGACGAATCAAGTATCTCGTCCCAGTTCATGTTACCGCAGGTATGAACGCCTGATGTTACTTTGAAGCTTGAAAAAAGCGCGTTCCAGATCTTTTTGTAGTCAAATCCTACCTGGCCGAGCGCCGGCTCATCCAGAAAAAGTATTGTTTCCTTAGCGCGTAACCCGTCCATAAGAACGGTTACGTGTTCGCATATCTTCTCTATCGCGGCGTCTTCTGAGTATCCGCTTAAAACAAGGGTCGTCGGGCCCACGCACTGGATCTTTACCGTATCAAAATCATGTTTTTTAAATTCCGAAAGGCAGCTCATTTTCCCGGGATGCTTTATATACTCGAGCATGGCGTCACCCAATTTTGGAAGCTCCGGCAGAAAGGGTATGTCATGCTTTAGGCTATATTCCACAGCCTGGTTCACATCGGTAAAGGGAAGCGAGCCTACCTGTGTTACTATTTTTCTCATTTAATCAGCGCTAATGTTTCTGAACGTGTTTTTGAGTTGGTTCTGAATATACCCCTTACAGCGCTTGTAACTGTAACTGCGCCGGGCTTCTTTACGCCTCTCATTGTCATGCAAAGGTGCTCCGCCTCTATCACTACCATTACGCCTTTGGGCTTAAGTTTTTTCATTATGGTATCCGCAACCTGCGTTGTAAGGCGCTCCTGCACCTGGAGACGCTTTGCGAGAATATCCACGACTCTTGCAAGCTTACTTAAACCAGTTACTCTATTTCCCTGCGGGATGTACGCTACGTGCGCCTTTCCTATAAAAGGCAAAAGATGGTGTTCGCAGATCGAATAAAGCGGTATGTTTTTTATAAGAACCACCTCGTCGTGGCCCTCGGAAAGAAGAACCTCAAGCTCTTTCGAGGGGTCCTTTTTTATTCCGCTCAAGATTTCCTCGTACATGTCAGCCACGCGCTCGGGCGTATGTTTAAGGTCCGGCCTCGATGGCTTGTCGCCTACTGCTGCGAGGATTTCCTTTACTGCTTTTATTATTTTCTTTTTGTCCATAGTTACCAGCATTCCACCCCGGGGTGGAATAGGTTAGTTAATGTTTAAAGTGTCTAAAACCGGTAAACGCCATCGATATACCGTACTTATCGCAAGCCTGTACTATATCCGCATCGGCTTTTGACCCGCCGGGCTGTATTATGGCTTTTATTCCTGCTTTATGCGCCTGTTCAATAGCATCCGGTTTTGGAAAAAACGCGTCACTCGCAAGAGTTGCGCCTTTTGTTTTGGAACCGGCTTTGCGCGCGGCTATTATGACAGAGTCCACTCTCGACATCTGTCCTGCGCCCATTCCTACGGTTTTTGTGCCTTGCGAGAGGACAATAGCATTACTCTTTAGATGTTTTACTATTCTCCAGCCGAAAAGAAGAGAGTTTATTTCTTCTTTTGAAGGTTTTGTTTTTGTAACTACTTTAAGGTCTTTCTCGCTTATGGATTTGATATCGACATCCTGGAGAAGTACACCGCCTATAACTTTCTTAAGGTCCTGTTCACGGTGAGATGTTTTTTTGTAGTCGGGAACTTCGAGAAGCCTTAGATTTTTCTTTGCTGAAAAACGCAAGCGCGCTTTTTTGTCAAATGAAGGGGCTATTATGCATTCCACAAAATCAGCTTCCTTCATTATTGTTTCGGCTAACTTTCCGTCAACTGTTCCATTAAAACCTACTATGCTGCCAAAGGCGCTCATCCTATCGCAATCAAGTGCGTTTTTGTATGCTTCAATGAGATCTTTACCTGTTGCCGCACCACAAGGATTAGTGTGTTTTATTACGCTGGCTGCCGGCTCGTTAAACTCTTTCACTATCTCGATTGCAGCATTCAAATCTATGATGTTATTAAAGGAAAGTTCTTTTCCCTGAAGCTGTTTCGCGTTACATATTCCGGCTTCATTCGCGTTCGGGTCCCTATAAAAATGAGCCTTCTGGTGAGGGTTCTCGCCGTATCGTAAATCCTGCACTTTTTCAAAGTTTAGATTTAAACTATCTGAAATCTCCTCTGACTTCTGACTTCTGACTTCCGGCTTCTTAGCAAGATACTCATAGATCGCCTTATCGTATTCGGCTGTCCGCCTGAAAACTTCAAACGCGAGATCCTTTAGCGTTTCTTCCGAAAGAGCGCCTTTATTTGCTTTGAGCTCTTTTATAATCTCGGGGTATTTTGCCGGATTAGTAATGACGGCAACAGAACGGTAATTCTTCGCGGCGCTCCGAAGCATGGAGGGCCCGCCTATATCTATGTTTTCTATCGCCTCTTCAAGCTTTACATGCTTCTTTGCCACTGTTTTTTCAAAGGGATAGAGATTTACCACAACCATATCTATCATTTCTAT
>JADHYN010000016.1 GCA_016782425.1 Candidatus Omnitrophota bacterium
GCCGCTGTTAAAATAACTCAAACAATACGGGATTCTAAAGGCGTATCCATTGCTTATGATGTAAAAGAGCGTATATTTTTATTTTTTAGCCGAATTCATGCCCTAAACTTCGCCTAAAAGGGTATTCGGCAACAGACTCTTTTCCAAATAGTTACGTAAACCAAAGCCAAAAAAGACCGGACAAAACGGACATAATTTCGCCCATTTTTTCCGTCCGGACGCCGAAAATCACCGAGGAATTCTATCTCTCTATTTGAAAATTTTTTGATATGATAAGGTATTGCGACTATAATGCACCTGTATACATAAGAGATGCCTTGCCGTAGCGATACGGCCAAGGGCTACCAATCGGGACGGTTAACCCTAAAGAACGAGAAGAGATGGGACTAAATGCCCGTAAACTCGTAGAACAAGAATACACCCTCCAAACCCAAGCCAAGCGCTATCTTAAGCTATATGAGATGATATTGACAAATGTTAAATATCAAATTGACAAAAGTTAGATAATAACTTGACAAATAGTAGGTTGTAATGTATACTAAGTTTACAAAAGAAGGTGTTAAATGCCATTGAAAAGAGTAGAAAGAGAGTTGCTACATAAATTCATTTTGCAAAATGTTAAAAAACACCCAAAAGATATTGCGGCGTTGGTTGCAAGCACTTTTGGCTTAAGCCGTCAAGCAGTAAATATTAACATAAGAAAACTCATAAATGCAGGATTGATAATTTCAGAGGGGATTACGAGAGGCATTGAATATAAACTGAAAGAAAAAAAGCATATTTTTACTTTTGATGTTACACCAAACTTGAAAGAGGATGAAGCTTGGCGCGAGAAAATATTTCCGATCTTACCAAAATTAAAAGAAAATATTCTTAATATCTGTAATTATGGTTTTACGGAAATGCTGAATAACGTAATAGACCATTCAGAATCAGATATTGTCGAAATCGAGATAAATATTAATGCAATAAGAGTATCCTTTGTAATTATAGACCGCGGAGTCGGAATATTTGATAAAATACAAAAAGCTTTTAATTTATCGGATCCTAGACATGCAATTTTAGAATTAGCCAAAGGCAAAGTAACTACAGATCCAAGCAGGCATACAGGAGAAGGAATATTTTTTACTTCACGCATATTTGATGATTTTGATATTCTTTCCCAAGACCTGTATTTTCATGGCCATAAAGACGATGATTGGTTGTTGGATAGGGAAAAAATCACCAAAGGTACAGCCGTCTTTATGGAAATATATAGAGACAGCGAAAAAAAAGCAGAAGAAATATTTCTAGAATATTCTCCACGTAAAGATGATTACGGATTTACTAAAACCAAAGTCCCAGTTAAATTATTAAAATACGAAGGCGAAGAGCTTATTTCTAGATCTCAAGCCAAAAGATTAACCATTAGATTTGACAAATTTAAAGAAGTCATATTAGATTTTGAAGGAGTAAAAAAAATAGGTCAACCATTTGCGGATGAAATTTTCAGAGTATTCCGGAATAAACACCCAGAGATAAACTTAATGTGGATTAATGAAAACCAAGATGTAGATAAAATAATAAAACATGTTTTGAGCAATAAATAGCTGCTGTTATAGCTTTTAATGTAGGGACTATGACGGATGTCATAACACCACACAAAACAGGCCTCCTTGCAGAACTAAAAAATATCCAAGACCTAAGCGACAAAATAGAATACATGATAACCCACCCCAAAGAGCGAGAACAAATGGGTGAAAACGGCCGAAAGCTCATAGAACAAGAATACACCCTCCAACACCAAGCCAAGCGCTATCTTAAGGTATATGAGATGATGCTTAGGAGATAGACGGAAGAATAAAAAGAGTTTTCTACCTCTGAGGGCTACCAATTGGAATGAAATACCAAACCTATCGAGCAAAGACCGCCTTACGGTAACTTATCAATAAAACTCCCCATAGCAGTAAAATCGAAAGCGTTCCGAAACCCAACATTTTAAAAACCCCGAACATCTGAGACAAATATAAAAACGCAAAGCTCAAAAAAGCCGGGTAAAGAAACCGGTTACTCCCGGTAGGCTTAATAATGCGGTACAAAAGCAGTAGTGCAGGAAATAGAAGAAAAATCATCTGCTGCGTTTTTAAAACCGGATTTGCTATAAGCGAGACAAGAAACATCAGGGAATATTCGTAGTTCAGCAAATGATCGCTTCTCTTTTTTATTTTTCCAAAACAACAAAGAAACGTCGCCGCGCCAACAAGAAGCGTAAAACCTTTGGATATGAAAAACGCGCGCTCTCTTGCCATGGACAAAGTCCAGGGTATCAGGAACGCAGGATACTCGTGCGCCATCCGTTTGAAGTGAAGAATAAGAAAATCATTTTTTATAAACCACCTGGAAAAAAAGGCCGTAACCGACTGATTTTGTGGATTGAACATATATAACAACATGTCGGAATTAGGATTTTTCGACATAGATTCAAAAAGCATGCTTTTGCTCCACATGGTAAGAGAAACCCATGCGTTGTCCGGGCCCATGAAAGCCGCCGGCAGGACGTAAGAGAATAACCCCGTCCACAGGGCGATAAATGCCGCCATCTTGAATTCCCTTTTAACAATGAAATAAATCAAAAATAGAATCGGAATTACCTTAATCGAAATAGCCAGGCCTAAAAAAAAGGCCGCAGGAAGGTCCATTTTTTTCTTAAAAAAGTAAAGCCCCGCAACAACTAAAAAGAGTATCGATATGTTAGCCTGCAGCATCGACACGTTGTCTATAAAAAACCCGATGATTATAATGAAAAACAAAATTACCGGAACCGATAAAAGCGCGTTAGGATTAATATCTTTAAGTTTATCGTTAAAAATCAGGCGAAAGCTTAATAAAATGGAAAGAAAGAAAAGGGCAAGATTTAAAATATACCAAAAAACCGAAGCTACTTCCAGGCTGAATAATGCAAGCGGCACAATCAGGCACGCGAAGAAAGGCGGATAAATATAAGGACTTATGCCTTCATGCTCCGTATAAATAGAAACGCCCGCTAAAACATCGCGGCCTGCATAATAATATGTGTCGAAATCGGTCGACTTATAATGCGTTCTCCACGTGGTGTAAAAACCGAAAAAAATAAGAAACACAGCCAAAAGAAGCGCTATTAGCCATTTCTTCCCCTTCAGTATAGAAATAAGCTTTTCTGATAAGGTCATAACCAATCCGCGCCCGTGTTGTTTCGTATTTCGCGCATCATGTTTTGGTAAAACGCATCACTTTTCCCGGGAAACACCGCTTTGATGCAAAGTAAGATCTTATTCCTGCATACAGCATACGTATCATACGCAGTAGGCATGAGTTTACAGTAATATACGAAAGTTTTACTTAAGGAAGGGTCATCTTCCGAGATTCCGCTTGCGTGCAGCATGTATCCGGGCGTGCGCGAGATATAATTTTGCAATAAATCACGGTGCGAATCGGAAAAAATGGTCATAAATTTAGACTTCACACCGTAAAAAAATCCGGTACCACCCACTACCTTGGCGTGCTGATCGAATAACCGTACGATTTCGGTTAACGACAGGACAACATCCCCTGTGCCAACGTCTCTTTTAAAACCCCTGTAGAAAGGGCGCCCCTCTGCTACTGAGGCGGTCATCATTATTGCTATGATTATAATGTATAGCTTCTTCATTTAAGTTAAAACATTATACCCCTAAATAAAAAAAGCCACAAGGGTTTTGTATTTATCTATTCGGCAACACTGCCTCAGGATCAAATTTCTTTCAGAAATTTGACTTTTTGTTTGTTTTATGCTACACTTTCTAACAAAAGTTAGTTTTATGAAAAAAAAGACGCAATTTACAGCAAATCCCTCAACTGACCGCGAAAAGAAAAACCTACTTTTTTTGAGTTTAATCAAATCCCGCAAAAGCACCTCCCGCACAGAGGTATCCAAATTAACGGAAATTAACGTCGTTACAGTGTCTAATTACGTCAACAATTACCTGAAAAAAGGCCTCGTACTGGAACACGGCTACGACATTTCAAGTGGCGGAAGGCGGCCGGAACTCATAGAGTTAAACAAAGAATGGGGATATACATTAGGCATAGACATTAGCGCAAGTTGCATAAAAGGGGTCGTCATGGATTTGGGCATGCAGGTTCCGGCAAGTGATTCCACCGAGGGTTACGGAAAAAAGGATTTAAAACTTTTAATAAACGAAATAGTAAAAAAACTTCTCAGTACCTCAAAAATAGATAAAACACGGGTTAAAAAAATAGGCATATCCGCGGATTCAAAAGATATTAAAGAAGAAATCATAAAAATAAAAAGCGAACTAGAAGAGGAAATAGGAATCCCGATATTAACCGCCAGCGGCGCGGTATGCGCGGCTTTCGGCGAAAAAGCCATAAACCCGGATGCGAGGGATTCCTCAAGCTTTCTGTATATTTACAAAGATACAGGAGAATCGGTTTTTATTAAGGACGACGGATTTTACGAAGCAGACGAAGAAAAAATCGAATACGCATACCTGAAACCATGGGGCCGGAAGCTTAGTATCATAAGCGAAGTAAAAAGCATTATCGAGAAGGGTGTCGGCACAAAAATAGTTGACATGGCAAAGGGTGACGCAGGCAACATTACCCTGGAAACAGTTATAAAAGCCGCTAAAGAAAAGGACGAAATCGCCGGAGACGTTATAAAAATGGCTGGGACAAATCTCGGTGTCCGTGCGGCATATCTTATAAACTCGTTTAAACCCGAAGCGGTTATTATCGGCGGCGGCGTAGAACAATCCGGTGATATTTTTTTGAAAGCCTTAAAAGCCAGCGTAAGCAGATTTATATTACATGATATTTCAGATAAAGTTAGGTTGGCTCCGGCTGTCTTAGGAAAAGACGCCTGCAGTAAAGGGGCAGCTTTTCTTGCGATACGGGAAGCCTTTATAGAGTCTTAAAAGGGGTGCATAATGATCGAAGAAAAAAAATGTGTTATTTGCGGCAATCCGTTTGTCCCGAATAAATACCGCCCGAATCAGGCCGTTTGTTCGAGCGTAGAGTGTCAGTACCAGCGTCAGCTTGTAAACATGTCCGGTTGGCGCAAGAAGAATCCCAACTACTTCAGGTATAAAGAAGCGCGCGATTCGTCCTGGAAGGAAACATGCAAAAATAGGTCTTTGGAGTGGCGCAAGAAACACAAAGAGTATCTCAAGCTTTACAGGGAAGCGCACAAAACAAGGCACTGCAATTACATGCGGGATTACATGCGTGAATACCGGAAAAAGAAGAAAATGAACGAAAACCAAAATACATGAACCGCGAAATTTATAAAAAAATACGCCAGAATCTCAAATTTTTTGCCGCAGCTTTCTTGATTTTCACCCTTTCCCTTCCGCCCATTTCGCTGGCGCAGGAAAATACGGATAAGCGTAGCGTACAGGAAAAGTTCAGGCAATGTATAAAAGAAGCCAAGGTTTATTACGAAGAAAAGAATTACCAAAAGGCAATAGATAAGTGGAAAGAAGCACTTACCTTCCAGCCCAAAAATGAATTTGTTAAAGAATCTATCAAGAGCACCGAAAAACGGATGAGTAAGAAAATTGAAAAGAAACCTTCCCTCAAAACCGTAAAGAAGAAATCGGAGAAACTTGCAAAAACGAAAAAGAAAAAAAGAACGAAAACGAAGAAACATGCGCGAAAGAAAAAGGAAGCAAAAAAAAGTCCAAAGAAAAGCGCAGAAAAGAAAAAAGAAGCGCCCCCGGAAAAGCGTAAATTAGACCTCGAGGAATGCATTGCTATTGCCGCGGAAAATCACCTCCCCTTGCTCATAGCAAAAAAACAATTAAAGCTGGCAGAGTTCAGATTGCTTGAAGCCAAGCGCAAGCTTGGCCCGACGGTGACGGCGAAATGGGAAATATCGGGAGGCCAGGTAGTCGAGAGATATTATGACGGTGAGAAAATTACATTCGAAGGAAAACAGCCTATTTTTTACGGAGGGGAACTTATATTTTCCGTTAAACAGGCGAAAATCAATCTAGAAGTTGTGAAAACCGATTTCGGCAGAATTAAAAACGAAATGATCCTCCAGGTAAAGAAGGCCTATTACAGCCTGGACAAATCAAAAAAGACTCTAAAGATACAGAGCAAACTATACAAAAGAACGAAAGAATTTTATGATATAGCAAGAGGCGGGTATGAGGCGGGCGTTGTTTCCTATATCGAATTTTTGGAAGTTAATTCTAAATATAACCAGATTAATTTTCAAGTAGTTTCCGCCGAGGAGGATCTTTCGGTGGCCAATCTTCTCTTGCAGCAGGCTATGAATATAGAGGAAGAAGTTGAAATCGCCGAAGTCGGGGAACCCGGAATAACCGAATTAAATCTGGAGGATTGTTTCAACCTGGCTTATTTGAATAGACCAGAAATAAAAATTAGGCGCCTTTTTTTCGAATATTTCGAATACGAGGAAAAGATAGCAAAGGCGCGCGCGAATTTCCCGAGAGTGGATCTCCTGGGTTCTTACGGTAATACGAGAGAAGATTTTCTGGTTCAAGATTTAGCCGATAAGGACCACCCGCGCGGCCTGGGCCCCGAATACTATGTCGGCACTAAAATAAGCTTACCGCTCTGGGGAAGCACCCTGGGCTACTCTTATACACAGGAGGACTGGCAGCCTGTTGTCCAGACGCTCCACGGGACCGCCGCCACCACCCACCGGATGACGCTTTCCCTGCTTGACAAGCTGGAGGATATCTCTAAGGTACACGAAGCGGAACTCGAGCACATGAGATCTCAAGACGAGATGGATAAGAAAAAGCAGGAAATTACCCTGGAGGTAAAAGAAACATTTTTCAAATATAAAAAGGCAATTCTTCTGATGAATATTGCCAAAAGCAAAATTGATTTTCAGTCAAAACAAGTAGAGATTTTAGAAGTCAAGTGTGAGCTTGGCGAAGCCCAATCCTCGGACGTGATCGAAGAGATGATAAGGTTAGCCGAAGAAGAATTTTCTTACGTTCAGGCTATATCCGATTATTTTACCGCTATAGCCGCCCTTAATAAGGCGGTAGGGCTGGACGATTATTTCAAAGCTTAAAAGAGAGGATTTAAAAATGAAAAAATTTAATGTAAAGAAAAAATACGTCATTATAATAATCGGGATACTCCTGGTAGGGCTAATCCTGGCCCGTACCACCGGAAAAATCCAAAATATTTTATTTAAGAAAAAAACTCCGGAAGAAATTGCCAGACTTGGAGCAGCGGAAGAATCAGTTCTTGTCAAGGTCTATAAAGCAAAGATGACAAATTTCAAAGATACACTACCTGTAATGGGTAACATAAAAGGTTTTAAAGAAATAGACCTAAAATTTGAAACAAACGGCATTCTAGAAAACTTCAATTTCGAAGAAGGAGAAATGGTCCAGGCAGGCGACATCATAGCTAATTTAAACCAGAAAGACGCCCTCTTAAAGCTCAGGTATTCAGAACTGGAAGTAGAGAAATCCAAAAAATTGTTCGAATTAGGCGGTGTAAATAAAATTAAACTCGAACAATCCAAACTCGAGTACGAATCCGCAAAAAGTGATTTTGAAAAAACAAATATATACGCTGCCGGGAACGGCATTTTGGGAAGCCGGGATATAGATGCCGGAGCCTATGTAACCCCTAACGACAAAGTTGGCGCTCTTGTGGAAATAAGTAGTGTCTATGCCGAATACAACATAATCGAAAGAGACTCGCCAAAGCTTAAGCTGGGCCAGGAATGCGAAATCTTTGTCGATGCATATCCGAATAAAGCCTACAAAGGAACCGTGGATTCAATCGCACCGATAGTGGAAGGCAGAACAAGGACGCAGAAAATAAAAATAGAATTAAACAATCCGAACAATGAACTAAAGCCGGGCATGTTTACCCGGGCCTTGATTGCCACCTACGAAAAAGACAACGCCCTCATTATCCCGACGTCCGCTTTTAAGAAAAAAGACGCTGATTATTTTGTATATGTAATTCACAAAGAAGAAAAACCGGCCGAAGAGGCGGCAAAAGAAGGTATGCCCGAAGGAAAAGAAGCGGTTCTGGAGCGCGGCACCGTGGAAGTAAGGAAAATAGGGATAGCCTATCTTACCCAGGACGCGGCCGAAATTAACAAGGGGCTTAAACAAGGGGAGCTTATTGTCGTAGAGGCGTTTCAGGAGTTTGAAGATAAACAGAATGTCGAAATAAGCGAAGTCCAGGAATCATTATTCTAATAAGATAACGCCCCCATCATAAGGATTAATTTATGAGCCTACCTGAATTTTCCATAAGAAGACCCGTTACAACTGTAATGATATTTGCGGGCATTCTTCTTTTTGGATTTATTTCTCTTAGCAGGTTGCCGCAGGAACTGTTTCCTCCCATAATATATCCGCAATTAACAGTTGTCACGACTTATGAAAACGCCGCACCCGAAGAAATAGAAACGCTTATCACGAAACCCGTAGAAGAAGCCATAGGCACGGTAAGCGGACTCCGAAGAGTAAAAAGCATTTCCAAAGAAGGCCTCTCGCTTGTCATGGCCGAGTTCGGGTGGTCGCAGAATATGGACTTCGCCGCGCTCAGGATGAGAGAGAAGATAGATTTAATAAAAGAGCGCTTGCCTCGCGAATCAGAAGAACCCCTTGTAATGAAATACAACCCCTTCGAAATGCCCATAATGGTTCTTAGTGTTATCGGAGACAGGTCTCCCCAGGCAATAAGGGAAATATCGAGAAGAATAATAAAAGACGAACTTGAAAAGATCGAAGGCGTTGCCTCTGCCACTATTACAGGAGGTCTCGAAAGGGAAATAATAGTAGAAGTGGATCAGGGTAGGCTACGGGCCCATAACGTGCCGCTTTTGAGTGTAGCCAGGTCTATCGCAGACGCGAATTTAAATTACCCCGCGGGCACCATTAAAGAAAGTTTTTATGAATACCTCATAAGAACCCTTGGTGAATTTAAACACGTAAACGAAATAGAGGAAATAGCGGTAAAGATCGAGAAAGACAAGCCCGAAGGCCGCGACCGAGACGAGGAGGAGGAAGAATCGAAAATCTCAAAAACCAAAAAACTCGTTTTACTAAAAGATGTCGGGACCGTAACTGATACCGTTAAGGAAAGAACCAGCTTTTCCCGCTATAAGGGCGAAGAGAATATATCGGTATCTATACAAAAACAGGCCCAGGTAAACACTCTTCAAGTTGTAAACCGTGTAAAAGAAGCACTTGATGTTATACGAACAGAGGCCCCGGATGATATAAAAATACAAATAGTTTCCGACCAATCTAAATTCATAAAAGATGCCATAAATGGCGTAAGGGATGCCGCTTTCCAGGGTGGTATTCTCGCATTTTTAGTGCTACTTTTATTTTTAAGAAATGTAAGAAGTTCGATAATAGTAACTTTTAGCATTCCGATTTCCATAATAGCGATTTTTACGCTCATGTATTGGGGCAAGCTCTCTATAAATATGATGAGCCTTGGCGGGCTGGCTCTCGGGGTAGGAATGCTTGTCGATAGCGCCATAGTAGTTTTGGAAAACATCACTCGACACAAGGAATTAGGCGAGGACGACAAAGCCGCTTCGATAACAGGCGCGAACGAAGTCTCAAACGCGATAACCGCCTCAACCTTCACCACCGTAGTTGTCTTTTTCCCGATGGTGTTTGTAGTAGGCATCGCAGGCCAAATTTTTAAGCAACTCGCCTTTACCGTAATATTCTCCCTTGTGGCGAGCCTTTTCGTGGCTCTTACGCTCATACCGCTTTTGGTCAGCAGGAAAGATCGGAAAGCAGAAAAAAAGCATTCCGAAGCATCTACCCAGAAAGACTTTGCCCTCCTTAGATTTTATGAGAATGCGCTTTTGAACTTTTTACGCGTTAAAAAAATAGGCCTTTTTGTTGTGCTCTTGATATTCCTGGGAAGCCTCTTCCTTTTTATTCCGCTCGACAAAGAGCTCATGCCAAAAATAGACCAGGGACAATTTATGGTAAAAGTTGACCTTCCTAGCGGGACAAGGCTCGAAATAACAGACAGGGTTGCCAAAAGAATAGAAGAGTATCTTACGGGCCTTCCTTACGTGGAAGATATTAGCAGTATTGTCGGCTCCACCAGGGGCAAAGAAGCCAAAGACGTTCTTCAGAGATTGGGCTCACATCAGGCAGAGATCAGGCTAACTCTTAAGAAAAAGAGAAAAATCAAAACTCAAGAAGCAGTCCAGAGCATAAAAAACCACATGGAAGTGATCGGCATAGAAGGTGCCGACGTTGACTTTATACTGCAGGAAAGCATTTTTAGCGCTGCAGTCGAAGAATCTGCCCCCATAATTGTTGAGATAAAAGGGCAAAACATGCCGATTCTTACGAAAATCACAGAAAAATTGATGAAAAAAATCGAAAAGATAAAAGGGGTATACGGTGTTAAAACCGATATGCCGGAACCTTCCCCGGAAGCAAAAGTTTTCATAAATAAAGACAAAGCAAGTTTATATAACCTTTCCGTATTTGACATAGCCCAGACCGCTCAGATCGGACTCAAAGGTTACATTGCCAGCCAGCTAAAAGAGAAAGGCCAGGAGATCGATATAAGGGTGAGGTTGAGAGAAAAAGACAGGGATGATTTTAACAAACTGTCCAGATTGCAGGTTCATTCTCCGGACGGGCATGTCGTTCCGCTTTTTACCGTAGCCAAATTCGGAAAGGGCAAAGGACCTAGCGAAATAAAAAGGCTTGACCAGGAGAGAACCATTTTAATTCTGGCCAATATTTTCAAAAGACCCTTAAAAGACGTAATAAGCGACATTACGAAAGCTATCAACAAACTCGATATACCGGCAGATTTTACGGTAAAGCTTGCCGGTGAATCAGAAGAAATGAATGAATCATTTAATAGCCTTATTTTTGCGCTTGTTTTTTCGATTATCTTAGTCTATATGATAATGGCCGCGCAATTTGAAAGCTTTTTTCAGCCGTTTATCATTATGGTCACAGTGCCTCTTTCGATAATAGGCGTAGTGCTGGCGCTTTTTGTAACCGGGACCTCGGTAAACGTCGTGGCGTTTCTGGGTGTTATAATGCTGGGCGGTATAGTTGTAAATAACGGCATAGTGCTCATCGATTACGTTAACTTACTGCGCGCACAAGGCAAATCCGTATACGATTCTGTGGTTGAGGCGAGCAAGGCGCGTCTGCGCCCGATTCTCATGACTGCAATGACAACGATATTAGGGCTTGTGCCGATGGCACTGGCGATAGGCGAAGGCTCAGAACTGCGAAGCCCGTTAGCCATAAGCGTTATCGGCGGCTTATTTGTTTCTACTTTTCTTACCTTGCTGGTTGTTCCTGCAATTTATCTGTTATCGCACGAAGTGACTACGAAACTGTTTAAGAAATAAATTTGATACCATAACGCCATGAACTTACCCGAACTTGCCATAAAAAGGCCCGTCGCGACGGCAATGTGTTTTACCGCCCTTATCCTGATAGGGCTCATATCTCTCACGAGACTTCCTGTTGAACTCCATCCCAACATATCCTTCGGCGAGATCAGTATTATTGTCCAGATAAGAGGGGGCATTCCACCGACGGAAGTAGAATCAATGGTTAGTAAGCCCATAGAGGAAGCCGTAAGCACCGTAAGCCACCTAGAAGAAATGCTTTCCATTTCGAAAGAAGGGGAAGCCACTATCGTTTTGAGTTTCGAACCCGGCATAAATATGGACTTTGCGGCGCTTGAGGTGAGGGAAAAATTCGCGCGGGTCAAAAATAAACTTCCGGAGGCGGCCGAGAAACCCGTAATAGCGCAATTTAAGCGTTCGGACGTTCCAATACTAATTCTCGCCGTAACGTCTTTAAGGCGAACGACCGAGGGGATACGCAAGATTGTAGACGAAGTAGTCAAGGAGCGCGTAAAAAGGGTAACGGGCGTCGCGAACGTCGAGGTAGGCGGCGGACGGGAAAGAAAAATACTGGTAGAGGTTGACCAGCGGGCCCTCGCGAAATACTCATTGCCCATACAGAGGATAATAAGTACGCTCGGCACCAATAATCTGAATTTATTATCTGGTGAGATAAAACAAGAAAGAGATAAGTACCTGATAAGAACCATAGGCGAATTCGAATCCATAGACGAGATTAAAAAAATAGGCGTTTCCACCACGCCGGATGGCTCCATAGTAAGATTAGGAGATGTGGCAGAGGTCAGGGATTCGTATTTGGAGCCAAAGGGTTACGCAAGAATAAATATAAGGCCCGTGGTTTCGCTTTACATTCAGAAAGAATCCACCGGCAACACCATCCAGATCGTAAAAGGCCTCATGAAAGAGGTGGAGAAGATAAGAGAGATCATGCCGAACGACATAAAAATTATCGTAACGAGCAACCAGGCCGATTTCATAAAAAAATCCATAGATAATTTAAAAAACTCACTCCTTAAAGGCGCTGTTCTTATAATGTTCATTTTGGCTTTTTTCCTTGGCAGAATTAAAAAGAAATACTCTATATTTATTGTCATTGCCATTGTGGGGGTAATGTTTATGCCGATAAAGGCATTATATGTTATGCTACTCGCCTCTATCGTCATTTTCTTGATAAGGCAAGAGCTGCGCCCCATAATGATTGTCGCTGCCTCCATTCCCATCTCGATAATAATTACGTTCGGATTGATGGAACTATACAAGCTAACCATAAATTTTATCACCATGTCAGGACTGGCTCTTGGGGTAGGAATGCTTGTTGATAACTCCATAGTGGTCTTTGAACATATACTGACTAAAATCGAAGAAGGAAAAAAACAGGTACGAGCTGCAATCGACGGCGCGTATGAAATGTTTCTTGTAATCTGGGCCTCCACCCTTACCACCGTAATAGTATTTTTCCCGATATTATTTGCCGGTAAAGAAATGGGGCTACTTTACAGGGGTGTGGCCTGGACCGTTATCTTTTCGCTCGGAATTTCTTTTTTCGTAGCACTTACGATAGTTCCCCTATTATCCTCGCGGATAAAAATAACAAAAAGTACAACGGACTTGCTCGAACCATTATATAGCTTGCAAAAGAAAGCGCTCATATTTATTCTCAAAAAACGATTTATAGTATTTGCCGTAGTAATTGCAGTTTTCATCGCGTGTTTGTTTATGGCGACGCGCATAGGAAAAGAATTTATAGGTACCACGGAGCAGAATAAATTTACAATTTTCATCGAACTACCTACGGGGACCAAGCTTGACATAAGCAACGAAACCGTAAAAAAGGTGGAAACTTTATTAAAAGATATGCCGGAAATCAAACTCTTTAACGCGAGAGTCGAACCGTGGTCAAGCAAGGTTTATGTCGAACTTTTACCCCTGGACCAGCGGAAAAGATCCATTGCTGAAATCATAAACGAGTTAAGGCCCAAGGTCGCGAAGATCGAACCCGCTTTTATATATTTTGAAGAAGAACAAGAGGTCGGCACCAAAGAAATTATTCTGGACCTTTTCGGATATGACTACGACATATTGCGCGAACTTGCTATCTCGATTGCCACAAAACTTGGCTCGATTCCGAGATTTACGGACACAAAAATACGCATGAGGGAAGGAAGGCCGGAGCTTGGTTTGAAAGTCGATAAAAATAAAGCAGCGCAATACAACCTGTCGGTTAGCGACATATCCACGATAGTTCACGCCCAGATGCGGGGGCTTCGGGCCACGCTTTTCCACACGGAATCGAAAGAAATCGAGATGATCGGGAGGCTCGACGAGCGGCATAGAAAGACGTTTAAGGACGTGCACAAACTTGTGCTGGTTACAGAAGACGGCAAGAAAGTGTTTCTGGACCAGGTAGCGGATTTTGAATACGGACTGGGCCCGAGTGAAATATGGCGGAAGAACCGCTCGCGCATGATTCAGGTTAGCACCAATATCGGAGAGATACCCTTAAGCAAGGCTGCCGACAAAATAGAAAAAGCCCTTAAAGATGTAGAATTTCCCGAGAATTACTTTTATAGGCTTGGGGGCAATTACCCTTCCATGATTAAGACCCAGAAAGAATTCGGCATTATTATTTGGATAATATTAGCCTTAATTTTCATAGTCCTGGCTTCACTTTTTGAGTCCTACTATCAGCCGCTTATCATTATGGGGACAGTGCTTTTGGCGTCTATCGGCGCTATTTTAGCGCTTTTTTTGACAAAAACAGCCATCGGCATGGGCGTTCTCATAGGCATGATGATGCTTGCGGGTATCGTTGTCAATAACGGCATCATTCTCGTAGATCACATAAATTTCTTAAGAAAGAAAAATAAAAACTTAGTTCACATAGTAATCCAGGCAGCGCATGACAGGTTAAGGCCCGTAGTCATGACAACCGCAACAACCGTGATGGGGCTTTTACCCATGGCCCTGGATAAATCCGAAGGCGCAAACCTCTGGAACCCGCTTGCAATAACCGTAATCGGGGGCATGCTTGTCGCTACACCGCTAACCCTGCTCCTTGTTCCCGCCATTTACACTACATTTGAGCGCATGAAAGAGGTAATTTCATCCCGCATAGGGAAAGCCTGATTTCCCTTGTTTTATCCTTGACAATGTTATCATTATATGATAACATTTATGTGGATGGTAAAGGCGCTATGAAGATAGTTTTAAGGATAAAAGAGGCAGCCAAAGATCGGGGCGTAACATTGAGTGGTATCGCCGGAAAACTCGGCATCCATCGCTCCAACATGTCAGCAATTGCATCCGGCTCAAGGGGGGTATCATTAAAAATGTTAGCAAAAATTAGCCGCATACTGGATTGCGGCACAGGTGAACTTGTCGGGCAAAAAACGCATCCCCCTATCTTTAAAGGTAGGGGCTTAGAATGCGCGCTGAGTAATATCGAAAAGGCAAATTATGACGGAATTGATAAATCTTGGGTGAATAGATTAATGTTTGCGCAAAAGATGCACTACAAAAATATCAAGAGAACTCCGCGATGACAAAAAGAATAATGCACGATCCCTATGCCCAATTACTAGATAAATTCAACAAGGGCGGAATTAAATATGTTGTTATCGGCATGTCAGGAATCAACTATTACGCTTCCCGGGCGCAAGAAACTTTTACGACGCAGGATTTTGATATTTTTGTAAAGCCGACGATCAAAAATGTAGAAAAGGCAATCTTAGTATTTAGAAAGCTTGATTATAGCTTGATCGCAAATAAAAGCACGGTAAATAATTCTTCTATCAAAAAAATAGTCAGGCAAAAAAATACTATTTTAGCAACCGATCCTTATGGAATTGTTTTTGAACTTATTCTGGCTGTTTCAGGATATACGTTTAATCAAATGAAGGAGGACGCCACTATTTTTACTGTTCAAAAAATACCCATAAAAGTCGCTAAGCTAAAAAAGCTCCTTCAGTCTAAAAAAATAGCAGGAAGAAAAAAAGATAAATTTTTTCTGGAAAGATACGCGATTCTTTTAAAGACAAAGAAGGGGGAAGATTAAGGCATTAAAAAGGTAGTTTGTATGATGAAATAATATACCATATTAGGGGTTAATAGTATTAAGACGCGAGGATTACTGGCGTTAGCCAGTATTTTTTTACCAGAGGGGTAACCGGCGTTAGCCGGTATTTTTTTTCACAAGTTTATTTAAAAGTTTAATAACTTAAACCGAAGACGCGAGAACAAAATGGACGAAACTATACAAAAAAGACATAATAATAGTCTATTAAGACATAAAGGACCAATTAGGGCAATCGCTTTAATTACAGCGATTGCCTTTTTTATTACGTCACTTCCCTTAGATTTTGCCTGGGCCGCCAAAAAGCCTTTAGAGCTTACTCGCGTCAGCTCTAACAAGGCCGGTGGCTCAGGCACTCCTAACCCCGAAACCTTCACCCTCCCGCGTTCCTTAGGCCATGTGAACGCTTCCAGTTCACCCGACGTTTTGCCCGACGCTACCACCGCAGGACGCACTGTATTCCACATCCAGGACTCGCACTGCGATTACGGCTGCCAGAAGTCCATAGAATCGATAATAAATTATCTAAACACTGAATACGGCGTAGATTTAGCGTTGCTTGAAGGAGGCGCCGGGAATTACGATCTTTCTGTCTTTACGGATATCGAGGATAAATCCCGAAGAGAAAAGCTGGCCGACTATTTCGTAAAAGAAGGAAGGGTAACCGGTTCAGAACTATTCGGCATAATGAACCCCGAAAAAATAACCTTTAAGGGCCTGGAAGATCCGAAGCTATACTTCGCTGACCTTAATGCCTACAGGGAAAGCCTGCAATACAAAACCCACAGCGAGGAAATACTAAAAACGATTGAGCATTATTTAAACAATCTAAAGCGTAATATTTACTCAAGCGACCTTAAAGAATTTGAGAACGAAAAACGCGCCTTCTCCGACGGAAAACTGGAGTTACATAAATATCTCGCGTTCCTTCAAGAAATTACTCAAAAATCCAAAATCGACATAAAAAAATACGAAAACTTCTCTACTTTTATCTGGCTTGCAAAACTCGAAAAAGAAATAGATTTAAAAACAACCAATTTCGAAAGAAATAAACTTATAGACAGTTTATCTAAAAGGCTATCGAAAACAGAAATAGAAACACTTGTTAGAAAATCTCTTGATTTTAAACAAGGTAACATTGATTCAGCCGAATTCTACACGTATTTATTTAAAAAAGCAAAACCCGCTTATATCAACGTAAAAGAAAAATGTCCCGAACTTTTCAAATATAAAAAATATGTCGATAAATTTAAATCTTTAGATAAACAAACCTTATTTGATGAAGTCGAGGCGCTCGAAACGGAAATCGCCGAAAGCCTCTTTAGTAACAACACTCAAAAAGAACTCTACGCTCTTTCAAAAGGCCTCTCAATTTTAAAAGACCTCTTTAGGGCCTCAATCACAAGAGGTGACTACGACTATTACGTTAAGAACAAGAGCTCTCTAAATGCAAAACATTTCTTATCCTTCATAAAACGCAAAGCGCCTAAGTATAAAATAAATGCCAACTTACCCGACGATATTAAGCACCTTGACTCGTATAGAGAAAAAACCGAGAAATTCTACAAAATCGCTTTCAAACGAGATCACGCGTTTTTAAAGAACATCGACTCCGCATTTGAAAATAAAAAATCGCAAACTGCGATAATAGTAACAGGCGGTTTCCACGGCAAAAACTTAGAAAAACTTCTCGCGAAAAAAGGCTACTCTTACATAGGTATCCTGCCCAAATTTAAGAAAAGCAAGAACCGTCCCTATTTTAATCTCCTAAGCGGTGGCCTTATAAAGGAAGAAGAGATTATAAGAAATGCCATCCCCACCCGCGCCCTCGCCATACAAAGCATGTTTAGTGAAATGGGCGTAGCCGCAAACGAACCCGACATAAGCCGCCTTGCGGTAATCTTAAGGCGCGCAACCGATGCGGGCAAAGAGTTTGTGTTGGAATTTAAAGACGAGAGCGGCCATCTCGTAAGAAGGGAACGCTTTACGCGAAATAGCGATGATGAGTATGTAAAAGCCGAACCCGAACTCGCCGAATCCGGCCAAGAACTTACCCCGCTTAACTTAGCAGAAGTAAAAGATAAGGTTGAAGCAGTTGAGATTAAATTGGCAGATGTTGCTATGCCAATGCCCGCCCCTGTCGAGGTAGTGAAAGAAATAAAACCCACAGTCACCGACATACGAGAACTAACCGATCTCCCGCACCAGGTGCTAACCGATGAAGAGCTTGAGAGGGCCTATGCTAACGCCGAGAACGTAACAGCACTTAGTGACTTTGGAAGAAAATCGAAACTACAAAGCGTTGCAAGGTGGCTCGGAAATAAACTCACATTCGGCCGGAGATTTAAGTTGGAACCCACCCCCGGAGAAAGAATCGTTGAAAATGCCATATCAAAATTAGAAAAACTAAGTTCAAATGGCATAACCATAGCTGAAAGATTAAGCGCATTATACGAAGACAAAAGCAGAACCTCTCCTGATGGTAAGCCAATCGTTAAATCCAGAATAAACCTCATAAAAGATATCCCAAATTCCACAGTCGGTGGCATGGGAATAAACATTGCCTATCACGAAGGCATGACCCTTGCCCAAATTGAAGCCGAGCTCATACACGAAGCCATAGCCGGCTGCATGACGGGTGAGGCACGAAAAGTGCATGAGTTAGCCACTGCAGTGGTAGAAGCAGTGAATGACGGAAGACCAGAAGATGCAACGAAGTTATTGTCAAGAGATCCGCTAGAGAACTTGAAATTAGCTAAGATCGCCCTAGATGAAGCAGATGATATTTTTATAGACTTACTGAGAGAGGAGAATTTCCCAAATATTGGAGCCGCATCGTCCGTAGGAGAAAACCTGCGCGCGATGATTACTGTCCTAACAGTGGCCATAAATGTTATCGAAAAACGTACTCGGCAGATTTCTTATATTGTTAAAGAGATAGAACGATTAGATGTTGTTGAAGCAATAGAAAAATTAATGGAAATAGTACCCGATAGAAGCATCTTTTCTGGTTTAGGTCACAAAAAATATTTGTCTCTTATTGGTGATAACGGACATCTGAGAGCAGCGGTTGGCTATTTGAATGACTTTCTTTCGACTTTACCAGTCACCCTAACCCACGAGCCAATATGGAACCTCCCCGAGGCCCAGAGGCAAGCCCTCTCCGGCGCGAGGGATTACAGGGATGAAGGGGAAACAGGTGAAGAAAAATGGGACGAGGATTCAGAGCCTCTTGACCTATGGGGAACGGGTGAAATAGATGAGGCGATGACCGAAGAAGAAGAGTTGGATTATATTGTAGAAAGGTTGCTTCAGTCCGCGCTAGGTCCGGATGTCGTGTACATATACGATATAAGGGTGTGGAAACGGTTTTTAATAACAGTGGGCCTTAAAAGGGAAGTAGAGGGTAGGGTTGAAGCTATATATACGCTTGGAACAGTGCAATATTTATCTACTAAGCTTGCTGCTTTATGGAACAAAAAAGCAGCCGGTACTCCAGAAACGTTTTGGCAGGCAAAAGCAGCATATGAACGCAGCATACCACGAGATAGATGGTTTAAGGCGTTTATCTATAAACCCTTTGACAACGGCCACGTAGAATATCATGAGAATTTGCACAGGGCGATGTTCGCGCGCGCTACCGAGTCAGCGCCGCTCGTTCGCATACGGGGTGATTCGCTTTTTGAAACCGGAACAGAATCCAAACATGCGAAGGAATTATACAAAATTGTAAACAAGTATCCAGAGGCGAGACGGGCATTTGATAAAATTATTATAGCCTTACGAAAATACCCATCAGGCGATCTGTCGCAGGAGGCGTTCTCATGGGTCGCCTCTATAAGCGAATACCCTGATTTCATCGGAGAACCACAACTTGAACCCGGCACAGAAGAAGCAAAATACCTTGAAGAATACTTCAGGCAAACCGAGGATACGGCATCCGTTATGATTGAGCCGGCCAAAGGATTCATAAGAGTCGCAAGAAAATACCCGGAAATAATGCTATTTTTGAAAGAATATTATGAAAGACTGCATGCTAAATCTTCATTTAGAGACTATACGCCTCCCGATACCGACACCCTCCGCACCCTCCCGAGCGTATTACTTCGCCTCATAAGCCGCATACCAAGAGTCGGTTATCACATCGCACGCCGTCTAGTATATACGCATGAATGGTGGCACAAGCTTGCTGACATTGTAACAGGAGGAAGGGGCGGAGTGATTGTCATAGAAGAGGAGGAGGATCCGAGGACAGGCCGCAAAATCGCAACAGGAGGCAAATATCTGACAAAAGACGCCTATTTCGCAGAAAAGGCCTTCGCGGAAAGTGATAATAGCGCGGAAGGTTTTCTCAAAACCCTTAAAACATATAAGAGTGAATTTAGCGATGACGTTAAGCTTTTTATTGACATTGCTGACCCGTCAGTATATAAGACGGCTAAAAAACTGAAAGAAATCCTTTTCGCCTATCGTGCAGAAAAATTCAAGCACCCAGGTTGGGTGGCCATATCAGCACCCCTTATAATAGCAAGTCCATTCATAATATCTACCGCTTTATTCATAGTATCTCTTATAGGAGCATGCTTAGGATTTAATACAGAAGCCATATTCTATACTTCAGGTATCATAAGCTTACTTACATCCCCCTTAGGCCTACTTGAAGCACGTAATCTTAACCCCTTTGATTATGACTCTGACATAAGTAAAGCATGGAGGGGAGTAAGAGGAGAGAGTATAGATAGTGTGAATACTGGAGACGCAAAGATTCCCAAAAACGTGGTAAACGAAGCGGAGGAGCTTGATCCGGATCACGATTCTAAGCAACATTCTGAAGATTCCCAAAAAAGAGCGGTAATTTTTGAATTAATCAGCCTTTTCCTGCAAAATCTTGTTTTTAACCACCCTATTATTGCGGCTATTTTCTGTGTACCGATTCTCATCAGGCTAATCTCCGCTATTTGGCGGATATTCTTCCCTGTAAGCTGGTATCTTTTCTGGGGATTAAAAAGTACGAATAAAGCCACTCGCAAGGCCGCACTCGAGAATCTCGAAGACTTAGGTGTTAGCAGGGAAGAAATGATCAAGGCTTGCGGCAAAGGCTTGAAAAACCACGATAAGCATACCAGTTTTCGTGAAGCCACACTGGATACCTTGAATAAATTGAACGCTACTGATGAAGAAATGTCTGAACTTTGGCGTGATGCCCTCGGAAGCAAAGATTATAATACCCGTGAAGAAGCAGCTATAATTTTAGGCGATATGGGAGACAAAAAAGCTGTTCCGGCATTAATTAAAAATTTAAGAGATTTTGATAATGATGCCCGCTATAGAACGGTCGAAGCTTTGGGTAAGATCGGAGACAAAAGAGCGATTGACGGATTGGCTGAAAGACTACGTATCGACAGTAAGCCTAATATCCGGGAGTGCGCGGCGGAAGCGCTTGGCAATTTTAATGACATGAAAGCAATCGGCGCTTTGGCAGAAACATCAATGGTGGAGCCACATCCAGGTGTTCGTCAAGCAGCCAGAAATAGCCTAATGAGACTCGGCCAAGAGAGAACGGCTGAATATTTATTTGATAGAGTAAAGAATGCAGATGATTCCCAAGTTGACCCGGCCCAACCCGAATCAGAGACAGAACTCCCACCCGAAGGCGGTGGGATGACACCCGAAGGATTAGCCAAACAAGATTACCATGGACAACTTAGCAGTGAGAGAAGAGGCCTTTTAGATTCATTTATGCGGAACTATCCGGACTACGGATGGGACCCGGTATTGCGTAATATCGTAGCAGCTGTAATGCTGGATAGAGCAGATGGCGGAATTGAAAGGAACGAAGCAGTTCGCGCCATAACGCTACATTTCGGTGAACGTGATACGGGAAGAGCAGAGGCACTACTAATACAGCTTAGCAGCGCCGGCATACGTCTGATGGCGAAAAAACTCGAACCTACTCCATCTTATCCGGAGTTTAGGCCTATCAAGCAATTAACATGGGAAGATGAGGAAGAAGTTTTGGGACATTTCAAGGCGCTTCTTGTGGAATTAGGATGGCCGGTACCACGTGTTCTCGTTCAGGATAATAAGGTAGTTGCTGGTATCAGAGTTAGGCCGTTAAATATCGAGAGTTTAAAGACGTTAGCTGAAGACGAATCGCCAGCCGAGTACTACAGAAAACTTTTAACAACAAGAAACCCCAACTATCCAGATTACTTCGACATTTATGCAAAACCATTTTTAAAGGAATTCGGAATTTTCGAAAGTTGGGTCATATGGTTTAGATACCGTAGACAACTAGAAAGTATAAGAGAGTATATAAATACCTTGCCAAAAAATAAAACTGTTAAAATCCTTGTACACGGGACATATAACGGAGAAGATGCATATGCTATTGCGGTTATGCTGGATTATGTTTATCCCGACCGCACTTTCAAAATAGTAGGTGCGGATTTCATCAAACCCAATATATCCGAATTGCACTGGGTCGCTATTGCGATGGTACCCGACTTCCTAAAGAAGGCCATTCCCAGATACTTTTCATATAAGACGAACACTGTCGTTGCCTTGAAAGACGACTTCAAGAAGTTGGTTGCACTCAGACAAGGGGATATAAAAGATCCGGGTTCTTTTGGTAGAAGTCTGGATATTGTTGTTGTAAATGGAGTCCTCGGCCAAAGCATAACAAAAGCCGATGACATTAAACAAAGTGTGGAAAATGCGTGGGCATCTCTAAAACCGGGAGGCCGACTTTATGTAGACAACAGTGCCTACGTAAATGAAGACTTGCAAACCGTGAAAAGGTTAGTCGAAGATATTATTAGAGAACACTTTGTTGAAACGGGTAAGTTTACGCAGGTTGGCATGGCATACAAAAAAATCGACACAACGGGAACGCCTGCCGAACCACCTACCCCCCCAACCACCCCCGCCGCGCCTGAGGGGAAAGGCGAACCCGAAGCCGCAAGAGATTTACCCGCGATTTTCAAACCATCCGCAGAAACATCAACCCCACCCATGGATCGGGCGCATCTCGAGCAAACCATAAAGCAAGGCCAGAAGGCCGTAGAGGCGGTTGGCATGATACCGCCTTGCACCGTAGTTGTGGCTGTGAAGTCGGAATCGGACAGGTATTCGGTTTTAAGCGAGTGCGAGAGATTTGCTAATAAGCTTGAAGTTTCCGGAAGGCGCATGGCAAGACAAATGAACATAGAAAACGAATCAGGCCCGATCAAGTTCCTTGTTTATATTGATGACGGGACGGTTTCGGATGAGAACCTAGAAAGGCTGGATAAAGTTGTAACTGACATCGAAGGCATAAAAGCCGCAAACCCGCAGGAAACAGTCTTTACATGGATATTAAAGGATGACAGACGAAAAGGTGCCGAGGAATATCAAGCCAGATTGGCGTCACTGCGCGAGCTTGGTACACACATAGCTGCCCTGCAGGGTGAATACGTGCCTGCTGTGCCGCAAATGCACATCGGACTCTTAATGGCAAGGCTTATCGACTTCAAAAAACAAGGAAACGGAGACGAGGGAAGCGTAAGCGCTACCGTAAACGCGATAATCGAATCCATTAACCGCCTGACCAGGAGAAACTACAGCTCCTTAAAAGACGAACTGCAACTAGCCGACATCGAGAAACTCAGTGAACTATTTAACGGCTCTTTTGTGCTTATACTACCGGACATCGAACTCGAGGACGCAAACACTGTCATGAGAGACTTCCGCAGATGCGAATCCCAAGCCGTGAGCTCAATCTAATCCACCCTTGCCCCTCTTTTATAAGAAGCAAGAGACGCAATTCCATTCCCCAAACCTAACGGAATGAGAGGGTATTGGTGTGCGGCTTAGCACGGTAACGACGGAGTTCTTTCTTCTTCAAAAAATTGTAGTAAGCTGAATGTATATATTTATTATTTTGGAAAGAAAGGATCTCCTATAATCGGCACAAATAAGCCGCACGCCAATACCCTCTCATTCCGTAAACAAGCACCCTCGAAATTTCAAGGTATTTAAAGACAGGGTTTTAAAAATCCCACCTTTTTTTAGGATTCGATGTTGATGTGCAGTTTTTTATTTAAGGCCTTGAGGATGGTAGCTAGGGTGACTAGAGATACGTTTTCTCTGCCTTTTTCTATGCGGGAAACCAATTGTTGGGAAACGCCTAATTTTGCTGCCAAGTTCTTTTGAGACAAATCTTGTTCTTTTCTTGTGCTGCGTATCATAGCGCCTGCTTTTTTACATAAGTCACTTATTACCTGTTCATTTCTCTTTCTGAAACTGATGCCTTTTTTCCGATATTTTTCAATGAGCTTCTCATATATAGCCTGCCAGAAGACTATTCTTTGGCTTGTCCACTTATCCTTGCGCATACTTTTTTTAATTTTTGACCACTGAGCACAAAATACAACCGGATCTAGGTATTCTTTAAAGACTTCCTGGGGCTCATTTTTGCGTGCTAAAAGAAGTGATGCAAGCAGGATAAAGTTTTTATGCGCAGGATCCTTAAAAATCCTTTTTACTTCACTTAAGCTTATTTTTCTGTCCCAAAGCCAGCCTCTTGTCATATTTCCTCAATCTGGGATTCAATAATTGCGTCTATTTCTTTTTTGAAATATCGCTCTATTGCTTTATAATTTATTTTTTTATCTACTTCCAAATCTAGAAGTCCGTCCATCATTTCCATTCTGTCATAGGTTCTAAACCAGCTAATCAAGCCTTCTTTTAAAACGCTATCTCCATATTTACCTACGAATCTTGAAAGAGGCATAAATGTATGCGAAAGATAATATAAATCATAAAAATCCTTCGATTCCGCTCTGCCCCCTATGGATTTCTTTTTCCCTGTTATATCATGTGCGGAAATAACGCCGCAAATAGCATATAACTTTCTTAGGTATATGTCCTCTAACGAAAGTATTCGTATACCTTCTACCGTCTTCGTCTTTTTTATAAGCGGAAAAATATCTTCAACAAAATCAACCTTTAACACGTCGCTAACCGTAAAGCATATATTATACATATAAACTTTCACCTTATCTTTGGCGATATTTCGGCCTATTAGCTTTATGTTTCGCTTTAAGGCGTCTTCTAAATGGGAAATTATCTCTTTTATGCGTTTTGTCGAAAACTTCGAAGTAAAAAAGTCCAAATCAACCGACAGCCTATGCTGGAAATAAAACAGGGAAAGGGCAGTTCCGCCGGCAAGGTAGAAGTCGTCTATTTTACCGACTAAGGCTTTCAGTGTTTTATTCTGATAGTTAAGTATTTTTTGATTTTTTATCACGCTATAAGTATACAACATAAAAGTTGTATTGTCAAGTATTATACAACTTATAAGTTGTATAATTAGTCTATTGGATCTTAAGCGGAAGGAGAGGGCATCGGCGAAAGCGGCTTTTTGTACCGATTATAGGAGATCCTTTCTTTCCAAAATTATAAATACATACATTCAGCTTACTACAACCTGCCTGCCGGCAGGCAGGTTTTTTGAAGAAGAAAGAGCTCCGTCGTTAAGTGCCAAACCGCAGGCCAATACCTTCTCATTCCGTTAGTCTTGCGCCGCCTCTGTCTTTTCGTTTGACTACACGCCGATATTGTGGTAAACTCCGCAAATCACGCGAGTTATGAAGAAATATGGGATGTTTTAAACAATGAAGAAGGGCTTTTTTACCAGATTAAACGAAGCAAAGTGGTCCTATATCTTCATCGCGCCGGCGGTCCTACTATTCTTAATATTTATCGTCGGTCCGGTCATAGCCTCCTTCTACTGGTCGTTCACAGAATACGATGCCATACACGCCCCGAAGTGGGTGGGGCTCGATAATTACAAGAATATATTCTTCAATGACCCCAGGTTCTGGAAGTCCGTTCGCAATACTTGTCTTTACACCCTCGGCGTCATACCGCTAGGCGTTGCGTTATCGCTTCTCTTGGCCATAGCAGTTGATCAACAGATACGGTTTAAAAACTTCTTCAGGACCATATATTTCATACCATCGGTAACATCGGTCATAGCATTATCGGTAATATGGAAATGGCTTTTCGCCGGTGAGAAGTACGGCCTCATAAATCACATCCTTATACGGGTAGGATTACAACCCGTAGATTGGCTCATGAGCCCGGTCTGGACGCTTCCCGCAATAATGATAATGTCCATATGGGCGAGCCTAGGCTACAATATGATACTCTTCCTGGCCGGACTTCAGACCATTCCAAAGACGGTTTACGAAGCCGCGGATATCGACGGAGCCAACGTCTTCGACAAGTTCTGGCACATAACGCTTCCATTATTAAAGCCGTTCACGGTCTTTGTGGTCATAATAGGGTTCATCACGTCCTTTCAGGTGTTCGAAAGGATCTATATCATGACTCAGTCGGAATTAGGCATAGGAGGGGTGCTCGACTCCGCCCTCACCGTAGTGGCCTATCTTTACGATATGGGATTCAGGAAATTCA
>JADHYN010000046.1 GCA_016782425.1 Candidatus Omnitrophota bacterium
TCGCCGCCGCCGAATCCGCCGCTACCTCTTTCTCTCGGAGGTTTGGCTTTATTCACGGTCAGTTTGCGTCCATTAAGCTCTTGGCCGTCTAAGGCTTCAATTGCCTTCTGGATTGCTTCTTCCGATTCAACTTCAACAAAACCAAAGCCTTTTGCTCGGCCCGTATATTTATCCTTTATAAGGGTTACCGATTTTGTTTGCACTCCTTTTTGCTCGAAATGGCTCTTCAGGTCGTCTTCAGTTGTGTTGTAATCTAAGTTGCCTACGTATAGTTTGCTTTGTTCCATTATCAATTCTCCTTTTTCATTTTCCGCCTATGGCGGAACAACATTTCTTTAAAATACAAATCAGATACTTATCTTTTTTTCTTTCCCTTTTCCCTCCTTTTTTGTGATGGTTTAACAAAATGGCGCCTTTCGCGGCACTCCCTAAAAATACCTTCTTTTAAACAGCGCATTTTAAATCGCTTTAACGATCTTTCGAAGTCTCGTTCGTTGTAGATCTCTATCTTTGCCATAATGCCTTTCTTAATATATCGTTACCGCTTCGCGGTTTATAAACAACTTCTACTATATGTTTGGGAATATTCATGAGTGGAGTGAAGCTGATAGGAAGAATCATACATCAATCAAATCTCAGAAATAACCACTTACGCATGTATAAATATACACGATTTTTACGCAATTGTCAAGATTTTTTTGCATTTTTGCCTTTTTACGGATATACTTTAAAAAACAGGAGGTGTATCATGACAAAATTGAATCTAAAGGCCTTAGGCCTTGCTCTCGGCATCCTCTGGGGTGCGTCTTTGGTCATATTAGGGATAGCTGCCCGGCAGACAGGCTATGCTGCTGATATGGTGAGTTCGATCGGGTCAAAATACATCGGTTACAGCGCTTCTATCAAGGGTAGCGTTATAGGGGGCCTCTGGGGGTTCTGTGACGCCGGTATCGGCGGAGTCCTTATAGCCTGGCTTTACAACAAATTCTCGAAATAAAAAATATGGTATTGTTACGAAAAATCGTTTTTTATTTTTTCGTTCTTACCTATGTCATACTGTGCCCGGTTATCATTCTCTATGCCCTGGGCTATATATATAAACCTGACATAGAAAAGCACATAATGGTAACCGGGGACATGCACCTCTCGACATTGCCTTCCGGGGCATCAGTATATATAAATAATAAAATTTTTGACAACAAAACCCCTGCGCTTATTGAACAACTGTCTCCGGGAGAATATACGGTAAGGTTGTTTTTAGACGGTTACGGGGTCTGGAGTGAAATCCTTCCCGTCCTGGCGGGGCAGGCCACGGTTTTAGACAAAATCATACTTATTCCGAAAGCCCCGAGAAATGAGATTATCTCGCCGCATGAATTTAAAAATTTATTGCGTATTCACGGAACGCCTTTTGTTATCCTGGCAAAAAGCGCGCTCTTGGGGGACTGGCTGATATATGACCGTAACGCAAAGAATTTCTATCCTGTTATTCCTTCCGGTTCGCCGTATGCCGGGTACCCTGTCTATAATTATTTCAAAGTGAAAAAGAGCCCTTATGTGATATTAATGGTAGGGTCAAAAAGTGAATATAAAGCGCTGCGACTTGATCTTAGCGCGAAAGAGCCGCTGCTTGGCGATATTACCGGGCTTTTCCCGGAGATGCCAAAACAGGTGCTGTGGGACGCAGGGGACGCAAACAATGTGTTTGTTTTACAAGGGGAGCACGTAAATAAACTGGACATGAAGTCCGATGCCCTTTATCCGGAATATATTAAAAATGTCCGGGGATTTGGCATTTTTAGCGGGTTGATCTACGTATTGACCAATGAGGACATTTTTGTTTCGATGGAGTATAACAAAAATAACGTGAAAGAAATTCTAAACGACGCCAAGCTCGGCAGAGAAATCTTCGACATGGCGGATTACTACAGCGTCATGCCGTTTCCGAACAACGTAATACTTTTTATCGGGGAAAAAAGCGGCGAGCTTTTGGCCAACCGCCTTCCGTATAGATTCGTCTCCGGCGCCGTAAAGGGAATAGCGCTTTCGGAATCCGACGGGCGTTTTCTAGTATGGCGGAAAGACAAAATAGGCATTTTAGATTTTTCAACCGAAACGACCGGAAATGTCGCGTTTGAAATAGCGCCCACCCTTCGGTGGGTTTTTTCCGGAGGCAGTAATATCGAAGAGGCTTTCTGGGTTTATGGCAGCTCGCACGTTCTTTTTAAAGACGGCGACGCTATTTCGATTATTGATATTCAGGATTACGCCGACCATAGCCCCATGCGCCTTTTTACCGTGAAAAGCGGAAGTTCGGTTTCTTATTCGGAAAAAGAAGGGCTCCTCCATTACCTGGAACCGCAGGCCGGGAAATTTATGTCAACAACGATTCTTGAATTGCAACAGGATCAAAGCAAGAAATAGACAAAAGGATAGGTTCATGGAATTTAATTTTTCAAGGCACGGCTTAAAGGGAATCGAAAAAAAGGTGCAGCGCCTGTTCGAGATTATCCCCGGTGCGACAAGCTGGGCTATTATTATAGGTATGGTTATACTTTCTTTCTGGGAAGAGGAGTTGGCCGCTATCATAATAATCGCCTTTTACATGTATTGGCTCATGCGCATTTTTTACCTTACGATATTTCTTATATTGTCCTACAACAGGCTTTCTATAGAGAAAGGCACTGATTGGATTACGAGGGCAAAGGGGCTTGGCAACTTTGATAATTATCTCAAGGGTTTGCAAACTTTGGTCCCGGGTATCAAATTAAAAGATAGGCTTTCCCGGCTCTTTCACAGAAAGGAGCTGGAGTCTTTTAAAAAGAGAAACGTAGAAATCCCGGCATTAGACGATATTTATCAACTTGTCATAATACCGGTAGCAAATGAAGCAAGAAGCGTTGTCGAGCCGGGTATCCGTAGTATTGCCGGCAACACTTTTCCTTCCGGGAAGATACTCGTTGTTTTGGCGCTGGAAGAACGCGCGCCCGAAGCTGTCAAGAAAGGCATTTATGGTATCCAGGCGGAATATAAGAGTAGTTTTTTTGACATTCTTATTTCTGTCCACACCGACGGCGTTCCGGGTGAGGCGCGCGTAAAAGGCGCTAATGCAAGCCATGCTGCCGGGGAAGCGGCCGAATTTCTGAAATCCAAAGGCATTGCTTTTAAAAATGTAATTGTCTCCTGTTTCGATTCCGATACGGTCGTAAAGCCTGTGTATTTCGCCTGCCTTACTTACAATTTTATGGTTTGTCCCTACAGGTATCGCGCCAGTTTCCAACCGATACCGGTTTATTACAACAATATCTGGGACGTGCCCGCCTTTGCGAGGGTCATTGAGGCGGGATCATCATTTTTCCAGCTTATCGAGGCTACGAATCCGGAGAAGCTTGTGACGTTTTCCAGCCACAGCATGAGCTTTGCGGCCTTAGTAGAAGTAGGGTACTGGCCGGTGGACATGGTTTCCGACGATTCGGCTATATTCTGGAAAGCCTATATTCACTATGACGGTAATTACAAAGTGGTGCCCATATACACGACGGTTTCGATGGACATAGTGGCTGCCGATTCGTGGCGCAAAACGGTCATCAATGAATACAAGCAGAAGCGAAGATGGGCCTGGGGCGTGGAAAACTTCCCTATCGTAATGAGGGGATTTCTGAAAAATAATAAAATTTCGCTTTATAAAAAAATCAGGTTGAGTTTCAAATTATTTGAAGGGCATATCTCTTGGGCCACGTGGGCGTTTTTGCTGACTTTTATCGGGGGAATGCCGATGCTTTTTGCGTGTAACGCCTTCCAGCATACGGTACTTTATTACAGCGCGCCCAGGGTCGCGGGCATTATCTTTAACCTGGCATCATTTTCTCTTGTGACTAGCATAATATTAAGCATATTGCTCCTGCCACCGCGAAAGGTGCGGCATCATATTTTAAACCGAATTGTCTTTGCCTTACAATGGCTGCTTGTGCCGGTAATATTTTTATTTCTCGGGGCTATCCCGGCACTTGACGCGCAGACCCGCCTTATGCTTGGAAAACGCATGGAATTCTGGGTCGCGGCTAAAAAGCGGGAAAACACCAAGTGAAAATACTGCGCTATGCGCTAGCCCTCGCCGCACTACTTTTTTTTCTTTTCTCTCAAACTTCTTTTCTTTCTGCTGAAGCACCCAGAATAGGCACAACCTATAGCAGAGTTCAGAGTGAATATCACGACCAGGACTGGAAAAAAGTTTATATTTCAATTCTTGATATGGGGATTAGTATTATTCGCCTCGGGGCATACTGGAACAGGATAGAAGAAAAAGAAGGCCGTTATAATTTTGAGTCTTTGGATTGGCAGATAAAAGAAGCGAAAAAAAGAAATATACCGGTTATCCTTACCGTCGGCATGAAAGCGCCTCGCTGGCCCGAATATTTTATACCGGATAGGATCCTTGAGAAAATACAGTTAAAGTTCGGGCAGGACGTTTCCAAAAACGATTACTTGAGAAAAGAAACACTCGAGTTTGTAAAAAAAGTGGTTAGCCGCTATAAAAATGAGCATATTATTTGCTGCTGGCAGGTTGAAAATGAGCCCCTTGATAAGGCAGGGGCCAGCAAGTGGTGGATAGGGCCTGCGTTTTTAAAAGAAGAGGTAGATCTTGTAAGAGCCCTTGATGCAAATAAAAGACCTGTCATGATTAATATAGCGACTTACCCCAATAAGATTTTGCGCTTCTTAAATGAAATTACCCGTCCTGCCGACGCTGCCGGCGAAGCCATGAAACTTGCTGATATTTTGGGGCTTAATATCTATCCCGTGGTTGGGCATGAAATGCGTGGGCTAAAATTTTACTTTCGGACAAGTCCGGAAGAGCGCATAGAATATTTTTCCACGATTATCCAAAACGCGAAAGAACAAGGGAAAGATGCATGGGTTACCGAGCTTCAGGCAGAACCCTGGGAGCCCGGCCAAGTTGTCCATAAGGGAGAAGAAGATCCGCTTACAGTGAATCCGTCGCTTGTGGCAGAATATTTAGACGAGGTACTGTCGCTTGGCATCGATACGGTTCTTTTATGGGGAGCCGAATACTGGTTTTTCCGCAAGGCGCGTTACGGAGACACAAGATGGCTCGATAAGGTCGGCGACTTTTAACTCCCTATCCGCTTAAGCCGTCCATTCTGTAAATTCAAAATCGAACACCTATCTACAGGCAGGATCCATTAAGATAAAGCTTGAGAGTAGTGCGTTTTTGTGTATAATAACGAAGAAGGAGAAAGGATTCAATATGAGTGAAATAAAGACAAAAGCCATCGATAATCTTGAAACCAAAATGGAGGGCATGGATCCGGATTCTGTGAGGTACCTGGTTTTGCAAAATGCCAAGTCTTTTAAAGAATCGTGGATAGGCCTTGGCCAGGCCCTTTACACGGTCTGGAAGGACAAGCTGTACAAGAACTGGGGATACAGCGAATTTGATTTATACACCATAAAAGAGATCGGCATACGAAAACAAACCGCGCTAAAATTACTCCGTTCTTACTATTTTCTTGAAAAAGAAGAACCAGGTTATCTCAGGAATGAATATCGCGAAAAGAAAAACGCTGCTTCAGTGCCCAGCTTTGAAGCTGTTGACGCATTGCGCATGGCGAAGAAAAAGAAAATGATCGACTCAGACGACTACGCTGATATCAAAAGAAAAGTGTTTGAAGAAGGCAGGGGAGCCCAGGACGTAAGAAAAAATTTAACTCAACTTATCAGGCAGCGCGAGGAGCTTGACCCGGACACCACCCGCCGGAAAAGAAGACAGGCAGTTCTCAAGCGTTTTATAAGCACGCTAAAATCAATCAGGGACGAAGCGAGGGCCTCGAAGATGTTGCCTGTGCAAGTTTTAAATGACGCCAGTAAACTCATTTCAAAACTTGAAGCGGAAATGGAGTAAAGAATGGCAAAAATCAAAGAAATAAAAGCAAGTCAACTTAATGCCCAAGAATTTATAAATGAAAAAGCAGGGGAGATATCCGCGCTGGTGGGCGATGGCCTTGCAATAAATGCGCTTTCCGGAGGTGTTGATTCCTGCGCGGTTACAATGCTGGGACATAAGGCGTTAGGTGAGAGGCTTAAAACATATTTTATTGATAACGGATTAATGAGA
>JADHYN010000047.1 GCA_016782425.1 Candidatus Omnitrophota bacterium
AAGGCGATATCCACAGGGTTATACTTATCCACAAAAAGAAAAAGTTGCCCAAAAAGAAAAAGGGCTACTACTAACAAAAACATGAAAACCGGACATTTCTACTTTGCTAAGAACCGGACATTTTAATCTTGCTAATACAAAAATATTTACGGGAATTTGATTTTAACGTATTTTGTGGTATAATCAATTAGTTTACTATATATAGGAGGGGCGTCGTTATGGTTACTAAAAGGTGCGCGATTACCTGCGTGATATTTGTTTATGTATGCTGCGTTTTTTCTTTTAGCGCCTCTGCGGGGCCTTTATTCGAGCTTATGGCGGTTGGTGAAAGCCAAAAAGCGATGGAAAAAGAGTTGGCCAAAGAGACGAAAGCCTACAAAACTATTAAAAAAGCTATAGAAAAAGGCCTCATTAAAAAAGGTGAGTCCGCGGATGAAATACGAAGAAGGTACGGAGCGCCTGTTATCACGCTTTCTGACGAGCAATACGCCGAGAAATGGGTTTATAAACCGGGTTACGCTTCTTATTTTGACGGCATAAAAATATATCTATTCTTTGATAGTGACAAAACCTTAAAAGGTATAAGGGTAATGAGTGGGGTTAGGTAAGGGAGGGGAGATGGAAAGTCTTTTTTTAAGTCCTTTGGAAATATCGCGCGCTTTAAGCCGCATAGGGGTAAAGAAGGCAACCGCAACAATCTTTGAGCAGCTCATCTTCGGAGTGCTGGCAGGAATATACATTGCCTTCGGCTGCAATGCCGCTACCGCCATATTGAGCGGGGGTACGCTTGACCCGGGCCTTGCGATATTTCTTGCAGGCAGCGTATTTAGCGTAGGCCTCATGCTGGTTTTAATTCCCGGTTCGGAGCTCTTCACCGGGAACATACTCATGACCATAGGTTTTATCTATAGAAAATATCGCTTCGTAAAAGTCCTGCGCAACTGGCTGGTTGTATATTTCGGTAATTTAGTGGGTGCGCTTATTATCGTGTGGCTCGTATTCGGCACCGGCCTTCTTGGCCACGCCGGCAGCCTAACGCCCATGGGAGAAGTGGCGGTCAGTATCGCTGAAAAAAAATTGCACCTGGGTTTTGCGGAAGCCTTGTGCCGGGGAATTTTGTGTAACATGCTCGTATGCCTGGCGGTAATCATGTGCATAGCCTCAAGAACTCTAACCGGCAAAATATTCGGTATTTATTTTCCGATCATGATATTCATCGTCTCCGGTTACGAACACTCCGTGGCTAACATGTATTTCATACCGGCAGGGCTTGTCCTAAAAGGGCAATTCGTATCGGGCTTCTTTTCAATGTTCAACAACCTGATCCCTGTGACGATAGGTAATATTATAGGCGGGCTTTTAATAGTGCTCTTACATCCAAAAGTCGAGGAACGAATCGGCCGCATGCTTATGGGGAGAGGGTAGGAGTGAGGAAAATATGAAAAAAACAGCGCTTGTAGCGGGTGCCGGCGGATTTATAGGCGGGCACCTCGTAAAGCGGTTAAAAAAAGAAGGGTACTGGGTTCGCGGCGTAGACTTAAAACATCACGAATTTAGCCCGACAAAAGCCGATGACTTCGTGATAGGAGACCTTCGCGATGCGGCCACGTGCAACAAAGTCATGGACCGGGCATTTGACGAAGTCTATCAGTTAGCGGCCGACATGGGCGGGGCAGGATTTATTTTTACGGGTGAGAATGATGCTGCGGTTTTACATAATTCCGCCACGATCAATCTAAACATGCTCGAAGTGGCAAAAAACATGAATATAAAAAAGATATTTTACTCCTCATCCGCCTGCATGTATCCTAAATATAACCAGGAGGATCCCGATAATCCTAAGTGTTCCGAGGATTCTGCTTACCCTGCGGATCCTGAGAGCGAATACGGCTGGGAGAAGCTTTTCAGCGAACATCTATATATGTCGTATAATAAAAACCATGGAACAAGCGTCCGTGTTGCCAGATTTCATAATATATTCGGAGTAGAGGGAACGTGGATTGGCGGTAGAGAGAAAGCACCCGCCGCGCTGTGCAGAAAAGTAGCGGAAGCAAAGGACGGCGGCACGATTGAAGTCTGGGGTGACGGAAAACAAACAAGGTCTTTCCTATATGTAACAGAGTGCGTTGAAGGCGTAAGACGCCTTATGGAATCGGACTTTATGGGCCCGGTCAATATAGGATCCGATGAGATGATTGCCGTAAACGATCTGGCTAAAATGATTATAAAGATTTCAGGTAAGAATGTGCGCATAAAGAATATTGAAGGGCCGACCGGTATAAGGGGAAGAAATTCAGATAACAGGCTCATTCGTGAAAAATTGGGCTGGGCGCCTTCGTATAGCCTGAAAACCGGTTTAGAAAAAACTTATCCCTGGGTAGAAGCCCGGGTTAAGACAAGCCGGCTTGCTATACAAACTCGGTAGTAAGCTAAGGAGAGGGTATTGGCGTAAGCGGCTTGTTTGTACTATCCTATAGGAGATCCTTTCTTTCCATAATTATTAATATATACATTTAGCTTACTATAATTTTTTGAAGAAGAAAGAGCTCCGTCGTTAAGTGCCAAGCCGCACGCCAATACCCTCTCATTAGCTTAGCTTTGTGCTGATTTGTTTTTTCGTAAGTGTCTGGGGAGCTACTGTTCCTGACTTGACAAATCGGTATTTATAAGGTATATTAACTATGTAGAATAGTTTAGTTATAACTAAACAAAAAGACATATTATGAATACAGAAATTTATAACCAGCTGCAATTACGGGAAATATTCCATCTGGAATTTCTGCGATGGTTTGGCAGGAAGGTAAAAGCCGAATTCTACGCCGTAAAAGGCGGAGCCAACCTAAGGTTTTCCTTTAACAGCGTCAGATATTCTGAGGATATGGATATAGATTTAAAAGGTGTGAGGGTAAATGTTATCAAAGATACGGTAATGAATATGCTGGAAAACACAAACTTCAGAAATAATCTTAAGCCATACGGTATAGAGACGATAACACCTCCGGATATGTCTAAAGCCAAACAGACGGAAACCACACAAAGATTTAAGGTTCACCTTATAACGTTTTCGGGTGAGGACCTGTTTACAAAGGTGGAATTTTCGCGCAGGGGTTTTAATGGGGATATAGTCGTGGAGGAGGTAGCAGGCAATGTGCTGCGCGCCTATAAGATGTCTCCGCTAGTCATGCCTCACTACGATATACGCTCCGCGATAGCGCAGAAGATAGGCGCCCTCGCTGCAAGGTCCGTTATTCAGGCGAGAGACATTTTTGACCTGCATATCATGAGCTCACAATACCAACCCGTAGTGAATGAAGGAGTAGTGGTAAACCGATCTAAGATCGCCAGGGCACATGAAAATCTGCTTGAGGTGAGTTTTGAGCAATTCAGGGATACAGTAGTTTCTTATCTGGCCTTTGAGGAGCAGGCCTTATACGCTTCGGCTGCCAGATGGGATGAGATTAAGCTGAAAGTCGATTCTTTTTTGGAAGAGGTTAGGGCACTTAAATGATAAGCGGAAGTATACAAAAATTTATAAGAAAATTGAAAAGGCCCGTGTTTACCACGCATGAACTTGCCCAGGCCTCCGGAAAGTCGCTTTCTACCACAACTCAATCGCTGAAGTTTCTGGAGAAGCAGGGCATGGTTCTTAAGGTGCATAGAGGTATATGGGTTGACCCGAATAATCCGAAAGTAAGCCCCTATGCGGTCATTCCTTTCCTTCTGCCGCGACACCGCTGCTACGTTTCATTTATAAGCGCGCTCCATCTTCATCACATGGTTGAACAGATTCCGCAGGTCATAACACTTGCCTCAACATCTCACACAAAAACAATAAATACAAAAATAGGAACCTTTTGCATACATCAACTGACACCATCCTTTTTTAAGGGTTTTAATTGGTATAAAAAAACGGGCAGTTTTTTGATAGCAGAACCTGAAAAAGCCCTCGTCGACAGCCTTTATCTCTCAACCCGCAAGAGGAGACAATTCGGTTATTTTCCCGAACTGCATTTTCCCGCTACATTTAGCTTCGCGAAAGCAAAAAAATGGGCAGATGAAATACCTGATCCTAAAATTCGCAACTCTGTCCGAAAAAAATTAAACACGTTATTGACGCTAAATGCGAAAATAGTTAAATAAAAAAATATTACAGACAAAGGGCAGAAAGAAGAAAACATCGTTCTTGAGCCGGACGACATAGTTTTCGTCCCGGAGAGCTTCTTTTAAAAAGTGAGTTACATGAATACATTACACGCGGAGCAGGAGCTTCATTTCAGCGACTACATGAATGTTATGCGCAAAAGGCGCGGAGTGGTTCTTCTCTTTTTTATCACTACTGTCGCGGTTGTAACCATAGGCAGCCTTATAATGAAACCCGTTTATCGCGCGACAGCGACTCTTCTTATAGACGTGGAAAGCCCGAACGTTCTTACCTCCTCCGGTATGGTTTCGCTCGAATCGCAAAATTATTATACCTACAAGGAATATTACCAGAGTCAGAAAGAAATCATTACATCGCGCGGCATAGTAAGCAAGGTATTTGACGAGCTCGGCCTGGGAAACACCAGGGAATACGCCAAGTCAAAAGAGCCCATAAAGGATTTTTTAAAAACCATGAAGGTGGAACCCGTCCGCGATACGCGGCTTCTAAAACTACATGTTGAGAACAAGAACCCGGTACTGGCCGCCAAAATAGCCAATCGCATAGCCGAAATTTACGTAAAGCGCAATCTGTATTATATCTCAAGGGACGAATCGATGAACCTCCTGAAGAATGAGTATTTAAAGCTGGAGGCGAAATTGTCCGAGTATAACAAGATATACCTGGATAAGCACCCCCAGATGATAAGGCTTAAAAAGGAGATTGACGGTCTTGTCAAAGAAATAGAGGGCGTAAAAAGCTCCAACTTTAATTACGGCATAAGGGAAGCAGGCATTCAGGACCAATACGCCCTTGAAGGGCTCAAGGCAAATAACGTGAACATAGAAGACGCGGCTGAAGTTCCGGCATTGCCCGTAAAGCCAAAGAAAAAGCTTAACGTATTACTCGCTATTATAGTGGGATTTTTTGGAGGGGTGGGCCTGGCGTTTTTCTTCGAATACCTCGATGATACCGTAAAAGACGTTGAAGACATAAGAAAACTCACGGAATGGCCTTTTTTGGGCGGCATACCGGAAATCAAAGAAGATAGCGGTAGAATCACGGAATTTAAAAAAGACATGTGGGTACACATTAACCCTAAGGACCCCGCCTCTGAGGCATACAGGGCGATCAGGACCAGCATACTTTTTTCGGCTACGGAAGAATGCCCCCTGAAGACACAGCTGATTACCAGCCCCGGCCCGCAGGAGGGTAAGACCACGACTGCCTGCAATCTCGCGATTGCCATGGCCCAGAACGGAAAACGCGTGCTCCTGGTAGACGCGGATATGAGAAAACCGCGCCTGCACGGTATTTTCAAAAAGAAAAATGATAAGGGGCTAAGCCTATTTCTTTCAGGGCAGGCAAAAATCGAGGACATAATACAGGAAACCGACATAGAAAACGTTTCACTGGTAACAGGCGGCCTAAACCCGCCGAATCCATCAGAATTAATTGCCGGCCATAGAATGGATGAATTCATACAAAACACCAAGAAAAAATTTGATTTTGTCATATTTGACACGCCCCCGGTAGCGATCGTTACGGACGCGATTGTTCTGTCCAAGGTAGTAGACGGCCTTATTCTCGTGCTTGAAAGCGGAAAGACGTCCAGGAGGGTATTGCCGCGCATTTTTCATCTGTTGCAGGGCTCAAAAGCAAAGGTTATCGGAACCGTCTTCAATAAAATCTCCATCAAGAATAGCGGCTATCATTATTACTATTCGCGTTATTACTGTAAGATATCGCGTGAAACAAATAAAGAAGGAGAAGCAGATGGACATTAAATAACTGTAAATGCGGT
>JADHYN010000017.1 GCA_016782425.1 Candidatus Omnitrophota bacterium
ATGTCGGGATTGCGCAATGCGACAAGAGCAGCCCCACGGGGATTTGAACCCCGGTCTTCAGAATGAGAATCTGATGTCCTAGGCCGGGCTAGACGATGGGGCCAATTTTTGCGAAGCAAAAATTGATCCTGAAGCGCCGTTAAACAATCCGACCTATGGGAGAATTGTAGGCGCTGAAGGACCTTTACTTGCTTCTATGTATTAAAGATAACTTTTTATCGCGTGTAAAACTTTGTATCTCTAATTCTCTTTTTCGCGCTGTGGATTTAGTACCGCATTCCTCTTTGTAAACTAAACTCACGGGGTATCTACATTTCGTAAATTTGCATCCCTTGCCTTCATTATGAGCTTTTAGGCGCCTATTCACATCATTTGATATGCCCGTATAGAGTTTGCCGTCTCGGCATTTTACAATGTAAACTGACCATGCCTTTTCCATAGCAAAGAATGCGCTTCTGTTTTTATTAAGGTCCTTCGACAATGGAAAATACTTCTTTTGGTCGCATTTTCTTCATTGTCTCAGGATCAAACTTTGCTTCGCAAAGTTTGGTGCGCGGGACAGGAATCGAACCTGCAAGGGATTGCTCCCAACAGCCCCTCAAGCTGCCGTGTCTGCCAGTTTCACCACCCGCGCATATTTTATTAATTTTATTTTATACTATTATTCTATTTTTTCAATATTATTTTCGTTTCTTTGCCGCTTTTTCGATTTTGCTCCATGTATCGCGTAATGAGACTATGCGGTTGAACACAGGTTTTTTATCGGAAGAATCGACGGCATCAACACAGAAATAACCGAGTCTCTCAAACTGGTAACGACCGCCACGTGCCGCATTCTTTAAACTGGGCTCAAGGTAACATAGCGTGAGAACTTCGAGAGAATTCGGGTTCAGATTTGATATAAAATCCGCTCCTTCTTCTACTTCTTCCGGATTTCGTTTTTTGAAAAGTGTATCGTATAAACGCACCTCGCCTCTCGCGGCATGTCTGGCTGAAACCCAGTGCAATGTCCCTTTGATTTTACGTCCGTCAGGGGAGTCCCCTCCCCGTGTTTTGGGGTCATAAGTGCAATGTATTTCTTTTATCTCATCTTTCTTTTCGTCTTTAATTATATTGACGCATTTTATAAAATATGCGTAACGCAGGCGAACTTCTTTACCCGGTGATAACCGAAAGAATTTCTTCGGCGGATTCTCGCAAAAATCATCTCGTTCAATAAATATCTCCCGTGAAAAAGGAATCTTCCTTGTCCCCATGCCGGCGTCTTCCGGATTGTTGATGGCATCGAACTGTTCTGTCTTATCTTCGGGATAATTGTCAATTATCACCTTGAGTGGCCGCAATACCGCCATGACACGCTCGGCTTTTTTGTTTAACTCCTCGCGTATGCTGTTCTCAAGCACAACAAGATCTATGATGCTGTCGAACCTTGCTACACCAATGTGTTCGCAAAAATTGCGGATCGATTCCGGTGTGTATCCCCGCCGCCTCAACCCCGATATTGTAGGCATGCTGGGATCGTCCCATCCCGTTACATGTCCTTTTTCTACCAGTTCCAGGAGTTTTCGTTTGCTTAAAATAGTGTGGCTAAGATTAAGGCGTGCAAATTCTATCTGCTGTGGATGATGAACTTTTAATTCGTCAAGAATCCAGTCATACAGCGGCCTATGAACTTCAAACTCCAAGGTGCAGATAGAATGCGTAATGCCTTCGATAGAATCACAAAGGCAATGCGTGAAGTCGTACGTAGGATAAATGCACCATTTATTGCCCGTTTTATAGTGGGCTATTTTTTTAATCCGGTAAAGTATTGGATCACGCATTAACATGTTGGGAGATTTCATGTCAATTTTTGCGCGTAAGACACGGGCACCTTCCTCAAATTCTCTGGCTTTCATACGGGCAAATAGATCAAGATTTTCTTCGACCGAGCGGTTTCGATACGGGCTTTCCTTGCCGGGCTCGGTTACTGTACCCCTATATTTGCCGATCTCGTCTATATTCAGATCGCATACATACGCTTTCTCTTTCCTGATTAGCTCGACGGCATATTCATAAAGTTTGTCAAAATAATCGGATGCATGGAACAGGCGCCTGCCCCAATCAAATCCGAGCCATCGCACATCCTCTTTAATAGAATTTACGTATTCGATTTTTTCTGCCTCCGGATTTGTATCGTCAAAACGCAGATTGCACAATGCCTTATAATCATGGGCAATACCGAAATTAAGGCATATTGATTTTGCGTGTCCTATATGAAGATAGCCGTTTGGCTCGGGCGGAAAACGGGTGTGAACCCGGCCCTCGTTTTTGTTGGCTTTTAGGTCTCTGTCGATAATTTCTCTTATAAAATTGGTCTTCTTTTCCATACCTCTAATGGGAAAAAAATCTTAAGAAAAAACCGTCAGGTTTTGTCTTAAATTCAGCCTTTCCTTCAAGGAAAGGGGTAACAGGTCTGCCGAAGGCAGACCGCCATAGGGGAAAACTACGTTTTCCCCTTGGATAGATTTGGACGCAAGTCCCTCTCCAAAGTCGAGGGTTGAGGTGAAAAAAGAGAATTCCTCACTTTTTTCACCGAAACCAAATCTGTATAGAGTTGCCGAGCTAGGATTCGAACCTAGAAAACGAGTTCCAGAGACTCGCGTGTTACCATTACACCACTCGGCAGCATCACTTTAAAATTTTCTCCAGCCTTTTAATTACTTTCTCTTTCCCGAGAAGTTCCATCATCTCGAAAAGCCCGGCGCCTTTGGTTGAGCCGCTTATGGCGATGCGGGTCGGATGAATAAGTTTTGCTGCTTTTATTCCGAGTTCCTCCGCAACGACCCTGCAGGTATCTTCCAAGGTCTTTGCCTTAAACTCCTTCATGGCTTTTAAGCGTTTATTAAGTACTTCGAGATTTCTTTTTGATTCTGCGTCGGTAAAATATTTTTTATAGGCCTTTTCGTCGACTTTATAATCATCCCTAAAAAAACATTCGGTTAATGGAATAAATTCTTCTAATGTCTTGGCCCGTGTTTTATACAATTCTATTATCTTAAGAGCGTAATCCTCTTTAACGGTGTCTTTTACATATCCCGCCTTCTTAAACCTTTCTTTCAATAAAGCAAATAGCATTTTCGATGGTTCATTTTTTATGTATTCGGCATTGATCCATCTTAATTTGTCCATGTCAAACCTTGCCTGAACAGAACCTATATCCTTTATGTCGAATTTCCGCGCCGCATCCTTAAGTTTTACTATTTCCTTTCCATCTTTCGGTGTCCATCCCAAAAGCAGAAAATAATTCATAAGTGCCTCCGGAAGGAAACCCTGTTCTTTATATTCGAACACTGCTACGCATCCGTGCCTTTTCGAAAGCTTTGAGCCGTCTTTTCCCATCATAAGCGGCATGTGCGCAAAAAAAGGTGCTTTCAAGCCGAGGGCCTCGTAGAACATTATTTGTTTGGGCGTATTTGAAATATGGTCGTCTCCCCTTATGATATGGGTAATGCCCATGCTGTCATCGTCCACTACGCACGCAAAATTATAAACCGGAGACCCGTCTGACTTAATAAGCACCTGGTCCTTGATTTCGTCCGTATTGAATTCTATTTCGCCGTGGACCAAATCGTTAATTTTGATAACTTTACCCTTTTCCACCTTGTATATAATGGCATTTCCCTCTTTATAAGCGAGCTTTTTCTTTAAAATGAGTTCTGCCTTTTCTTTGTAGATATCCAATCTCTTCGATTGAAAAAACGGCCCTTCGTCCCAGTCCATTCCGAGCCATTTTAGGTCTTCCAAAATTTCGTCCAGAAATTCTTTCTTGGATCTTTCTTTATCCGTATCCTCTATACGCAATATGAGTTTTCCATTTGTATACCTGGCGTAAAGCCAGTTAAATAAAGCTGTCCTTGCGCTACCTAAATGAAGATAGCCGGTCGGGCTTGGTGCAAAACGAACTCTTACTTTGCTCTTATTTTCCATAATTATTTCTCACTTACAAAATCGTAACCTAATTTTACAGCTTTTTTATTAAGATTGACGATATTTTCTTTGGAGGGTAACACCCTGTTTAAAGCCTCCATTGCGTTCTCCAAAGAAAATATGCTTTTAAGCCTGATAAATGCGCCCACGGCAATCATGTTTGCAACTTTAACATTACCCAGTTCCGTCGCAAGCCTCGTAAGGGGGATCCCTGCTATTTTGATCGATTTTTCCTCGAGAATTTTATCCACCATGGAGGTATTCACTATTAAAAGCCCGCTTCTTTTTACTCTGTGAATAAACTTAACCAAAGACGGTTTATTCATAATAATACATGTAGTCGGCGTTGAAATTGTAGGAGAGGCGATTTCCTCGCAGCTTATATGTACCATCGAATGAGCTGTTCCCCCTCTTACTTCAGCGCCGTATGAAGGAAGCCATGTTACGTTGTGCCCTTCTTTCATGCCTACTTCGGCAAGGAGTTTTCCCATGAGCATTATGCCCTGTCCGCCGAAACCCGCGCATACTATCTCTTCATGCATCGATCTCTTCATCTTTTGAGTACCCCTAATGGATATGCCTTGACTACCTCTTCCTCAATTCTCTTGCATGCCTCGACCGGTTCGAGCCCCCAGTATGTCGGACACATGGCGAGAATTTCAACCATGGAAAAACCTTCGTTTTTAATCTGAATTTCAAATGCCTTCTTTATGGCTTTTTTTGTCTTTAGAATCTCTTTCGGTGTGTGGATAGAAGTCCTTTCAACGAATTTTGCGCCCTCCAGAAGCGCTATCATCTCTGATATCTTTATAGGAAATCCGTCCCTTTTTATCTGTCTTCCTTTTTTTGTAGTAGCCGTCCGTTGTCCGATTACTGTTGTCGGCGCCATCTGGCCGCCTGTCATGCCATATACCCCGTTATTTACGAAAATAACCGTGATATTTTCTCCCCTATTTGCGGCGTGAATAATTTCAGCTGTCCCGATAGCCGCTAGATCCCCGTCTCCCTGGTAAGTAAAAACGATGTTTTCCGGGAGAACCCTTTTTATACCTGTGGCAACGGCAGGTGTCCTTCCGTGCGCTGCTTCCGTAACATCGAAATTCCAGTAATCATAAGCTATGACTGCGCAGCCGACGGGCGCAACAGCTATTATTTTTTCTCTTATCCCAAACTCGTCTATGATTTCGCATATTAGCCTGTGAATAATCCCGTGACCGCATCCCGCACAATAGTGTGTTGATACCTCACGCATCGAATTAGGTCTTTTAAAAACTACTTTCTCCATCTTTCCTGCCTGCTGCCTGTGACCTGTTACCTGCTACTTGATACCTGCTACCTTCTCAATAATTTCTTCTTCGCTCGGGATTCCTCCGCCGGTTCTACCGTAAAAATGAACCCTCTTGTCATCCTGCACGGCAAGCCTTACGTCTTCGATCATCTGACCCGCGCTCATTTCCACCACTAAGAACTTTGTCTTACCTTTATCGAGAGACTTGAGGTCCCTGTACGGAAAAGGCCACAGGCTGATAGGCCGGAAGAAACCTGCTTTAACCCTATCTTTTCTTAATTGATTTACACAGGCTCTTGAGATACGGCTTGAGGTACCGTAGGCGATAAGCACTATATCTGCATCCTCTGTTTTGTATTTTTCGAATCTGGTTTCATTCTTGGCTATCAGGGAAAACTTTTTCTGAAGTTTCCTGTTAAACTCCTCTAGCTCGCCTTCTTTTAAAAGAAGAGACTTTATAATGTTCGGTTTCCTGCCTTTGCACCCCGTAAGCGCCCAGGGTTTCTCCCTAGCTGCTGCCTGGTACCTGCTACCTGTTACCTCTACCGGCTCCATCATCTGTCCGAGCACGCCATCCCCTAATATTATGACGGTGTTTCGGTATTTATCCGCGATGTCAAAAGCAATACGTGTAAACTCAAGCATCTCCTGGCAGGATGCGGGCGCCAGGACAACCGAGTGGTAATCCCCGTGTCCCCCGCCTTTTGTAGCCTGAAAATAATCTGACTGGCCGGGAGCAATATTTCCGAGACCCGGTCCGCCCCTCATGATATTAACAATTACAGCGGGAAGCTCGCATCCCGCAAGGTAAGATATGCCTTCTTGTTTCAAGCTTATCCCCGGACTTGAAGAGCTGGTCATTGCTTTCTTGCCTGCAACAGATGCCCCGAAAACCATGCTTATAGCGGCGAGTTCGCTCTCTGCTTGTATAAAAACGCCGCCGACTTCGTCCATCCTCCTTGACATATATGCGGTCAATTCATTCTGCGGCGTAATCGGGTAACCTGCATAAAATCGACACCCTGCCTGAATGGCTCCTTCCCCACATGCTTCGTTTCCTGTTATCAGAATTCTATTTTTGTTTCCCATTTTTGACTTTTTCCGCCCGAGGCGCCTGCCTGCCGGTCAGGCAGGGATTTGCCTTCGGCGGAGATTTTTTACTTATATACCTCAATACAGACTTCCGGACATATTACGGCACACATGCTGCATCCCGTACATCCCTTTTTATTTTTTTTGGACGAAGCGGAAAACTCCACGCAATGAATGCCCCTTCTATTTAAATTTTTGGCCTTGGCAATGAGGCCGTTGGGACAGGCGGACACGCAAAGCATACAGCCCTTACATTTGTCTTTATCGATTTTTATTCGTGCCATTTACCTTTTAAGTATTTCCTTTTTTATCGTCTCGGAAATTTCGTCTGCCGTGAGATGATATTTTTTTAAAAGTTCTTCTCTTCTGCCGTGAGTGATAAAATGGTCTGGCAAGCCTATTATCTCTACTTTTATATCTTTTATATTTTCCCTTTCAAAAAATTCCAATACCGCACTTCCGAACCCTCCTGTTACAACGCCTTCTTCCAGCGTCACTACTTTCTTGGTATGTTTTGCGATTTTTTCGATCATTTCTTTATCTAGCGGTTTTATGAATCTGGCGTTAATGACCGTCGATTCTATTCCGCCGGAAGACAGGAGATCGGCCGCTTTTATCGCTATGGAAACCATGCTTCCTATCGTAAAAATAGCCAAGTCCTTTCCTTCTCTTAAAAGTTCTGATTTTCCTATTTCGATTTTGTGGAAACTCGAACCGGAAAGATGCGATGCGCTATCCCCTTTCGGATATCTTATTGCAACGGGCTTTCCGCAATTTACGGAAATCTCAAGCATTGCTTCGAATTCAAAACCGTCCCTCGGCGCCATTACTACAAGGTTTGGAATATGCCGCAAATACGCCATGTCGAATACTCCGTGATGTGTGGGGCCGTCTTCCCCTACCAGGCCTGAGCGGTCGATACAAAAAACAACGGGTAGGTTCTGCAAACTCACGTCGTGTATGATCTGATCGTATCCCCTCTGCAGGAATGTGGAATAAATAGCGACGATCGGCTTGAATCCCTGATTTGCCAGTCCCGCGCTGAAAGCAACCCCATGGCCTTCTGCTATGCCCACATCATAGAATCTATTCGGGAACTCTTTTGAAAATCCGGAAAGCCCGGTGCCGTCAGGCATGGCAGCTGTTATGGCTACGATTTTTTCATCTTTTCTGGCAAGTTCTATGATCTTATCCGAAAACACCTCCGTAAAAGTTCTGCTTCTTTTTTTATCGAGGGTCTTTCCGCTTTCTATCTCAAAAGGCGGCGTTCCATGAAAAAGGCTCGGTTTTTCTTCCGCAAACCTGTAGCCCTTACCCTTCTTGGTAAGCACATGAATAATTATGGGTTCTTTTAAGGTGGAAAGGTTTTTAAAGGTAGAGATTAATTCGCTCACGTTGTGCCCGTCAATCGGCCCGAAGTACCTGAAACCTAGATTCTCAAAAAAGATCCCGGGTACCAATAAACTTTTTAAAGACTCTTCCAGTCTTCTTGCCGCTTTAAAAGCTTTAAAGCCAAATAATGGAATCCGTTTAACAAGGATTTGCATCCGGCGCCTTACCCTATTATACACGGGATTTGTCATGATTTTGTTCAAAGACCTGCTTAACGCGCCTACACTTCTAGAAATCGAGAGTTCATTGTCGTTTAAGACAATCACGAGGTCCTTCTTCATGTGACCTGTGTGATTAAGGGCTTCAAAGGCCATCCCGCCGGCCAGCGAAGCGTCGCCTATAACAGCTATTACTTTCCAGGATTCATTTTTGAGATCCCTCGCGCAGGCCACACCCAGAGCCGTTGAAATAGCCGTCGAGCTATGCCCGCATGTAAAAACATCGTATTCGCTCTCTTCTTTGCGCGGGAAACCGCTTATACCCCCCAATTGTCTTAGTGTATCGAAATTTTTCTCTCTTCCCGTCAAAATCTTGTGCGGATAAGCTTGATGCCCCACATCCCATATAATCTTATCTCTTGGCATGTCGAAACAATAATGCAAGGCGATGGCAAGTTCCACCGCTCCAAGGCTCGAGGCAAGGTGCCCGCCTGTTTTGGATACAACATCGATTATTTTTTCTCTTATTTCGCCTGCTAAAAGTGGGAGGTTTCTAATGGGGATCTTTTTTAAATCGCGCGGTGAATTTATCTTATGGATAAATTTTTTACCTGTTTGCATCTTTTTTTATGCGCAATTGTTTACTCTTTTCAAGAACACTATCGGCTATATAGCTTAACGTATCAGCTCTCTTATTAAGCGTTTTTATATATTTTTTTCCTTTTGATATGAAAAATTTCACTTCGTTTTTCATTTTATTCAATGCGGGTTTTTTGTGCGCGGAATCTTTGATATCGTCGGCAATCTGAAAGGCAAGTCCCAGATTCATCCCGAATTCATGCATTTTTCTTATGTTTTTTGGTTTCGCCGGCGTTATTAATGCGCCGATCTTGCATGAAACCGCCATGAGAGCGGCTGTTTTCATGCTGTCGATTTTATTTTTCAGTTTTCTATTTCTGGCGGGGCGCCCCCGGCATTCAAGATCCAGCGCCTGTCCGCCTATCATGTTTTCACTACCGATAGCGTCCACGAGAAAGGACGCGATCTCTAAGGATTTTTTTTGCTTAAATTTCGTAACTATACCGAAAGCAAGGTTGAGAAGCCCGTCGCCGGCAAGTATTGCCAGGCCTTCGCCGAATTTCCTGTGACAGGTGGGCTTTCCTCTTCTCGAATCATCGTCGTCCATGGCCGGTAAGTCATCGTGAATCAGAGAAAAATTATGGATGAGTTCGACGGCACACGCAAAAGGTAGTGCCTTTTTTATGTCCCCTTTTAAAGCCCTGCAGCTTTCTATCGTTAATATGGGTCTTAATCTTTTCCCTCCGCTAAAAACCGCGTATTCCATGACCTTGCGTAGAACGCGCGGGCCCTTAAGTCTCTTTAAATACGTTCTTAACGCTTTGTCTATCAGCGCCTTATCGCGCTTGACTATGGTTTTGCTACTTGTCCTTTTTTTTGCGGTTTTCACTTCGATTTTTCCTCGCCTCCGCTTCCCTCGCTACGTTCGCTTCGCGCCGAAGCGCCCGGCCGTGAGGCGGGATTCCTTTCGGTTGCGGGACTTACTTCGGTCGCTTTCTTCGATCTTCTTCCTCGAAGAGTTCGGTCTTGATTTTCCCATTTTTTGTCTTTACAAGAATTTCGATTTTTTTCTTGGCCTGCTCAAGTTTTTTCTGGCAGATTCTGACAAGCCTTACGCCTTCTTCGTACCTTGCCAAAGACTCTTCAAGCGGAAGGTCCCCGCTTTCCAGTTTTTCGACTATCTCTTGCAGATTCTTTAATGCTTCTTCGAATTTTATCTCAGGCATATTCTCCTCCGATAATATTATGTTTTATTTATCTCTTCGATCTTACTGATTACCTCACCCTTGGATAATTTTGTTTTAATGCGGTCCTGTTTTTTTAAAACATTTGCGTCTTTTATGATTTTATTGTCTTTCTTCATCATCGTAATACTGTAACCCCGCTTGAGAATTCCAAGCGGGCTCAAAACATCCAACTTACCTGCCAGTGTGTTTAAGGATTCTTTTCTTAATTTTACGACAAAACCTGCTTTTAACCTGAGCCCTTCCATAAGATCGTCTATTTCCTGTTCATATTGAGTAATGATATTGAGGGGCTCCCTTAACACATATCTATTTTTCAAGGTGTTTAATCTCTCGTTTAAGAAATCCATTCTAGAAATAAGTGAAATCTTCATTCGTTCTTTGAATTCTCCGAGAGCTCGAACGAGGTCCTCCTTTTTAGGAATAACAAGTTCTGCCGCAGCAGATGGGGTGGGTGCCCGGAAATCACTTACAAAATCGCTCATCGTCCAGTCCACCTCATGTCCCACGGCGCTTATAATAGGGATTTCGGAACGATAAACCGCTCTTGCTACCACTTCCTCATTAAAAGGCCATAAATCTTCCAGGCTTCCTCCGCCACGGCCGAGTATTATAACATCGACGTTCCGGAGTATATTAAATAGGTCTATAGCCTCTACAATTTCTTCTTTTGCCAGATCGCCCTGCACCCTTACGGGGTTTAATATAACCTCTACGTTGGAAAACCTTCTTTTGGTAACGTTAAGGATATCCCTTATTGCTGCTCCCGTGGGCGAGGTAATAACGCCTATGCGTTGTGGTAAATAGGGAATCGGTTTTTTGCGGCTTTTTTCAAACAAACCTTCTTTTCTTAGTTTTTCCTTTAATTGCTCAAACGCGATTTGAAGGGCACCGGCGCCTTTAGGCTCGATCTTTTCGACGTAAAGCTGGTACTGGCCCCTTTTGTCGTAGACGCTTATCTTGCCGAAACACAAGACATGCATGCCGTTTTTTATCTCGAATTTTAGGTTGGCATTTACCCTCCTGAAGAAGACGCAGGATAATACGCTTTCGGCATCCCTTATGCTAAAATACATGTGTCCTGACTGGTGCTTTGTAAAGTTGGATATTTCCCCTTCGATCCACACGGTCCCGAAATTTCTTTCAAGGATAACGCGAATATTGCGCGTAAGCTCGCTTACGGTGTATACGTGTTTTTCTTCGGCTGTTTTCATGGATTACTCGTACTTTTTTTGAATACGTTCTATGGAATTTGCTTTTCCGGTCTTTTCGTCAAAATCTATAACAACGCCGTTCAGCCACACATCATCTTCTGCCATTTCGAATCGCGTCGGCATCTGCGTAACAAAGCGGGTCAGAATCTGTTCTTTTTTTCTGCCTATTACCGAATCAAAAGGCCCTGTCATGCCCATATCGGTGATATAAGCCGTTCCTTCCGGAAGGATTTTTTCATCGGCGGTTTGAACGTGCGTATGGGTACCGATGATGCCTGTTACGAGTCCGTCCAGATACCACCCTAAAGCTATTTTTTCGCTTGTGGCTTCCGCATGGATATCCACAAAAATATTTGGAGTGGTCTTCTTTATTTTGGCGACCTCTTCGCGGGAGGTTCTAAAGGGGCATTCCACCGGTTGCATGAAGATTCTTCCTACCAGGTTTATAATTCCGATTTTAACGCCGCTGGCAAGCTCAATAACGGCGGAACCAAAGCCCGGTGTTTCCCTGGGATAATTTAAGGGTCTTAAAACCCTTCTTTCGCTATCGAGGAAATCGATTATTTCTTTTCTTTTCCAGATGTGGTCGCCGCTTGTGATAACGTCAAGCCCGTAGTCGAAAAGTTCCCTGGCTATGGGTGGTGTTATTCCGCTTCCGCCTGCGGCGTTTTCGGCATTTGCTATGACGCATTTTACGTTATTTTTTTTGACAAGTCGCGGAACCAGCGCCTCTATGGCTTTTCTGCCGGGCTTGCCTACTATGTCACCAATGAATAATATTTTCATAAATCTCCCTTTAAATCAAAAATCAAATATCAAAAGTCAAAAATACATATTAAAAACCAAAAACATTTTTAATCTTTACATTTTTGTTTTTGGTCTTTGATTTTTGATATTTGACTTTATTTAGCATATTCTATTGCACGCGTCTCCCTTATTACCGTCACCTTAATCTGGCCGGGATACTCCAGGCCCTCCTCGACCTTCTTTTTGATCTCCCTTGCGAGAACCGAGGCTTGGGCGTCATCCATCATTTCCGGTTTTACCATGATGCGGACTTCCCTACCGGCCTGGATAGCATACGATCTTTCGACACCCTTAAAGGAGTCTGCGATGGATTCCAGCTTCTCAAGTCGCTTAATATAAGTCTCTAGGGTTTCTCTTCTCGCACCGGGCCTGGTGGCACTTATGGCGTCTGCGGCCTGGACCAGCACCGCAAGGAGGGTCCTTGCTTCTATATCCTGGTGGTGTGCTTCTATGGCGTGAATAATGGTTTCCGGCTCGTTGTATTTCCTTGCTATGTCAGATCCAATCTTCGCATGCGTGCCTTCGACCTCGTGGCTTACTGCTTTCCCAATATCATGCAACAAACCTATGCGTTTTGCAAGGTTAAAATCCAGCTTAAGCTCGCCTGCCATAACCCCCATGATATACGCTACCTCTTTGGAGTGTTGCAACACGTTTTGGCCGTAACTTGTTCTGTATTTTAGGCGGCCCAGAAGCTTGACAAGCTCGGGATGGATACCGTGTAGTCCCACGTCAAATACGGCTTTTTCTCCCTCTTCTCTTATGTTGGCCTCCATCTCCTTTTTTACCTTCTCGACAACTTCTTCAATGCGCGCAGGGTGAATTCTCCCATCCTCTATCAGCCTTTCCAGGGCAATCCTTGCTATTTCTCTTCTTACCATGTCAAATCCAGACAGGATCACTGCTTCCGGCGTATCATCGATTATAACGTCTATCCCGGTTGCCATTTCAAGAGCGCGGATGTTCCTTCCTTCCCTTCCTATAATTCTTCCCTTCATTTCGTCATTGGGGAGATTCACAACGCTTATTGTAGTTTCTACTGTGTGATCTGCGGCACATTTTTGAATTGCAAGGCCTATTATTTTGCGCGCCTCTTTATCGGCTTTCTCCTTGGCTTCTTCCTCCAGCCTTTTTACCATATAGGCAGATTCTTGTTTAACCTCGTTTTCTAGTTTCTTTAGGAGTATGCGCTTGGCTTCGTCCACCGTCATGCCGGAAACCTTTTGCAGTTTTTCTTTTTCTTCCTGCAAAAGTCTGGATAGTGTCTCTTCTTTTTCTCGCATCTCTTTTTCTTTCGCATGCAAATGTTGATGCCTTCCCTCGGCTTCTTTCTCTTTCTTGTCAATTATGTCTATTCTTCTGTCGAGATTCTCCTCTCTCTGGATAAGCCTTCTCTCGAGGTGCGTGAGTTCTTTTCGCCTCTGCTTTGACTCCCTCTCGAAATCGGCCCTCATCTTAAGCATGAGATCCTTGGATTCGAGCTGCACTTCCCTGCGCCTGGATTCTGCCTCTTTTTTGGCGTCTTCGACAATAGTTTTTGATTTCTCTTCTGCATGTTTTATTTTCATGCGTGCTGTGTATTTTCTTAAAACATAACCTATTAGGAAAAACAGAAGCGCACCCAAAATGCCGAAGCCGGTATAGATAATGCTAATTCTTTCCATTTGAATTACCTCCTTCAATGAGACCTGGGCTTACCCCGCCCTTTTGGCGGGATTGAAAAAGCGATGGATAATCCCGCCAAAAGGGCGGGGTAAGTCATATGCTCATTTAATTTGTGATAATTTTTGAGACGGGAATGTCGTGCGAGTCTTCCGGTAGGCTATCTACTATCTGAAAATCAAAGGCTAGTCCAATGCTAATTTTGTCCCGGGCGAGTTTTTTAAGAAACCTATCGTAATAACCCTTGCCTCTACCGAGGCGTCGCTTTTTTTTGTCAAAAGCGACTCCCGGAACAACAAATAAATCTATTTGATCTGGTTGAATACTCTTCTTGCCTTTTTTTGGTTGGCGTATTCCATATGTACCTTTTTCTAAATCCGTGTGCCTGTTGATTATCTCTTTCGGAACGATTGCTTCTGGACTCGTACAGCGTGGCAAAGCCACTTTCTTTCCCATTCTTAGCGCCTCGTCGATCATCCCGTCTGTATTTACCTCGTCATCTTTCGAGGCGTAGAACATCACAAATTTTGCCTTTTTGAATTCAGGCAAAGAAAAAAACCTTTTCTTTATTATTTCACTCATCTTTAAGGCTTTTTCTCTGTCCTGTCTATTTAATTTTCCTAGTATCTCCTTTCTAACTTTTTCTTTTGTCTTATGCACGTTAGATTATACACCAAATTATGTGGTTTTTCCAGCCTTTTTCGCCAATGAGACCTGAATTTACAACAACTCTTTTATGCCCTCGGTAAAAATATCTTTGGTCCTCATTCCTATGTATTTCTTTGCGATATTAAAATTTCTATCAATAAGAACCGTAACGGGTATTGCCCTTATCGGGCCGTATGAGTTGCTCACGCTGCCGTTATCCATTGCAATGGTGAATTTCAAATTATTGCTAGCGGCAAATCGCTGCACCTTCGAGAGGCTTTCCCTGCCCACGTTCACGGCTATTATCTTTACGCGGCCCTTGTAGTTATCCGCTATTTCGTTAAAATCCGGCATCTCCACGCGGCAAGGCGGACACCATGTGGCAAAGAAATTTAAAAGTATCACCTTACCCGAATAATCCGACAGTCTAACCGTATTGCCGTTTATATCCTGCAATTCAAAGTCAGGGGCTCTTCCGAATGCAGATCTTTCTGTCTCTGTGTTTCCGCAACCAACTGCAGCGATTATTACTGATAAAATTACTAAAAAAGCTACTTTTTGCATATTTTACCTCCCTATCAATAAGAGAACGCCAAATATTATAAGAATAAAACCAGCTGCAATTGTAATTTTTCGCAAGAATCTCTCTATCTTTTTTACATATACCAGAAATGAATTTACCAGAAGCGCTGATAAAAAGAACGGAACCCCAATTCCTAAAGAAAAGGCAATAAGCAATTTAATGCCCTCTTTGAGGCTTGCGGTGCTTGAGGCATATACGAGGATTGAGCCAAGAATAGGCCCGACGCACGGGGTCCATGCTGCTGCAAACGTCGCGCCAACCAATACCGAACCCAAAAAGGAGATGCTACCTTTCTTATACGAAAATGTTTTTTCTTTTTGTAGAAATGGTATCTTTATAATATTCATGATCACCAGGGCAAAAAATATTACAAGCACCCCTCCTATCCTTTTAAGAAGCATCTGATGGTGGAGAAAAAGTCCTCCCAGAACTGTAACGCCTGCACCCAAAAGCACGAATACGATGGAAAATCCCAGTATAAAACTTAAAGAATGAAAGGCGGTTATCAGCCTGATTTCTCTTTTTCTTTCTTTCCCGAGCTCGCCGGAAATCTCGCTAAAGGATATGCCGGTTAGGTAGGATATGTATACCGGCACGAGTGGCAGTATGCACGGTGATAAAAATGTTAAAATACCGGCCACAAAAGCCATTACGAAAGAGACGTTTTCCATGATTTTGGGGTTTTTGCTATTCTTTTATGGGGCGTTCTTTAAGGGGTTTAAAGGTTACGCCTGATTCCACAGACGGCAAGAGTGCGACGGGTTCTGTTAAAAGAAAATTTCCTTTTAATATCCAACCTTTAAGTATTTCGGCTATTTCCCGTGCTTTTGCATAGCTGGAAAGAGAAGCTGTCGGAACGTCTTTGCCCCGTATTTTGATCGAGCCCGAACGCAGCTCCTTGTAATTTACTTCGCCCAGAGCGCGGGATACACCGTTTGGATAGTCATGGGAATAATCTACTATTTTGGCATATATCGCTTCGTCCTTTACCGCTGTGTATTTTGCTATCTCTCTATTTAATATAGGGATAGGTACACCTAAACCTACCGTCAATGTTGCGCCGTATCCTTCGAAAGAAGCACCGCGCAACCAGTTTGGTTTCATCCTTTTTAAATCGCCGATAACCGCTATGGTACCCGCCGGAGCTTCCGGAACCTGGTTCGTCTTGCGTTTAACACAGGGGCTGTGCTGCGTTCCCTGCCATGTTATGTAGCCCGTCCCGCCGCCTAAAAATATCTTAGTTCCTATACCGATTGTTTTGTAGAGCGGGTCGTTCAAAAGCGGAGAAAGCTGGCCGGCAGAACAGTAATTGGCATTACCCAAGTCCGGTTTTAGGCTACCCATATATGTATATATGGTTCTTCCTTTATTCAGGTTTACCGCAACATTATAGTTCTGGTAGCTGTTTCTTAGGTTAAACAAAACCGCTTCGTTTAAATCCTTTATATTGATAAGTGTTGCGAGCTTCTTCCTTGGGTAACAGTCGGAGCCGTATGCCGTCGCAACGAACTTTATATCTTTTCCCGCCACTAAATCTTCTATGACGTGCGCTCCGCCATATTCAAATTTCCCGGGGAACACCTTATTCCGGGGGTCGTCTTCGGCAAGCGCCGTTGCGCCGATATAAATGTCTACAGCCGCAAAACCGGCGTATGCCGGGATATTATTTAATGTCACTTTACCGCCGCCTATTTTGATCTTGGGCTTTGAGTGGCCGATGTTGAAATAGGCGCCGCTCGAACACATAGGACCGAACGTCCCGGTAGTGACAACATCCACCCGCTCCGCGGCTTTTTCCGGGCCGTCTCTTTTGACTATGTCTGTGATCTCTTCGGCTGTTACAACGACGGCTTCGCCTTTCTTTATTTTTTCGTTTATCTCTTTTATTGTCTTGGCCATTTCTTTAGTCCCTAATGATTAAGCCTGATCTTATTTAGGCTATTTTCATACTTAGTAGGATTGTAATATTATATTACTTAGTGCTATGGGTTGTCAAATATTTAAGCCATTCTTTTATTTTCTTCTCATATCCGATCGCCTGGGGAATATAATACTTTTTCTTGTTTGGCATATAGTCCTGTTTAACGTAGTGATCCTCGAAATTGTGGGTGTATTTATACCCGATGCCGTGCTCAAGTTTTTCGGCTCCGAAATAGGAAGCGTCTTTTAAATATGTAGGGACTTCCTGGGTCCTTTCTTTTTCCACGTCATCCATTGCGCGTGAGATACCCATGTAGGCAGCATTCGATTTTGGAGCACACGCGATATAAACCACAGCCTGCGCAAGCGGAATGCGCGCTTCCGGCAATCCGACAAATTCGGATATTTGCAGGGCGGCATTGGCAACGAGAAGAGCCTGGGGATCGGCGTTGCCTACATCTTCGGCCGCACAAATTACGATCCTGCGTGCGATGAATCTGGGGTCCTCACCGGCTACAAGCATTTTCGCCAACCAGTAGAGTGCTGCGTCCGGATCTGAACCGCGCATGCTCTTAATAAAAGCGCTGGAGGTGTCGTAATGGGCGTCTTCGTCCTTATCGTAAATGATGGCTTTTCGCTGGATTGATTCTTTTGCCACATCCAGGGTAAACTCTATGATTTTATTTTTATTCGGTCGGGTTGTCAAGGCACCGACTTCGAGGGCAGCGAGAGCACGTCTTGCATCGCCGTCGGAAGCCTTGGAAAGAAATATAATAGCATCTTTATTCATAATGACTTTTGCCTTCCCGAGGCCTCGTTCCCTGTCCTTCAGTGCACTCTCGAGGATCCTGGTTATTTCTTCGGTTGTGAGTAATTTAAATTCAAAAATTTGGGACCTTGAAAGAAGTGCCGAGTTTATGGAGAAAAAGGGATTATGCGTTGTCGTGCCCACAAGTATGGGGTTTCCTTTTTCGACATCCGGCATGAGAACGTCCTGCTGGGCCTTATTGAATCTGTGGATTTCGTCGATGAAAAGTATGGTTTTTTTGCCTTCGAGATCAAACTGTTTTTTGGCCTTCATGATAATATTCCGCACTTCATTTACATTGCTTAAGGCAGCATTTATATTTTCGAAATAAGAGCTGGCAGTGATTGATATAACATGTCCGAGGGCGGTTTTCCCGCAACCCGGGGGACCGTAAAAAATAAGGGACGAAATTCTATCGGCTTCTATTGCGCGTCTCAAGAGCTTGCCTTCTCCCAGGATATGCTCCTGGCCCACGTATTCGCTTAAATTCCTGGGCCTCATTCTCACAGAGAGAGGTTCTCTCTTTTTTGTTATTCCGGATTTTCTTTCGAAAAAATCTTTAGGCATGCTTGATCCCTCACTTCGTTCGGGATTTACGCCCTTGCTGAATTGCCTGCAGGCTTTTGCGTTCAGCCTCCGCGTGGACCCGCTGAAATCAAACACGATAAGTATTTGACATAGGCGGGAATTCGGTCATATGGCCTCATTAAAAAACCCTGCCGGGCCGTCGAGAAGTGGAAAACTTAGGTTCGCTTTTGTATAAGTGGGTGCCCTCCCCCTGCATCCACGGATACAGGAGAGTTAGGCTCCCAACATTTGATTATTAGCTCAAGTTTTATCACTCCCATCACGAGAGCGGCAGGGTACTTGTTACTATCTAAAGATATTATACTCCTCGTTGCTCTTAAAAATCAACAAAATAAAATTATTTTATGGATTGATTCTTTTAAGGATGTTTTTGATGCGGGGTTGATCCGGCATGATACGCAGGGATTCTTCGAACATTTCGGCGGCCTCGGCCTTATTCCCCTCTTTTAAATGGATCTCGCCTAGTTCGTTCAGTGCGCCATAGAACTGGGGTAGTTGCTTTATGGAGATTTCCAGTTCTTCGATGGCATCTTTGGTTTTTCCTTTTTGATAATAAATTCTGGCAAGGTTGTAGTGTGCTATCGGCAAATTGAATTTTATAACTATTGATTTCTTCAGGTATTTCTCCGCTTCCCCTAGGTTCCCTTTTGACATGTATGCTGATCCTATATTACTGTATGACTCAGCGTCATTTTTCTTTATTACGATTGCTTTTTCATATTGCTCTATGGCCTTGTCGTATTCTTTTTTTTCGAAATAGGTATTCCCCAGGTTCAGATATAATCTGGAGTGCCTAGGGGAATAACGTAATGTATTTTCAAAAAACGTGATTTCGTCCTTCCAGTCCGCATTTCTTTTTACGGTCAACACCGAATAAGGAAGCACCAATATTGTCGTAAGCGCTATAACCGCTGTTTTTGCAAATACGTTACGTCTGCTCTTTTGGTATATAGCGTATATTGCTACCGCAGCGATGAAAAAACATCCTACCGAAGCCATGTATAACCAGTGTTCCGCAATAAAACTGTTTATCGGATATATGTTCGATACCGGTAAGAGGTTTATGAAAAACCAGAAGATAAAAAAAGAAATAGCCTTATTTTTCTTATAAAAAACGATTCCGCCTGTTATCGCACCCAAAACTGCCAGAAGCGATACAAAAGAATCCGGCTCACCCAGAGATCTCGCAACGCCGATAGTGCGTTCCATGTGAAGTCCGACCGGAAACAGCAATAACTTAAAATATACCAGAATCGTCTTGAAAAACGTAAGAATCCTGTTCGGGAAAGGAATTGACGCAAGTGCCGTAGGCGGTGCTATCTTGAAAAAATTAAGCACGGTCAATCTTAAAGATATGTATACCACGACTATGACTGCATACGGAATCCATGAATATTTAAGCTTGTTGTAAACGCTTGGCGGAACACTGTCTTTCAGCATTATATAGGTATATAAAACTACGATTAAAGGAAATACCATGCTTATTTCTTTGGCCAAAAGCGCAAAGACAAAGAATGCCCCGGACGCAAGCATAAAAATGTTATTTTCCCTGTTTTTTAAAACGCGGTTTACATGCCGTATAAGGAAAATAAATGCTAATAGAAAAAATATGGAATAGAGAGAATCAGCCCTGCCTGCTATATACGCGACCGCCTCTGTGTGGATAGGGTGGACTCCGAAGAATATTCCCGTAAGAAAAGCCACAGGCTTATTGCCAGAGATATAATAAATAAGTATAAATACAAGAACAGCGCAAAAAGCGTGTAACAAACTATTTGTAAAATGAAAACCTGTTGCGTCCTCGCTCCAGAGAAAATAGTCTACCATGTTTGAAAGTTCCTGCAGGGGCCGGTAGAAATTGTTGACGTTCTCGCTACCATACCCTACATACGTCTTGAAAACATTAAAGAAATGGGAAAAGCTTTTAATCTGCGAGTTATTTAAAATAAGGTATTCGTCGTCCCATATAAAATCATTCCCGAGGGTATTAAGATAAACCAGAAAGGTTACGAGAAATATAATAAAGGCAAGTCCTGCTATTTTTTTTCTATTTTTTGCAGAGATCGAGTTGGGCTTATAGGGGGGTGTAACTGAACCTGAAGCGCTTTTTTTGGTTCTTAGCCCGAGCCTTTTTATTTCTCGTTTTAGTTTCTTCGGTCGGATGCCAAGTTCTTTTGACATCTCCTCAAGCGAAAGTCTGTCGAGGTTTTCCCTTATGAATGCGCGTCCTTTTTTATTGAGCATTTTTTTACGGTTTTTTCGCGAAAAAATATTTTTTAAACGCTTGGTGATTCAGCAGTATTATAAGAGTAGCGTGGTACACTATCGATAACGTATTCTTTGCCGGATTTGAGACTACCGTTAGAAGTTCCCCTGAAAATTGCAAAACCCCCATGAAGATAAGTAGCTTTGTAAGGATTACCCATCCCGAAAAGAACATAAGTAGTTTTCTCGCCCAGTTTTTTGCCAAAAGTAGCCCGATCCCGAGAGATGTGGAAATCACCGCAGATATAAAAACAAACATGAAAATATTGGGGGGTTTCTGTGATAATGAGAAAATACTTGAAAGCGCAAGCCCTCCTATTGTGCAAAAACCGATCGCTATCTCAATGAATGCTACAAGGTAAATAACGGTTATCGGTTTAGCCTTTTTTATCACCTTTTATACTCCGCAAGGAAGCCTTTTATTCTTGGCTGGCTTGGTTTAATGCTAAGCGATTTCTCCCAGTGGTAAACTGCTTTTTCGATAGCGCCTTTTTTAAGATAAACAATGGCGATGTTATTATGATACCACGTTTCGTTCGGAGTGATATCCAATGCTTTTTTATATACCTTGATTGCCTCGTCATATTTTTTATTTATATCATAGTATACGCCGAGATTGCTTAAAACCTTTGGCGAATTCGTATACTGTAGCGTGTTCAAATAAATGGAGGGTTCGTCTCTCCAGTCAAAATTTCTTGTAATCGTCAAGGATGAGAAATAAAGAATTGCTCCCGCAAAACAGGCATAAGAAAGCCCCCTTATAAAGCCCTTTTTCTGCATCATGTCCCTTAAGCAATAGGCGAAAAAAGCGTATATCCCGACGGCGGCGCCGTATATCCAGTGTTCGGCGTATGGCGCGTTTAACTTGAGTATGTTAAGGTACGGTAAAAGAAATATGAAAAACCATGCGATCCAGAAAAACATACTTCTTTTCTTCCTTAACATGAAAGAGAGTACTAAAAGTGGTAATACAACTATGGCGGCGCGTATGACCGACTGATCTATAGTGCTGGAAGGAGACATCCATCTCGACATGTGAAGGTTGAAAGGAAAGAGTAGCATTTTTACATATTCGAATATTGTCTTAACCCCCGTTAAAATTATCGTATTAAAGCTGCCGAATCCCATTTTTTCTGTGTCCAGTTCAATGAAATTCAACCTGAAAAAGGTATAACCCGTGACAATTACAAAAAACGGCAAAACCTTATACCAGTTAATCTGTCTTGACTTTCGCGCAAGGGTTTCATAGGCAACTAAGGCAAGCGGAAATACGACAGCGGTCTCACGTGAGGAAAGTGAAAGGGCATAAAATACCATCGAAAATACATATCGGGTCGTAAACCTGAATTTGTTTTTTCCATCTGATTTTATATAACAAAGAAATGACGCCAGCAAGAACAGAAAATACAAGGGATCGCTTCTTCCCGCAATATAGCTTACGGCTTCTGTGTTTATGGGGTGGATTCCGAATAAGGCGGCTGTGATAAAAGCGGCTATTTTCGATCCTGTAATACCTAATATTAAATAAAAAAGCAGCGCGACGCATGCGATCTGAAGGAGTATGCTCGTAATGTGAAATCCCATCGGATCAAGCGCCCACAGGAAATAATCCACCATGTATGAAACCTCCTGCATGGGCCTGTATATATTTCCGTTATAGTCTGCTTTTTCGGCGAATTCGTTGCAGAAAACATAAGGAATGTTGCCGAAGCTTTTTATGGCATCGTTACGGACAACGATCGTCTGGTCGTCCCAGACGAATTCTCCGGGGATTACGTTGGCATAGACCGCAAACGTCAACAATGCGAGAATCAGTATTGATAATTTTGTGTTCCGGAAGAAACCAGGTGTGTATTCTTTACATTCCATAAGACAGTACTATCTGAAGGAAATGTTAAGCTTCTCGGTTAAGGCGTTTTTAACTACGGCGTGGAGTTTGTCGACTTCTCTATCCTCTAATGTTTTCTCGTCGCTTCTATATTCGATCCTGTAGAGCAGGCCGCGCTTATTCTTGCTTATCTGTTTTCCTTTATAGCAGTCTATGAGGCCTACATTTTTTACAAGCTCTCCACCCACCTCTTTTATAATGTTTGTGATCAACCAAGAAGCAAGATTTTTATCTATAACGATGGAGATATCTCTTGTTACGGACGGGTACCGGCCGAGGGGAAGGTATTTTTTGCTTAAGTCTACTTTTTTAAGTATTTTCTCGATATAAAGCTCACCGTAAAGAACCTTTTTTTCGACGTCGAAACCATTGCGTATCTTCTTGTCAACCTCGCCAAGACATGCAATGACCTCTCCGTTTATTTCTACAAGCGAGGTGCTATTTTCGTTGAATCCTTCTATTTCGCCTTCTTTAAAAATAACGTCGAAAAGCCCGAGTTCTCCCAGCAGTTTTTCGAATACGCCCTTCATGTCAAAAAAGTCGAACTCTTCCTTCTGGACTTTCCAGTCCTCTCTTTTTATCCCCGCAAGGCCTATGGATAGAATCCGCTTTTCAATATATGAATCCCCCTTCTCCTTGTATGCCTTACCTATTTCAAAAAGCGAAAGGTGCCTTGCCCTCCTGTTCAGGTTATAGGCCACCGCCTCAAGCATGCCGGGCAACAAAGTCGGCCTCATTATCTCCTGATCTATGCTTAGCGGATTTTTAACGGTAACAACCTCGTCTTCTCTAATGCCGAGATCTCTTATGCGATTTTTTCTTATCAGGCTATAAGTTATGATTTCCTTTAACCCGAGGCGCGTAAGGGTTTGGCTTATCTTTTCCTGAACGAGATCTACAAAATCCTTTATGCTGGTATTGCCTACGATGCGCGGGATGGTAAGCGGTATTTTTTCATAACCGTACATGCGGGCCACTTCCCCGGTAAGATCTACATCGTTTTTAACGTCTTCTCTGAAACTGGGAACCGCAACCCTTACGGAACCATTTCTCTTCTTTACCCCGAAGCCGAGGGATTTTAAGATTTGTACCGCTTTCTTCTTCCCTATGGCGAGGCCGAGGATTGAATCAGACTTTTGCACGTTGAAGTTTATGTCCTTTGAATAGCATTTTTTGTTTCCGACATCCAGAAGCGACCCTATCCTGCCTCCGGCCATTGTCTTTATGAGTGCGCTTGCCCTGTTTGAGGCCCTGAGAACCATATCATTGTCAATTTTTCTTTCAAATCTACGGCTGGATTCGGAACTAAGTCCGAAGGTACGCGAGGTTCTTCTGATCGAAATGGGGTTGAAAAAGGCGCTTTCGAGAAGAATGTTTTTGGTCATATCGCTGACTTCTGTCTCCAGCCCGCCCATGACGCCGGCTATGGCGATGGGCCCGCTTTCGTCGGCTATGACAAGCATCTCACCGTCGCACGTCCTGGGGATGCTATCTATGTTTATGATTTGTTCGCCTTTTTTCGCCCGTCTTGCATAAACGTTTCCCCTTATCTTATCCAAGTCAAAGGCGTGCATCGGCTGGCCCGTCTCAAAAAGGACAAAATTCGTGATATCAACAATGTTGTTAACCGGCCTCAAGCCCACGGAGATAATTTTTTCTTTAAGCCAGTCCGGGGATCCCTTTATCTCGACATCGCTTATAATCCTTGCCGAATAGCGGAAGCAAAGCTCGGGGTCCTTTAATATTACCTTGAAAGGCAGTTTTTGTTTGCTTGAGGGGGATTTTGGATATTTCTCGAGGTCTCTCGGAATTTTAAGCTTCTTATCAAGAAGAGCGGCAACCTCTCTTGCTATGCCGAGAATGCTTAGACAATCCGTTCTGTTTGCGGTTATTTCGAATTCGAATATGTAGTCGCCTCCTATCTTCTGCCAGGATGCGACGTTGACGCCCGCCATCGTAAGTAGATGCGCAAGCTTTTCCGGATCCAACTTCACGTCAACATAATCTTTTAACCAACTATA
>JADHYN010000018.1 GCA_016782425.1 Candidatus Omnitrophota bacterium
ACAAATAATGAAGAAGCCGTCATACTGGTCGGCGTAAGGCAGGCGTACGTAACCGGGACAACAAGCCAGAGCGGAGAATCAACTATTACCTCAGACAGCGTGGAATTTGTAGACGTCGGGGTAAAGTTAACCGTAGTGCCTATTATAAATCGCGACGGCTTTGTCACCATGAAAATGAAGGTCGAGGTAAGCAATGTTTCCTCGACATTAACAACGGGTTCGGAGGATGAGCCGAGAAGTATAATCCCCATCATCGCCACATCGGAGGCCGAGACAACCATTAAAGTAAAAGACGGTTCCATGATTATGATAGCCGGCTTAAGGAAGAACGAAGACAAAAAAGACATATCGGGGATTCCGTTCCTGTCTAAAATTCCGATTATCGGCAAATATATATTCAGCCAAAGCGATATCGACACGCATCAGACGGATATTATCATATTCCTGACGCCCCATATCATAAAAGGCGACAACATGATGGCGTGGGACATTAAAAAAATGGAAGAACTGCCTGAACACAAGCGGCCGGAAAACAGAGGCTATTTCGAACCAAAATTTAAGACAAGTAGCTTAAAAAGTCACAAACAATAATAAAACATTGTTAAGCGGAGGAGAACTTGGAAGAGGAAAAAAAGAACAATAAAAACAGTTCCGACTCTCGGAATGATAAAAGGTTCTTTAGAAAAGAGAGTAAGGAAAAGGAGGGAAGCGAAGAGCAAAAAACTCATCCTATCATTCAGCTTCCCGAAATAGAAGTTCCCGTTCAAAAAGAAAAGGAGAAAGCGCCGGAGCCTCCCCACGAGCCTCCCCGCGAAGAGCATAAGGACAGCAAAGAAATGAAAGAAAATCCGCCTGCAAAGGCCAAAAAGGATTCGGTGAAAACCGGTTCAGGTGTCAACAAAATTTTCCGGAGGGCAAATACTTCGGTTTTTGAGTTTACTCCGACAATGCGTAGGCTTATCATCATATACGCCTTAAGTGTCTTACTATGTCTTTCCTTCTTGTTCAATATATTCTTTTTCCAAAACATTTCTACACTCAAAAACAGGGTTGACTTTAGCACAAAAACGGTGGAAGACGCCGTGGTAGGAAAAGAAAGAGTCGCAAAAGAGAAGGATAACTTATTGGAAGAAAACGAGAGATTAAAAGGAGAAATTACTTCCCTTAAGTCTGCCTCCAAGTCTTTAGAAAGACAAACCGAGTTGCTCAGGGCAGACCTCACTAAGAGTAAACAGGAATATATAAAGCTGGAGGAAACAATAAAGGAATACGGTATCGAGGTCAGAGACCTCGCTATGCGAAGGATAGAATACTACGAAGCCTATAAAAGCAAAAAAGAACATGCCGAGTCGCTTGCCGTTACGGTAGAAAATCTGCAAAATACGACAGCCGCCCTGAAGGATGAAATAGCTTCCGTCGAGAGTAAACACAAAGAGGAAATAGCTTCATACATGCAGGAGATGGCCTTTCTTTATGTAAAGACAGGCATGTACAGCGAGGCGATAGATGCCTTCAAAAAATTCATCAGCTTAAACGCAGAAGACGCGGATATATACTACAACCTCGCTATTCTTTACGAAGAATCCCAAAAAAACAGAGATGCGGCAATCCGTAATTACCGTAAATATCTGGAGCTAAAACCGGACGCCGAGGATTTTTATGAGGTTAAAATAAAGATATCCTCGCTCGAGAGAGTGGGAAAAGTCGATAAAAGAGAAACCCTTAAGAATTTCAAGATAAATCTTGATAAACTAAAGTTTTAACGGGAAGGTATACCATGGAAAAAAAACGCGTTTTGCTTATTTGCATATGTGCTGTTTTTCTCCTACTAAACGTCTCTCTCTTAATAGCTCATCAAAAGGTTAAGCGCAGGCTTACTAATTCCGATAAAATAAATGAGAAGGCGCTTGAAAAACGCCTGGCGGTAGAGCGGAAAAATATAGAAAAAGACCTTGAGGAAAAATATCGGGCTGATATCGTATCATATCAGGCAATGACTAAAAGATTAGAGCTGGAAAAAGCAAAATTAAAGGCAGCGGAAAAAAATATAGCGGAGATTACCGAAGACAGGGAAAAAGGCAGCCCGAAATCAACAGAAAGTATCAAGAAAAGCAAAAAAAGAAGGAGGTAAGGAGGAAGCATGAAACGGATATCTAAACTTATCGTCTGTGTAATAATCATATCTTTTTGCCTGACAAACATCTCGTATGCCGGGGCTTTCAAAAAGCTCGGGCGCGGATTGGCCAATACATTCACCGGATGGATAGAGGTGTTTACGACTATTGAGAGAAAGTTTGAAGAAGAGGAGTATCTTATAGCCGTCTTTTACGGCTTTCCCGAGGGGTTGGTAAGGGCTGTGACAAGAACGGCCGTAGGCTTATACGAAACTGTCACCTTTCCTATTCCGATACCGGATAACTACGAGGTAATACTGGAGCCGGAGTTTGTGCTGGAACGGCCGTACGAGAAGGTGCGCCCTGAATAGAAAGGAAGAAAACATGAGAATACTCAAACTCTCCTGTATGGCCTTTGCCATTGGTATGTGGGTTATCTCCTCGGGCATTGATTTTTGTTATTCTCAAAGCGCCTCCGAGGAAACTGCACTGAGTACGCCTCTTTTTGAATCACAAATGTCGGCGGAAATGCAGAAAATAAGGGAAAAACGCAATAAAGCTGTCGTCTCCTATGACAACCTTAAGAGAAAGATGAAAGACACTAAAAAGGCAACCTATTTGCAAGAGGTTAATCAAAAAATAGACAAACATTATGCCCTGGCTAAAACGCTTGAGGAAAAAGGGGATTACGTGAATGCGACAAAATGCTATAGGAAAATCTTTAAATTGGTTAAAGACCGGCGACTAAGGTCGTTCATAGCGAAAGAAAATAAAAAGCTAAAACTGCGTGCGGCGAAAGAGAAGATATTGGCCAGAGAAATGATAGATCAAACGAGAAGAGCCCTTGCTAAGAAGAAAGAGGCGGTCTTAGAGAGAAAGGCGAAAGAAACACCGAAAAAAGAAAGGCGGCTCAGCGAAGAGGCTCTGAAAAAGCTTGAAGAGAGATTGGCAATGCTTGAAACCGAATTTTACGTGAAAGTCGCCGAAAGTGTGCCGCCATCAACAGCAAGCGTTGAAATTCTGTTCCCGCCAAAAGATGTCGAGGACAAAATTGAAGCTACCGAACAAGTTACCGAACAAGTTACCGGGCAAGTTAACGAACAGGCTCCTGAAACCAAAGAAGTTCCGCAGACAGATGAGATCATGGAGAAAAAGATAGACGAAGCCGAATATCTCATCGAAAACGCAGATAGCTACTATGAAAAACTGAACTATAAAAAAGCCTACCAAATTTATAAAGAGGCTCTTACGAAAGTAGAAAAGATTTCTATACCTAAAAAATAGAAACGAATTAGTATTGCGTCCATTCTTTCACGTTATATTTGCGTTCGGTGTCCTTTTTCCCGATAACGACACAATATTTGCTTACCGGCCTTTGGTCTATATAAACGGTCGCTTCAATGGCATAATTATTTGATTTGACACCCAGAAGATTTTTACTTATCAAGGATATGAGTTTCTGCTCTTCGCTCAGGGAAAGATAGGTTGCCTCGGTAAGGTTTGTTATAATACTGCTTCTTGACTCGCAGAACCCGTCGTCTGAGGTGTAGGGCTCCCCGTCATCGCCTAGCCTGAAATCCATTATGCGTTTGATTAAGTTATCCTTTAGGCCAAGAGCCTCCAGAACAGTTTTGGAGCAGGTGTTTATATTAACGCGGCCATCTCCATATACGGTCACCGAATCTTTTATTTCGGCGTAGTCTTGCTCGTCTATCTCATCCAGCGCAAGAATCGCTTTTTTCAAATAGAAAGGCCTGTAATCAGAACCGATTATGGCGGACGCTTTCTTCCTGTCCATTCCGGGAAGTTCTTTCAAAACGGAACTCGGCGCCGTGTTTATGTTGATTTTGCTTTCTTCGTCTATTATTGAATATATAAGGTTAAGTTCGCCGAATTTATATTCGGCCAGTGTGGGCAGTTCGGAAGACGTATCATAGGCGGGCGTTTCATCATTCATCCGGTTAAGTTTGGAAAGGAGGACTACGGTATTCATAGCCTCCCGCGAAAGAAACCTATCGCCCCTGAATCTGGAAAAACGATAGTTTGACCAGGATAGTCTCGCAAGCCCTATCCCGAAAACAGCTAGTACGAATATAAGAAACAGCGCCATTACGAGAACGGACCCGGCTTTCTTATTGGGGAATAAAAATAAATTCTCTTGTATCCTCATTGTTCCTGTTAATGTCTATTCTTACAGCCGCGGGGACGCCGTTTTCTTCTTGGGAAAAATCACTTACCCAGTAGGCGGCATTTTCCACTTGATCATAGAGCAGATACTGAAATTTTACGCTTTTGGCGTCGAAGAGTTTTGTTGTCTTCTCCTGCATCTTGTCCTTTAGAGACTCGCTTAATTTTACAGTTTTTCTTAAAAGATATTTCTTATTTTTATCAAATACATACGTAATTTTTACCGCATGCGAGCCGGAAAAGAACGGAAAAGACACCTCGCTTTTTTTTCCTTCGAAATTCATCTCCTTAAAATCCCTGATATAGCCGGCAAATTCTTCCGTTATATTTTCCATGGAGATAACAAATTTTCTGTCCTTGGCTAATTCCAGCCGGTTTGCCGTTCTCCATATTTTCATTCCCGCTGCATACGCGGAAAAAAGGGCCACCAGGACAACCCCTAACATTGCCGTTACCAGAAAGACTTCTACTAAAGAAAATCCCTTATTCCGTGATTGGCATTTTCTAAAATTCATGTCTGAAATCTTTGGCCGGAAGGACGGTTTCAAGTAAAAGTACCCTTGGCTTATTGCCGATCTTCCACGTCAGGTTCAGTTTTACGCGGCACAAATTAAAGCTTTCCTCGTCCCCTTCTTTCTCTTCGGAGGCCTCGGAGGATTGGGATGCTTCTTCCTTGAATTCCGCGATATCCTCGGTATATTTAAATTTTTTATTACCGGAAGTAATTTCTTCCGACGATAAAGAAACATTAATGCCGTCTTCTAAAATGGATTTTTCACGTATCTTGTGCATCTTATCGCGTAAGATACAAGCAGCAAGGACATTACCGTGCGTCTCTGAGAGGGCCGCAGCGCAAATAGAAAATACCCTGAATATAGCCAAAAGGCACGTAGAGACAATAACCACTGTTATCATCATCTCTATCATGCTGAAACCGTTTTTTCCACGCCCGGAGATAACCATGCCTTTACTCATTATTCCCAATTGTGGATGTCATCGTCGTTACCCGGCTGGCCGTCAGGCCCTGATGAATATACATCATAGTCGCCATTGTTGTGCGTACCGGGACAGGTGTAATAGTAGGTTTTGCCCCATGCATCCTTTGGCGATCCTTTTGTGTACGGGCCCCTCCAGCTCTCGCTATTAACATTATTGCTCTTCAGGTCATTGAGGGTTGCCGGATATGTCCCTATATCAAGTTCATAGAGGTCCAGCGCCAAGGGTATATTTGTTTTCACGTCTGCAGTGGTAACAGCTATTTTCGCCTGTTCTGTTCTCCCTGCCAGCCTGGGCACGACCATAGCAGCCAATATGCCTATTATGACGACTACCAACATAATTTCTATAAGCGTAAACCCCGTTAGAGATAAGAAACGCTTCAAGCGATTCTTAAGATAGCGTTTACCCATTCCTGACTTCAAATATTTCTCTCTTATTCGAGCATCTTGCTCATTTTTACAAGCTTCGTAATATATCAATTCAAAAGGGCCTTTTCCTTTTGTAGAAAATACCTTGTTATTGTTATGTTCTCTGAAGCGTTTCCGTAAATTATTAGTAGAACCTGTATACCATCTACCATCTTTCTTACTCATAATTACATAAGTATAAAAAGCATGATTCTTTATCTCTAACGGGGTAAATCCTCTCTCTTTTAATTCAAATAGGGTTTTCATCGGGAAATCTTCCTTTCTATTTTTGATTATTCATACTTTTCAAAAAGCAGATAAAACCTGCCTCTATGTCCGCCTCCATCAGATTCTTCTCTTTATCCTTAATTTTGAAATCCATTCTGTTTAAACGCAAAGGATAATTGCTGTTGTCGATTTTATACAAAAACTTAATAATATTACGCTGCGCCCCTTCTATGCTGAGATTCACCTTTTTCACCACGCAATCGCCTTCTATCACCTCGGCGGTAGAGTCCGGCTTCATGCTCAACAACGTAACGCCGCTATCCTTGGTTATTTCCTCTATTTCTTTCATAATTGCCGCAAGGGCGCTTTCTTCAGTCGTGCCTACCCGTATATAGGATTCCTCATTGTTGAAGGTATCCAGAATCGTATCTTTTTTTGAATCTATATACAACATTCTCGCTATTTTTTTCTCGTTCACCAGCATCTGGGTATCTATAAATTTCAGCCTGTTCAAAAAAGGCGAAATTGCGACCCTTTCAAACAGAAATATGACCGCTAACCCGCCTATTAGAAATGTCAGGGTTTTTTCTCTTTTGCCAAATTTCATATCTATCAACCCTTCTCATTGGTATGGCATATTATCTCAAATTCGTTGAACTCTCTTTTGTCTATAACCTTCTTTCTGGTATATCGCAGTTCCACCTTGCCGAAAAGATGGGCTTCGCCCAGTGTTTTTACAAATTTAAATATGCTTCCCATATCGACGCCGCTACCTATAAGGGAAAATTCTTTCTCTCTGCCGAAAATCAGTCTGTCCACCATGATATTTCTAGGAACTATTTTCGTAAGTTCAAGGTAATAATAAAGGAATGAATCTTTTTGCCTCGTAAAATTGTTCACCAATCTCATTTTATCCAGTGCTATGACCGATTTTTCGTTTTTGTTTTCATAAGAAATTATTTTCTCCTTGATTTTATCCAAATAGGCCTCTTTGCTGTATATCTTTGTCATAAAAACCGCCAACGTGAACACGAGAAGATAAACTATTATGCTACCTGTCATAATCAAATTCTTTGTCATCTCGCGGACATTTTTCTTCATTTTGGCTTCCGGCAAAACGAAGTTAAGCTTTGTGGAGGCGAACGTCTGTGCCACGCCCAAAATCGATGAAATGGATACTTTCTCAAGCGTGCTTTTTAAATCCTTTACGTTCTTAAGCGAGCTTGCCGCGTCAAAAGGGTCAATTGTCTCCGTAGACAATTGAAGGTCGCGGGTAATGGCAAGATCGAACCCCGAGACTCTCGGGTCGATACCCGAGAAGTAAATCTGCGAGGGACTGTTTCTATTTTCCTCGGTCTGGAAAACAACTAAAGCTTTTTTGATCTCACCGATAAATTTCGGCAGGTTATCCGCTTGTTTAATCTGAGAATACCCCATGGGTATGCTCTTGCTGAAAAGTAGTTTATCTTCTTCAAAGATTAAGAAATCAGAAAAATCCGAGTCAATATCAAGGCATGCTGCCAATCCGAGCTTATTGTCTTTGGCGGTTTCCGCCTTATGCAAAAACTTAATTAAACCAAAGGAACCCAGCTGAACGCTTTCCGGATATAAGTTCATCCTTTCAAACACGGCGAGCTGTTTTCTTAAGTTATCTTTGTGCATTATCCCTAAAAGTACTTTCGAATATCCGGAAGAAAATTTTTCCAGGATTGTGTAGCTATAAACAATGTCTTCTCTTGAATAAGGAACCTGCTGGGCAATGTGCAGCTTTACAATATTATCTAATTCTTTCTCGTCTTTGGATGGGAATTTTAGACTTCTCAGGGTAACCTGGCTGCGGGAAATACACAATATAAGCGGTTTATATTTTTTCAGGGTTTTCGCGTCTGCAATAGAGGTTACTGCCTTATGTATTTCTTCCTGGGAATCGGACGCAATCGGCGCTACGGCCACGCCGCTTACCAGGGTCTCTTGCAAAACGTTCTTGCCCCATAACACCTTAACCCAATTATTATTTATCTCGAATACCAGCATAAAAAATTAATTTATAGCAAAACTTATTTCGAAAATGGGCAAAAGTATCGCTATCGCGATGAAGCCCAGGGCCCCGCCTACCAGTAGGATAGCTAAAGGTTCCACGATAGATGTCATTATTTTTGTCTGCGTTTCGATTTCATCCGAATAACTGTTTGCCAGCTCCTCCAGTATCTCGTCCAGCCTGCCGCTCGCTTCGCCTACGGCGATCATCGTAATAAAAATTTTCGGTAAAAATCGGCAGCTACTCCCGAAACTCTCTTCCAGGCTACTGCCCGAAACAACCTGTTCATACGCTTCGGTTAGTTCTTTTTCAGCTATGGGATCGGCAAGAAGAGAAGTGGATATGCTGATGGACTCCAGAATTGAAATTCCGCTGGAGAGCAGTATTGCCATGCCACGCGCAAAGCGAAAGAGGGATTGATTGCGTATTATATCCTTTACCAGCGGAACCCGTTTCTTAATGCCCGCAAAGATCTTCTTTGCCAGGGGGGTATTTCTATTTTTAAAAAAGAAGAGGATAAGCGCGGTAAAAAGCGTCAGTAATAAAATCCAGTTTTTGGATAAAATAAGTGACACCGCGAGTAATATCTTTGTAATAAGCGGTATTTGTTCGGAAAAATCCTCGAAAAGAACGCCGAGTTTCGGTATGACAAAAGTCATCAGGAATATTACCGTAAAAATTCCTACGACAATCATAAATAAAGGATATGTGAGGCTCGATTTTACCTTCTGGGCGAGCTGCTTGTCCCTGTCCATATATTCGGCTATCTCGTCGAGCGAATCGTCGAGTTTTCCGCTCGCTTCTCCGGCTTTCATTATACTCAGATAAAGCGGGGGGAAATGTTGAGGAAATTTCGCGAGGCTGTCAGAAAAACTTGCGCCCTCCTTGACCGATCCTATTATACCCTCCAGTATTTTCTTAAAGCTTCTGTTTTCGACCTGGTCTTCCAGGATATACAGGCTATTGAGAATCGGCATCTGCGCTTTCAAAAGTACCCTCAGCTGTTTGGTAAAAAGATAGATGTGCCCCTTTGAAACTTTTCTATCGAACAAAAACCACCTGCTTCCCACCCTATGGGTCATGGGTTCCTTCGCCAAGTGTTCGGACTCCTTTTGCACAAGAACGGGAACCAGCCCCTCTGCTATGATTTTGCTCACTGCGGCGTCCTGATTCGCGGCTTCTACGAAACCTTCTATTATTTCTTTGGGTCCCTTTTTTGCTTTATATTTGTATCTCATCTTTTTTCCAAACCCTTAACTTAAAACCCTTTTCTCTCCGGTTCCGTAACCCTCATTATCTCTTCCGGAGTAGTTATACCCATTTCGACCTTGTCCCAGCCCATTTCTCTGATAGTCTTCATGCCGGATGCCCTTGCCTTTTCTCTTACCTCCTGGCTTGAGGCCCTTCTCATGATAAGCTCCCTTATAGGGTCGTCTATAATTAATAACTCATAAATAGCAACGCGCCCCTTGTAACCGGTAAACCTGCAATCCTCGCACCCTTTTCCTTTATAATACTTCTTTATCGGTATATTTTCCTTTTTAAATAAATCGCCCGCATCGTGTTTGACCTTGCAGGACGGGCATATGACGCGCACGAGCCTCTGGGAAATAAATGCCCTTACGGAGGAAGCTAAAAGGAACGGCTCGACATTCATATCCAGTAATCTCGCGACGCCGCTTGTGGCGTCGTTGGTATGCAGTGTTGAGAAAACAATGTGTCCTGTTAAGGCGCTTCTTATGGTAAGTTCCGCGGTCTCGGTATCGCGTACCTCTCCGATCATCATTATATCGGGGTCATGCCTTAATATGCTACGCAGGCAGTTCGCAAAAGTCATCCCTATCTTGGGTACTACCTGTATCTGCATTATATCCTTCAGCTCGTATTCTACGGGGTCCTCTATGGTTATTATTTTGATGTCGGGCGAACTTAGCTCCAAAAGATAGGCATAAAGCGTAGTTGTCTTTCCGCTACCGGTAGGCCCTACGAGAAATATAACGCCGCTTGGCATATGTATAAGGGTTCTCAGTTTCTCCAAATCGCTTTTTAAAAAGCCCAGATCTTCAACCTTATAAATCAACATGCTTTGAAGAATTCTTATGACAATATTTTCGCCGTATGTGGTCGGTACCACCGACACCCTTAGATCTATGTCGGATTCCTCAACCTTCATCTTCGCCCTGCCGTCCTGGGGTAATCTTTTTTCCACGACGTCCAGGCCAGAGAGTATCTTTATTCTCGAGACAATGGAAGGATAAAGAACGCTTATATCCTTCGGTAAGGCTAGGTCGTATAAAATACCGTCCACGCGACATCTTATTTTTATTCTGTTTCTGTAGTTTTCAAAATGGATATCTGTTGCTCGCGCTCTGACGGAAGCGACGATTATCTGATCTACAAGTTTTATAACGGATGCTTCGGCAACCGGCTTCCCCGCGCCTTCGGTCACCGTCGGAACGGCGGCTCCGGCTCTTTTTTCGGCAGGTTCCTTTTTTTCAAGAATTTTCTGCACCGTCTCCGCGCCGACTCCATAGCACCTGCGTATCGCCTCCGTTATCTGTTCGGCAGGCGCCAGCATTATCTCCGTATCATAACCCAACAGCAGTTTCAAATCCTCCGTAGGCCATACCTCAAGGGGGTTGGAAAGGGCTATCTTGAGAACCCTATTTTTAATGGAAATCGGCATGAATTTGTAATGCCATACAAGTTTTACGGGTACGGCGCTTATGACCTCTTCCGGAATTTCGATATCTTTAAGGGAAGGGATATATTGAATATCGAGTTGCGTAGCCAAAGCCTTGAGGAGCTGTTCTTCGGTAACATACCCCATCCTGCGCATTACTCCACCGAGAATTTCACCTGTTTTCTTGCCATCTTCTATGGCTATGTCCAGTTGGTCCTTGGTGATAGCGCCCATTTCTATTAATATCTCGCCCAATTTAGTCATTTTTTTTCCTATTTAACCGCACCGATCATATAGAATTCATTTATCGGAATCCTGTCGACTCTGCCCGATATTATTTTTTCGCAGCCGGAAAGCGTATCCTCCAATTCGACGAACTGGCCCTTTTTACCCGTATAATCTTCCGCGACGAAAAACGGCTGGGTCAAAAAATTATGAAGTTTCATCGCGCGTTCGTATAATACCCTCTCCTGCTTGGAAAGTTCGTCTATGCCGATAACCCCGACCAGTTTCTGCAATTCTTCGCATTTCTGAAATAACTTTTTCACCTCATTGGCAATTTTGAAATGTGCCTCGCCTATAATCGCCGGGTCCAGGAACGCCGACGAAGAAAGGAGAGGGTCAATAGCCGGGTAAAGCCCTTTCTGTACATAAGTCCTCGAAAGCACCATGATCGAATCCAAATGAGAGAATATGGTAACTACCGCGGGGTCGGTCAGGTCATCCGCTGGAACATATACCGCCTCTACTGCTGTAATGGACGAGGCGGCGCCGGAACGTATTCTTTCGTGAAATTCGCTGACCTCCGAAACCAATGTAGGCTGGTATCCGGTTTCCGACGGTATCCTTCCCATCAGCGCAGAAAGCTCGGAACCCGCCTGGGTAAATCTGAAAACGTTGTCCAGGAAGAAGATAACGTCTTCGCCCTTTTCTTGCATAGATTCGGCAATGGTTATACCGCTAAAAACCACTTCATACCGCACGCCCGGAGATTCATTCATTTGCCCGAATACAAGCGCGACCCTATCGAGTATGCCCTTGGATTGCATTTCAAGATACAATTCATTCCCTTCCCTTATACGTTCTCCCGCTCCCGTAAAAACGCAAGAGCCCCTGCCTTTTTTAACGATGTTATGTATTATCTCGAGCGTTAGCATACTTTTACCCAGAGCCGCCCCTCCAAGAATGCCCGTCTTAGAGCCGACTACAAGCGGAAACAATAAATCAAGCATTTTTATCCCCGTCTGCATGATTCTATATTCACGGTTCTTTTCCAGGGCTACTTCGCTTCTACGCTTCGAGAAGGTTTTCTTTATGGGAAAATAGCGCTTAGCGCGTATGGGGCCTTTATTATCCAAGGGTTGGCCGAGAACGTTCATAAGCCTGCCATAGCAAGCCTCCGAATCCGGCATCATGATAACCGAACCTGTAGGAATTGCCTCTGAATTCCGACGCAATCCATCATTCAGCGCTAAAGAGATACAGCGGACAACCCCTTTCTTCAGCTGTTCGACAACTTCTATTAAAACTTCTCTGCCGTGCACGTTTTTTAGTTTGATTATCTCATTGATAGAGGGTGTTCTTTCGGCTCCCTGAAATGAGACGTCTACAATGGGGCCTTTTATCGTTATAATTTTTCCCGCAATCACCTTACCGTCACCCTGAGCCATTTATACCGCCTTGTTGATATTACACTGTTTTCCGCGCCGCAAAGATTTCCCTTATTATTTTATCGTTCAAAGAATGGACTGATTTAAAGTATTGAAACTTCAATCCTTTGTTTATCTCCTTTAATTCGTCCGAGCTATGCTCCAGATGCGTCACCCTTATAGACCACTCTGAAAGCTTGCTCGACCAGAAGATGTTATACATATTATTTTCAATCCATAATTTAACGAGGTATTCCATAACGCTGTAGGCGTCCGGTTCGATAAGGGCGCCGAGGGCCCCTTCTCCTTCGCCCTTGGCGAAGCCGATAAGCTCATCACATGGTAGTAATTTCACCACGTCGAGGTGGTGCTTGGTAAAAGATATGAATTTCATGTATACTACATGGATACTGGATATCTCGGCCTTCTCATACATGTCCATGAGGCTGTTCGAAATATCTATTACATGGCTCATCTCTATGTCATTGCCAATATTGCGGAAGGGCATAAATTTGACGCCCAAATCGTCCAATATCTTGGCGCCTCTTTCGCCCAGCACTATAAACTTGGCTTTCTGGTCCAGCCCGCGATTTAAAGCTGCATCCGTGATAACAGTGTTGACCTTCCCCAGAAAACCCTCGTCGGAACAAATGAGCAAAAAAGCCTCCGGAGCGTTCTTCTTTTCGACAAAAAATGGGTTCTCCTTGGATATAGACGTTAGCAGATTAAAACAGCTTAAAATTCGTTCTCTAAGGACATCCTCTTTTTCCATTTTGGAAGAAAGATTTTTGAACTCGGAAGAGGCTATTACCTTCAGAACGTCTATAATAGACGCCATGTCCATGCTGTAATTTAGGTCTTTTTTCATCTGAGCAACGGGTATCATCGCGCTTCAGCCTTTTTAAAAAATTCAACAAATACCTTGGCCAGCCCCTCTTTTACCTTGTCCGTAAGCACTTTATCTTTTTGGAATTCCTTCAAGAGTTCCGGATAGTGTTCTTTCATAAATTCCAATATATTTTTCTCGAATTTAATCACGTCGTCTCGCGAAAGTTGGTCGAGTATGCCCACATCGAAAGCGTAGAATAGCAAGATTTCTTCTATTTCGGATAGTGGGGTATTTGCATCCTGTATGAGTATCTCGGTAAGCGTCTGCCCTCTACTTATTTTTTTGGCAATTGTCTCGTCAGAAACTTTGGTCCGGAGTTTTGTCAGTTTCTGAAGCTCTCTAAACTGGGCGTATTCAAGCCTTAATTTTACACACACTTCCCGGAGAGCCGGGGACTGGATCTTGCTGCCTATGCGGGATACCGAAAGGCCGATATCGATCGCCGGTTTAAAACCCTCGTTAAAAAGCGCGGAACTGGTATATATCTGCCCGTCGGTCATGGATATAAGATTGGTCTGTATATAGCCGGTGACATCGCCCTGGAGCGTATCCACGATAGGCAAAAAAGTCATGCTTCCTCCGATTTCGGGTTTCATCCTGCCGGCGCGTTCCATCAATTGCGAGTGTATATAAAATATATCTCCGGGATACGCCTCTCTGCCGGGTGAGCGATTTAATAAAAGCGATATTTCCCTGTAAACCCAGGCATGTTTGGTAAGGTTATCAAAAGTAACCAGTACATCCTTTTTTTTATTCATGAAATATTCACCGATTGCGCATGCCGTATACGGCGCAATGTACTGCTCCGTAGAGGAGGTGGACGCGGGCGCGCCTACAAATATCGTGTAATCCATGGCACCCTTGTCAATGAGGGTCTCTATGACTTTAACCATCGTATTAAAACTTCCCCCGACCCAACAGTATATGCATATAACATTCTCTTTCTTCTGATTTAAAATAGCGTCAATCGCTATGGTGGATTTTCCCGTCTGCCGGTCACCTATTATGAGTTCCCTCTGGCCCTTTCCTATCGGTATCATTGAATCCACTATCTTCAGGCCGGTCCTTAAGGGTTCGTTGATGGGAACTCTTGCCAAAATCGGCGGCGCCTCCCTGAATATAGCGGCGTATTCGGAGCTTTCTATAGTTCCTTTTCCGTCTATGGGCTGGAGGAGGCTGTTCACTACCCTGCCGGGCAGTTTTTCCGTAACGGGTATCCGGAACATGTTCCCCGTAGAAACAGCTTCGTTTCCGGGCTTTAAGGTGGCGCCCCCGCCTATAAGAAGCGCTACGACCTGATCCGGGTCGAATTCTATCACGAGACCCTTGTCGCCGGAAGAGAAATCAAGAATTTCACCATATATACAGTTCGGCACGCCTTTGATGGTTACGATGTCCTTCTTTATATCTATAACCTCTCCCACTTCCTTTATCGTAGCAGGTGTAACGTTGTTTTTCTCGCGAGCCATCTTCACGCTTCTCCTTCCCGTAATGCAAGCGCCGCTTTATTCACCCTGTAAGCTATGCTAGCGTCTAATACCTGTTCGCCCGTCTTTAACGCAATCCCTCCGAGTATATTTTTATCTACGGTAAACGTCACTTTGGTATTGCCGCCGGATTTACTTTTAATAGCCGTGGTAATATGTTTTTTTTCTTCGTTTCCCAGCGCTTCGGCGCTGACAACTTCAAGGTCATGTTTTTCCTTAAGAAATCTTTCAGCCTGTTCCGAGCCGGTGAGAAAGTCTATAATCTCTTTTGAGATCTTGCAGCTGAAACCCTTGAGTTCGCTGTCGGAGAAAACACGCTCTAATATATGTATCGAAAGATCGATTCCCTTATTGAATACCTCGTATTCCGTCTCTTTCAGCATTTTGTCTTTCTGTTGAATCGCGCCGGCTATTATTTTTTTTGCCTCTTCTTTTGCTTTTATCCTTTCGTCTTCCCGCATCTTTTTTTCCTCTTCCTGGGCTTTCTCGAGCATAACCTTCGCTTTATGTTCTGCGTCCGCAAGGGCCGTCTCACGCTTTTTGTCAAGCTCCTCGAGCCCTTTGCTAAGTTCGGTATTTTTCTTCAGGTTTTCCTGGTCCAGCTTCTGGATGCGCTTTAACCCTATCTCCAGTTGTTTATGAAGAAGCGACCTTAAGAAAAGCACAATCGCCACTACCGTGGCAATCTGCAGAATTATAAAAGGCCACATCAGTCGCGTTACCATCACTTATCCTCCTTAATCATTAAAAGGTAAAATGTAAAGCGCAAAGTGAAAAATCATAATTCAAAATTTAAAACTTTCTTTTGCCTTTAAGTGTTAGAATGCTCGAACCCAATATGTTCGCTAATTCTTTAGTTTCGTTCAAAAGATGTTCTGATTGAGAACTGTTTATGTTCTTTGCATCCTTTAATAATCCAAGCCAATATAAGCTTTCGTTTGCGGATTTAAGAGAATAGCTGAAGAAATTAGTAAAGTCCTTTTTTGAGCTTGAGGCTTGCGCTTCAACTATATTTGCTCCAATAGATGTAGCAGATCTTAGTAATTGGCTTGTAATAATCCGAGTCGACGCATCTTTTGGCAAAGTATCTAAAAAATTAATTATCTTAATAGAATACTGATATGCTCGATCTTTCAATTTAGTTTTAAATTTTAAGTTTTGGTTTTGCATTTTACGTTTTTCGCTTTTTGCTTCTCCACTAAACGCTATCCGCTAAATGCTATACGCTAATCACTCTACTTCAGCATGCTGAACATGGTAAGTAGAGAGATAACGGCAATCGCTTCCGCGAACAAAAAGGCAAGAATCATTGTAGTAAGAATCTTCGGCGCAGCCGACGGATTTCTTGAAAGCCCCTTTACCGCCTCATATCCGACAAGGGCTATTACGACCGAAGGGCCCAATACGCTTATGAACATTATGAAAATCAGCATTACATATTTCATCACTTACCGTGCCTTCTCTAATACCTTCCGTAATCTTTACTATTTTACTTCATCTCACATAAAATTAAAAGGGTATTCCCGCTGAATTTTGCTAATCCGTCCTCTATGCGGAAAAGCTTCTCTTCTTTCTGCTTTACCTTCTCTTTTACTTTTATCGTGCCCCTGCGCAACCTGTAAAGAAAAGACTGGTGAAAATCCAATACGGAAAATTCTCCGTCAAGCCCGGGCATAATCACCTCACATGCCTCGCCCTGATACGCAACTTTTCTGCCGCCTAAAATCGTGGTCCTCATCAGTTACCATTTTACGCTGTAACTCTTTTTCTTCATTATACTATTATACTTTCCACTCTTCAAAAAAGCTAGAAATTTCGTGTTCAGGACCTCCGCATTTTCTATACCATAAACTTTCTTCATGGCTTTATAAAAATTATTTTTCTCCTTTAACTCTTTACAGAATTTCACAAATAGTTTTTTCTTATAATCTTCCAGGAGAAATATCATAAGCGATGCCGCCATAGAATAAAAAACAGAAGGAATTATAAGCTCGTCGGAGCTGGTAATTTTTTCCATCTCGGGAACTGTCATAGTGATATCGCGGTCAACCAACTTTTTGGCGCGTAAAAGATACTTGCGCGGGCTGTCCTTTTCATTGACGCAGGCCACCCCTTCGTCAAACCAGAGCGGCGCCCGCGTCCGCATGCCGATAAATTCCCTCAGTATTATATGGGCTAATTCGTGAGGCAGCGTAGTGTCAAAAAAATCTTTCTTGCCGTAAAAGGTGCTGATTGTTTTCTTCCTTACGTGAACCAACCCACCGGACCACGTCGGTCGCTGGGCATCCCTAACATACTCTTTGTGCGTGCTATAAAGAAATATCTTTGCCCTATCTTCCCACAGCCAAAAATCGAATCTGTTAAATCCGAGCCGCTCTGTTATTACATCATAATACTGTTCACATTTTCTCGTGAATTGTTTTATGTAGGAGGGGGATATCGAGTCCTTGTAATAGATTAAAAAATGGTCGCTTTTATGCTCAACCCACTCATTTTTCGCCTGCTTATGGAAAGAGCAGAAAGCAGGCATGTTTCTTACGCTGACAAATAATAGCGACAAAACCGACAGGTACAAAATAAACCTCTTCATAGATAAGGTCCTATTTTTTCTCTTCCGGTTTTTTCTCTCCGCTATCAATGCTAGGCACTTCTGACAATTTAATCTGTTTCTGCCACATAATATAAAATCCCGTGCTTAACAGCCCTAAAAAGATCACTATCGCCACTATGAGTTTCCACGTTGCTTTTATATTGATGGGCTTCGCCTGGCTAAGTAGAGACCTTAACAAGCTCAAATCCGCCTTGCACTCCTGGATCATCTCCAGATTCTCCCTGTATCCGGAGATGTGGTCCTCGGGATTAACCGGTTTGTCCTTCTGTTTCTCTATAACCGCATCCAGGCTTTCTTCTATGCTCGTCAGCAGGAATTTGGCTCTTTCATTAAATTCCGTGTCGCGTAAAATATTATAAACCTTTTTCGCATCTCTCCTTAAGGATTCGATTTCGAAAGGCTTTATCTGCCATATATCCTTCAACTCTATATCGACCTCTTTTGTCTCTTTCGGCTTTAACCTAAATTGAGCGTGGACATAGTAGCTACCCTGCTGCGTGTCATATCCCACTTTGAGCTCGCCCCTGCTTATTATATGTTCCGGTTTCGTTTCCTTAGGCAAATATATCTTAAACGGAACCGTTTTAGTCTGCGTAGCGGATGGGTTGATTATAATCGCTTTGAGGACAACGCTCCGGTACTCATACCACGTTTGAACTATGGGCTCGTTCGCTACGTTGTCTATCATCTTCTGGCTTAAGCCCATCATGGCCTTGAGTTCCTGGGTTTTATTCTTCAAATACGTCATATCTTCCTTTTTCCCCTCTTCAAGGTCATAGAACTTATTGAGGTCCAGACCCTCTGACGCAACCTCCATCTTCTTTATGGATTTGCTTACCTTGGCGAGCTCGTTGAACACGTTTTCCATTTCAGAGGCTGCCCTTACCGCGTCTTCGACGTCGGAAACGATATCTACGCCTACATTTTTCAGTGATCTTTCAATAATTGCAAATTGGGAATTTAGCGTCTCGGCAATATCCGCTACATCACTCAACCCGGAAGTGGTTCCCATTATTGCCGCCACATTGCCCGCCACAGAATCGATGTCCGAGCCAACTACCGTGATAGTTAAGGCGTCCATGGTACCGTATGTCGTATCCGAACATACTACGGTAAAATCTCCTTCTCCCCATGCGTTTAGGAATGTAACTGCTTTTTCATAAATACCTGTCGTTCCTATCTCGGTCATCGTGACAGCCTGTTTCTTTAATTTTTTCTTGGGATTGTAGATATCAAATGTAACCGTGCCCAACCCCGAGTGGGTCCTGTAACGTAGAACTATCTCCTGGCCTGTGCGTAGGATACTCTCGCGGTTCAGAATTTCTGTCTTCATTGAGGTTTCGACTTTCGCTTTTGCGTCTTCGATGGCAGCAGGAATGTCAATGCCTGTATCCGCAAGAATTGCCGCCGTATCGGATTTAATCTCTTCTTTCGCGTCATCTACCTTATCCGGTATAGTCGTTGTTACGGCTGTTTTTATATCCGTAGCCTTTTCCTGTAACGTCGCTAACTCCGTTTTTTGGTTCAACAGTTCCTTGGCCCTGGTTACATCAAACCCTACACCGGAGATATATTCTCCCTGGCGGAAGCTAATGATTGCCTTAATAAAATAACTCTTCCCTCCCTCTAAGCCTGTGCTCGCCCAGGTAAACTCATACACACCCTTATCGTTTGGAGAATCGGCGTTAAGTGTCTTAATAAGCGCGCCGGAATCATATATCTCTAAATTTGCCTCCTTCATCTCTACTAAATCTATATCTCTTACCCCTACCAGCTTTCCGCGTCTTTCAAGCCATGCGGATACCTTCAAGGTATCAGTCCCCGCCGTATAAACCGGCGAGACCAGGACATGCCACTCTACCTGGGCCGAAATCTTTGACTCCATATACATGGTAATGATCATCAAATCGGAATTTGCGGTCCAGGTCTTGGATACATCCAGATACTCCTCCTTTGTCCAGAATGTAGTGATATTACCGTAAGTATACTCTCGGGTAATGGCGGAGGTTAAGGAAGCGTCATTCACAATCCAGCCTGTAGCCGGCTCATTCACATTGAGCTGGGCCAGATGGCCATAGGTATCATAGTCTAATAGTTTCCAGGTAACCGTAAAGTAGATAATGCTGAATGTGCTATCCGATTCATCCATAACAGTGGGATCATCAGGGTCGGAAACCCTAATCAGACAGCAGTTGTCCTTCTTTACATCCGGCACGGTCCAGGTATAAAACTCCTCATTAACGGTATCAGCAGTGATAGTTGTCCAGGTCCTGTCTCCTTCCGGCTGGTCACCATTAAAGCAATATTCTAACTTTATCCTGGGGATTATACCCCTGGTATCCCAGGTAATATCCATAGGCGCCTTTGCCCCCCATTCCTCTGCTCCGTTAGGCGAGGTAATAGTAAATCCGCCGCGGATTCTAAAATATCCGTCAGATTTATCCGTAATCTCGGTCCGGTCTCCGTCTATAATGCGCAACTTGACGGTCGAACCGGCCAGGGCGTCTTCAGGTATAGTCCAGTAATATTTTCCTGAATTGGCCACACCCTGAGCGATTATCCTGCGAGTCGAGAAGTTATCGTTGGAATAATCGATAACCAGGTTATCGGATATGGATAAACCTGTCCACTCCCAGGTAACCTCCACTTCCTCATTCAGAACATATATCTCTCCGCCGTCAGGGTTGGTTATGTTAATGGTAGGCATAGGATTAATAGTAAATACTGCATCAGACACGTCCACAGTAGCGGCTCTATCACCGTCGTAAATCTTGAATATGGCATTAGAGGTAATGTTATCCGGCACGGTCCAGGTGTAACTTCCGCTATTTGAGACCCCTGACTCTACAAGGTTATAATTCGAGCCCCCGTCATCAGAATATTCCAAAATCAAGTTGTTGGATACGCTCCCTTCCGTTGTCCAGGCAACCGGCGCCCTATCGCCTACCGCCCAGATTTCACCGCCATTGGGCGAGGTAATAGTAATTGTAGGCACCGCTATCTCGAATTTCAGATCAGAGACATCAAAGGTAGTTTCCCGATTGGCATCAATGATCTTAACCATGCAGTTATCAGAGACGTCATCTGCTATGGTCCAGGTATAACTACCGTCATTGGCCTGGCTGGTGGCTATAATCTTCTCATCAGGCCAGCCGGCCCCTCCATCCGTGGAATACCGCAGAGTAAGGTTATTAGAAATTAAGCCGCCGTTATCAGACCAGGTAATCTCCTGCTCTGTCCCTACCTTCCAGACCTCTCCTCCGTTAGGCGCCACTACAGTAATCACCGGTGTAGGTAAAATAGTAAAATTGCTGTCGGACTTATCCGAGACCCCGGACCTTGTATTATCAGTGATCCTCACCCTTACCGTCGTTGATACGTCATTGGGTATGGTCCAATCATAATTTTCGGTGTTGGTAACGTTATCCTCGATTAAGATTCCGGCAGTGGCAAAGTTATCCTTGGAGTATTCAAACAATAAGTCATTCCCGACGCTTCCGGTATTGGTCCAGGTAATGGTTTCGGTATCTCCTACCGTCAATAATTGTCCGCCATTCGGATAGGTAATGGTTAATATAGGATTTACAATGGCGAAGGCAACGTCTGAGGTATCATATATCTCTGACCTTGAGGCATCGGTGATACGCACCTTAACCGTGGTAGAGTAATCATCAGGGATGGTCCAGGTGTAACTATTGTCGTCTGCCTCGCCAGTGGCAATTAGGGTGGAGGTAGAAAAATTATCCTTGGAGTATTCAATGGTCAAGTTATCACTCACCGACCCTAAAGAACTCCAGGTGATACCCTGCTCGGTTCCGATTGGCCATTGCTCACCGCCATTAGGTGTGAGCACCCTAACATAAGGTAAGATAATCTTAAAGTTGGCATCCGAGGTATCCGAAGTAGCTGTTCTGGAAGCATCGAATATCTTTAAAAGACAGGTATTGGAAATAGCCTCAGGGACTGTCCAGGCATATGTCCCATCATTCGCCTCGCCTGTAGCAACATCTGTCCAGTCGCCTCCTCCGTTGCTCGAATATTGAATAGTCAAATTATCGTCTATCGCCCCGTAGTCATAACCTATAGATGTCCAGGTAACATCCTGCGCAGTTCCCACAGCAAATTCCTCGCCGCCATTGGGGAAGCCAACCGTAATAGTAGGAGGGGTGATGGTAAAGGTGCTATTTGAAACATCAGTAACAGCGGACCTTGAAGCATCGGTAATGCGAATCAAAGCCCCTTGAGTATCTACATCCGCTATTGACGACCATAGATACGTCCCATCGTTTGTCTCGCCGGTAGCTATCCCAGTCCACGAGCCACCGCTATTAGTAGAATATTCCAATGTTAGATTATTGCTGACGGTACCCACAGAACTCCAGGTAATGTTATAATTTCCTGTGGCATAAAAGACCTCTCCTCCGTTGGGAGAGATAATAGTTATGGTAGGAGGGACGATACTAAATACCGCATCTGAAGTATCTAATACCACATCCGATTGGTTGTCATCGGTTATCTTAATCAGGGCCTGACTGCTTTCTGCGTCATCAACCTCCCAGGTATAGCTTCCGGTATTCGAAGTATGAAACGCAATTATTTCCCAGTTAGAGCCGTTATTAGTAGAGTAATATATATTGATAACGTTGTAATCCTCGCCGCCGGATTCTAACTTCTGTCCATAGGTGGACCACTTAATCTCATAGTCGGTGCCGATAGTCAGCTCTTCTCCGCCATTGGGCTGTGTCACTGTAATAGTGGCATAGGCTAAAACCTCAAACGGGTCAGATGTCCCTTCTACTTGAGTCCGGTCATTATCGGTAATTCTTATACTGACACTCCCTCCTGTTGCCCCGGCCAGGATAACCCATGAATATGTGCCGTCATTGGCCTCGCCTGTGGCGATTTCGGTGTAGTTTGTCCCATCAGTGCTATATTCCAGAAGTAAATTGTCGCTGACCGTTCCCTCTGTAGTCCAGGTAATATCATGGGTATCGCCTACCACCCACACATCTCCCATGGCAGGAGAAGTTACGGTAATCGTCGGCTCAACGATAGAGAAGGCAGATGAGGTTACAGTGATTATCTGCTGGGTATCCCTGCCGGCAGGGATGCTCTCCTCTTTTATCCTTATCTTTACCCCGCCTGAAACATTATCAGGTATGGTCCAGTCATAAGATCCTATAATATCATCATTGGGATTACCGCCTTCAGGGGTTCCGATACTCACCTGGGTAATATCATTTATATCCGCTACAAAATTATCGGTAGAATATTCTAATATAACCTCATCAGAAAACTGGAGTTGATTGGCCCGCCAGCTGATTGTCTGGCTTGTCCCTACGTTCCAAGTCTCCCCTCCCGCAGGCGAGCTTATCGATATAGCCGGCAAAGGAACAACGGAGAATACCGCATCAGAGGTATCCACAATATCAGAATTGCTGGGGCTGGATATCCTCACCAAGACCTGGTCTGAAGCCTCCTGAGGAATACTCCAGGGGTGGGTCCCGTCATCCCCGGTCGTACCGACAATGGTCGTCCATTCGCTACCGCCATCGGTAGAATATTCAATCTTTACCACATTATTGGATATCGCGCCGGTAGATGACCAGGTGATATTGTGGGACTTGCCCTGCTCCCACACCTCACCTCCATTTGGAGAAGTAACCTCTAAAGATAGAATTCTAAATGCCGCATCAGAAATATCTGAGACAACAGGAAAGTCCTCGCTCGTTATCTTAATAAAGGCATCTTGCGACGGGTCATCAGGAACAGCCCACTCATAAACCCCTATATTTGAAACATTCTCTTCGATAGTCTCATAGATGCTTCCACCGTCTATGGAATACTCTAACTTCACCAGTCCATTCGTCTTCGTAATCGCCTGGGAGTCCCAACCGATATAATACGCTGAGCCGACAGGGATGCTCTCCCCGCCATTAGGCGCAGTAACCGTAACATAGGCCTTAATATATTCCACATTCACATCATCTAAAATAGCCGTGTCTTCGCCTTCTGAATAAAGAATCGCTTTATACTGGAACCACTGGTCATTATCCGCATCTGAAAGGATGCTATTTATAGCGGTTGCGCCGTTAGGGTCAACGTAATACGTCTCTCCCGTAACCAGGGTTACCCCTATGTTATCTAAAGAGGGCGTCTTAAGGGCACCCGGGTCAGAATGCAGATACGCGCGGTAGTAGAAATCACCCTCCGTAAATAGGTTTTGAAATGCGTCTAAATTGGTATTGACCTCATCCGCGGTATTGGCCTGCGAATAACCTCCGGTTACCAGGGCCCAGCTCGAGCCATTATACCAGTACCACATATAACCGTTATTCGATACCTGATACTTAATCTCGGTGCCAAACGGCTTGTTGGAAATCTCCTGGAACTCCATAATATTCTCATCAGTGTAAAATACGCCCAATACCGGCTGTATAACAGGGTTATTGGTGACATAAGCCCCTATCTCCGGCACTGCCGGCGGCTCATAGACATTATATACCACCGGCTCATTCTCTGTTAAGAGCCTA
>JADHYN010000048.1 GCA_016782425.1 Candidatus Omnitrophota bacterium
TTCCTGAGCCTAGGCGAGAGGGATTTCGGCGATTTCATCGATTTCTACAAAAATATAAAAGTGCCGTTCTGGTTTAATACAAGGATTGAGACTGTTTCGCATGACAGGCTTGCTAGACTGGAAGAGGTTAACTGTAGCCGTATCAGCATAGGACTGGAAAGCGGCAGCGAGTACGTGCGGAAGCACCTTCTTAAGCGAAATTATTCAAATGGCTACTTCACGGAAAAATTTAAAGTTCTGAAAGACCACAATATAGAGGTATCGGTGAACAATATAATAGGCTTTCCGGGCGAAACACGCAAACAAATATTTGAAACCATTGCCCTGAATAGAAGGGTTGCCTCAAAAAGTTCCGGGGCCTATATCTTTCAACCCTTCCGCGGCACTTACCTGAGGGATTATTCGGTGGAAAAAGGATATATAGACGAAAGCTACATAGCCGGCGATTCTCATTTGAATTCCGACCTTAATATGCCGCAGCTTGCTAAAGACGAAATAGCAGGCCTGCAGCGAACGTTCGTTTTATATACAAGGCTGCCGGAGAACTATCTTGAGGAAATTAAGCTTGCTGAAAACTTCACCGAGGAGGGAGACAAGGTATTTAAAAAACTGGCAGAGATCTACCGTAAGGATTATTCTTGATCGGAAAGCGTGACTTGAAATGAATACTTTATTTATATTTGACTCATATCTCAACACGGGAAAGCTTAACTTTGATTCCTGCGTAAAAGATGGCGATATCTTTGTTTTTCCTCTTTCCTCAAAGAGTTCGGCGTGCAAACAGGTCAGCAAGTTGATAAAAACCTCAGGAAAAGATGCTAAATTTCTGGAAAGCGCCAGATTAATAAACGCTTCCGCCGCCGCTCTAAGAGAAAGATACATATCCTTTATAGCCGATTTGCCGGAACGCGCCGGCCGGGGCAACAAGAACCTTAGGGAGCGTTTCGCCTTCAGCTGTCAGGCAAGCCTTTGGTGGCTTAGCCTTGTTGCGCTAAAAGACGTGCACGAATCAGACGGTTTTAATCGCCTGGCACAACTCGATTCCATTGTAAACGCAGTAAAGAAAGAGAAAATAGGAAAAATAGTACTTAGTTCTATGAGCAAAAAATTGGAACGCGCTATCAGGATGTACGCGGTCGAAAATAATATAGAGTTTGAGACAATTCCATTAAAGAAAAGGATTACCGTCGAAATAAGGGGCATTGGAACGCGCGCGCGGAAATCAGAGAGACTTTTATTTTTTAAACATATCTTGTTTCTTTTTCTCTATTTTCTCAGGTTTTACGGAATAGAGCTCATGATAAAAGCCAAAATGGGAAAACGGGAAATCCCCAAAAACCCGAAGCTTCTTTTTCTGACATCATATTTTAATATTGACGAAACGCTGGCAAAAAAGGGTATTTTTAATGACAGCATCTACGCGGGCCTGCAAAGCGCGCTGGAAAGAAAAGGGGAAAATATTGTGTGGTGCGCCAGGAGATATATGCCGAATGATAATCAAAAAGAGTCCGATAAAAAAAGCCTTGCCTACGCGCAAAAATTTATAAAAAATAAATATTCCTTTTTTTTCTTGGAAGAATTTAGTTCTTTATGGCTACAGCTAAAAGCGCTTTTTGTCATTCTTCACAGCTCCTTGAAGTTTCTTACAATAAGAAAAGATGTCGAAAAAGCCTATAATTTTGCCTTCGGTGATTACAACAGCTATCCATTATTCGAAGATGATTGGTATAATTCTTTTGCCGGCAAGGCCGGATATAAAGGCGTTCTGAATTACTACATCTTCCGAAACATGCTAAAGGTGTTTAATGCGCAAAAATGTCTTTATCCCTGCGAGATGAGGGAATGGGAAAAAGCGCTTATATACGCAAGGGAGGATTTAAACATTCCGACAAAGCTATACGGTTACCAGCCGGGAACAATTTCAAGAATGCTTTTAAGATATTTCAACGATCCGAAGGAGATAATTGAAAAAAACGAATATGCAATACCGAAACCTGACAAAATTATCTGTAACGGAAAAATTTCGTATGACTATTTCAGAGAATCCGGATGGCCGGATGAAAAACTTTCAATGGCTGAGGCGATAAGATACGGGCACCTGAAAGAGGAGATGTTTTTACGGCGAAAGGAAGAGCGAAAAAACACAGTGCTTGTTACCTTTTCCATAAGCGAGAAGGAAGGAAGCTCCATCTTTAACGCGGCTTACGAAGCGTTTAAAGACAAGAAAGACATGAGGATATGGCTACGTCCGCATCCGGCTCTTCGCTTTGAGAAGATTTTAGAGCTTTCCGGTATTTACGATAACCCCTTTGAGATTAAAAAAGGAAGCCTTAAGAAAGCGCTTAAAGAGGCGCGCGTAGTCATCGCAGGAGAGTCAAGCGTGTCAGTGGAGGCAATTGCCTGCGGTTGCGACGTGATCCTTATAAATACGCCCGAATGGATTAACATGTCGCCTTTAAAATACATAGAGTCTCCCATGATCAGGGACGTGTATTCCGATGAGGAATTAAGAGATGCGGTAGATGATATATTTGCGAGAGAAACTACGGCACCGGACGGGGAAGCAAAAAATATCATAGACAGGTTTTTTTACCTGAATGAAAAGACCGACACCCCGGAAGCTTTTCTTAGGGTGCTTACGGAAAAAAACAATTGACATGAGAAAATGGTATAAGTTCATACCGGACGAAACGGCATTTAAACGAGGTTACATAGAAAAGGATGAGTCCTACCTTGACCACGCGCAGGCGATGGGGGGATACGCCGCAGACGAAGCATATAGAAGCAAGGCGGATTTTTTTAAAAAATATTTTTTCAATTTCCAATCATCATGCCTGGAATATTACGATATTTTTCTAAAAAAATATCTTAAAAAGACAGAAGGCATTTTATCTGTTGGAAGCGGACGGGCAGTCAATGAGTTACGCCTGATAGAGGAGGGTTACAGGATTACATGCTCGGACCTTGCGATAGTTGACTCCTATAAACAGGCAAGGTCTCTCTTTGGGGATTTTAAATATCTGAAGTATAATGTACTAGAGGGGCCTGCGCCGGAAAAATACGACGCAGTAATGGCCTTGAGCCTTATTTATCTTTTTAACAATTGGGAACTGGAACGTTTTTTTGAGAATATATCCGCAAGTCTGAAAAGCAGAGGGCACCTGATTTTGGATTCCGCGGGATCGCCGGACAACTCTCTCTCGTATTTTGTACACGATATAATACTGAAATATGAAGCAAAATTAAAATGCGTTATTAAACAAATATCTGAGCGCAAACGGTATAAGATTGTAACAAAAAAATTCGGTTACCGAAGGAAAGACGAAGAAATCATAGATGCCGCCAGCAAGGCGAACTTTGAACTCACTGGTTGCGAGCGTTACGCATATTTAACGGATTTTAAAAGAAGCTGCATATTACGCGGGATGATACAATATTGCCCGTTTTGTAAAAATGTATTAGGCTATTTTGGTAAACGTATTCCTTATATCCGGATGTTTAATTTCAGAAAAAGAGGATAAACGATGAAAAATGTTTTAATTACAACAAGCACTTTCGGTGAATTTGACAAAACCCCGCTTAAGCTGATAAAAAAAGAAAGATTTAGCTATATCCTCAACCCGTATAAACGGAAGATGAAATCCGAAGAGGTAGTCGAGCTCGGAGAGGATGCTGTCGGCATTATAGCCGGAACCGAACATCTGGATGATGGTGTATTCCGACGCCTGCGAAATCTGAAAGTTATATCCCGCTGCGGAGCTGGCATGGAGAGCGTGGATATGGAGGCAGCCAAGAGAAAAGGAATCATAATTTATAATACCCCGGACGGGCCGACTTTGGCCGTCGCAGAGCTTGCGGTAGGGCTGATTTTAAACCTTTTGAGAAAAACATGCGAAATGGACCGCGATATGAGGTATGGTGTATGGAAGAAAAAGATGGGAAGCCTGCTGCGAGGCAAGAAAGTGGGTATAATAGGCTTAGGCCGGATAGGCGAAAGCGTAGCCAAGCTCCTTTCTGCCTTTGGCGTCGAAATTGCTTATCATGACAAAGCCCCCAAGAAACCTTCTTTAAAATGCGAAAAGAAAGGTTTTGAAAAGATCATGAAATGGGCCGACATAATTACTTTACATATTTCAGCCGGGAAAAATAGTAAGCCCCTTTTAGACAAAAAGGCGCTCGGGATGATGAAAAAAGAAAGCTGGCTTATCAATCTTTCCCGCGGGGGCGTGGTTGACGAAAAAGCCCTCTACAAAGCGCTTAGCGCAAAGCGCATTACGGGAGCAGCTATTGATGTTTTTGGCGGTGAACCCTATAAAGGAGCGCTAAAAGAGCTGGATAACGTGATTCTTACCCCGCATGTTGGTTCTTACGCGCGCGAGGCACGGGTTGCGATGGAAATCGAGGCGACGAAGAATCTATTAAAAGGGTTAATTGGTTAATTGGTGATTGGTTAATTGGTAAGGGATAAGATGGCGAGAAGCTACATAGATATAACGAAAACGATTCAAAAAGGGATGAAGAGGTATCCGACTGATCCCGATGTTAAAATCAGTGAATTTAAATCTATCAAAAAGGGCAGCTCTTGCAACATGCTGGTGCTCTCATTTGGGAGCCATACTGGCACGCATATCGATGCACCATGCCATATTCTCAAGAGGGCAAAGCCGCTGGATGGCATAAGAATAGAAGATCTAATATGCAAGGTTGCGGTTAGGGACAGAAAAAAACCGCTATCCGGAGATTTTTTTAAAAAGGCGAAGAAAAGAAAAATAAAAGGCGTGCTTCTCAAAGGAAAAAAACCGTTAACCCTCGGCGAAGCAAATATTATGGTAAAAAATGGAATGCGACTTGTGGGAACAGAATCAATGTCGATAGAAAGTTCACGGGATAAAACGCACCCCGTTCACCATTTACTGCTTAGAAAAGGTATTATAATTATTGAGAATATCGATTTAAAAAAAGCAAAACCCGGTATTTACAGATTGATATGTTTACCTTTAAGACTGAAAGGAGCCGACGGCGCGCCATGCCGTGCGGTGCTGGCACATGATTAAAGCGGTTATTTTCGATTTTGACGGAGTAATACTCGAATCAGCCGATATAAAAACAGAGGCCTTCCGGGAGCTTTTTTCCGAATATCCGGAAAGGCTAGAGGAAATCGTGCGCTATCATCTTTTAAACGGCGGCATTTCCCGCTACGTTAAATTCCGCCATATATACAGGAACATCCTGGGCAAAAAGCTTTCGAGAGACAAAGAGAAAAAGCTTGCAGAAAACTTTTCCGGGCTTTCTTTAAAAAAAGTGCTAAAAGCGCCTTTCGTGCCCGGGACGCGCGAATTTCTGGAAGGCAATAAGAAACGTTACCGATTTTTTATAGCTTCGGGAACGCCTCACGATGAGCTTTGCAATATTGTTAAAGCAAGAAAGCTGGGAGGGTATTTCGAGGAAATTCACGGAACCCCGAGAAAAAAAGACGAAATCATAAAAGACATAATGAAGAAGCATGGGTTCCTTAAGGAGGAAGTCGTTTACGTGGGAGACGCGGACAGCGACCGCGTAGCAGCCAAAAAGGCGGGGGTTCGTTTTATTGAAAGAAAAAACAAGCCCGAATTAAATGACGGAACCTTGCATGCGATAAGGGATTTGTTTTGTTTAGACAGAATTATAGAAGAGAAATA
>JADHYN010000049.1 GCA_016782425.1 Candidatus Omnitrophota bacterium
CGGTAAAAAGCTTGACACTTTACATAATAATTTTTTGAAGAAGAAAGAGCTCCGTCGAAAGTGCAAAGCCTCACGCCTATACCCTCTCATTCCGTTAAGAAAGAAGGACCTCGGCGGCTTTGAAAACTTCCTCGGGAGTGATGGCTTCGAGGCATTTGAAGCTGATTTTGCAGTTGTGGGCGAGGCATGGGTCGCAGCCGACATCCTTGTAGAATATTGCGCTTTTTTTAGCCGTAGGGCCCCACCTTTTAGGTGAAAGTCCGGGGTCTTTTCGGCCAAAAATGGAGATAACCGGCGTTTCGACAGCGCAGGCAATGTGAACCGGGCCGGAATCGTTAGATATGAAGAGTTTGCATTTTGAAAGTAGAGCCGTCAGTTCCCCTACAGTGGTCCTGCCCGCTAAATTGACCGGATCATATTTCATGCCGCTTACCACTTTCGCTGCAAACTCTTTATTTGCCGGGTCGGATACGATCAGTATCCTTGCTTTATATTTATCTGCTAAGTTATCGCAAACCTCGGCAAAATTTTCCGGTTTCCATCTTTTGGACGGGCAGCTAGCACCCGGGTTTACTGCGATTAACGGAACGTCGCTACCGACATGGTGTTCGGCTAAAAGTTTTTCAACCTTTTCGATATCGTTTTCGTGCGCCGGGACGAAAAGTTCTTTATCTTTAGCCTCTATACCTATAGATCCCAGAAGGTCAAGGGTATACTCTAACTCGTGCTTTTTACCTTCCTGCTTTATGTGCGGAACTTTTTTTGTAAGTAGAAAAGGCATTTTCCTATCAAAGCCTACTCTCTCCGGAATGCCGGCAAGGTAGGCAATTAAGTGAACGCGGTTTGTCGGATGTAACATGAAGGCTTTATCGAACTTCTTTTTTTTAATCTCAAGCGCAAACAAAATCGTGCTTAAAAGGCCTTTATGTCTTCCGTATTTATCGTAGATTATTACTTCATCAAGGTATGGGTTCCCGTCGACAATATCTTTCGCGTATGGCCTTACCATAAACGCGATATGCGCTTCGGGATACTTATCGCGCACCGCCTTAATCGCCGGTGTCGATAAAACCACATCGCCTATTCTGTCTGTTCTTGTTAGCAGTATACGCATGTTATACATAACCTATTTTTATCCGAGCAATTCCTTGACTGCAACGAATGCCTCGTTTACCGAGATCGTCTTCAAGCATTCGTATTTATTTGCCGTGTTTATGCACTGGGGAATTTCGCACGGCGCGCATTTTATATTTTTTCTTAACACCTTGCTTTTGGCTTTTGTTGCCGGGCCGTATTTTTTTTCGTCTGTCGGCCCGAAAAAAGCCAGGACAGGCGTATCTACGGCACTTGCTACGTGCATCGGCGCTGAATCATTTGTTATTAAAAGTTTTGCTTTTTTAATTAAACATGCAAGCTGGCGGACGTTTGTTTTTTCGATAAAATTGAGTGGTTTGGTTTTCATGTAGAATAAAATTCTTTCGATAACAATCCTGTCAAACTCGTTACCTACAAGTATTACTTCGATCCCGAGATCATTTCTTATCATGTCGGAGAGTTTTGCGAAGTTTTTAATCGGCCATCTTTTGACGTGGCTTTTCGCGCCCGGGCTTACCGCGACAAATGGCACCCCGCCCAGGAGAGACGTCAAGCCATCTACGTATTTTTTGTCGGCATTTTCTACGGGAATATGAAACGAAGCGCCTGATACACAGATGCCTATCGCCTCGAGCCAGGATAGGTGCACGTCTTTTTTGTGCATCCGGTTTTTTAGCCCACGCTTGAAAGGGCCGGTATTGTATTTGGCTCCGAGAAGAAGCGTGAGAATCGTATTTCGTAAATCTACTACAAGATTGTATTTTTTTCTGCGTAAGGTTAAAAAAAGCCTTAATTTTTGAAGGGGTGTCGCTTTTTTATCGTATATTATGCATTCGGACACCCTCCGGTGGAATTTAAAAATGTCCTCTCCGACAGGGCTTACCATGACATCCAGGCTTGCCTCCGGAAATTCTTTTGAAAGCGCCTCGACAGCGGGCGTTGTCAGGATAATGTCGCCAAGGTTGGATAATGTTATAACTAATATTCGTTTTATCTCGGATTTATTTAGCATACATTTCCTCGAACACGTGCAAAACATCACTAACTTTTATTGCATCCATGCATCTATAATCGTTACAGGTAAGGTCATAACATGGGATCTCGCAATCTGTATCATGCTGTATCACGCGATAATTACCGTTGCCATATGGCCCGGTAAGCGCAGGAGAAGTCGGACCAAAAAGTGCTATCACGTTAGACTTCATAGCACAGGCTATGTGCATGGGGCCGGAATCGCCTGATATGACAAAATCCGCCCTTTCGGTAAGCGCGCCGAGTTCCAAAAGACTTGTTTTCCCCGAGAATATTATAAATTTTTCTTTCATTTTATTTTTTATGCGCGCTGCGATTTTCGCATCTTTCTCGGCGCCGATCGCAATCACTTTCGCGTTGTACTTTTTTATAAGGGCGTCGGAAAGACTTGCGAAATTATCTTCGCTCCACCTTTTCGGAATCCAGTTTGCGCCTGGATGTATGATAACTACAAAATCCTCCAGGTGGACATCGTTTTCCGAAAGCATTTTTTCTACATATTTTCTTTCTTTGTCGGTTACAAAAAACTCGTAATTCTTGTTTGAAGTATCACACCCTAAAGATTCGGCAATCTTTAAAAAATACTCTACTTTGTGAAGATCCGTTTCGGAAGACTCAACGGGATGCGTAAGAATAGCGTGTCTTTTTTTAGTGATATAACCGGCGCGCTCTTTGATTCCGGCTAAAAGCGTTATAAGTGCCCTCGTAAAAGACCTGTGTAAAAGAATGGCGAGGTCGAACCGCTTTTTTCGAAGAAGTAAGATAAGTTTTATTTTTCCGAAAAGCCCTTTGTACGTGCCTTTCTCGTCATAAATTATTATCTCGTTTATGTGCGGGTTATGTTGCAATATTTCTTTGGCGCGCGGTACGACCATGCACGCAATATGGGCGTCTTTAAATTTGCCCCTGAGCGCTCTTATAAACGGCGTAGAAAACAGGACATCCCCCAGCCAGTTTACTTCTACTATGAGTATGCGTTTTGGATTTTCAGTCTTCATCTCTTATTTCTTTTACAAAGGTATAATAGCCGCTTGTCTCTATCCAGAAAATGACCGGGTTATCAGAGCTCATCGATATCCGGATTCTCTTAAGGGCGTAAATGTTGTCGTTTGGCTTGGTCCTGCCCGGGCTTGTCGTTACAGCCCCCATATATCCTGCGTCTTTGACTATTTCTTCGGTCTTATCGCTGAATCTACCGAAAGGGTAGGAAAAAAGATCGATTCTTTGCCCCGTTATTTCTTCTAATATTTTTTTTGATCCGAAGAGTTCTTTCCGGATATTCTCATCTGTCATCCATGGAAGGAACGGATGCGATATCGTATGACTTCCTATGGTTATATTATTTTTTTGCATGATTTTCATGTCTTCGGGTATAAGAAAATTATTTCTTCCGATGAAATCGGTCGCGACAAAGATTGTAGCCGGAAATTTGTATTTTTTTAAAATAGGGTAGGCATTGGTAAAGTTATTTTTGAGGCCGTCGTCGAAGGTTATCGTAAGCGTTTTGTGCGGAATGCGCTCATTTCTTTTTATCCGATTTACGAATTCGGCGAGGGGAATTACGTTATAATCGTGATCGGCGAGAAATTTCATCTGTTTTTCAAAAGTGCGGGTAGACACGTTAAGTTTATCGCCGTAATTGGCGGGCGTGGTGCTTTCCGGGCCTACAGAGTGATACATGATAATAACCGGCGCGTATGCAGCATCCAGAAAGAGCTTCCCGGCTAAAAGGAAAATTACAGTCGCTGCGATAACGAGAATAGAAAATCGCTTATTTCCGGGTTTTATCGTACGCATCAATAACTTCCCCTATCATTTTATCGAGTGAGAATTTCTCTTTAACCAAATCCCTGCCATTTCTGGCCAATGAAACCCTTAAGTTTTCGTCGTTAAGGACTCTCTCTATCGCTTCTTTCAGCGCATGCGCGTCTTTCGGGGGAACAAGAATACCCGTTACACCGTCTTCTATTATGGATGAAACGCCTCCCACGTCAGAGGCCACGCAGGATTTTCCGGAAGCAAGTGCCTCCAAAAGAGAAAGGCCCAGGCCTTCTTCCAGCGAAGAAAACACGAAAACATCCATAATGGACAAAAATCTCTGTATTCGAATAGTGCTCTCGGCGAAAAATACATTGTTTTCAATGCCAAGTTTTTTGGCAAGTCCTGTCAGAAAATCCTTAGAAGGCCCTTCGCCAACCAAAAGAAGTTGCGCTTCAGGCACGGATTTCAGTAAATCCTTCATGGCAAAAAGCAGGTATTTAAGGCCCTTAACCGGCGAAAGCCTCGAGATAGACCCGATCACCGGGCATTTGGCAAATCCTAAATTGCGTTTTAAACGCATTTCTTCGTCGCTGCTTATCTCGGCAGAAAACGCTTCCGTATCCACGCCGTTATATATAAGGAAGACCTTGTCATGGTTTATGCGAAAATCTTTTATTAAATGATCCCGAACGGCGTCACTGATAGCAATGACGGAATCACCCCAAGCGCTAAAAAGCCTTCTTGAGATTCGCTTGCTCTTGAAAAATCCGTGACAGGTGCTGATAAATTTGGCTCCGGTGGCTTTCGAAAGCGCATATGCCAGTATCTGTGCGGTTCTTGTCTGAGCATGGATGATATCGATTTTATTTTCTTTTACGAACGTAAGTAGCTTAAAAAACGCAAAACATAGCTTGGGATGAAATTCACATTTTGTTTTCACGCTTACCTGAAGATGAGGAATGTCGTGCTCTCCCAGCACCTTCTTCAGGTCTCCTCCGCTTGAAGCAACCCAAACCGGTATACTTCTTTTTTGTAACCCCTTTGCCAGGTTAACGGTGTAACTCGCAACCCCACCTATATTTAAGTGTGTGGTTAAAATCAGTACTTTCATGCTAATTCCTTTTAATACCTAATAGCTTCAATGTCGCCTCATATACCTCTTCGGGCTTGATAGACAGCATGCAGGCATACCCTTCATTGCAGTGCGAGCTATAACAGGGGCTGCATTTTAAATTCTTGTTAAAAACTATTGCGTTTTTTGACGATGCCAAATGCCGCTTAGGGTCTGTCGGCCCGAAAAGCGCGATAAAAGGCGTGCCCATAGCGCATGCCACATGTATCGGTGCGCTGTCAGAGCTTAACAAAAGGTCGCATTTTTTGACTAAAGATGCCAAGCGCGATATATTGGTCTTTCCCATGGCTAAAATAGGTTTGCATTTGGCGTGTTTCAAAAACCCTTCTATTCTGGGGCTATTTTTTTCCCGGCCGATTAATACGGCACGGATACCGAAATTCTTCGCGAGCTTGTTAAATACTTCCGTGAAATACT